>JAIUNK010000079.1 GCA_020161845.1 Actinomycetota bacterium
CGATCGGCCGCGGCGAATCATCCGAGGCGGCGACCACCCCACGGGCGACGGCCTCGGCCAGCACGGCCGCCGAGGCCCCTTCTGCCAACGCCCGCAGCGCCACCAAGTCCCCGAACAACCCCGCCAGATCGTCCGTCGGCAGCAACGCCAACACGTCCCCCAGCCCGAGCGAGCCGTCTGCCCCGCCGGTCAGGTGTCGCAGCCCCAACCCCACCCGACGTACCGCGTCCTCCAACCAGCGCGTCGCCTCGTACGACGACAACCCAGCCACCGGAGTCGGTGCGAAGGTGTCCGTCGAGCTCATAGCCCATTATCTCGAACACCTAACCGATCACGCAAGCACGCGATGCCCGTTATGTGCGATATTAAACACGGAATCTCGCGGGAGACGACGCGAGCGGCGCTAAGCGGCACACGAATTCAACCCGCATAGAACTGTCACCCAGATCACACCGAGCGTTATGACAACAAGCCACGCCCACCCGTCGACATCACCAGGGGCAGCACCGACATCGCCCTGTCGCCGCAGCGGTAGAGGGCCCCGCGTCGACGGCAGACACTCAGCCCGCGAGGGCGCGCACCACCGAACTCGCCGAGGGCCGCCCCAACTGCCCGGCCATCCAGGCGCTCGTCGCGACCAGCGCATCCAGGTCCACGCCCGTGTCGACGCCCATCCCCTCCAGCGCCCAGACCAGGTCCTCGGTGGCCAGATTCCCGGTCGCCGACTTCGCGTAGGGGCAGCCGCCGAGCCCGCCGGCCGAGGCGTCCACCGTGCGCACGCCGTACTGCACCGCCGCCACCGTGTTCGCCAGCGCCTGCCCGTAGGTGTCGTGGAAGTGCACCGCGATCTGCTCGATCCCGATGCCGGCCGCGACCAGCCCGTCCAACAACGCCACCGTGTGCCCCGGCGTCGCCACCCCGATCGTGTCGCCGATCGACAGCTCATCCGCGCCCAGCTCCATGAACCGCCGCGCCGAATCCACGACCTTCGCGACCGGCACGTCGCCCTCCCAGGGGTCGCCGAAGCACATCGACACGTACGCCCGCACCCACGCCCCCGCCTCCTTCGCCCGCGTCGCGACCGGCCGGAACATCTCCACCGACTCCGCCACCGACCGGTTGAGGTTCTTCTGGCTGAACGTCTCGGTCGCGCTGCCGAAGATCGCCACCGCGCTGACGCCCAGCTCCAGCGCCCGGTCCAGGCCCCTCTCGTTCGGGGTCAGCACCGGCCGATGACGACCCAGCCCGTCGGCCCCGAGCAACTCGATCAGCTCCGCGGCGTCGGCGAGCTGCGGCACCCATTTCGGGGAAACGAAGCTGGTCACCTCGATGGTCTCCAGCCCGGCCGCGAGCAGCCGCCGCACGAACTCGGCCTTGACCTCGACCGGCACGGTGGCCTGCTCGTTCTGCAGGCCGTCGCGCACCCCCACCTCGTAGATCCGCAGGCGCTGCGGCATTCCGGGCATCGGCTCTCGCTGCGGGTGGCGCATGGCGGTCAGCTCCTGTTCGGCGCGGGGTCGGGCAGCGGATAAGGCGGTACGCCGGGAGCCGCGCGCCCCCGGCCCCCGTCGTACCGGCCATTCTCGCGCGGCCGCCACACGCTACGCCCGCTGGCCCTCGGTCATCTCGGCTCCGCGTCCCACACAATGCCGGCGGAGGGAATCACGCTGCGTGACGAGCCCTGTCCGGGACCACGATTCGTCCGCGATCGGTTTCCCTCCAATGCGATCTCTGTCACACTCGACCGCATTACCCATGATGACGTCCGAAACCACAAAGGGGCGTCCGACACCACGGAGGTAACGATGAGTCACCCCCTGCCAGGTGCGCATTTACATGGTTTAGAGGCCGACCCGAAGAGGGGCCGGGAGATCGATCAACAATCACCCGGCGAACGCGCTCCGGCCGAGTCGACCCAGCAGACTCAGCGGCGTCGCATCGGCCTCATCGTCGGACTCGTGCTGGCGATCCTCATGTATGTCGTCCTCCCGGATGACCTCTCCCACCCGGGCAAACTCACGGCGGCCACGGCGGTGCTCATGGGTGCGTGGTGGATGACCGAGGCGATTCCCATCCCCGCGACGGCGCTCCTACCGTTGATCATCTTCCCCGCGATCGGCCGGCACACCAGCGTCAGCGAGGTAGGAGCCTCCTACGGCGCGGACATCATCTTCTTGTTCATGGGCGGATTCCTGATCGCGCTCGCCATGCAGCGCTGGAACCTGCACCGGCGCATCGCGCTGCTCACGGTTCGTGTCATGGGTACCAAGGCGACCCATGTGATCGCCGGGTTCATGATCGCCACGGCCTTTCTCAGCATGTGGGTGTCGAACACGGCGACCGCGGTCATGATGCTGCCCATCGGCGTGTCCGTCTTGATGCTGGTCGCGGACCGTTCCTTGATCGCCACCCCGGCCGGCACCGCCCTGCGCGCCGACGACGCCGACGACGCCCACGACACCGAGCCGCCGACGGCGGGAGACGCGGCGGGAACCCCCTCGACGCACCACGCGATCATGCGCACCAAATTCGGGACGGCCCTCATGTTGGGCATCGCGTATTCGGCATCGCTGGGCTCGCTGGCGACGATCATCGGCACCCCACCCAACACGCTGCTGGTCGGCTATCTGCGCGAGAATCAGGGCATCGACATCGGTTTCGGGCAATGGATGATGGTGGGCCTGCCGTTGGCGGTCGCTTTCACCGCGATCGCGTGGTTCGTGTTGACCAAGGTTCTGTTCAAGCCGGAGATCACCGAGATCCCCGGGGGGCGAGAGCTGATGGATGCGGAACTGGCCAAACTCGGTCCCGTGTCCCGAGGCGAATGGCGGGTGCTTGCGGTGTTCGTCGCGGCGGCGGCGGCGTGGGTGGCCCTGCCCTTGTTGCTGAGCAAACCGCCGGTTAGCGACGCTGGTATCGCGATCATCGCCGGCGTGCTGCTGTTCTTGATCCCGGCGGGCGCTCGGCGCGGCGTACGCCTGCTGGATTGGGACACTGCGGTGGCCCTGCCCTGGGGCGTGCTGCTGCTGTTCGGCGGAGGCCTGGCGTTGTCGTCCCAGTTCACGAAGTCGGGCCTGACCAAGTGGATCGGCGCGCATGTCGCCAGTTGGACAGGGCTGGCGACGGTCGTATTGATCATCGCCTTCACCGCGGGCATCGTCTTCCTGACCGAACTGACGAGCAACACGGCGACCGCGGCCACCTTCCTGCCCATCGCGGGCGGCGTGGCTGTGGGTCTCGACGCCCACCCCATCCTGCTCACCGTGCCGGTAGCCCTCGCCGCGACGTGCGCTTTCATGCTTCCGGTCGCGACACCGCCCAACGCCATCGCCTATGGCTCCGGCTACGTCACGGCCGGGCAGATGATCCGCGGCGGCCTGTGGCTCAATGTCGTCGCCATCGTGCTCATCCCGTTGGTCACGCTGACCCTGCTCACGTGGGTGTTTCAGTTGTAGCCCACCTCGGGGTCCAGCGTCGGGGAGTGGCTCTGCGCCGTCCCCACGGGCCCGGGTGAGACACCTGACGGGGCTGGTTATCGTGGCAGTACGACGCCGCCGGTGGGTGGCCCGGTCCCGGAGGAGACCCCATGAGAAGCCCTATGTCAAGCCGCCTGGGTTTGGGTGGCCAGGACGCGCTGGAGTGCGCGGTGCTGGGCGGGGTCGTAGGTCTGGTGGTCTTGCCAGCAGTGCCAGATGATGTGGAGCCAGGCGCG
>JAIUNK010000039.1 GCA_020161845.1 Actinomycetota bacterium
AAGCAGTGGCGCGCCATCGCCACCCGCTACGACAAACTCGCTCTGACCTATCGCTCGGGCATCGTTCTGCGGGCGGTCACCCTCTGGCTACCAGCATTGGGAGACACGCCCTAGCCGATCCGGGTCTACCGTCGAGGACGTGAACACCGACCCCTCGGTACGACGTTCCAGGGCGAGCCGTGCCTGCGTGACCCGGGCACTCCGGATCTGACGTGTGCCGCCTGTTCGGCCTATCCGCCGGGCGCCAACGGGTCACGGCCACGTTCTGGCTGCTCGACGCCCCCGACAATCTGCGGGGGCAGTCCGTGGGGAACCCCGATGGGACGGGGCTGGGCACCTACGACGCCAGCGGCCGGCCGATCGTCGAGAAGCAACCCCTCCCGGCGTACGCGGACCCGGCGTTCGCGGCCGAGGCGCGGGAGCGGGAGAGCACAACGTTCGTCGCGCACGTCCGGCGTTCCTCGGGGACCCCGGTCAGCGTCGCGAACACGCACCCGTTCGAACGCGACGGACGCCTGTTCGCCCACAACGGCGCGATCGGGGACCTGGACCGGCTGGAGTCCCGCCTCGGTCATGACGTGGCCACGCTTGCCGGCCAGACGGACAGCGAGCGCCTGTTCGCGCTGATCACAGCCGAGATCCGGGCGACCGGCGACGTCGCCGCCGGCATCCATCGCGCGGTCGGCTGGGTGGTGCGCGAGCTCCCGGTGCAATCGCTCAACTTCGTCCTGATCGCGGAGCGCGATCTGTGGGCCCTGCGCTATCCGGAGCATCACGAGCTGTGGCTGCTGGAACGCGCGCCGGGGGCGCCGTTGGCCCAACGCACCTCGACGGGGGCCCGGATCGCCTCCGGTCACCTGCGCACGATCCCATCGGTCGTCGTCGCCAGCGAGCGTCTCGACGACGATCCGGGCTGGCGGTTGCTCGGGTCCGGCGTCCTGGTCCACGTGGACCCTGACCTGCTCGTGAGCGAGCACCTTCTGGTGGATGACTGCCCGCCGAAGCGGGTCAGCCGGGGACCAGCGGGAAGATGGGCAGCGCGTCCGGATGGTGGGCGTGCACGATGACGAGGAAGACGATCGCGTCGAAGAGGAGGTGCACGGTCACGACGTACAGCAGGTTCTTCGTCCACGCGAAGATCCACCCCTGGATCAGCGCGAACGGGATCGTGAGCAGCGGTCCCCACGCCTGGTAGCCCAGCTCCCACAGGAACGAGACGAAGATCGTCGCCTGCAGCACGTTCGCCACGCCCTGGCTGAAGTGCCGGCGCAGCAGCGCGAAACACGTGCAGATGAAGAACAGCTCGTCCCACAGGCCGACCGCGTTGACCCCGACGAACAGCCGCGCGATCTCGTGCCACTCGACGACGGCGGGCCAGTTGCGGTAGACGCCGGAGGTGAGGAAGTAGAAAGGCAGGATGAGGTACGCCGCGCCGACGACGAACACCAGGTAGGTCCACTGCCGGCGGGTCCAGCGGCGGCCGCCCCAGGGGAAGGTGATTGAGCGCTCGCGGTAGAGGTGGCGGGAGATGAGGTACGGCGCAAGCACGGCCCACCCCAGCGCCACCGTGAACCGGGCGATCCCGGCGGGGGAGACGTCGGCGTGCAGCGAGATGAAGCTGATCCCGGTGAGCGCCACGACGATCAGCGCCAGGTCGTGAGTGAGGCGGTGGGAGCGGCCCGTGCGGTCCGTCCAGGCGGCCGTGACCAGGCCGGCGGCGAGCAGCGCGTACCCGGGCGCGTCGAGCATCGCCCAGAACAGGACCACCGCCGCCGCCGAGACCAGCGCCGCGGGCAGCACCGCCAGCGGATGCGTGCTCGTCCCCTCGGCGGCGATGCGCATGCCCGCCACCCTACGGATCGGCGGGCGTGGCCGGTCAGGCTGTCAGTGCGCATCATGATGCGGGCCGCTGATGCTACGATGCGGCCATGCGCACGACCATCAATGTGAACGACGATCTGCTGCGTCGGGCGCGTGAGCTGGCGATCCGAGAGGGTCGCTCCCTCGGCGATGTCGTGGACGACGCCCTGCGGGTGCTCTTCACCGAGCGCGCGCCAACGTCGGCTGTCGTGTCGCTGCCGCGGTACGGCGGGAGCGGGCTCCGCCCGGGCGTCGACCTCGAGGACAAGGGCGCCCTGGCCAGGCTGCTCGACGACCGGGACGGGACGCCGCATGCTGCTGGCTGACGTCAACCCGCTCATCTACGCTCACCGGCCGGAAAGCCCCCGAGCCGATGACCACCGCGAGTGGCTGACCCGCGCGTTGGCGGGCCCCGAACCGTTCGGCGTCAGCGAGCTCGTCCTTTCGGCCGTGCTGCGGATCGTGACGAACCACCGGGTGTACGTCGAGCCCACTCCGCCGGAGGTCGCGGTGGAGTTCTGCGAGGCCGTGCTCGCCGCGCCGGCCGCGGTGCCGATCAGGCCGGGCGCGAGGCACTGGGCGATCTTCACGGACCTGTGCCGGAACGTGGGCGCTCGCGGCAACACGGTGCCCGACGCTTATCTGGCGGCGCTGGCCATCGAACACGGCGCGACCTGGGTGACCACGGATCGGGGCTTCGCCCGATTCCCGGGCCTGCGCTGGCGCCCGCCGCTGGAGTGAGGGCGGCTCACGCCGTCATGCCGTCACGCCGTGCCCTGAAGCCGGCACGCCGTCGGAATGTCAGAACGTCACGCCGTCGCTGAGGCGGCGGCGCGACCCGCCGTACGGCCCGAGAACAGGCAACCCCCCAGGAACGTGCCCTCCAACGCGTTGTAGCCCATCATCCCGCCGCCGCCGAAGCCGCTCACCTCGCCCGCGGCGTACAGGCCCGGGAACGCCTCGCCCCCGGGGCGCAGGCAGCGGCCGGACAGGTCCGTCTCCAGGCCGCCGAGGGTCTTGCGGGACAGCACGTGCAGCTTGACCGCGATGAGCGGGCCGGCCTTGGGGTCGAGCAGCCGGTGCGGGGTGGCGACCCGGATGAGCCGGTCGCCGCGGTAGTTCCGGGCGCCGCGGATGGCCGTGACCTGGGCGTCCTTGGCGAAGGTGTTGTCGATCTCGCGGTCCCGGGCCTCGATCAGCTCGCGGAGCGCGTCGACGGCCAGGGCCGGTACGCCGGGGTCGGCGAGCCGGTTCATGCCGGTCACCAGCTCTGGCAGCCCGTCGGCGACGACGAAATCGGCGCCGTGCCGCTTGAACGCCTCGACCGGGCCGGGCGCGCCGGGTCGGATCCGGGACGCCAGCAGGCGCAGATCCTTGCCGGTCAGGTCGGGGTTCTGCTCCGACCCCGAGAGCGCGAACTCCTTCTCGATGATCTTCTGGGTCAGCACGAACCAGGAGTAGTCGTAGCCGGTGGCGCGCAGGTGCCGCAGGGTGCCGAGGGTGTCGAAGCCGGGATAGTACGGCGCGGGCAGGCGCCGCCCCGCTGCGTCGAGCCACAGCGACGACGGCCCGGGCAGGATCCGGATGCCGTGGTTGTCCCAGATCGGGTCCCAGTTGCGCAGGCCCTCGACGTAATGCCACATCCGGTCGGGGTTGATGAGGTTCGCCCCGGCGTCGCGGGTGATCATCAGCAGGCGGCCGTCGACGTGGGCGGGGACCCCGGCGACCATGCGCTGCGGCGGGGTTCCCAGGCGGCTCGGCCAGGCCCGGCGGACCAGGTCGTGGTCGCCGCCGATGCCGCCGGAGCTGACGATGACGGCCTGACCGTGCAGCTCGAACTCACCGGTCGTCACCCGGCTGGACCGCACCCCGCGGGGGACGTCGGTCGGTTCGAGGAGGTGGCCGCGCACCCCGACCGCCGTACCGTCCTGCACGATCAGCTCGTCGACCCGGTGCCGGAAGGCGAACCGGATCCGTCCGGTCTGCGCGTGCGCGCGGACCCTTCGCTCGAAGGGCGCAACGACTCCGGGCCCGGTGCCCCAGGTGATGTGGAACCGTGGCACGGAGTTGCCGTGCCCCTGCGCGCGGCCGTCGCCACGCTCGGCCCACCCGACGATCGGGAAGAGCCGGTGGCCCATCCGGCGCAGCCAGGCGCGCTTCTCCCCGGCGGCGAAGTCGAGGTAGGCCTGCGCCCACGCCCGCGGCCAATAGTCCTCGGCGCGGTCGAACTGGGCGCTGCCAAACCAGTCTTGGGTCGCCAGCGCCAGGGAGTCCCTGACGCCCATCCGCCGCTGTTCGGGGCTGTCGATGAGGAAGAGCCCGCCGAGGCTCCACCAGGCCTGGCCGCCGAGGTTCTGCTCGCCCTCCTGGTCGATCAGCAGCACCCGCCGCCCGGCGTCCGCCGCCTCCGCCGCGGCGACCAGTCCCGCCAGCCCGGCTCCCACCACCAGTACGTCCGCGTCCATGCAGCCATCGTCGCAGCCCCGATCGAGCGCAGCGCGCGGTCCGGTCCGGCGGCACGCGCCCACGCGCCGACGCGCCGTCGTCATAACCCGACATGTGATCTGGGTGACAGTTCTATGCGGGTTGAATTCGTTCGCCGCTCAGCGCCGCTCGTGGCGTCTGCCGAGTGATTCCGTATTTAATATCGAACATAACGCGCATCGCTTCCTTGCGTGGTCGGTTAGGTGTTCGAGATAATGGGCTATGACCTCGACGGACACCTTCGCACCGGCTCCGGTGGCTGGGTTGTCGTCGTACGAGGCGGCGCGCTGGTTGGAGGACGCCGTACGTCGGGTGGGGTCGGGTCTGCGACACCTGACCGGCGGGGGAGACGGCTCGCTCGGGCTGGGGGACGTGTTGGCGTTGGTGCCGACCGTCGAGCTGGCGGGGCTGTTCGGGGACTTGGTGGCGCTGCGGGCGTTGGCAGAAGGGGCCTCGGCGGCCGTGCTGGCCGAGGCCGTGTCCCGCGGGGTGGTCGCCGGGAGTGATGAGTCGCCGCGGCCGATCGGTCCAAAGATCACCGCGTGGGTGCAGGAGCAGGCCTCCGCGGCGGGGACGCCGGTCACGGCGGGCGTGGCGGGGACGTATCGGACGTGCTGGGAGCAGTCCCGCCGGCCCGAGCTGGCGCCGTTGACGGAGGCGGTCCGGAACGGTCGGATCTCCCTGGCCGTCGGCGCCCGACTCGGCGCGGATTTGTCGACGTTGGCGGTCAAGATCCCCACCGACTGGTGGGACGCGGCGGCGGGTGAGTTGATCGCGCACGCCGCCACCGGTGCCTCCGCGTCCCAGTTGGGCAGCCTCAAAGAAGCGTTGATCGCCAGCTACGGCGAGGAGGGTGACTTCGAGGAGCAGCAGAAGGAGCTGCACCGCCAGCGGCGGTTCACCACCCCGGTCAAGGACGGCACCGGGATGTGGGTCGGTCGGTATGCGATGACCAACGACGACTACGCCGCCCTCAAAGCCGCCCTCGACGCGTTGGCCGCGCCGACCCCCACCGCGGAGGGCGAGGTCGGTACCCGCACCGCGGAGCAGCGGAACCTGGACGCGATCATCGAGATGGCCCGCGTCGTGGCCACGGACCCGACGTTGAGCGGCCACGTCCGACCGGGCTCAGCGGCCAAGGCCCAGATCATCATCACCATCGACCACGACCTGCTGGCCGAGAAAGTCCGCGCCTATTACGCCCAGCGCGCCAGCCAGGACCGCGCTCAGCGCGCCGGCCAGGACGACGCCCAGGAGGACACGTGCGGCGTGCAGGCATCGACGGGCAGCGCCGGGTCGACGAGCGGCGCCGGGTCGACGAGCGGCGCCGGGTCGACGTGCAGCGCGGGGTCGACGGGGTCGGCCAGGTCAACGGGCAGTCCGGGGACAACCGGGTCGGCCAGGCCAGCGGGGTTGGCGGGTCGAGGGGCGGGGCGGGGGTACGGGCTGGATGGGCACGGCACCCCGCTGACCCCGGCGACGGTGCGCCGGTTGGCCTGTGATGCCCGCATCATCCCGGCGGTACTCGGCACCGACGGCGCGATCCTCGACCTCGGCCGGGCAGCGCGATTGGCCAGCCCCGACCAAGTTCGCTACCTGCGCCTACGGGACAAGTGCTGCACGTTCCCCGGCTGCGACCGCCCACCAAGCTGGTGCGAAGCCCACCACCTACGCGAATGGACCACAGACCTCGGCGAGACCAACGTCGACAACCTTGCGCTGCTGTGTACCCGACACCACACCGACGTCCACACCCGCGGCCTCATCGGCCAGCTCATCGACGGCACCATCCGCTGGCGCCGCCGCCAATAGCCCGAAATAGCCGGGTCACCCACCCGCTCCACGACCCCGGCTGCCTGGACCACGTCTGCCAGACCACCGGACGAAGCACGAGCGGCCCTGCGTCGGTGTAGCTGCGGCAAAAGGCGGTGCCGGCGCCGCCTTTTGCCGC
Source organism: Actinomycetota bacterium (assembly GCA_020161845.1). Lineage (GTDB taxonomy): Bacteria > Actinomycetota > Actinomycetes > Actinomycetales > Dermatophilaceae > Austwickia. Next base: position 6,296 of record JAIUNK010000039.1, read on the forward strand.
AGGGACCGGGTGGACGGCGAGCAGGGCACCCGGGCGACGCCGCGCCGGTGCGAACCCCGGCCGCCTATGGTGGGCCGCATGCCCACCGGACTCACCGAGCGTCTCATCGCCGTCAACGCCGCCACCTGGACGGCCGCGGTCGACAGCCGATTCGTCGACGAACTGCTCGCCGGGACGGTGGCCGACGAGGTCCTGGCCCGATATCTCGTGCAGGACTACCAGTTCTGCGATCCCTTCACGGCCCTGCTCGGCCAGGGCTGCGCCTCGGCGCCGGCCCTGCCCGAGCGTCTGGTGTTCGCCCGCCAGCTGGGCATGTTCGCCGACGACGAGAACACCTACTTCGTCGACTCCTTCAACGCGCTCGGCGTGTCCCCCGCCGACCGCGCGGAGCCACTGCGGCACCCGGCCACCGTCGCGTTCGACGCGGTGATGCGCGAGGCGCTGGCGAGCCGCTCGTACGCGCGGGTCCTCGCCGTGCTCGTCGTCGCGGAGCGGCTCTACCTGGACTGGGCGACCCGCCCGGACGCCGACGATCTCGCGGCGACCCGGCCCGAACACGTCGGCTGGGTCGACCTACACCGCGGGCCGGCGTTCACCGCGTGGGTGGCCTGGCTGAGCGAGCAGCTGGACACCCACGCGCCGGCCGACCCCGCCGAACTGGCCGCGGTCGAGGACATCTTCTCCCGTGCCGTCGCCTGCGAGCGCGCGTTCTTCGCCGCGGCGTACGACGCCTGACCGCGGCCGCCCCCCGGGGGACGCGTGGCGTCCCTCGCGACGATCAATACCCGCCGATTCGCCCCGAAATGGCCCTGAAGGCGGGGTGTTGGTCGTCGCGCGGGACGGAGGTCAGCGGCGCGGGTTGCCGAAACCGGTCAACATTTCGACGGTCTCGGGCGCGTAGTGCGAGAAGAACGCGCTCTCGCCCTCATCGAGCGCCCGGATCCGGTCGAGCTCGGCCGCGTCGAGGGTGAAGTCGAAGACCGCCAAGTTCTGCGCCATCCGCTCCCGGCGTACGGACTTGGGGATCACCACCACGTCGGACTGGATCAGGAAGCGCAGCGCCACCTGCGCGACCGACTTCCCATGCGCCGCACCGATGTCCGCCAGGACGGGGTTGGTGAACAGGTCCTTGCGGCCCTCGGCGAAGGGCCCCCAGGATTCGTGCACGACCCCGTACTTCGCCATCACCTCGTGCGCCGCCGCCTGCTGGTGCAGCGGGTGGGTCTCCACCTGGTTCACGGCGGGCACGACCTCGGCGAACCGGCAGAGGTCGATGAGCCGGTCGGGGTAGAAGTTGCTGACGCCGATGGCCCGCACCCGACCGTCGGCGAGCGCGCGCTCCATGGCCCGGTAGCTGCCGTAGTAGTCGCCGAACGGCTGGTGGATCAGCAGCAGGTCGATGTAGTCGGTGGCCAGCTTGCGCAGCGACTCCTCGATCGAGGCGGCGGCCGCGGCTTCGCCCGCGTTGCTGATCCACACCTTGGTCGTGAGGAACAGCTCCTCGCGCGGCACCCCCGACGCCGCGACGGCCGCGCCCACGCCCTCCTCGTTGCGGTAGGCCTGGGCGGTGTCGATCGACCGGTAGCCGACCTCGATCGCCTCGCGCACACAGCGCGCGCACTCGGCCGGGTCGACCTGGTAGACGCCGTAACCGAGCATGGGCATCACGACGCCGTTGTTGAGGGTGACGGTCTGCATGGTGGTCATCGGGTGGGTCGCCGAGCGGCGGGCGCTCATCGACGACCTTGCCACGCTGACGCCGCAGCAGTGGGAGACCCCCTCGCTCGCGCAGGGGTGGAGCGTGCACGACGTGGCGGCGCACCTGATCGACAACGCTTTAACGACGCCCGGGCGGCTGCTGCGCGGGATGGCCGCGGCGCGGTTCGACTTCGATCGGCAGAACGCCGCCGGTGTCGCCGCGAATCGGGGGGCCTCTCCCGCCGAGACGCTGACCAGGCTGCGCGCGGTGGCCGACCGGACGAGCGGGCCGCCCACGTTCCTGGCTGCGGAGGGCAGCCGGCTCGTCGAGGAGATCGCGCACGGCGAGGACATCCGTCGGCGGCTGAACCTCCACCGGGCCTACCCGCCGCAGTCGCTCGCCGAGGCCCTGGGTTACCAAGCCCGGACGCGGGAGGCGATGGGCGGCGCCAAGGGCCTGGTCGGCCGGGTGACGCTCGTGGCCACCGACGCTCCCGTCCGCCTCGGGCGCGGACCGGAGGTGCGCGGTACGGCGTTGGCGCTGCTCATGTTGGCCACCGGTCGACGGCACGGCAGCAGCGAGCTCTCCGGGCCGGGCGTGAGCCTGCTGCCGACCGACCCGGCGTAGCTGGTCGCCGACATCCGCAACCCCCGACAACGGCCGCTCCCTCGCGTGAACCTCACAGCGGCCGACGAGGCGATGACCCGGCGCTGACTCGGCGCGGGCGGCGTCAGAAGGGCGGGCTCCAGTCGGGAGGCGGATCCTCGCCGACCCGTCCGTCGACCGCCTCGCGCAGCAGGTCGGCGTGGCCGGTGTGCCGGCCGTACTCCTCGATCAGGTCGCAGACCAGCCGTCGCAGAGTGGCGGCGCCGTCCCCGACGTGCACGCGCTGCTCCAGGCCGCCGTTGGCCAGCGCGGCGGCCAGCCGCGCGCGACCACGACGTACGGCGTCGTCGTAGGTCGAATAGAGCAGCTCGGGGGCGTCCCCGGTCGCGGAGGTGAAGTCCCAGTCGGTGCTCCCGTCCCAGCCCCAGCCGGACCACGGCTCGCCGAGCGGCTCGCCGGACAGCTTCCAGCCCGTGGTGAAGTCCTCGACGGCGGCCAGGTGCTTGAGCAGGCCGGCCAGGGTCATGGTTGAGGCGCCGACGGTGGTGGCCAGGGCGGGTGCGTCGAGGCCGTCGGCCTTCCAGCGGAACGTGTAGCGCAGCCGGTCCAGCGCCCCGAGCAGCGCCTGCGCCTCGGTTCCGGCGAGCGGCGGTTCCCAGATCGGGTCGGGCCCAGACACGGGCGCCACCGAGCTTGCCTCGAACTCGGCGAGGAGCGGGTCGCGTAACCCCACCGTGTCGGTGGCCCAGAACGCCTCGGGGTAGACGAGCCGGCCGGCCATCCACGTCTCCCAGGCTCCCGTCACGACCATCTGAGCAGCGGCGGCGGGGACGCGCGTGGAGGGCGGGTCGACGCCGTGGGTGGCGGCGGCCACGAACCCGAGACGGCCGTAGTAGCCCGGGTCGCCTTCGAGGAAGACGGCCGGTACGCCGAGGCTGCGGGCCTGCTCCAGCGCCGCGGCGACCAGCTCCGCTCCCACGCCGAGGAGTCGGTGCTCGGCGGCGACGGCCAGGGGGGCGAGCACCAGGACCTCGACCAGAGCCGGCCGCGCGTCCACCCAGGCCCGGCTGAGGTGCACGTGGCCGATCACGCGCTCGGTGGCCCCGGCCAGTGCTTTGGTCCCGGCCGGCGCTTTGGTCCCGGCCGGCGCTTTGGTCCCGGCCGGCGCTTTGGTCCCGGCCGGCGCTTCGGTCCCGGCCGACGCGTCGGTCCCGGGCGCGGCGGGCGAGGTGGCGGTCACGGCGACCAGCGAGGCGCGCCGGGCGGGACGCAAGGCGTCCAGGAGGGCCACGATCTGCGGGCCCTCGGCCTCGAACGCCGCGCGATGCAGGGCGTCGATGTGCGGGTCGTCCCCGTCCTGGGCCGCCCGGACGAGCCAACTCATCGTCGATCCGCTGGGGTCGCGCGGGCACCTGCCCTCAGGTTCGGCCGTGGCAGGATGCGTGATCGGTCCGGTAGGTCTGGCCACCTCATGCGGTGGACTCTAGAGCCGATCCCGCAGGAGCGGCGGCAGGCGCAGCGAGGTCCTGCAGGGAACGCACCGCCAACGCCACGACGACGCTCGACGTCACCGTGAGCAGCACCCACGCCAGGGCCGTCGCCCCAGCGCCCAGATGCGGCACCATCACGATCACCGCAGTAGTCAGCGCGGCCAGCGGGAAGGACAGCGCCCACCACGGCGGACCATAAGGCGCCTTTGCGACCCTGGGGGCACAGCCCAGCAGAAGCGCGGCGAACGTCGCAGCGCCGGCCAACAGCACCCAGGAATGCCAGCCACCGGTGCTCGACGGCAGGAGAGAATGGGCCGCCACCAGGGCCACGGCGGGCGGGGCGATCAGGATCGCGAACACCGGTCGCAGGTGGCCCGGAACCGGCTGCGGGACCAAGATGTAACGCCCGAGGATGAGCGGCAAGAGGGCGAGGTAGAAGGCCACTCCGACGCCGAAGGCGATCCAGGACAGCGTGCGGCTACCGATCTGCGGCCCGGCCAGCGGGGTGACCAGATTGCCGACGATGGGGATGAACCACGTGGGCAGGACCTGGGGCAGGGTCAGGTGACTCCCACCGAACCAGGACGTCAGGACGGCGACCGTGATCGCCAGGTGGGCCAGGGCCGCTGGCCACCAGATCACGGTGGCCAGCGCGGGTGCGGGTGTCGCAAAGGCCGTCGCGACCAGGAGCAGCGCCACCGTGATGGCTGCCGCGAACGGCATCCGCACGGGGTCGGTGATCTCCGCGCGCACCACGTCGGAGAAGCGGATGGCCTTGGCGACGTAGAGCACCGCGAGGGTCAGCCACAGCAGCGCTGCCACCACCGCGAGGACGTCGGCGACACTGCTTGGCGCAGCCAGTTGGTGACTCGCTCGGCGCCAGGCGAGTGACAGCCCGGCGATGCCCATCACCACGGCGAACAGCCCGACCGGGGGCCTGCTGAATCGAGCGCGGAGAGCGGCCTGGGTCGTCATGGTGAAGGTCCTCATTCTCGATAGGCAGGGGCGATTGATGTTGTCACCAACCATCCCTGGGTGTCAGGTATTCCTGACAACCGAAAAGGCCCGGGGCGGGCCAACGGAACCGCCCCCGCCCTTGCCGCCGGTGGAATATCCGCACAGGTGCGGATGGTTGGACACGGCATGATCGCCGCTGATGTCGCGCGCCGGCTCGATGCCGCGCACCGGGTCGCGTTGCAGCAGTGGGTCACCGACGCCGATGGTCGCAGCAGCTGTCGGCGCGGCGGAACGGACGCCACCGATCTGCAGATCAAGGTCAGCGAGGGGGCCGCGGTGGCCCTGCGGGACGCGCGTCGGTGTGTCGAGCGGGGCGGCCGGACGCCCACCGAGGCGATCCGGTTCGTACTCGGGCAATGGCAGGAGATGGCCACGTTTCGGCGAACCCCAGATTGGGTTGCCTATGTGGATGGGGGTCGCTCGGCCCTGATTCGGTTCCTGGCCGAGCTGGAGGCCGCTCGCCCGGCGGGCGGCGCGGAGCCGACGACCCCGGCCCCGGGCCAATAGGCTGCGCGGTGCCGATGGCCCCGGCCCCGGGCCAGTAAGCTGCCGGGCCCCGTGGGTCAGGCGGACGGTGCGTCGGCCTGCGCCTTTGCCACCTCGGCCCGAACGGCGGTCATGTCCAGATTGCGCACCGCGCTGATGAGTTCTTCCAGCGACGGGGCAGGTAGGGCGCCCGGCTGATTGAAGACCAGAATCCCGTCCCGGAAGGCCATCAAGGTCGGGATCGAGGTGATCTGTGCGGCCGCGGCGAGCTCCCGTTCGGCTTCGGTGTCAACCTTGCCGAAGACGATGTCGGGATGGGTCTGCGACGCGGTCTCGAAGATCGGCCCAAACATCCGGCATGGGCCGCACCAGCTGGCCCAGAAGTCCACCAGAACGATCCCCTCCCCGGCGATCGTCTCCTCGAAGTTGTGCCTGGTGAGTGTTGTGGTGCTCATGATTGCCCTTTCGCAATACCCGGTTCACGAGAGCGCGAGGAAGAGTTTCTCCATCGCTTTGAGGTCGTCGCTGGTGGCGCCGGGGGAGGTGACGCACTGGCGGACGGCGGCCTCGAGGAGCACGAAACCGCTCCGGTCGATGGCCTTTTTCACGGCTGCCAGCTGATGCACGACCTCGCGGCACCCCCGCCGCTCTTCGAGCATCGTGGCCACCGCGCCGAGCTGGCCCTGGGCCCGGCGAAGCCGCAGGACGACCTGCTCGAGCTCGTGGCTGTCGAGGGCCAGCTCGCCCGTGGTGACGTCGCCGGTGGTGACGTCGCCGGTGGTGACATCGCCGGTGGTGACATCGGCGGCCGCGCGTTTGGCGTGACGCTCCGCCGAGGCGGTCATGACGGTGCCTGGTCCTTGGGCGGGGTGTAGAAGTCCATGAAAGCGGCCAGCGCCCGTGGCCCGTAGACGGTGCCCGGCCCGCCGACCATCAAGATCGCGACGCCGATCGCTTCGGCCGCTTCTTGGGGGGTGGCCCCGGCGCGCGCTGCGCCTCGGGCATGGGAGGCGATGCACCCGTCGCACTTCAAGCCGACGCCCATGGCCATGGCCATCAGCTCCTTGGTCTTGGTGTCGAGGGCCCCGGCGGTCAACGCGCCCTTGTGGGTGGCGGCGAACCCGGCGTACACGTCGGGGATCAGGGCGCGCAGCTCGCGGGTGTGCGGGCCGAGGTCCTCCAGGACCTGCTTGCCGTGGGAGTGGGTCATCTCGGGGGCTCCTTTCAGGACGGTTCGTGCGGTTGTTGTTCGCTCGGTGTCAGACGGGGGCGACGGCCGCGACGGCCGGTTCGAGGCTGCTGGAGCCGGCCGGCTGTCCACCCATGAGCTTGCGGTTCAGGATCGTCAGGGTACGGATGGTCACCAGCTGGACCAGTGCCACGACGGCCACCAGGCCGTAGTGCGGGACCGAGTCGCGCGCGATGATGCCCGGCTCGACGAGGCCCCAGTGGATGAAGAACATGAGCAGGACGGACAGAGCGACCCCGGGGCAGATCAGACCGTACGCGGCGACACTGCGTCGCGGCCCGGTCACATAGGTGGCGAAGTAGGCCTGGCGGCGCATGATGGCGTAGCCGAACAGGCCCATCACCAGCTGCGCTGCCACCAAGAGGCCGAAGAAGACGAACCACACCACCGGGTTCACCGTCGCATGCAGCAGGGTGTGCGAAGTGCCCATCACGTCACGCAGCACGGTGATGCCGACCAGGGTCATGATCGGGATGCCCAGCCACAGGGTGGGGCCCGCCTCGACCGCCATACCGTGGCGCAGCATTCCGGCGAAGGCGACCGGCAGCTTGACCAGGATCCACGCGGCAGCGGCGGCCAGGAAGATGAACGTTCCGACCAGGCCGATGACCACGACCGGCTTGGTGCTGCTCATCGCCGCGGAGGAGGAGTAGCCGACGGCGATCATCGCGAAGGCGAAGCTCGGCAGGACCTGACTGAAGTGGTTGGTGTCCTCGATGTCGAAGCCCTTGTGAACCAGGATGCGGGTCAGGTAGCGCCCGAACACGACGAGCGCGTAGCCGGCGATCCCCGTCATCGCGAGCAGGGCGACGGGGAAGAGGTACTCCTTGGCGGCCCACATGCCGGGAATCGCCAGTGCGCCCACGACGAATGCGACGTTGACGCTCATGCCGAGCGTGAGGGGGATGGCCATCAGCGAGATCTCGGCGTTGCTCGCGCGGAAGGCGACGTACTCGGGGGTCCGCGTGAAGGCTCGGTAGGCGCGGATGTTGGCGATCAGGACCTGGTAGTGCCGCACCGCGAAGAAGAACGTGAGGCCGAGGATCACGCTCAGGAACACCCGACTCGGCACCGTGCCGTCGCGGTAGGCCGCGAGGACGTGGCTCAGGTGTGGGATGGGTGAGCCCGGGTGGGGGATCAGGAACATCAGGTAGACGAAGAACGAGACCGACAGCCCGCCCATGCCCAATGCGGCCAGGAAGTACAGCGGACGGTATGCGACGGAGAAGCGCACGAGGGGCTCCTTTGGATGAAGTGGCTGGTTGTATACCCCCTGGGGCATGCTCTATCGACAACGATATACCCCGGGGGGTACATTGGCAATGTCAGGTTCACCTGACGGGGAGCCGGTGAAATTCCGCGGGCTTGCCTGGTCTCGGCAGAGGAGGTACGTCGTGTCCCGCACGGTCATCCTGGGCGCTGGGGTCGCCGGCCACACGGCCGCGCTACACCTGAGGCGCCTTCTCGGACGCAGCCACGAGATCGTGGTCGTCTCACCCAACAGCGAATGGAACTGGATCCCGTCCAACATCTGGGTCGGTGTGGGCGACATGACCGCCGACAAGGTGCTGTTTCCCCTGGCGCCGGTGTACCGCCGCAAGGGGATCGACTTCCACCAGGCCAAGGCCGTCGCGATCCGCCCGGAGGGGGACGGCGAGGACCCGCGACCCAGCGTGGAGATCGTCTCCACGCAGGAGGGCCGCGAGGGTGAGTCGACCCGACTGCGCTATGACTACCTGGTCAACGCGACGGGTCCCCGGCTGAAGTTCGAGGCGACGCCCGGATTGGGTCCCGAGCAGGGCCATACCGTGTCGGTCTGTACGGCAGACCATGCCACCCACGCCGCCGCCGAACTGCAGGCCGCCATCACGCGCATGCGCGAGGGCGAGACGTTGCGGCTCGTGGTCGGCACCGGACACGGCTCGTGCACCTGCGAGGGTGCCGCCTTCGAATACGTCTTCAACGTCGACCACACCCTGCGCCAGGCAGGCGTCCGGGACCGGGCCGAACTGGTCTATCTCACCAACGAGTTCGAGCTCGGCGACTTCGGAGTCGACGGAGCGACCTTCGACGAGCGGGGGTTCCAGACCTCCAGCAAGCTGTGGACCGAATCCCTCTTCCGCGAGCGAGGCGTGCGCGCCATCACCGGTGCCGGCGTCCAGCACATCGAGGCGGGGTCGCTGACCTACGAGCTCCTTGACGGCACGGTGGAGACCTTGACCTTCGACTTCGCGATGCTGCTGCCGCCCTTCGGCGGGGTCGGCCTGCAGGCGTTCGATCGCGCGGGCGAGGACATCACCGACCGGCTGTTCGCCCCGAGCGGATTCATGTACGTCGACGCCGAGTACGCCCCGCGAGCCTACGAGAACTGGCGGCCCGATGACTGGCCGCGGACCTACCAGAGCCCGCACTACGACAACATCTGGGCGGTCGGGATCGCGTTCGCGCCACCCCACCCGATCTCCCCTCCCCGCACCAGCCCGAACGGCACCGTGATCGCGCCCGCCCCACCGCGCACCGGCATGCCGTCCGGGGTGATGGGCAAAGCCGTGGCCATGACCATCGCGGACCGGGTCCGCCGCGGCGCCCACGCGAAGGCGCACACCGCCTCGATGGCGGCGATGGGCGCGGCCTGCGTCGCTTCTGCCGGCACCGGGCTACGCAAGGGGTCCGCGGCGGCGATCACCATGCTGCCCGTGGTGCCGGACTACCAGCGCTATCCCACCGGACGCGATCTCTCGGAGACCAAGGGCGAGCTGGGGCTGGCCGGGCACTGGCTCAAGCTCAGCCTGCACCACCTTTTCCTCTACAAGAACAAGGGACTGCCCGGCTGGTCCCTGATCCCGGAGTGAGCTCATGACGGACGCCAAGGACAAGGCCGTGGTCGGCGACATCGCCCGCCAGATCAGCAGCGCCCCGTTGCCCACCGAAGCGACCCTGCGACGTCGGCAGAGTCTGCCGTTGCAGACGCTGCGCTTCGCCGCCCTCAACGCCCGGATCATGCGGATGGTGCTCAAGGGCCACCACGGGACCTGATCCTCAAGGGCCCCCACGGGATCTGATCCGCAGGGACTCGACGGTCGGCCGGCGCCGTGGCTTCGGCGTCGGCCGGCGCGTGGTCGCCGCGCGGCTCGGTCGCCTCAGAACAGGCCTCAGAAGCAGGCCTCAGAACAGCCGGGGCACCGCCACGCCGACGTCCGGTCCGACGGAATGACAAGGCACATAGGCCGATTCCGAAAGGCGACCCCAGGCAACGCCACTCGCCGTGAGCAGGTCGTCAAGATCGTCGGCCTGCACCGACCGGGCCATCTGCAGGGTCAGCTCGGCGCACGCCACGGCGTCGGAGAGGGCGTCGTGGTGGTTCGTCAACGAAACGCCCGCGGCCGCACAGCAGGCGTCAAGCGTGTGTCTGTCGAGGTCGGGGAAGCGCTGGCGGGCCAGCACGAGGGAGCACGCCACGTCGAGCTCGGGCCAGTCGAAGCCGCAATACGACGTCGCCTCCCGAATGGCGCCCATCTCGAAGTTGGCGTTGTGGGCCACCACCGGACGGCCGCGCAGCAGCCCTTCGATGACCGGCCATTGCGCGATGAACCGCGGCATGTGCTCGACCTGGGCAGCGGTGATGCCATGGACCGCCACGTGGTTGGCGTCGAAATTGTCGCGGCCCACCGGCGGGCGCACCAGCATGGTCCACGTGCGGGTCACCCGCCCCTCCGTCACCAGCGCCATGCCCACCTGGCAGATCGATCCGCGGAAGGCGTTCGCCGTCTCAACGTCCAGGGCCACGAAGTCGAAGGACATGTCTTCAGTCCGCTCTGCGGGCGGAATCCGCCTGGCGCGGCCCACTCCGGGAGTGCCCCCGACCTCGACCGCCACAGGTGCCGTGCCCGCCACACGCGCCGTCGCCGCCGTCGTACCCCCCGCCGTGCCCGCCGCAGTTGCCGTGCCCGCCGCAGTTGCCGTGCTCGCCGCAGCGACCGGATCCAGCGCCGGGCCCGAGGTCTCGCTCGTGCTCCCGCCAGATCTGTGCCGTCTCGGCAACGACGGACTGCATCGACTGCGGGCGGTGGGTGGGGTTCATGATGCAGCACCTTCCCTGGAGGGGTCACGCGGACTGGGGGAACAGCAATGCGGCTGTGGTGGTTGACTGAGGACGACGACGCAGATGGGAGGCACGATGCAGACCGACGAGGCGGTCAAGGCGCTCGCACGGGCGTGTCGATCCGTGCGTGAGGCTCAGGCGAGGCTCGAGCAGTCCGTGCGCGATGCTCGAGCGGCCGGCGCCACGTGGTCCCAGATCGGCGACGCGACCGGGATGAGCCGGCAGTCGGCTCACGAGCGCTGGGGGCACCTCCCCCGACTGGGCTGCCCGCGGCAGGACTGCGACTGCACGGCGCACGGCGGGGGTGGCTGTGGCTGTGGCCACGGTCCCGGCGGTGGCCGCGGCGGCGGTCGCAGTCGCGGCCGCGCACCTGGTTCCGCGCCGATCCAGAACGTTCGCATCGGGCCTCGGCCCGCCTGAAGCTCTTTCGTTGGGCATCGCACCACCAGCAGGTGAATCACATTTGTCAGGATTCCCTGACACTAGCAGTGTCAGGGAATCCTGACAACGCACGACCTGAACCTGTGGCGCAGGCGGGATCGCTGCGAGGGAGCCGGCGGTGTTCCACCACGACTGCGCGATCGAAGCCGTGCTCTGCGGTCACCGCCGGTGGATGCGCTCCTGGATCTCCTCCAGCGGCAGTTCCTTGGTGCAGAAGAACCAGTCCTCGCACTCGACCCCCGCGTCGGCGCCGGCCATCCGGTCCTTGGCCGTGCCGCAGGAACCGGCCGGCGGGACGATGACGCGCTCGCCGGGCTGCCAGTCAGCCGGCAGGGCGACGTTGAAAGCGTCCGCCACCTGCAAGCCCTTGACGATCCGCAAGAGTTCGTCGAAGTTACGGCCCAGCGCCAGCGGGTAATACACAATGGTGCGGATCACGCCGTGCGGGTCGATAAAGAAGACCGCGCGCACGGCCTGGGTGGCCGCTTCGCCGGGCATGATCATCCCGTACTTCTGCGCGATCTCCATCGAGACGTCATCGATCAACGGGAATGTGACCTCGACGTTCGACATCCCGCGGAAGGAGATCTTCTCCTGGATCGTGCGTAGCCAGGCGATGTGGCTGTAGAGCCCGTCGACGGAGAGGCCGACCAGCTCGGTGTTGTGCAGCGCGAAGTCCTCGGCCATCGTCGCGAAGGTCATGAACTCGCTCGTGCACACCGGGGTGAAGTCTGCCGGGTGCGAAAACAGGATGACCCATTTGCCTTCGTAGTCGGCCGGGAAGCTGATGTCGCCCTGCGTGGTCTTCGCGGTGAAGGCCGGGGCCTTGTCGCCAATGCGGGGCATGCCGACGGTCTGGTCGACGGGGGACGTGGTCATGATGGACTCCTCGTGGGGTGGGACCGACCGGCCCGGGACCGCTCGGCGTCAGGATTTCCTGACAACTCGACCCTACGACCGGACCCTCCGAGGGTCCAGCCCGCCGTCAGCGATTCTGCCGATCGGAGCCATAGCGCCCGTCGATGTGTTGGTCGGGCCAACCGCGAACGCCGTACTCCTGCGGGACTTTTGGCCCGGGAAGAGGCCATACCCCCAGGGGCATTCTGGAAAAGTCCGTCCGACTTTCGAGGTGTTCCCGATGACCACAACCACCCGATCCGACCCCAGCCGGGCGATGCTGCGCAAGCGTTCCATGTCCCGACTGCACTGGGCGCGCTACGCCACCCAGGCCTTCTTTGCGGTCTTCATCCTGGTGGCCGCGCTCCGACATCAGCAGGAGAAACAGTCCGGAGCGCCCAGCGTCGACGCGCTGTGTCCGTTCGGGGCGGTCGAGTCGCTCTACACCTGGGTGACCACCGGCACGATGGTGCCCAAGTTGCACCCGAGCAACATGATCCTCGGCGCCGCGGTCCTGGTCAGCGTGCTGATCGCCGGGAATGCGTTCTGCGGTTGGATCTGTCCGATGGGCACGCTCGGGGACGTGCTGACCGGGCTGCGCCGGCGCCTCGGGCTGCGCGCCGTTGCAGTCCCGGATCGGGTGGATCGGGTGCTGCGCTACGGCCGGTACGTCGTGCTGGCCGCCGTCGTGATCGCGACGGTGCAGACGGGGCGGCTGATCTTCGCCGAGTACGACCCCTATGTGACCCTGTTCTCCCTGCACTGGATCTTCGAGATGTCGAGTGCGTTGATCCCGGCGCTGGTCATCACCGTGGTGGTGCTCGCCGGCTCCCTGGTCGTCGATCGGCTGTGGTGCCGCTATCTGTGCCCGGCCGGGGCGGTCTTCGCGGTAGCGGGCCACCTGTCGTTCCTGCGGATCCGACGGCACGCCTCCGCCTGCACCGATTGCGGGCTGTGCAACCCGCCGTGCCCGGTCGGCATCGACGTCGCGCACGCCCAGACCGTCAACACCGACTGCGTCGGCTGCATGGAGTGCGTGGCGACCTGCCCGTTCCCCGGTGCCCTCACCGTCACCGGGCCCACCTTCCTGGGCTCGATCGGCCGCCGGGGCGACGGCGACGCCGCCGCGGGCCCCGAGTCGGCGACGTCGACGGTGGCACAGCGATGAGCAGGGCGTCCCGTGGCGTGCCCGCCCACCGACTGGTGATGCCCGCTGTCGCGGTGGTGGCGATCTTCGGAACGTACGGCGTCACGTCGGCCACCGGCGTCTGGCAGTCCAGCGGCCGTACCGAGGTCACCAGCGACTCGCTCGCGCCCGCAGACCTCAAGGGATGGATGACGGTGCAGCAGGCCAGCGACGGTCTCGGCGTCGATATCCCCACGCTGCTGCGACTCGCCGGAGCCGACGCGGCAACCGCAGCAGCGGTGACGCCGGACACCCCGCTGAATCAGCTCGAGGCCACGCTGGGCGGCTTCTCGATGGAGGCGTTCCGAGCGGCTGTGACGGCCCATCTCACGTCCGGTGGCGCGCCCGCGCCGTCGGGGCCCTCCCCGTCCGCACTGCCCAGCACCGGCGCCTCGGGCGGTTCGGCGAGCCCGCATCCGTCGGGGACGGGCACGGGGTCGCGGACGGGCGCCGCCTCGCCCAGCGGGACGGGATCGGCGTCCGGAGTGACGGGGCAGATGACGTTGGCGCAGGTCGCCTCGGCGTACGGCATGGCACTGCCCGACCTCCTGGCCAAGGCCGGTCTGCCCGCCGATGCCCCGACCGACGTGCCGCTGCGGACGCTCAAGGATCGCTATCCGGACTTCGAGATCGCCACGGTGCGCACGGCCGTCGGCGCCGGCTGACCCGGCCCAGGCATCGCCGGAGTTCCGGAGTTATCCACAAGATGACCGCTCGTGACCTGCCCGTTTAGCACCATGGTGCCAAACGGGCAGGTCGTGAGCGGTCGATAGTGAGTCGGAGACGGCGCGCGGCTCAGGGGTGGGCCTCTGCGCCGTGCCTCGGGGTCAGCTGCTGGCGCCCGCGCCGCGCCGCGCCATCGCCCCGGGACCCATGCCCTGTCCGGAGCTGCCCTGGCCCTGACCCGTTTGGCCCTGGCCCTGACCCTTTTGGCCCTGGCCCTGACCCTTTTGGCCCCGGCCCTGTTGGCCTTGACCGTTCTGGCCCTGGCCCTGCCCGTTCTGGGCGCCGGCGCCGCCGACCTGCCCGGCGACCGCCCGCTCGTAAGCGGCCAGGTGGTTGCGCGAGCCCTTCAGCAGGTTGGCGTAGCTGGCCTTGACGTCGGCCGGCGCGTCAGCGGCCACCAGCTTCTCCAGGTCGGCGATGTCGCGCTGCTCCAGCTCGACGCCCACCTGGTAGGCCGCCTGGGGCGAGACGATGCCGCGCGTATACCAGTCGTCGTACAGCTTCTGCAGCTCGGCGTCCGCATAACTGCCGGCCTCCCGCCCGGCGGAGGGGTCGGCGATGCCGTAGCGGGTCAGCAGCGTCCCGATCTCGTCGAAGTGGCGCTGCTCACTCGTCGTGATCATGCTCATCGGCCGAGCCCCGTCATGCACCGCGGCGAGCGCGGCGTAGAGGTCGCGCGCCATCCGCTCCTCCTCGCGGCTGAACGTCAGGCCCGCGATCGTCTCCGCTGACAGCGACGCGACGGGGGTGCCCGGCGTTGCGGTGGACGACGCGACGGGGCACCCGCCGGAGCCGGGGCCGTTCGAGCCGGTGCCGGGGCCGCCGGCGCCAGGGCCTCCGGCGGCGTAGGCGGAGCCGGCGAGGGTGGCCGCCAGGGCGAGGCCGGTCAGCGATGCCGCTCCGATCAGCGCGGGTCGGCTGGGGGCCTTGCGGCTGCGGGTGAACATGGTGCGCTCCTTTGCGTAGGGGGGCCTGGGATCTGCGGCCGGCGGGATCGCCGAGCTGAGGAGATCTCCCGGATTAATGCCCCCGGGGGTATTTGACATCTTCACTATCGGAGCCGAGCCTGTGCCCGGCCTGTGTGGCCGGCCAGAGCGTCGTATGTGATGTCCCAGACAGATCGGGCGCCCGGCCAGAGGGTGTGCGGCGCGGGACTCGGCCGGAGGCGGGGTCGGAATGGCGGTGGGTGCCGAGTTGATACCCCCTGGGGCACGCCGTACAGTGGCACCGATGGCAGATACCCCCCAGGGTATGTCCAGACCCCGCTGGAGGAACCTTCATATGCCGCACATCGTCACCATCGAGACCCCGTCGCTCGGCGACCGCAGCTATCTCGTCCACGACGGCTCGGTCGCCTTCGTCGTGGACCCGCAGCGCGACATCGACCGGGTCCTGGCCGCGGCCCGGAGCGCCACCGCGGACGGCGTACGCATCGCCGCCGTCTTCGAGACCCACATCCACAACGACTATGTCACCGGCGGCTACGCGCTGGCCCGCGAGACCGGGGCGACGTACTACGTCAACGGCGCCGACACCGTCGACTTCGACCGCACCCCCATCGCCGACGGCGAGACCGTCGAGGTCGGGTCCATGCGGGTGCGCGCCATCGCGACGCCGGGGCACACGTTCACGCACCTGTCGTACGCCGTGGCGGGCGACGCCGCTGAAGGCACCGCCACGGGGACGAGCACGGCCACGGCCGTCTTCACCGGCGGCTCGCTGCTGTTCGGATCGACCGGCCGCCCGGACCTGCTCGGCGCGGCGCACGCCGAGGAACTCGCCCGCCACCAGCACGCCAGCGCCCACCGCCTCGCTGCCGAACTGCCCGACGAGGCGCAGGTCATGCCCACGCACGGCTTCGGCTCGTTCTGCTCGGCCACCCAGAGTTCCGGCGACGCCTCGACGATCGGCCAGGAGAAGCGCGCCAACCCGGCGCTGACCAAGGACGAAACGGACTACGTCGAGGAGATCCTGGCCGGGTTGGAGGAGTTCCCCGCCTATTACGCGCACATGGGCCCCGCCAATGCCGCCGGCCCGCTCGCCGCGAGCCTGGAGCCGCCGACGACGGCGGACGTGGCGCAGCTGCGCCGCCGCCTGGAGGCGGGGGAGTGGCTGGTGGACCTGCGCAGCCGTACGGCGTTCGCCGCGGGCCACGCGCCGGGGACGTTCAACTTCGGGATCGACGGGCAGTTCGCGACCTACCTGGGCTGGCTGATTCCGTGGGGCACGCCGGTGACCCTGCTCGGCGAGACCGCGGAGCAGGTCGCGGAGGCTCAGCGGGAGATGGTCCGGATCGGCATCGACCGGCCCGCCGCCGCGGCCACCGGCGGCCCCACGAACTGGACCGATGGCGAGCTGGCGTCCTTCCCACGGGCGACATTCCCCGACCTCGCGCAGGTGCGGCACCACCGCGAGGTGGTGGTCGTGGACGTCCGGCGGCCGGGGGAGTACGCCGAGTCGCACATCGACGGGGCGGTCAATCTGCCCCTGCATGACCTGCTGCGCCGCGCGGACGACGTACCGGCCGGCGAACTGTGGGTGCACTGCGCCGGCGGCTACCGGGCCTCGATCGCCGCGTCCATGTTCGCCGCCGCCGGTCGCCCCGTCGTGGCCATCGACGACCAGTTCGACAACGCCGGCACGTCCGGCCTGACCCTGACGGAGCAGAAGTGAGCACCACCAGCGCCCCTCCCGCAGCCCCTTCCGCCCCGGCCGGCGCAGACGGCGCAGACGTGACGGACCTGCAGGGCCCCGTCGACCCCACCGCCGTACGGCCCATGCCCACCCGCGTCACCGCCGCCGAGCTGCGCGAATGGCTCACCCGCCCCGACCGCCCGCGCCTCGTCGACGTCCGTTCGGCCGCCGAGTTCCGCGCCGCGCACATCCCCGGCGCCTACAACGTGCCGCTGCCGCTCCTCAAGGAGCACCGCGACGAGTTCGCCGAGCCACTCGACGAGCAGGTGGTGCTGATCTGCCGCACCGACAACCGGGCGAGCCAGGCCGAGCAGGTCCTCGCCGCCGCCGGATTGGGGCGTCTGCACGTGCTCACGGGTGGGATGACCGCCTGGCAGCAGGACAACGGCCCGGTCCGGGAAACCGGCGGGGCGTGGGACCTGGAACGGCAGGTCCGGCTCGTCGCGGGCGGGCTGGTCGCCTCCGGCGTCCTCGCGAGCACCGTGGCGCCACGGGCCAAGTGGTTCGCCGGCGCGATCGGCGCCGGGCTCGTCACCGCTGCGCTCACCGATTCCTGCCTGATGGGCGCGCTGCTGGCCAAGATGCCGCACAACCGCAGCCAGGAACCCGACGCCGCCGACGTGCTCGCGTCGCTGGCCCGCTGACGGCAGTCGCGGTCATGGGCCAGCTGCTCGCCATCGTCCCGCTCGGCCTGCTCGTCGGCGTCGTCCTGGGCGCGCTCGGCGGCGGGGGGGCGATCCTGACGGTGCCCATCCTCGTCTACGTTCTGGGCCAGCGGCCCGCCGCCGCCACCGCCGGGTCGCTGGTCATCGTCTCGCTCACGGCTCTCGCCGGGATGGCGAGCCACGCCCGCAAGGGCAACGTCCGCTGGCGCGACGGCCTGATCTTCGGCGCCGTCGGCGTGGTCGGATCGCTGATCGGCTCCCGGCTCTCGACGGCGGTGTCCGGTCCGGTGCTGCTCACGGCGTTCGGCGTGATGATGATCGGGGTCGGCATCCTGATGCTGCGGCGCCGCGCCCGCGGCGGGAACGCTGTGGCCGACGGCGAGCGCCGCGGCGTAGGTGTCCTGGCCGCGACCGCGACCGGGGTGGGCTTCCTCACCGGCTTCTTCGGGGTCGGCGGCGGCTTCGCCGTCGTCCCCGCGCTCGTGCTGGCGTTGGGGTTCTCGATGCCGGTCGCGGTGGGTACGTCGTTGCTGGTGATCATCGTGAACAGCATCGTCGCGCTCGGCGCCCGGGCCGCGGGCGGGCTGGCCATCGACTGGCCCGTCATCCTGGTCTTCAGCGCCTTCGGCGCCATCGGCAGCATCCTGGGCGGCCGCATCGCCGCCCGGGTGGATCCGCGCCAGCTCAGCCTCGCGTTCAGCATTCTGCTGTTCGCCGTGGCCGCTTACGTCCTCGCCATGAACATCCCCCAGCTGCGCTGATCGAGCAGCGCCGCGCGCGGCTGTGAGCCTCGGGCGGCCACGGCGCGGGCCGTTTCCACCAGACCGCTGGTGCCCTCGGGGAGGGCCCGCGGCGGGCCACGCCTTCCAGGATCAGGATGATGCCGTGCCGTCAGGGGTCAGGCCGTCAGTTGGTCAGGCCGTCGGGCGGTCACCCTGTCGGGCGGTCACGCCGTCTGCCGCAAACGCTGTCGGGTGGTCACGCTGTGGCCAGGGCGGCGGCGCGACCCGCCGTACGGCCCGAGAACAGGCGACCACCCAGGAACGTGCCCTCCAACGCGTTATAGCCCATCATCCCGCCGCCGCCGAAGCCGCTCACCTCGCCCGCGGCGTACAGGCCCGGGAACACCGCGCCCCCGGGGCGCAGGCACCGGCCGGACAGGTCGGTCTCCAGGCCGCCGAGGGTCTTGCGGGACAGCACGTGCAGCTTGACCGCGATGAGCGGGCCGGCCTTGGGGTCCAGCAGCCGGTGCGGGGTGGCCACCCGGATGAGCCGGTCACCGCGGTAGTTCCGGGCGCCGCGGATCGCGGTGACCTGGGCGTCCTTGGCGAAGGTGTTGACGATCTCGCGGTCCCGGGCCTCGATCAGCTCGCGGAGCCGTTCGACGGCCAGGGTCGGTACGCCGGGATCGGCGAGCCGATTCATGCCGGCCACCAGCTTCTCGAGGGTGTCGGCGACGACGAAATCGGCGCCGTGCCGCTTGAACGCCTCGACCGGGCCGGGCGCGCCGGGTCGGATCCGGGACGCCAGCAGGCGCAGATCCTTGCCGGTCAGGTCGGGGTTCTGCTCCGACCGATGAGCAGCACCCGGCGGCCGGCGTCCGCCGCCTCCGCCGCGGCGACCAGCCCCGCCAGCCCGGCTCCTACCACCAGTACGTCCGCGTCCATGCCGCCATCGTCGCAGCCCCGATCGTTCGCAGCGCGCGGTTCGGTGCACGGCTGGTGGGTCGGGTCGGCGTGAACGCGTTGGTGTCATAGCCCTACGTGTGATCTGGATAACAGTTTTATCCGGGTCGAGTTCGCCTGCCGCTGGCGGGCATTCGATTCCTGTGTCCCGAGATCCGGGTTCAATATCGAACATAACGAGCAGACATCGGTTGCCACATCAGCAGTATGTTCGAGATGATGGCGCCATGACCTCGACGGACACCCTGACACCGGATCCGGTGGCTGGGTTGTCCGCGTTCGAGGCGGCGCGCTGGTTGGGGGACGCCGTACGCCGGGTGCGGGGCGGTTTGGGCATCGTCGAAGGACCCATGGACGCCATCGCCGTCACCCTCGCTGGGCAAGGCCGCTACGTCGGCCTGGCCCAGCTCGGCACCGCTCTGACCGAGGAACAAGCCGACCAGCTCGCCCAGCTCGGCCGGCACCCGATCGTGGCCACCGACAATGACCTCGCAGGACAGATGGCCGCACATCGCGACTTCTGGCTCTTGGCCCAGCACGGTATGGACCCCGCGGTCGCCAGCTTCCCCGACGGGGCGGACCCCGCCGACCTTCTCACTAACCAGGGCGCCCATACCCTCGTCCAAACACTGCAGGCAGCCCGCACGCTCAGCGAGGTGCTCCTCACTAAACGTCTGGCCAACCTGACCGGCGATGACGCGATCACCGCTGCGGCCGACGTCCTTGCAGCTGGCTCCCCTACCCGCTGGGACGGCGGCTGCCAGCAGGTGGCGGCACAGCTTCCCGCCCAGCTAGGGCAGGTTCGTTCTGCCCTGGCTCGCGCAGCCCGTGCCTGGTCTGCCGACCCCCGGGCGGTGGTCTCTGAGCAGCTGTCACAGATGACGCGGATGCGAGCTCGCATCGCGCAGGCGGCGACCACTCCAGAGCAGTGGTGGCTATCCCTAGCCGAAAATATCGACCCGCGCCTGACCCGACAGAGCGACTGGCCATCCCTGGCGGCCATGCTGCAGCAGGCCCACGATGCCGGCCTTGACGTATCCCGACTGACCAGCGAGCTCACATCCGCGCGTCCCCTGAACGAGCTTCCCGCGCAGGACCTGCGCTACCGACTGGTGGTACACCTGCCCCTAGATCGCCTCCGTAGCGATGGGGCTGCCCCGGCCGGTTCTTCGACGGGAGCCGAACACGAACGCCGCTCCGACACGGCCCGCTCACACCGGCCCGACGGGCCGCGTCGCTGAGGGGCGTGCCTGTGGATGACAACCCGGACCCCGGTCCCGGCGCTACGCGTCGAAGGGCGCAGCGGACAGACAGGCCGCGCGGAGGTGAGCTAAACCATCACGCCGGTGGGCCAGGAACCGGTCGCGCCGCTTGGGCACCGTCGGCAAACTGACCCCCAACCGGCGCACTACCGCCATCCACCGACCGGGTCATCCGCGTACGCCAGCACAATCCTCAAGCGCTGCACCAACCGCGCCCGCGACGTCGGACGACGTACCCAACCGGCCAGCACAGACCGCTCATGCTCGCTCAAAACCAACCACCTCGCGGCAGGAACCCGACACGCCCGAAGTCTATCTAACCAGGAGCGAACTACCGCCTCACGACGCTAGGGCCTCCGACGTCGGCCGCGTTCTGGACCGTGTCCGGTTCCGTTGATAGTGGCGATTGGCAGGTGGTTTCTCCCAGCTGTTGAGAGGGAGTTTTCATGGGATCGACACGACGGAGCTTCACTGATGAGTACAAGGGCTGCTGCGGTAGCTTTGGTTCTGGAGGATGGTAAGAGCATCGCCGAAACAGCACGGAACATCGGCGTGCACGAGATGTCTTTGGGGAAATGGGTGAAAAAAGCACGCGAGCAAGGCGGGGCGCCGACGAAGGCGTTAACCGAGAATGAACGCGAGGAGCTTGAGCGCCTCCGTAAAGAGAATGCGCAGCTGTTGATGGAGCTGAGCTTCGCAAAAAAAGTGGCGACCTGGTTCGCGAAAGAAAAGCAGTGAGATTCGCTGCGATCGCGGACTGGGCGGACCGAAACGAGTACCCCGTGTCGTTCATGTGTGAGCGGCTGGATGTGACCCCAGCCGGGTATTACGCCTGGCGCAATCGCGAGCCTAGCGCCCACGAGAATGACGACGCCGAGCTGCTCGTCATCATCAAGGACGTCCACGCGCGCCTGCATGGCAATCCGGGTGTTCGCCGTGTCTGCGCTGAATTGCAGGCACTGGGACGCCGGGTGAGTTCCAAGCGCGTGTGGCGCCTCATGAGGCAGGCTGGCCTGCAGGGACGCCACCCACGCCCCTGGCGTCGCACGACGACGCCAGGGGAGCAGCCAGTGCCGGCTCCGGACCTGCTGGGCCGCTGCTTCACCGCCGACAAAGCAAACGAGAAATGGTGCGGAGATATCACCTATGTGAAAACATGGGAAGGCTGGGCATATGTCGCAACCGTCATCGACTTGCACTCCCGTCGAGTTGTGGGATTCGCCATCGCCGATCATATGCGGACCGAGCTCGTCACTGAGGCGCTGCGCATGGCGTTAGCCCAGCGCAATCCTCCTCATGGCGTCGTTTTTCACAGCGATCGAGGCTGCCAGTACACGTCGAAGGAGTTCGCACAGTTCTGCACGGAGAACAACATCCGACGTTCCCCGGGGCGCACCGGAGTATGCTTCGATAGTGCTGTCTCCGAGTCGTTGTTCGCGACGTACAAGAAGGAACTTATCCACACTCGCCCCTGGGTGAATGTGTCCAAACTCCGGAAGGAGACGTTCACCTGGTTCGAATCGTACTATAATCGTACACGTCGGCACTCAACATTGGGCTACTTGACGCCCGCCGAGTACGAGATGGGATATCGAAGCCTGGCAGAAATCCCTGCCTAGTCGCCCCATCAACTTTTCCGGAAACAGTCCATTCCTATCGAGCCCACTCCGGCCAACCCTTGTGATCCTCCCGCGCCAATAGCAAGGATGAATCCCCCTGCATAAGCCGCCATCGCTCCCCTTCGCTAACTGCTCCGATAGGGCCGCCGCCAGTAAGAACAGAGCCGACGACTCGAGCGGCGGATCGCCGCGCATAGTCAACGACGTCGGTGCTTCCAGATAGATTGTAGGAGATGCTACGCACAATCACATGGCTCGTATCGATAACCTCATACCTTGCACTGAACCGCTTCACGCCGTCAAACCAAACCATTGACTGCGGCTCAATATGAAGCAACAGACCCAAGGCAGCAACGGATTCCTCGTCGCTGCCTTTGCAAGTACCGATGATTCGCCAGCTCCCAAGCGGCAGCCCCATTCGCCCACCCACGATCCTTGAATTGCAGGCCGCTGGTTGCCCAAGGCTGCCAGTATAGCCAGAGTGTCTGTTACCATTACGACGTTACGAGTTGCAGTCCTTGAGTGGCCAGAATTCGCCATTCCAAAGTGAAGAGAACATCCGTACTGCATTCATTCTGTATGTCCGTGGCGGTGCCACATTGATAACCCCAAAGTGGCGGATTGGCACCCGCCTGAATCATGCCTGCCGCTAGCACTGAAGTACCATCAGACTGGGGTACGAAGACTGGCCCCCCGCTATCCCCTGCCATGGCTGCTATCCCGTACGACTGTTGGTACCCGCGGCTCATGTAGACCGCACCATAACCATCGTCATACAGGTACCACATATTGCCGACCTTGATGGTGCAATGGACTCCCGAGTTACCCCCGCTTGTGCACACCTCAGCCCCGCTGGTCACATTTACACTTCCGGTGACATGCTTCGTATAACCGCTTTGGGTAACTGGGCCGTCGAACATAAGGGAATCGCCGTAGCTGGACAAAACGCGGGCAGCCCCCCCGTCGATACTAAAGGCTTCAGTCGAGCCGTATGACGCTCCGCCAACGCGGGCGTGGTAATCGCCATATCCGCAGTGCCTTGCTGTGGTCGTTCGAGGGACCCCATTATGGTAGACAGCGAAGCCAGTTGAGCACGACATGCCGGAACCCCAAGAGATCATATAGCCACCTGCATTAAAAGGGCTATAGTCATCGTTCCTGCCCGTGAATAGTCTCGGCTTATGGGAGATGGGCCGCACTTTGACTGGCGCCCCATCTGCGAGGGATCTGAGCTGATCCCCGAGCGATTTTAGGTACGCCGCCTCATCGACGGGGGTCGCGCGAAGCGAGGAGGAGTCCTTATTGTAGACACCCTCCACCACAAGACCGTCAAAGGAGTAGTCGTCCCCGACCACCGCCGTGACATCCATTCCTCGAACAGAGCCCTTGCGGTTCATGAGAGAGTTCGATGTTGCGATCATTTGCAATCTGGAGATACTGCGCTTGCGGATCTCTAGAGTGATCCCCCTATCGTGAGCCTCTTGCAGCAGCTTGGCAGCACTCTTGGCTTCGCCCTTCCAGTACGCTGCCATTCGCCTCGTAGGGATATCCACTATGATCGTGTCAAAATATCCCTCCAGCTCGGAAGGTGGCATTTGCTCGATCCAGTCGCGGAACTTGAGCAGATCCATCTGCCCGTACATCAGCGAGCTATCAAATTGCGGGACATTCGCCGCTGGAACAGGTACGGAAGCCCGATCCGAGGTAGTGGAGTCGGTAAGCGCATATGAGCTGTTGGTCGCCGAAGCCGCTGCAGCAATACAAAGGGCTGCGGCTATCGATCCCAGTTTCGCCAAGCTGTTCCCCGTCCGGTAAACCATGTCATTCCCTCCAATTCGCCACAAATTGCCGATTATCTCACTCTATTCGCTCCATAAGAGCCAAAGACGCCAGGTGTAAGGGTACGGCAGACTATCATCGCGAATGCACGTGTAACCGATTATGACCACACCGTCATATGCGTCCCTGCCGGCTTGCCAGCAGCCGCTTTGAGTGATGTAAGTGCCGGCCGGAAGGTAAGCAGCTTCGATACGGTTTGGCGCAGGTGATTGCCGAGCGAGTGGGGAAGCATTTGCAGAGATAGGCGTTACCGCTACTGCGGGTCCGCTCAGAGCCAGAAGGACGGTAGCTAGCCAAGTCTTAGTAGCACGCATGACCACTCTCCGATCAGTCGGTAGCTCCGTCATTAACCCACAGTGTCCATAGTCCATCTTCACGTACGCAGTAGTAGAAGTCGGTCCCGGATCTTTCGCCAGCATATTGACACGCAGTTAAACTGGCGTAGACTCCCCACACCGTCATGGATTGGGTCCGTGCGTTGGCAACTGCGGGAGACGCCAGCAAGCTTAGAGCCAAGGCGCCAATGGCTGCGGCTTTGTATACTGATCGCATATCTCGATCTCCTAATGTTGTTTGCGGGAGAGTGCTGTCGGGTGAACTGATACTTGCGCGCTAACGTTTGGGTGAGAGGCGTGGAAAATGGAGGACGAACATAAGAGACTCCGCTCGCTACTGTGCGCGGTGGCCGCATGCGCGCTGCTCCTCCTGTCATTGCTGGCGAAAGACTCGCATTATGACCTTGCTAATTCCGAGAAGGCCGCGAGGGAATCTGGGTCACGTAGGCTTGACTTGGGTTCTAGTTGCGACGGCGCTATTGAGGTAGCGTTCGGCATCCGCCGCGAGGACTCAGCGCAATTAAGGGTAGCTGTCGACCCCTTGAAAATAGCCCGAAAGGATCGAGTCAACCTTACGTTAACAATTTGGGATAAGGCCACACTTAGCGTTCTGGGATCCTGGGCGGTGGACGCTACTTCGCCAACAACAGGCGTGATTGTGGTATATCATGGCGAGCCCTACCATTTGGGATATGAGCTGCTTGAGGTCGGCGCGAACGAGAGGATCTGTTCGAGCGATTCCACCGGGGCCAATGTTAGGGGCGTGGATACCGTTGCGGACTAGTATGGATAGTGCGGAGGGCGAACCCGAACTCCCGGAGCGCCTAGGTGGCGCATCTCTCTGTTCAGGATTGAGGCACTAACTGGTGATGTCGCCAGTGTCGTCAATGGACGGTTTCTACGCAATACCCCCGCCAATGGGATATCCGGCTCTTCCCAGGTCAGGGCCTGATGCTCCTATTGCGTGTCAGGCGCTGATCAGCGGCGTTGAGCCAGGAGCGGTAGCGGTGGGCGAGGTCCTCGTTGGGCCGTCGTCCGAGTTCGAGTTGGCCGACTGTGGCTGGCCATAAGCCCAGGTGTTCAGCTGCTTGGGTGAGGGTGAGGTTCTTGGCTTGCCGTGCGGGGCGTAGGTCGGAG
Source organism: Actinomycetota bacterium (assembly GCA_020161845.1). Taxonomy (GTDB): domain Bacteria; phylum Actinomycetota; class Actinomycetes; order Actinomycetales; family Dermatophilaceae; genus Austwickia. The sequence goes on from JAIUNK010000039.1 coordinate 31,431, forward strand.
TAGTCGGGAGCGGCGATGTGGCCTGCCAGGGCGTGGAAGACCTCGCGGGCGACGGCGCGTTTGAGGGCGCGGAACACGGCCTTGTTGGTCCAGCCTTTGGCGAGGTGGGTGTCGCGGTAGGCGCGGGTCCGCGGGTCGTAGGACATGCGGACCTTGACGATGTGGTGCAAGGCGGCGTTGGCCTGCCGGTCCCCGCCGCGGCAGAGGCGGTGTCGGCTGGTCTTTCCGGAGGAGACCGGGATCGAGACGGTGCCACACAGGGCGGCGAACGACGCGGAGGTGCGAAGTCGGTCTGGGTTGTCGCCGGCGGTGATCAGCAGCTGGGCGCCGACGGCCGGTCCGACGCCCTTGATGGCCATCAGGGCCGGGTTGGTCCGATGACCGCCTCGAAGTGCCGGCCCGGTCCCGGGGGACCTCAATGACGACCTCCCCGGCGGCCTCGGTCAACACCGTCTTGGCCCGGGTCCCGTTGCGGATATTGGCGACGCCCCCGTCGGGGACCTGGTGCTTGCCGTGACCGAGGTGATCGGTCATCTCCTCTTCCAGCACCGTGGCGGTGATCGACTTTAGCAGCCCCTCCGGGCCGGTGATGTCCTCACCCCGTTCCCGGGCGGCCTTGACCAGCTACCCGATCGCGACGTTCTCCGCCGGTATCGCGGCCGAGGACGACCGCTTCTTCGCATCCTTAGGCATGGAGCTCACGCTCGTGATTGTCTCGGTCATGACCTGACCATCCTTCGCACCAGCAGTCCTGGCGTGTCAGGCCACAAACACCGTTGTCCGGACAGTCCCGTTCGTGGCACACCAGGTCTTGACAATTCCTCTGGCCCGGCTGTGAGGATGGAGAAGAAGCCCGGGTAGTGGTGGGATATGGTCGTCGATCCCGTTAGAAAGGGCGCGGAATTCTTCGTAGAGGTGCTGAGCTGTTTCTCAGAAGATGACGCCTCATAGGCCAGTGACTTGGCACCCGGGCATCCAAGATCGCAATAGATCGGCGGCGGTAGCCATAGTTCGCAAAGCATAGAGGTGAAGATCCTGGCAGGCAGCCTGGCCTAGCTCCGTTGTCGTGAAGTAGTGGCGAGCGCGGCCGGCAGAAATTCGAATCTGTGTCGGCGCTATGTAACCAGTTCGTTCTAGTCTTTGGAACAGAGCACCTAGATCATGGTTGGAAGTTTTAAGGCCACAGTCCCGCAGCGTCTTGTCCACCTGGTATGGATAGGATTCGTGCAGTTGGAGGAGTGTGAGAACAAGAACTGGCGCGAGAGCGCGCTCTAGGGTCTTCAAGTCGTCAAAGCACATTTCAAACACCCCGAGTGGTTGAGTCCAACAGATGGATGGGCGAGGTGGCCATTTGTCCGGGCCTCTGCAACCGTGTACGGTGACGTGCTCTTGGGCGCTGTCACCGCCGAGTCCGGCCAGGCAGACCGACCTACGCCCAGGATCGATCAGCCGAGTGCACCCCAGATGATTCAGTGAACTGATCGTAGCCTGCATGGACGCCCGCGAGGTCTGAGGAGCGCGCGAGACGGTATGAGGGGACTGCCGGGCCACTTCATTCACGGGTGTCGCCTCTCGTTGCCGTGCGCACGCCAAAGCCTGGCGCGGGTAGTGGCTGAGGAGATCGCCGAACTCGTTTCAGGTGCTGCCTTGTGTTGCCTGATCCCCGGCGTGCGCAGGGCCGGCGGTACCCGTTTCGCGGCCGTGTTGGCGGCGTTGACCGCGGCCACCTGCGCGGGGTGACCTGCTACGTTGCGGCGGCGAAATGGATCGCTGGCCTGCCCCGATCGGTGTTGTCCTGGATCGGGATGTAGTCAGGCAAGGCGATCTCGGCGCTGCGGCGGATGGGTGCTGACCGCCGACGCCGACCTGCTCGACGCGGTGTGCTGCGCCTGGCTCGCCGCGCGTAGCGGCCGCCGAAGGACCAAGCTCAGGGTTTCCCATGCTCGTGGCAACGAGGTGGTCCCATCACGCTGGCAAGCGACACTCCTCAGTCGAGTACTTCACCGGTGTGGGTGTCGATGCGTTGGCCGTCGATGACGTGCAGGCGCGGGACTGAGCATGGTGGCGACGTACGCGTGGGCTGCCCGGTGATTCTCGGACTCGCTTATTGGATTTGTCAGGCGGCCATGCTGGGCTCTTGGTAGCCGTGTAGGACTTCCCAGGGTGTTCGGTACCCGAGCCGTGAGTGGTGTCTGCGTCGATT
>JAIUNK010000002.1 GCA_020161845.1 Actinomycetota bacterium
TTGGTGACCCCGAGGTGGGCGGCGATGTCGTCTGCGGACAGCCACGGCTCAGCCACGTTGGTCCTCCCTCGCTCTATGGCCCAGGCAGGCCAACACTCACGATGATACCGGCGGAGGTACGGCTTGAACTGGGTTTCTCCGGGCGTGGCCGAACGAGGCGGGTGCCGAGGGTGGTCGCTGCGTTCTGACGATCAGTGCGGGACACAGGCCTTGAGCCAGGTGGTCACTGTCCTCTGCCACCGGTCGGGGTCGGTGTTCCAGCAGAGGGTGTGGCCGGCGTCGAAGGGCTCCAGGTCGACGAGGTCCGAGCGGGCGTTTCGGAGTGCTTGTGAGAGCCGGATCGTCACGGAGTCGTCTCGGGTGCCGTGGAGGATCAGAGTTGGCGTAGCGAGGTCTGCGGCTCGGGATGTCCAGTCGAAGGATCGGAGCGGGATGCCGCCCGGCAAGCCGACTGTGCGTGCCAGCGGGCCGAGGGTGAGCCACGGGATCGCGAGGTGCCCGGCTGCTGCGGGCAGTCCGCTGCGGGCGCAGTTGGACTTGATGACTTCGGTCCAGTTGAGGACTGGTGAGTCGAGCACGAGCGCGGCGATCAGCCCCTCGTGTCGAGGCCGGTTGGCGAGCTGGAGCGCGATCGCGGCGCCCATGGACCAGCCGAAGACCACGATCTGTTGGGCTCCTCGTCGGACGGCGTATCCGATGGCTTCGTCAACGTCGGTTGTCTCGGTTTGGCCGAGGGTCGAGTGGCCGGTGCCGACGGGTGGCCCTTCTGCGGTGTTGCGGTAGCTGACGACCAGAGAGGTGTAGCCGAGCTCGGTTGCGGCGAGGACTCCACGGAGGGTGCCAGCGCGGGAGCTGCCGAGGCCGTGGATGTGGATCGCCCAGGTCGAAGGGGCGCCGTCGATGCGCCAGGCCGGGCATCGTCCTGCGGGGGTCGTGATTGTGATGTCGCGTGCGTGGAGTCCGGCGTGGTCTGGGGTGGCGTAGTAGATGCCGCTCCACGAAGCGCGGTCACCGGCCATCGGGGTGAAGGCAGGTGCTGTACCCGTGATCCTTCGCGCGACGCGGGTGGGTCCGCGGTCGATGATCTCTGCCGAGAGCTGTGCCCAGCCGCCGTGCTCGAACCAGAGGTTGTAGACGCCGTCGGCGGATGTCTGGTCGGTGCGGTCGAGCACGATCAGGTCGCCGTCTGCGTCGTCCTCGATGCCTCGGATCATGAGGTCGAACCTCCGTGGGCCGACAGGTGATGTCATCCGGCGCGCGATCACCCAGCCGACACTTGACGCGACTGCCGTCGCGATTCCGGCTCCGAGGGTGAGGCGTCCGATCATTGGGCACCGTCCTCGTCGTCTACCGCAGGTAGGGCGACTTTGGTTCTGTCGTGTCCGAGGAGGTGGCTCTCGGCGCGTTCGAGCAGTCCGTGTTCGGTTCGGCTGGTGTCGAAGCCAACGCGGGGATCGATCATCGCGTCACGGATTTCGACGATCTCCCGGTGCAGGCGTCCCTCCGGGTCTTCTGCACTTGCGGCGAGCGGGTCTGCTTGGCTCAGACCCGGACGCACGCTCGTCGCCCGGCTCCAGAGTGACTCCAACTGTGTCGCGAGGGCGGTGGTGCGCTTGTCGCGCAGGTAGTGCTGGGCGCGGCGAACGGCGGGTTGCGCGGCGAACCCGGCGCAGAGGAACAGGAAAGTGAGCAGGGACAGCGGCGGATAAGAAGGCTGAACGGCGCGCATGATGTCGAGCCGACCGGTGACGTGGGCGATGTCCATGACGATGACGGCGAGGCAGAGGGCGACGCCGAAGACTGATCCCAGGGTCAGCAGTCCTGTGGGGAGGCGCTGGATGCCGGAGCTGTGCCTGTATCGCCGGGCGGCGAGGATCAGCATCGTGGCGATGACGAGGCCGCCATAGACGAAGTTGATGATCGAGTAGGCCGCCGTCGCGGGCTGAGCCCCGAGGTCGCTCATGAACCTGGTGGTGGTCGTGCCGCGTTCGATGAACAGGAAGGTCGCGGTGATCGCGAGCAGCGAGACGAGCAGCATCGGGATGCTCACGGCGACGCGGACGAGCCCCGGTCGGTACTCGCCGGTCTTCATGACGCCGCGTCCGAGGAAGAAGAGTCCGGTCATCAGCAATGCGTCCGCGATCAGCGTGGCGATGTTCGTTCCCCCGAGGAGCGGGTCGCTGGCGGTGTAGATGGCATCCACGTTGAGCGTCATCGCGACGGCAATGGTGAGGGCTGCGTAGGTGATGCTTCGGTCTGCGCGTTTGCGGCGGATGATGAGCAGGCTCGCCACGAGCGCCCACATGAGCGTCGCGACAAGCGTCTGGATCATCCGAATATCTCCGAGTACCGGGACTCGGTGAACACCGATCCTCGGATGCCCGCGGCGAGCCGATCGGCGAGGGACTCGGCAGCGATCTCTGTCTCGGAGTCGATGTCTTGCCGCTTGAGCAGGCGACCGCGCGTGTAGGCCGGGACGTTGGGCAACAGGACATCCTCGGCCGCGCAGTCATCTCCTTCGCAGTGACCGAGGATCATGTGGGCGAACTCGTGGAGGACGAACTGCTGGCGGTGCAGTGCGGAGTCGCTGCGCGCGTGGAGCACGATGTCTTCGGTGTCCGTCACGAGCCAGACCGCGCAGATGCCGTCGTGGGTGTCGAGCCCGGCGAGCTCGACGACACGGAGCCTGCGGTGCCGTCGGTCTTGGACGGCGTCGAGGAGGTCGTCGAGGGTGAAGGTGCTGCCGAGTTCAAGGCCCGCGACGGCCGCCGATACGGTCTGTTCGATGTTCACGGTTCGCCCCTCTCGGTGGAGAGCAGGACCGGTATCGGCTTCCGTGTCGCGCGATACCCGTCAGTGCTCGGGCATATGTGTCATTTCCTCATCCAGGAACTTGGTGATGGCTTGGAGTGCTTTCGGCGAGATGTCGCCGAGGGTGCGCGCGGCGTAGGACTTCACCTTCGCTGCCCGCATGGAACGAACGAGGTCGAGCTGCGCAGAGACCTTCTCGGGCGTGGCGGCACCGTCCTCGCCCGCAAGGAACGCGGCATCGACATCGAAGTACGCCGCCAGTCCCTCGAAGACAGCGGGGTCTTTGACGTAGCGGTGGCCGTTGACCATGTACGTCCAGCGCGACCGGGACAGGTTGGTGCCTCGTTCTTTGAGGTAGTCCGCGATCTGCGAGTAGGTCGGTTCGGAGCCGGACTCGGCGACGGCGACGTCCATCAGGAGCCGCAGGCGCTTGGCGAGGCCTTCGGCCGCAGCCTGGCTCTCGTCTTCGGTCATGGTGACTGACCCCCTTCCCTTCGCGGCGGGCAAGGCATCGATGTGATCCACCCGTGAGGGTGGTTGTGCATGCTCAAACCTACTCGTTGAGCATGCACAAATCAAGGCTTGCGCATGCTCAACGGTCGGTGCTAGAACAGAACCCCGAGGCAATTGAGCATGCTCAACACAGCGTCCCGGTCTCGGCTCGGGCTGCCTCAAGGAGGTGAACGATGTCCAGCTCACGGTCCGGTCGCGGGTGTTCGCGCCTACCTGCCAGGTGTACCGCCGCGCGCCACCGCGCCGCGGCCCGCCGAAGAGGAGGCCGGAGCATGGCATCGAACGAGGACGCCCGTGCGGCGCGAGAGGCGAAGCTCGACGAGCTGCACGAGAAGCTGACCGGCGCGGTCGAGTCGCTGGTCTCGGGTGACGACTGGCGGCACGCGCTGGCGTTCGCGGCCCGGTTTCGTAGCCGCTCGTTCAACAACACGATGCTGATCTGGGTGCAGCACGAGGCGGCGTTCGAGGCGGGCCGGGTGCCGGAGCCGTTCCCGACTCTGGTGGCCGGGTACCGGCAGTGGCAGGGCCTGGGCCGGCAGGTGATGAAGGGCCAGGCCGGGTACATGATCTTCGCTCCCGTGACGGGCCGGTTCGCCTCATCCAATCCTGCCGATCCGAACTCCTGGCGTCGCCTGGGACCACGAGAGAAGCACAAGGTCAACGAGGTCGTGCGCTCGCGGATGGTCGGAGCGCGCCCGGCCTACGTGTGGGATGCCTCCCAGACCGACGGCGAGCCACTGCCGATGCCGCCCGCTCCGACGCTGCTGGAAGGTGAAGCGCCCTCGGGGTTGTGGGAAGGGCTGGCTGGGCAGGTTCGCGGGGCGGGGTTCGAGGTGCTGCGGGTGCCGCACGAGGGGATGATCTCTGGCGCGAACGGCCTCACGGACTACGTGGCGCGCACGGTCGCGGTGCGGGAGAACATGGACCCTGCCGCACAGGTCAAGACGCTCGCGCACGAGCTGGCGCACGTCGTGATGCACGATCCGAACGACGAAGAGGCGCGGCAGCATCGGGGCATCCGCGAGGTCGAAGCCGAGTCAGTCGCGCTGATGATCGGTGCCGCGCACGGCATGGACACCGCCGGGTACACGATCCCGTACGTCTCGACCTGGGCCGCCCGCGTGGACGGCCAAGAGCCCGTCCAGGTGGTGCAGGCCACCGGCGAACGGGTGCGGAAGACCGCACTGGCGATCCTCGACCAGCTCGACACGCTCCAGGTCGGCGACGGCACCCCGCCCGGCCTCGAACGCGACACCCCCAGTCCGCGCACCTCCCGCACGCCTGCAGCCGAGGCTGATCGTCCACGTGTTGCGCCGGTGCCGACCCTTGCAGGGCGGGGGCTGTGATGCCCGAGCCATTCAACGTCCTTGCGGCCCTCATTCGAGTGGATCGCTCGCCAAGCCTGAGGGTTGCTGCGCGGAGCCTCGCGGCGGCTGGCGTGCCCGTGTTCCCGTGCCTCGTCGAGGGGAAGCGTCCGCTGACCCGCCGTGGGTTCCTCGACGCGAGCAGCGACCCGGAACGGATCGCCGCGTGGTGGTCGCGCACACCGGACGCGAACATCGGCATCCCGACGGGCGCAGTATCGGGCGTGGTTGTCGTCGATGTCGATGTCCACGGCACCCACGATGGCCGGGCGGCGTACCGGCGTGCCACCGATGCGGGGCTCGTTGATGGGGCGGGCCTGCTGGTGCGCACACCGACTGGGGGCGCGCACGTGTACTTCGCAGCGACACTGGGCCGGGAGCAGCGGTCGTGGCAGGCAGCCACGGCGAGTGTCGATTTCCGTGGCGACGGCGGCTACATCATCGCCCCTCCCTCACGGCGAATCATCGACGGTCATGTGAAGCGCTACGAGGCCGCCGATATCGCCGCGCACTCGGTCGGGACGGTGGACGCGGCCCGGCTGCGGGACTTTCTCGACCCGCGCCCCGTCGCCCCGTCGCGCGCCAGCAGCGGCTCGATGGATGTGGATGCTGAGCGGTTGGCGGCGTGGGTCGCGGGGCGGGGTGAGGGTGAGCGGAACCGGGGCCTGTTCTGGGCCGCTTGCCGCCTTGCCGAGAATGGCGTCTCGGCCACGGACGCGCTCGATGCGCTGGGTTCTGCGGCACACTCGGCGGGTCTGGGTGATCGCGAGATCACCACGACCGTGCGCTCCGCCTACCGAGCCACCCAGCCCGCATCGGAGGCCACGTCCGATAGCCGGAGCCGGAGCGCGGGTCGCTGGTTCGGCCGCGCGGCGAGCCCATTCTCCGCAGCCTTGGGGAGGGCCGGGCTGTGATGCGTGAATCGGAAGGGCGGCGCTGGGCCGCCATGACAGCGGTCGCGGGGACGGTGTTCATCGCCGCCGGCGCGTTCTGGCTGTCGTTCACGTCGCTGGCCGACCTGGCCGCTCGCTCCGGGATCGGGGCGGGGCAGGCGTGGGCGTGGCCACTGATTGTGGACGGCATCATCGTGGTCGCCACGGTCGCCGTCGTCGCCCTCGCCGGGCAACGCTCGGCCTGGTACCCGTGGGCGCTGCTGGTCGGCGGCGCGCTCGTCTCGGTGACAGCGAACGCCATTCACGCTGTCGTCGCCGCAGACGCCGACGTGCCACGGATGCTGGCGGCCTCGGTCGCCGCGGTACCGCCCGTCGTGCTGCTCGCCATCACACACCTGACCGTGATCCTCACCCGCACTACCGACCCCGGCACGCAACCTGCCACCTCGCGTTCGACGGTCACTGCGGAGTCGATGCCGGCCCTGCCGTCTGGCGAGACGCAACCGGACCGTCGCGACGAGGGTGTGGCGGGTCGGCGGGCGCTGGGGTGGGAGCTGCGCGAGGCGGGCTGGTCGAACAAGCGGATCGCCCGCGAACTTGGGGTGCATCCCTCGACCGTGGGCCGCTGGTTCGCCGTCGCGCACCTGACTGACACCACCAACACCGCCGACGAGCGGGAGGAGACGACCCCATGAACACCACTGAGAGCCCGCAGCACCGCGACGCCGCCAAGCCCGATCCAGCGCGCCCGGTTCCCGAGGAGCCGCGGGAGCGCCCCGAGCCCGTCGAGGTGACGAGCACGCCGGAGGCGGTTCGGGCTGCGCAGGTCGCCCGCGACGACAGACAGCACGCGCTCGTTCGCGGGCGCGGCGTCGAGTGGGTGCGCCCCACCGACCTGATCGCCCGGCACTCGGCGCACGCAGCCGGTCGTGGCCTCGACTTCCAAGCCGAGCTCGCACGCCGCACCCGCACCCCACTCGGGGCCGGAGTCCGTCGTCTCGGGGACCGCGCCCGACGGCTGCCGCCAATCTCGGCGTTGGGGCGCAGCAGCACGCCGGCGTCGCAGATGTCCCGCTCCGGGGTCTCGATGAGTTGACGGCGGTGACAGGTCATGGCTGCGACGGCATCGGCAGGCAGGACGCACTCGTGGGAGCGAGTGCGCACCTGCCTGCCAGGAGGTGCCGACACCATGACCACACCAACCAGCACCAGCACCAGCACCAGCACCGAGCCGACGGCCTACGGGGCTGAGGACTTCACCACCGGCGAGGGCCTGCGCGCCCTGCTCAATCGTCTCGCCGAGGGCGGCGAGGACGCTTGGGTTCACGACCCGGTGGCCCGCGACCTGATGGAGTTCGCCGCCGACAAGTACCGCGCTCTCGCGAGGAAGCACAAGCTCGACACCTGGGAAGCGGTCACGGCGGCGTTCGACGCGATGCAGTACCGCTCGACCCGCGAGGCCAACGATCCGTGGGCGATCATCACCCACGCCGTGCGGATCACCTGCGTCTACGAGGAACGCGCCCAAGGGTTGCTCTGCTCGGTGCACCAGGCCCGCCGAGCGCACGTCTCGGCGTTCCACGATCCCGAACGGTTTTCCGAACGCGACACCGCGCTGGCCGACTACCATCCCGCGTTCCACACCACCGACCTGCGTCCCAGTGATCGCGAACCGGAGCCGCGCGAGGGACTTGGGTCGGCGCAGGCGTGCATGTCCGCTGGGTCGGCGGCCGAGGACGCCATCGCGATGCTGTGCCTGCTCGACTGGCCCGCCGACACGGCAAGGGCCGCTGTCGAGCACGTCTGCGGAGCGTTGATGAAGGCCGGCACACGCCAGTCCGCCTACGAGACGCTGCGCCGCGATCGGCACGCGCGGGCGCTGCTCGATCTGCCGCGCCGCTCCTGGGCCGCGCTCCTGAAGGCGCTACTCGGGAACCCGCATCCGGCCTACGCGGCGACCAGCAACGGACGCGGCATCCTGCTGCGGCTGCTGCTGGGCGAGACCCTCGACCTGCTGCTCCGCGACGACGATCTGATCCTGGCGCTCGCTCTGGCGGCTCCGAGTGGTGGAGGCGGTGAGCCGTCATGACCGAGCCACAGATCGGCAGCATCCAGCTCGACCGCACCGTCGATTCGATCCTTATCGGCACACGGCACCGCGCGGACCTCGGCGACATCGACGCCCTCGCCGCGTCCATCGACCGGGACGGATTGCTGCAACCTGTCACGATCACCATCGACGGCGTGCTCGTGTGCGGGGCACGACGCCTGGCCGCGATCAAGAAGCTCGGCTGGCGCACCGTCAACGTGTGGGTTCGCAGTGGCCTGTCCGACCGGCTCGGGCAGCTCCTCGCCGAGCAGGACGACAACATGCTCCACAAGCCCTACACCCAGCTCGAAGCCGCCGGGCTTTACCGCGAGATCAAGCAGGTCATGGCCGAAGACGCCGCCCGACGGAAGTCCGCCACCCAGTTCAGCAGCGACAACCAGCCGGGAGACGACGGTCCCGCAAAATTTGCGGGACCGTCGAGCGCGCTCGGCGATGCGCGGGAGCAAGCGGCGGCGATGATTCCCGGCGGTGCGTCGCACACGACGCTGGAGAAGATCGGCTACCTCGAAGGCGTCGCCAACAACCCCGCTCAGCCCGAGACGTTGCGCGCCGAGGCTGCCGCCGGGTTGGACCGGATCGAGGCTGGCGATCCGGTGCATCCGATCTACCATGCGATCCGCGATGGCGACACCACCGCGCGGGAGCGGCGCGAGGCCGAGCTGCACGCCCGCGCCGAAGCAGCGGTGGCCCAGGCGAAGTCGATCAAGAAGGGCAAGCGCACGCCACCGCGACCTCTACCGGTCGTCGCCGACGACGGCCAGCCCGTCCGCTACCCGCTGCGCGCCTTCGTCCAGACCTGGGGCGAGCTAACGAACTGGTGGACCCACTACGACGCCGACACCCTCGCAGCCGAGTTGACCGACGAGCAGCTCGAGAACTTCCTCACCGCTACCGACGGCACGGTCCGGTTCGCCGATGCACTCCGAGCCGCCCGCGAAGGCGCGGCGGAGCGGCCACGACTCCGAGCACTCTGACCACAGTCCTCGGTGGCGGGTGCGCACCTGCTCGGCATGAGCCCTGCACCTGCTGACACCCGGAACCGCCGCCGCCTCGTCGCACTCATCGCCGCCGGCATCGTCCTGCTGCTCCTCGCCGGTGTCGGCGTCTACGGACTCCTCGTCGGCCCGCGCAGCAACACCAGCACCGATCCCGACTCGGAGCCCGGCTCGGTCACGACGGCACCGCCGACGGTGGCCCCGAGCACACCCCGGCCGCCGCAGGTTTCAGCGGTTCCGCGTTCGGCCGATCCCGAGACCTTCGCGCAGGGCGTCGCGTCCACGCTGTTCGCGTGGGACACGGCTTCGGGGCTGTGGCCGCTGGACTACACCTCGGTGATCCTCGCGGTCGGTGACCCCGGCGGGGACGAGCAAGCCGGGCTGGCCTCCGACGTGGCCGCGTACCTGCCGACACGGGACGCCTGGATCGAGCTGCGGCAGTACGCCACCCGCCAGCACCTCACCATCGACGCCGCGTACGTCCCCGACGCCTGGGCCGACGCGGTAGCGCAGGCCCGGCCAGGGCAGCTCGTGGCCGGAACGACGGCCGTGACGATCGAGGGGACCCGTCATCGTGCCGGGGTCTGGAATAGGCAGCCGGTCACGAGCGAGCATCCGGTCGCGTTCACCGTGTTCGTCGTCTGCGCACCGACCTATCCGACCTGCCATTTGCTGCGGCTGTCGCAGCTCGACAACCCGCTGCGCTGAAGGGGTTGGCGTCGTGTTCCGCAAAGTCGCCATCGCAGTCCTGGCGCTGCTGTTCTTCGCACCCGCCGCAGCACTCCTCGGGATCGGGGTGCTGATGAACCCCGCCGCCGCCTACTGCGCCACTCCTGCCGGGAGCGTGAACCTCGGCCCGATTCCGGACTCGCTCGCCGTGACCACCGCGAACGGCGAGACCTTCACGCTGAATCGTCAGCAGCTCACGCACGCGGCAACGATCATCACGGTCGGCAATGGCATCACCGACGTGGGCCGGCCGGGAATCAAGATTGCGCTGATGGCTGCGCTCACCGAGTCCACGCTGCGGATGCTCAGCAACACCGGTGCCTATCCGGAGTCGGCGAACTATCCGAACGACGGCAACGGCGGCGACCACGACTCCCTCGGCCTGTTCCAGATGCGCCCGCAGTCCGGGTGGGGGTCGGTCGCCGATCTCATGGACCCGCAGGATCAGGCGCGGGCGTTCTTCGGCGGGCCGACCGGACCGAACTATCCCTCGCCGCGCGGTCTGCTCGACATCCCTGGCTGGCAACAGCTGGACCCCGGTGAAGCCGCCCAAGCCGTCGAAGTGTCGGCCTATCCCGATCGGTACCGCAATTACGCGCCCGTCGCCGACAGCATCCTCGCCGCCCTCACCAGAGGAGGCGGTACCGCTGGCGGCGCAAGTGGCCCGGCCGTGTCGTCGTCGCGGGTGGTGTTCCCGCTGCCCGAGGGCACCTGGGTGCTGACTTCTCCGTTCGGGATGCGGGTGCACCCGATCACTGGCGAACGGAAGATGCACACCGGCACCGACTTCGCAGCGGTCGACGGCACGCCGATCCTCGCCGCCGCGGACGGCACTGTCACCGTCGCGGAGTTCTCCGGCGGGTACGGCGGTCTCATCGTCATCGAGCACACCATCGACGGCCAGACCGTGGCGACCGCCTACGCGCACATGTGGCAGGGCGGCATCCACGTCCGTCCCGGTGACCGGGTGAGCGCTGGGCAGCACATCGGCGATGTCGGCTCCTCGGGCATGAGCACTGGCGCACATCTGCACTTCGAGGTCCGGCCCGGCGGCACGAACGGCGAGGCCATCGACGCCGCCGCTTGGCTCAACGAGCACGGGGCCGCGAACCTGCCGACGGCGACCAGCGGATCACCCGCCGCCTGCAACACCACCACCGCGGGCGCGCCGACCGGCGTCGATGGAGACCCCGACCGGCTCATCGACGATCCCACGAGCTCGGGCAAGATCACTGCCCGCATGCTGCACCTCTACCAGCAGACCCTCGCCGCGTTCCCCGACACCGGCTGGGGCTGCTACTCACCGCGCCCCGGCACCAAGTCCGAGCATCCACTCGGGCGGGCGTGCGACATCACCTTCGGCAACCGGATCGGCGAGCGACTCACCCCGGCACAGCTCGACGCCGGCTGGATGGTCACCAACTGGATGAAGGACAACGCCGACGTGCTCGGTGTTGAGTACCTGATCTGGCAAGGCCAAATCTGGTCTGTCGCCCGTGACGGCGAGGGCTGGCGTTTGTACAACGGCGGCGGCATGCACGACCCCGCCTCCATCACCGGAGGCCACCTCGACCACCTCCACGTCACAGTCAAGGTGGGGTGATCGGCGATGGGTGTCTTCCCCGACTTCGACGGGCTCGGCGGCATCGGAGACCTCCGCGCAGTGGTCGGCGCGCTCCTGACGTTCGTCCTGATCGTCGCCGTTCTCATGCTGATCGTCTCGGCGATCGTGTGGGCGATCGCGACGGCCCACGGCAACTACGCGACCGCCAGCAAGGGCCGGACCGGTGTCCTCGTCGCCGTCGGTGCGGCCGTCCTCGCCGGAGGTGGGGTGGCCTGGATGAACTGGCTGCTCAACCTCGGCCAACAACTCTGACGCCGAACGCCTCCGAACCTGTCAATGCCTACGTCCTCACCGGCGTGGGCATTGCTGTTCCGTCGCCGAGGGGGCACGGGTGCACCTGTCGCGTGTACCCCGTCTGCGAGTTCGTGGGCGGGCCGCCCGTCGCCAAGGAGACCTACCGTGTTCGATCTGCTCGCCAACGTCATGTCCGCGCCGCTGCTGGTGCCGATGGATATCAACATCGACCCCAACACCAATGGGTTGCCGGGGATCAATCAGCTGCGCACCATCGTCGGCGCGGTGATGACCATCGGCCTCATCCTGTCCGTGCTCGCGCTGATCGTGTCAGCGATCGTGTGGGGCTTCGGCGCGAACTCGTCGAACCCGCACCTCGCCTCGCGCGGGAAGATTGGCGTCCTCGTCTCCTGCGGCGCGGCGGTGATCTGCGGCGCGAGCGTGACGCTCATCAATTTCTTCTGGAACGTCGGCCAGTCCGTCTGACCCGCCTGTCGTCGAGAGCTGGTGTTCGTGATGGGCGTGTGCGACGTTCCTGTGATCTCGTCGGTGTGCGATGCCGTCGGCGAAGGGGCCGCTTCTCTGGTCGCGGCCCCGTTCGACTGGCTTGCCCAGGCGATGGGTGCCGCCGCCGGGTGGCTGTTCGAGGCGGTCTGGTCGGTGTTCGACACCACGACGCTGGTGGATGTCACCAAGCCTGGCTACGTCGCCGTCTATAACTTGCTGTTCGGCATCGCGGTCTTCGTGATGCTGATCTTCTTCTGCCTCCAACTCATCACCGGGCTGATCCGCCGCGACCCCACCGCTCTCACCCGCGCAGCGCTGGGGCTGGCGAAGTCCGTCCTCGGGTCGTTCGTGGTCATCACGCTGACGGCGCTGCTGCTGGAAGTCGTCGATCAGCTGTGTATCGGGATCGTTCAGGCCGCCGGCGAGACCACCGAGTCGATGGGCGACAAGATTGCCCTCCTCGCCGCGGGTCTGGTCGGGATCAACATCGCCGCTCCCGGCGTCGGAGCGATCATCACGATCTTCCTGGCCGGCCTCGCGATCACCGCCGCCGCGATCGTGTGGCTGTCCCTCCTGGTCAGGAAAGCGCTGCTGCTGGTGGCGGTCGTGTTCGCGCCGCTCGCGTTCAGCGGCGCCTCGTGGGACGCCTCACGGGGGTGGATCGGGAAGTGGGCGATGTTCGTCGTCGCGCTGATCTGCTCCAAGCTCGTCCTCGTCGTGATGTTCCTCGTCGCGATCACCCAAGTCTCCGCACCGATCGATGCCGACCTCGCCTCGGTCAGTGATCCCATCGCGGGGATCGTGCTGATGGCGATGGCCGCGTTCGCCCCGTATCTCACGTACAAGTTCATCGCGTTCGTCGGGTTCGACATGTACCACGCGATCGGCTCCGAGCAGGACGCCAAGAGCGCCCTCAACCGACCGATCCCGGTCCCGTCCAAGCCGCAAGGCGGCGGCGACCCGAAGAAGGTACTCGACGGCGGCAGTGGCGGCGGGAACGCGGGCGGAGGCTCGGGCGGAGGAAGCAGTGCCCCGCCACCGCCGAAGACCCCGACACCAGCACCCGCCGTGAGCGGCGGAGGAGCCGCCGGTGGTGGAGCTGCAGCAAGCGGGGGCGGCGCGGTCGCGGCCGGTCCCGTAGCCGCGGGTGTTGTGGTCGGTGCGAGCGTCGCCAAGGGTGCCGCGACCGCCGGGCCGAGGGCCGGGACGGCACTGGGAGCCCAGGGCGAGCACGCCGCTGACGCGGCAGCGCAGACACCGCCATCGCCCGCAGCATCGCCTGCGGCGCCGCCGTCGAGCCCGGCACCGCGACCGCCGAGCACCGACCCGTCACCGCCTCCGAGGCAGCCCCCGCCGCCTGCGCCACGCCCACCGAAGGAGTAGACGATGAGCAGCATGAACCACGAACGTCCCGCCGTGGGCGAACTGGTGCCGGTGAAGTTCTCCCGTCTCACCCGCCGCGGTGTCCTCCTCGGCCTGTCGCTGACCCAGCTCATCACCCTCGCCATCGGCGGAGCCACGCTCATCGGCGCGTTCTACGCCGGCGGCGGGATGCTGCTCGCCTACACCGCCCCCATCTGGGTACTCGCCGCCGCGCTGACCTGGATACCCATCGCAGGCCGGCCAATCGTGGAGTGGCTGCCCATCGCCTGCTGGTGGCTGTGGCGCACCACCGGCGGGCAACTGCTGTACCGGCGCAGGATCGTGGTGCCGCGCCCCGTCGGGACGCTCGCGTTGCCTGGTGACATGGCGCGGCTGCGCGAGTACACCGACCCGGAGACGAGCGCGGGGATGATCCACGACCCGCACGCCGCCACGTTGACCGTGGTGTGCGAGGTCACCCATCCCGCATTCGTGCTCCTCGATCCCGGCGAACAGGAACGCCGCGTCAGCTCCTGGGGCCGCGTCCTCGCAACCGTCTGCCGATCCGGGCGGATCGCGACACTGCAAGTCCTCGAACGCACACTCCCACACTCCGGCACCGGACTGGCGGAATGGTGGGCCACACACGGCACCCCGGACGGATCATGGGCAGCCGACACCTACGCAGAACTCATCGACCGCGCCGGACCCGCCGGCGAACGCCACGCCACCACACTCTCGCTGTCACTCGACATGAAGACCAGCGCTCGGCAGATCAGAACAGCTGGCGGCGGGATACGCGGTGCCGCCGCCGTGCTGCGGCAAGAGATGAACACGCTCGTCGCCGCGCTGCGCTCAGCCGACCTCTCGCCGTCCGGTTGGCTGACACCGGGGCAGATCGCGGTGATGCTGCGCTCGGCCTACGACCCGGCCATTGCCGCCACCCTGGAACGGCACGGCAGGCTCGGCCAGTCCCTCGCGACCGCGGGACCGGTCGCCGTCACCGAGACCTGGGGCAGACTACGCACCGATTCCGCCCACCACGCCGTGCTCTGGGTCAGCGAGTGGCCCAGGTCGCTGGTGTACCCGGGGTTCCTGTCGCCGGTGCTGCTGTCCACCGGCATCCAGCGGTCGTTCTCGCTGATCTGTACCCCGATGCGGTCCGATGCCGCTGCTCGCGACATCCGCAAGAAGAAGGTCGAGCACATCTCCGACCAGGCCCAGCGCGCGAAGATCGGCCAGATTGAAGACGCCTCACAGACCGCCGAGTACCACGACGTGCTCCAGCAAGAAGCCGACCTCACCGCCGGCCACGGCATCCTCCGCTACACCGGCCTCATCGCCGTCTCAGGGCCCACCGTCGAGGAACTTGATGCGGCCGTCGCCGCCATCGAGCAAGCCGCGATCCAAGCCTCCTGCGAGACCCGGCTCCTCGTCGGCCAGCAAGCCGCCGCGTTCACAGCCGCCGCACTCCCGCTCTGCCGCAGAGTCTGACGACTCACGTTGTGGAGCTCTACCAAAGAGCCAGTTCTCGACTATGCACTATCCCTCGACCGGTCGGCGATGGACGGTGGAGCGTCGACCTGCCGAGGACGGACGAGGACGTACTCACCGTCAGGTGCCATGCTCTCGCGCAGCAGTTCCACGACGCGCACGAGCGTCGCATCGTCAACCGTCGGCCCGTCCAGAGCGGCGCGGACCGCGTCTTCCAACTCACTTGGAAGCACCTCGTCGTCGATGCGGACATTGGCGAGCATTGATCGCGCGCGAGCTGCGTATTGGTCCGCCAGCAACGCTGAGAGAAGAATCGCCTGATACTGCTCCGCCGTCATGCTCTGTGGGCTGCGCGCCAGCTCTTCCGACGGTGGCTCATCATGCTCGGCGAGCGGACCTTCAAGGTACGCAGTAGGAACCTCATCCACCTTGCCAACTTCGACAGAGGCCGTCTGCCGTGGCGGTCGGGTTGTGGCCCACTTCCACAGTCTTGAGACACCGAGGACCGCGGCGTCCACCGCAACATCAACTCCACGCTCAATGTAAGGCGCTAACGCCTCCATGATTGCGTCGCCGACCTGGTACCGGAACTCCTGACCGGGCGAAGGATGCGCCGGGGCAACAGGTCCGCGCGACCGCACGATCTCGTCGATGTCGGCGGGTCGAGACTCAGTAGGACCAAGCAGGTTCCTGGTGTCGTCGTCACGGAGTAGGTCCCGCTCATACCCACGGGTCGCCCTCGACTCGGAACGGTGGGTTCCCTCGCGACGCCGCACCCAACGCAGCTCTTCGTCGTCGTTCACGCCTCACCTCCTCGGTACCCGAAGTTTACTGGCGCCAAGTGCGGTGGATCGGTGAGATGAGAAGCCGCCCGCTGCTGAATGCCTCAGTGATCTGCGGAGCACGGGCACACCTCCTGAGTGACGCGACCCACCAATGGAGGCCACCATGCCCACGTTCTTCGATTCGACTGCCGACGCTGCTGAGGCGTCCGAAGCCTTGCGGGGGTTGGCCCACGCGAGCCGGAGCTTCGATCAGCCCGCCGAGATGTATGGGGTGATCGGTGACCTGTCCTCGGGGATGCGCCCTCTGCGGCAGGCACTCGACCAGATCGCCGACGCCCATGAGCGCAAGGCCGCGCACGCCTTCAACGACGCCGGGAGCCACGAGGCGGGAGTGCGAGACGCCCTCGCTGCTGCGGATGAGCTGCGTCGGGCGGCGAGCCTCGTCGACCGGGCGTACGACCGGCTCGCCGAGGGGTTCATCGCCGCGGGGCGGATCGCCTGGCACCCCGAGCCCGCCGTCGAGGAGGCCGCACCGTTGCGGTGGGTCAGCGTGGTGTTCCTCCAGGGCGAGGACGCCGAGCGGCCGTTGCGCATCCTCGGCGAGCTGGGGCATGTCGATGCCACGGACTTCCTCGCGCAGTGGGACTACGGCGACGAGACCACGCAGGCC
Source organism: Actinomycetota bacterium (assembly GCA_020161845.1). GTDB lineage: Bacteria > Actinomycetota > Actinomycetes > Actinomycetales > Dermatophilaceae > Austwickia. The sequence goes on from JAIUNK010000002.1 coordinate 16,092, forward strand.
GCGCTGGAGAACGGGTACGTGTACGACGAGCCCGGCGAGGGCACGAACGACCGGGTGGCGATCTCGGGTGACTACGCGTTGGTCGCGAACCCGCACGTCGGGTACGTCTCGCTGCTGCGCCGCTACGCCGAACCGGAGGCAGAGCCCCAGGACGCCGAACAGGTCGAGTCCGCTCCGGTGCAGGCTGGGCCGGAGTTGCTGGTGTCGTACTCGTCTCCGGGCGCGCCGGAGCGGGCCGACGTGCCGACGGCGAAGCGGGATGGTTCATGGTTCGAGCCGGCCAAGATCACGGCGGTCAAGCAGGCGCGGGGGCTGGTGCTGTGACCGAGGATCGCGAGCGCCTGCACACCGCTGTCCTGGTGGCACCGTCGCAGGAGCGGCGGAAGCTCCGCAAGCAGCGCCGCAAAGCCGAGGCCCGGCTCCACGCCGAGCAGCGAAGGACCGCGCTCGCCGCTGCGAAGGCAAAGGCTGAGGAGGAGCGTGCCGAGCGGCGCGCGACGGTCTACCTGCCGAAGGCGGGCGAGCCGGGTGCTGCGCGATTGCGCATGCCGGGCGGTTTCCATCTGACGCGGCACCAGGACACGTCAGCGACGCTGGCGGGTGCGTACCCGTTCGTCGCCGAGGGTGGGCTCGGTGCTGATGGCGTGTTCGTCGGCCAGGACCTCTACTCGGGCGGGAGTTTCGTCTACGACCCGTGGGTGCTCTACGCCCGCGGGATCATCACCGCACCCAACGTGGTGCTGGCCGGGATCGTCGGCTCCGGCAAGTCATCGCTGGCCAAGTCCCTCTACACGCGGTCGCTGCCGTTCGGGCGGCGGGTGTACGTGCCCGGTGACCCGAAGGGCGAACACACCGCCGTCGCGAACGCCGTCGGCGGACGCGCCATCGTCCTCGGGCACGGCCTCAACACTCGCCTGAACCCGCTCGACGAAGGCCACCGCCCGAGTGGCCTGTCGGATGAGCAGTGGGCCTCGACCGTCGCGGCGCGCCGTCGTGACCTGATCGGCGCGCTCGCGGAGACTGTGCTCGCGCGCGGGTTGTCGCCGTTGGAGCACACTGCGATCGACATCGCGCTGACCCAGACGGTGCGGGAGAACGACGTGCCGACCCTGCCGATGGTCGTTGACCGCATCCTCGCCCCGAGTACGGATGCGGACGGCAGGCTGGCCGAGGATGGCCGGCTCGTCGGCCACGCGCTGCGCCGTCTCGTGGCAGGTGACCTGGCAGGTCTGTTCGACGGGCCTTCGACGGTTGCGTTCGATCCGTCGTTGCCGATGATCTCTCTCGACCTCTCGCGGGTCACCGAGAACTCGATGCTGATCTCGGTGTTGATGACGTGCTCGTCGGCGTGGATGGAGTCCGCGCTGCTCGACCCGAACGGTGGGCAGCGGTGGGTGATCTACGACGAGGCGTGGCGGCTCATGTCCCATCCCGCGCTGTTGCGGCGGATGGATGCGCACTGGCGACTCGCCAGGCACTACGGGATCGCGAACATGCTGATCTTCCACAAGCTTACCGACCTCGACAACGTGGGCGACCAGGGCTCCGCCATGCGCTCCCTGGCCAGCTCACTGCTCGCGAATGCAGAGACGCGGATCGTGTACCGGCAGGAGTCTGACCAGCTCGGGCCGACCGCGACCGCGCTCGGCCTGACCGGCACCGAGCAGCAGCTCTTGCCGAACCTCGGCGTCGGCCAAGGCCTGTGGCGGATCAAGGCCAGGAGCTTCGTCTGCCAGCACCAGCTCCACCCCGACGAACTCGCCCTGTTCGACACCAGCAGCCGCGCAGCGGGAGGTCACCGATGAACCTCACCAGCCCGCGCCGATCCACCCAGAACGACGACGAGAACATGGCTCCCGTCGAGCTGCCGCACGTCCTCGTCACCGTTGCCGATGACGGCACCCTCACCGCGACGGTCGATGGAACACCATTCGATGAGTCGGAGGCGAGCGCGTGGACGCGGGCGACGTTCGGGCGACTCATGGATGCCATCACTAAGGACCGCACGATCGCGGTCCGAGTTGAGGTCCGCGAGAGCGACGGGAGCGTCTTCACGGACATCCTCCGCACCCGCAAACCCAGACGCGCCGTGGCCCCGTCCGACACCCCTGCGCTGGAAACTCGTCGGAGTCGCCACGCCCGCCGGGTGCCGCGCTTGTCTGAGGTCACCGCCGAGGGGTTCGTTCCCGGCGAGGATGTCGCCGTCGCGACGATCGTCTCCCATACCGACGCCACCGGAACCGGGGAGGCACGTGCGCTCGTCGACCTCGACGACCTGCCCGAGGGAAGCTCGCGCGAGGTGATCCTCCTTGGACGCATCTCGGGCACGTTCGCGGTGCGGCGGCTAATATGAACCAACGGCAGGCCGGGGGCATGGGCGACGAACTCACCAATGCCGCCCTCGTTGGCCTGATCGGCATGTTCGGGATCGCTCTCGTCCTCCGCGCCGCTGGCAGCGTCGCCGCGTTCCTCACCGGCACACCACAACCCGACGCTGGCGCAGCGGCGGGGCTCGCCGTGCTGTTCAACCCCGGCGACCCTGCGACTGCGCTCGGTGCCGACGGGCTCAACCCAGTCGTCTACTGGCTCGTCAGCGCGGCACTGCTCGGCGGACTCGCCGGCGGGATCGTCTGGGTGTGGATCGTGCTGCGCCGACACACGCGGAAGACAGAGACCGACCCGCACCGGCTCGCCGGGATCGCGACCAGCCATGAAGTCAAGACCGCCGCATCCGCGAAGGCGCTCTTGCATCGCGCGGCCACGCTGCGGCCCTCCTTGGAGTCGCCAGTACCGCAGGATGTCGGCTACCTGCTCGGAGCCAGTCGTGGGACGAAGGTCTGGGCATCGGTCGAAGACTCGATCCTGCTGATCGGCCCACCCCGCTCCGGCAAGGGCCTGCACGTCGTCATCAACGCGATCCTCGACGCACCCGGCGCGGTCGTCACGACCAGCACGAGGCCCGACAACCTCACCGCGACCCTCCGCGCCCGACGCCGCAAGGGCGGGCCGGTCGCCGTGTTCGACCCTCAACGTCTCGCCGAAGGTATCCCCGCCGGGCTTCGCTGGTCACCCATTCGCGGTTGCGACGATCCGCTGACGGCGATGATCCGTGCCAACGGCCTCGCCGCAGCGACCGGGCTGTCTGCTGGAGGGGTTGAGTCCGGTGGGTTCTGGGAGGGCAAGACCCGCACCGCACTCCAGAGCCTGCTGCACGCCGCCGCGCTCGACGGCCGCCCACCGGCCGAGCTGTTCAGGTGGACCCTTGACCCCAGCGCCGCGTCCGAGGCCGTCGCCATCCTCAACTCGCACCCGAACGCGGCGATGGGCTGGGACGACTCCCTTGGCGCGATGATCGACGCCGACCCCAAGACCCGCGACAGCATCTGGCAAGGCGTCTCCCTCGCCCTCGCCGCCCTCGCCGACCCGCGCGTGCTCGATGCCGTCACGCCGGGTCCGCATGAACACTTCAACCCCGAGACCTTCCTCACCGAGCAAGGCACCCTCTACCTACTCGCCACCGGGGCCGGAGCAGGCGCATCCGCATCGCTGGTCGCGGCGTTCGTCGAAGACCTCATCGAAACCGCCCGCCGGCTCGCCGCACGCTCACCCGGAGCACGGCTCGACCCGCCCCTGCTGCTCGCGCTCGACGAGATCGGAAACCTCGCACCTCTGCCGTCACTGCCGACGCTCATGGCCGAAGGCGGCGGCACCGGGATCACGACCATGCCGGTCTTGCAGTCCCTCGCACAGGCTCGCGACCGGTGGAGCGAGCACCAAGCCGGCGCGATCTGGGATGCCAGCATCGTCAAGATCATCCTCGGCGGCGCGTCGAACAGCCGCGACCTTCAAGACCTCTCGACTCTCATCGGCGAGCGTGACGAGTACACCGACAGCGTGACCCTCGGTGACCACGGCGCCCGCTCGAACCAGCGCTCGATCCGCCGCGTGCCGATCCTGCCGCCAGACCGCATCCGCACCCTGCCGTTCGGCACCGGCATCACGATGCTGCGCTCCGCGCCGCCCATCGTCACCGACCTGCGCGCCTGGCCGACACGGTCTGACGCCGCGCAACTCCGCAGCGATCGCGACGAACTCGAAGCGCTGTTGCGCCGCCCGGCCCTCTGAACTGAACGCAGACCTGGGAGCGGAAGCGCACCTGCCTGACAGAGCGACCACACGCAGTTGGTCGCCCGAGTTCAGGAGGAGGCCATCATGGCCATTCATACCCAGGAATCGCTGTCAGGTTTCATCGCCTCGGAGCCGTTGCTCACCGAGACGGCAAAGGGAGACGCCAGGTTCTTCGCCCGTATCGGCAAGGAGCACTTCCGCCGCGAGGACGACGGCTCGTTCACGCAGACCGAGACGACCTACCACCACCTGGTGATGTTCGGACGTTCCGCCGAGCACGCGCACGCGAACTTCACCCAGGGCGACAACTTCGTCGCCGAGGGCTACACGCGACCGGTCAACTACGAGCGCAACGGTCAGGCGATCGAGGGCGAGGAGTTCGTCGCCAAGAAGATCGGCCACGACGCCGCGCGAACCCGCTACGAGGTGGACCGCACGCCGCGCAGCGGAGTCGGCCGGGAAGCAGCGGCGTACGACCCGACGCAGCGGGCAGCGACCGCGGCGCACGCCTCCCCGGTCAGCATGTGAGTTCGGGAGCCACAGCACCATGAACGATCAGCATGAGATGGATGAGCCGGACGTCTTCGACGGACCGCCCCGCGTCACCGACGCGGACATACCCGAACCGCCTCACCCCGTGAACTGGAACCTGCTGACGGCGCACGAGCTAGAGCAGGAATGGCTCGCACTGAACCGCTGGGTTGACTGGCTGCGACGCACCTACGGCCTCACCGTCGCGGTGGTGCCGCCGTTCTGGCATCACCACCCGGAGATGGTCTGGGAGTTGTCGGCGCTGCACCTGCACTGGCTCGCGGCCTACGAACCCGAGCAGAACGCGTCCGCGCCGCTCGGCTGGCATCGCGACTTTGCCGATGCGCGAGAGCGTCTTCGCTACTGGGTCACCGCCTGCGGTACCCGTGGCGACCGCGACCGTCCGACCCGGCAAGCTGCGTGGCCTGGCGAGGACCCAGCGCCCACCATTCAGGACTTCACCTTCACCGACCGCGACACCAAGTTCGTCGAGTTCGTCATCGCCCAAGTCCGCAAGCGCCAAGAAGCTGAAGACGAGTTCCACGCCAGCCTGGGCGACGACGAGGGTCCGTAGATCGATGAGCCGCTACGCCAAGAAGACCGATCGTCGCCCGTACGAGGAGCGGTCGTTCTCCGTCCGGGCCGTCCACCGCGAGCGCGTCGACCTGCACAAACTCGCCGAGGTTCTCATTCGGCTGACGTTGCAGGAGACCGGCGAGAGCCGCGCGGCCCGCCAGGCGGTGCGGGTGCCCGACACCTACCGGGCGGCACCGGATGGCCTGGCCGCTTCCGAAGCCGCCCGGTAGAATGAACCGTACAAGCCTCGCGATGCGGGGTGTTGTGGCCTAAACCTCGCCGCTCGGCGGGCAACACGCACCGCGACCATCGGGTCTCGCCCTACAGCCTTCACTGGCTGCTCTCACGATCAACACCCCTTCTACCAACAGTGGGAGCGCGAGGGTCGATCCGCGTGAGAGTGAGCCCCCGATGACCACCATTGCCGACGATCCGGCAGCCAGCCTCATCGACCCGCCCAAGACTGCGGCCGCCGCCGTCTCGTACCTGCGGGTCTCGACCCGCGAGCAGGCAGAGAAGGGCGGCACCGACGAAGGCTTCTCGATCCCGGCCCAACGCGAGGCGACCCGGCGCAAGGCCGAACAGCTCGGCGCCGGCATCGTCGAGGAGTTCGTCGACGCGGGAGCATCCGCCAAGTCGTCCGACCGGCCCGAGCTGATGCGGATGATCCAGTACGTCAAGGCCAACAAGGTCGCGTACTGCATCGTTCACAAGGTCGACCGGCTCGCCCGCAACCGCGCCGACGACGTGAGCATCCACCTCGCGCTCCAACAGTGCGGGGTGATGCTCGTGTCCGCGTCGGAGAACATCGACGAGACCCCTTCGGGGATGCTCCTCCACGGCATCATGTCGACGATCGCCGAGTTCTACTCCCGAAACCTCGCCACCGAGGTCGCCAAGGGCATGAACCAGAAGGCCATCGGCGGCGGCACGAACGGACGAGCGCCCATCGGGTACTTGAACGTCCGCAAGCGCGACGAACTCGGCCGCGAAGTCCGCACCATCGAGCTCGATCCTGAACGGGCACCGATGATCGAGTGGGCGTTCAAGGCCTACGCCTCGGGCAACTGGAGCGTCAGCCAGCTCCACGACGAACTCACCTCGCGCGGGCTACGGAGCCTCCCGACTCCGAAGCGTCCAGCCAAGCCGCTGGCCGTGTCCACCGTCCACCGCCTCCTGACCAACCCGTACTACAAGGGCGATGTCATCTACCGAGGTACCCGCTACAAGGGCAACCACCCGGCGCTCGTGCCCGCCGAGGTCTGGTACCAGGTCCAGTCCGTGCTCACCGCGCACCAGTGCGCCGTAGAGGCAACCCAAGTCCACGGCCACTACCTCAAAGGCACCATCCACTGCGGCCAGTGCGGCTCCAGGCTCATCGTCTCCAACGCGAAGAACCGCCACGGCAACGTCTACTGCTACTTCGTCTGCTCCGGGCGGCACTCCAAGCGCACCGACTGCACGCGCCAGGCGATGCTCATCGAGGACGTCGAGAAGCTCGTCGAGGACTACTACACGCGCGTCCAGATCACGCCCGCCCAGCAGGACGCCCTCGCGGGGATGCTCCACCACGAGTTCGACCGGCTCATGGCTGCCGAAACCGAGGAACTGGAACGTCTCACCACCAACCGCGACCGGCTCGAAAGCGAGCAGGACCGGCTCATGCAGGCGCACTACGCAGACGCGATCCCTCTCTCAGTGCTCAAGCGCGAGCAGGACCGCATCGTCGCCGAACTCGACCAAGTGACCCGCCGTATCGACGCCCACTTCGGTGACTACGCCGATGCCCGCGCCCACCTCGACGACGCTCTCGGCCTGCTCGCCAACTGCGCCGACATCTACATCCGCTGCGACGACAGCAACCGGCGGCTGTGCAACCAGGCGTTCTTCACGAAGGTCTACATCGACGAGGACAACGAGTTGCGCGTCGAGCACAACCGACCCTTCGAGATGCTCCTCGATCCGCAGGTCAACGCCAACGCCCTGACCTGGGCCGCAGACGCACACAAGGCCCGAACCTCGACCAACGTTTCCGTTGGCAAGGGTTCGAGCCTTGTGCGTGCGGTGGACGTAAAGGGACTCGAACCCCTGACCTTTCGCGTGTGAAGCGAACGCTCTAACCAACTGAGCTATACGTCCTGGTTGCTGGTCCACCCTAGCGGCCGCGCCCGCAACGCTCCAAACCTCAGCGCAGGGGCCGGATGCCGGCAGGGTGCCCGCAGCACGAGAACGGCCCCTGGCCAGCGGTGTCGCTGGCCAGGGGCCGTGCTGCAAGGGTGGGCGATACAGGACTTGAACCTGTGACCTCTTCCGTGTCAAGGAAGCGCGCTAGCCACCTGCGCCAATCGCCCGGGTGAGTGGAGGTGGAGACGGGATTTGAACCCGTGTACACGGCTTTGCAGGCCGTTGCCTCGCCTCTCGGCCACTCCACCGTGAAACTCGGTGCCCCAAGGGCCCGCGGCCTCCGAGCGGACAACGAGACTCGAACTCGCGACCCCAACCTTGGCAAGGTTGTGCTCTACCAACTGAGCTATGTCCGCATTTCCCGTCGGGCGTGGCGCCCTCGGGTGCTCCCCGACATTAACCGATCCGCTGCCTCGGCGCCAACTCGCTCACCCGGCCCCGGGCGGCGTGCGGCGGGCATGTCGGCCGAGGCGCGCGAGCCTGTCAAAATGGACCCGCCGGCCCGGCGAAGTCCGCCCGGCCGGCATCGACGGAGTGGAGCACATGGACATCTGGCCTGGCAGGGCATACCCCCTCGGCGCGACCTTCGACGGGGCCGGCGTGAACTTCGCGTTGTTCTCCGAGGTCGCCACCCGAGTCGAGCTGTGCCTCATCGACGAAGCCGGCGCCGAGGAACGGCTGGAGCTGACCGAGGTCGACGGCTACGTGTGGCACGGCTACGTGCCCAACCTCCAGCCCGGCCAGCAATACGGCTACCGGGTGCACGGCCCCTACGAACCCACCAACGGGCACCGCTGCAACCCCAACAAGCTGCTGCTGGACCCCTATGCCAAGGCCATCACCGGCCAGCTGACCGGGGACGAGTCGCTGTTTGCCTACCGCTTCATGGCGCCCGAGGAGCACAACAACGACGACTCGCTCGGGCACACCATGCTCTCGGTGGTGGTCAATCCCTTCTTCGATTGGGGTCACGATCGGCCGCCTCGGCACGAATACCACGAGAGCGTCATCTACGAGGCGCACGTCAAGGGCCTGACGATGACGCACCCGGACGTGCCCGAGGAGATCCGCGGGACGTACGCCGCGATGGCGCACCCCGCGATCGTGGCCTACCTCAAGGACCTGGGCGTGACCGCCCTGGAGCTGTTGCCGGTGCACCAGTTCGTCCAGGACACCCACCTGGTCGACAAGGGGCTGCGCAACTACTGGGGCTACAACACCATCGGCTTCCTCGCCCCGCACAACGAGTACTCCGCGACCGGCCAGCACGGCCAGCAGGTCACGGAGTTCAAGTCGATGGTCAAGGCGCTGCACGAGGCCGGGATCGAGGTCATCCTCGACGTGGTCTACAACCACACCGCCGAGGGCAGCGAACTCGGCCCGACGCTCTGCTTCCGAGGCATCGACAACGCCGCCTACTACCGGCTCGTCGACGATGCCAAGGAGCATTACTACGACACGACGGGCACCGGCAACAGCCTGTTGATGCGCCACCCCCACGTGCTGCAGCTGATCATGGACAGCCTGCGCTATTGGATCACCGAGATGCACGTCGACGGGTTCCGCTTCGACCTGGCCGCGACACTGGCGCGACAGTTCCACGAGGTCGACAAGCTCTCGGCATTCTTCGACCTGATCCAGCAGGACCCGATCATCAGCCAGGTCAAGCTCATCGCCGAGCCGTGGGATCTCGGCGACGGCGGCTACCAGGTGGGCAACTTCCCGCCGCTGTGGACCGAGTGGAACGGCAAATACCGGGACACGGTCCGCGACTACTGGCGTGGTGAGGCCGCCGCGCTGTCGGAGTTCGCCTCCCGGCTGACCGGGTCGAGCGATCTCTACGCGCACTCCGGCCGGCGCCCCATCGCCTCGATCAACTTCATCGTCGCCCACGACGGATTCACGCTGCGCGATCTGGTCACCTACAACGAGAAGCACAACGAGGCCAACGGCGAGGGCAACGGCGACGGCGAGAGCCACAACCGGTCGTGGAACTGCGGGGCCGAAGGGCCGAGCGAGGACACCGCGATCCAGGCCCTGCGCCGGCAGCAGATCCGCAACATGCTCACCACGCTGATGCTGAGCCAGGGTGTGCCGATGCTCGCGCACGGCGACGAACTGGGGCGCACCCAGCACGGCAACAACAATGTCTACTGCCAGGACAACGAGATCGCCTGGATCGACTGGGCCCTGACCCGCGACCAGGAGCACTTGCTGACGTTCAGCCGGGAGCTCATCAAGCTGCGGATGGACCATCCGGTGTTTCGGCGGCGGCGGTTCTTCAAGGGCAGCGCCGACCATGGCGGTGAGTCCGAGTTGCGCGACATCGTGTGGCTGGCGGTCGACGGTTCGGAGATGCGCGAGGAGGACTGGCAGACCGGCTACGCCCGCACCCTGGCCGTCTTCCTCAACGGTGACGGGATCCACTCCCCCGACGCCTTGGGCCGCCGGGTCCGCGACGACGACTTCATCCTCATGTTCAACGCCCACAGCGATGCCGTCGAGTTCACCGTCCCCAGGCATCTGGAGCACGAGAGCGTCCGCTGGCGAGTGGCGATCAACACGGCCCTCGCGACCGGACTGCCGGACCCGACCGCTTCGCTGATCACGCCCGGCGACCAGGTGGCCGTGGCCGGCCGGTCGGTCCTGGTGCTGCAGAGCACGCCCCTGCCCGCAGCCCCCGACGAGGTCGAAGAGCTCGCCACCGCGCAGGCCGCGTCGTCGGCCCTGCCCGGGTCGCGAGAGGAACCAGACCCCGCCCCGGCGCCGCCGAAGCGGCCCCGCGGCGGGGCGGCGAAGACGATCGCGCCCCGGACGCCGCGCAAGCGTCAGCAGCGCAGCCCCAGGTCCTGAGGCCTTCAGGTCGCGGCGAGGCGGTCCTGCTGCTGCGCCACGTCGAAGTCGGCGGCGGCCCACTGCGGGTCCATGGCGCGCAGCTCGCGCAGCAGCAGGTGCTGTACGGCGAGTCGGGCATACCATTTGCGGTCCGCCGGCACGACGTACCACGGCGCGTGCTCGGTGGCCGTCTTGTCCATGACGGCCTGGTACGCCGCCATATAGTCGTCCCACCGCTGGCGCTCGTCGATGTCGCCGGGGTTGAACTTCCAGTATTTGTCCGGCCGCGCCAGCCGCTCGCCGAGCCGCTCCTTCTGCTCGGCCGAGCTGATGTGCAGCATCACCTTGACGATGCGGATGCCCTTGTCGGCGGCGGACTTCTCGAAGGCGTTGATCTGGGCGTACCGGCGCGACCACGTCGACGGCGGAACCAGGTTGTGCACGCGCACGATGAGCACGTCCTCGTATTGCGAGCGGTCGAAGACCCCGATCATGCCCGGGGTCGGCAGCGCCCGGCGGATCCGCCACAGGAAGGGGTGACTGCGCTCCTCACGCGTCGGCGCCTTGAACGCCGTGATCTGCACGCCCTGCGGGTCGAGCAGGCCGACCACGTGCCGCATGATGCCGCCCTTGCCCGAGGTGTCCAGCCCCTGGACCACGAGCAGCAGGCTGCGCTGGCCCCCGCCCCTGGACTCGGCGTACAGCCGTTCCTGCAGGGTGGAGACCTCCTGCGCCGTCGCGGCGAGTTCCTGCTCCGCCGCGGCGCGGTCCCCGGTGAACCCCGGGGTGGCCCGCGGATCGACGGCGGACAGGTCGAACCCTTCGGTGACCTGCAGCGCCTCGTGGATCGCCGCCGCGAGGTCGGGGGCCGCCTTCTCGGCGCGCGCCGCCGCGGACTTGCCACCCCCGGACCGGGACTTCTTGTCGGAGTTCTTCGGTTTTTTCGCCATGGGGCATCATGACACCGACTCGCCCGGCCGCCACGCAGCAGCGCCGTCGAACGGCCCGCCTCGGAGCGGGAGTCTGGCTCAGCTGGTGAGGAATTCGGCGACGACCCGGTCCCAGCGATCCGGGTCGGTGTTCCACTCCTTGGTGTGCCGCGCCTCGGTCCAGCGCACGTAGCGGACCAGTCCGGCGCGGGCCCGGGCCAACGCGACCGACGGGCCGACGGGCACGAATTCGTCGTCGACCGAATGGATCAGCAACGTCGGGTGGGCCAGCTCGCGGGCCCGCGCGATCCAATCGGTCTCGGCCACATCCAGCGGGGAGTCGATTCCCACCAGCTGCCGGGCCCCCGTCCAGCGCAGCACCCGGGTCGCGACATCGGCGATGCCGGCCGGGATGCGGCCGAGCCGGACGTGGTGCCGGATGACATCGCCCCAGTCCACCACCGGCGCGTCGAGCACGACCTTGGTCACCAGCTCGGCCGCGAGCGGGGAACGGCTCAGCGTCTGCAGCACGATCGCGCCGCCCATCGACCAGCCCACGAGCACGGCGCAGGTGGCGCCCGCGTCGCGCGCCCAGCCCAGGGCGGCCTCGATGTCCGCCCATTCCGACAGCCCGAGGGCGTAGCGCCGGTCCCCACTGGAGGGGGCGTCCTCGTCGTTGCGGTAGCCGACGATCAGGCAGGTGTACCCGAGCCGATGCAGCACCGGGACGGCGCGCAGGCATTCCCCGCGCAGCGCCCCCCGGCCGTGCACGAGGACCGCCCAACGGTTCTCGGGCACGGCTGTCTCGGCGGCCGGGATCAGCCACGCCGGCATCGGCCCCAACGGTCCGGGGATGGCGACGTCGACGAAGTCGAGCCCGAGGGACTGCCGCGGGTCGCCGCCGTAGTAGTAGCCGTTCCAGCGGGCCGGCCCGGGCCGCAGCGAACCGGCGTCGACGCGCTCGACCCGCCTGGTCACCGTGCCGGCGCGGGGATCGTCGGCGAGCACGTCCCCCAGCCGCGCGTGCCCGCGGCCACCGTGCAGCCACAGGCCGTACCGTCCCGGAGCGACCGTCTCCTCGGTGCGGGCCAGGGTGATCGCATCGCCGTCGTCGCCGTCAGCACCGCCGTCGCCGAGGTGCACCGCCAGGATCTGCACGTTGTCCGTGCGGTCGCGCTCGGGGGTCACCAGCCGGCGCAGCACGTACGACGCCAGCGCCAGGCTCGTCGCCGAACCGGCCAGGGCGCCCCCGGCCAGACCGCAGGCCACGGCCACGGCGCGGCGCCCCGCGGGGACCGGTGAGGAGGTCGTCACGGGGACATCCTGACAGGGGGTGTCCGCCGGCGCCGCACCACCGAGCACAATGGCCGCCATGAAGGTCCCCTTCCCGCTCCCCCTGGAACCCATGCTCGCCAAGGCCGCCCCGGCGATTCCGCCGGCCGACACGGTCGCCGGCGGCCTGCTCTACGAACCGAAGTGGGACGGGTTCCGCTGCATCGTGCTCAAGGACGGCGACGAGGTGGAGTTGGCCAGTCGCGGCAAGAAGCCCCTGACGCGCTATTTCCCGGAGGTGGTCGACCAGGTCCGGGCGGCGCTGCCGGCCCGCTGCGCCCTCGACGCCGAACTCGTCGTACGGCGGGGCGAACCGGGCGCCCAGCGCCTGGACTGGGAGGCGCTGGCCCAGCGGATCCACCCGGCCGCCTCCCGGGTGGCCAAGCTCGCCCTCGAGACCCCCGCCGAGGTGGTCGCGTTCGATCTCCTCTCGGTCGCCGACGAGCCTTGGCTGCAGCGGGGTTTCAGCGAACGGCGCGCGGAATTGGAGCGCCTTTTCGCGGGGGTTCCGCGCGGCCACGGGATCCACCTGACCCGGGTGACCCGCGATCACCAGGTGGCTCAGGACTGGTTCAGCCGCTTCGAGGGGGCGGGACTGGACGGCATTCTGGCCAAGCCGCTGGCCGCGGCCTATGCCCCCGGCAAGCGCACCCTGGTCAAGATCAAGCACAAGCGCACCGCCGAAGCCGTGCTGGTCGGCTACCGGGTGCACACCAGCGGGCGCGGGGTCGGCTCGCTGCTGCTCGGGCTGTACGGCGCAGATGGGCGCCTCTTCAACGTCGGCGGGATCGCCGCGTTCACCGCCGCGCGGCGCGTGGAGTTGATCGAGGAACTGCAGCCGTGGGTGCTCCGCGACGCGGACGGGACGGTGGCGCAGGCCGCCACCGACCGCTCCCGGTTCTCCTCCACCAAGGACGTCTCGTTCGTGCCGCTGCGCCCCGAGCGGGTCGTGGAGGTGTCGTTCGATCAGCTGGAGGGCTGGCGATTCCGGCACGCCGTGCAGTTCCTGCGGTGGCGCCCCGACCGGGATCCGCGCTCGTGCAGCATCGACCAGATCGACCGCGCCGCGGCGTACGACCTGGGCGAAGTCCTCACTGACGCTGAGGTCGTCCGGGACGACCGGCGAGCTTGACCTCGCCCTCCCAGTTGGCCTCGTTCTTTTTGCTGGGCTGGACGCGCGGCGGTTCGCCGGGCATTTTGGGGAAGTCGGGAGGGAAGTTCAGTTCCCCTAAACCTCGCTCGAGGTCTGCCTGCCACAACCCCAGCGCCGCATCGATCCGCCCGGTGTGCTCCGGCGCATCGATCTCGGCCCAGGCGTCGCCCTCGGCCGCCACGATCGCCGGCACCGTCGTTACGGTGAACTCCGCCGGATCCGCTTCCGGCAGCTGCGCCCAGGTCAGCGGCATGGAAACGGGCGCGTGCGGCAGCGGCCGGGGACTGTAGGCCGAGGCGATCGTGCGGTCCCGGTTCGCCTGGTTGTAGTCGACGAACAGCCGCGCGCCGCGCTCCTCCTTCCACCAGGCCGTGGTGACCAGATCCGGGAGCCGGCGCTCCAATTCCCGGGCGATCCCGATGACCGCGTGCCGCACGTCGAGGAACTCGTGGGTCCGTGCGATGCGGCTGTAGACGTGCACCCCACGGTTGCCGCTGGTCTTGGCCCAGGCCGTCAACCCCAGCTCGGCCATCAGCTCCCGCAGCGCCAGCGCCGCCTCGACGGCCTGCGCGAACCCGGTGCCCGGCTGCGGATCCAGGTCGATGCGCACCTCGTCGACGAGGTCGTTGTCGTCGGCGCGGACCGGCCACGGGTGGAAGGTGACCGTGCCCATCTGCACCGCCCACACCGCGGCGCCGATCTCCTCGATCACCAGCTGCGGATGCCGCCGCCCGGAGGGGTAGGTGCACTCCACGGTGCGGATCCAGGCCGGGCAGCCCTTGGGCGGGTTCTTGCTATAGAACTCCTCCCCGCTCACCCCGCCGCGGAAGCGTTGCAGGGTCACCGGCCGATCCCCCACGCAGCGCAGCAACGCCGTGTCGACGGCCAGCAGGTACGCCGCGAGGTCCGCCTTGCTCAGCCCCGCCTGCGGCCACACCGGTCGGTCCGGGTTGCTCAACCGCACCCGACGTACCTGCCCGTCCGGGGCGGCGCACTCGATCGTCACTGCGGGGTCCGCCATGGGCGGCAGCCTAATGCCGCCCGCCCGGGGCGAGCCTGGCGGCGGGGCGCTCGCGGTCGGCCCGCGACCACGCCGTACGGTGATCCGCATGACCGGTCAGAGCGATCCCGTGCAGCCCTATCCTGTGCAGCGCACCGACGAAGAGTGGGCGGCTCTGCTGACGCCGCAGGAGTACGCCGTGCTGCGCCGCGCCGGCACCGAGCCGCCGGGCGTCGGGGAATACACCGACACCAGCACCGAAGGCGTCTACAGCTGCCGAGCCTGCGGGGCCGAGCTGTTTCGCAGCGAGACGAAGTTCCCCAGTCACTGCGGTTGGCCGTCGTTCTACGCGCCGCTGGCCGGTGACGCGGTGGAGTACGTGGAAGACCGCTCCCACGGCATGCGCCGCGTCGAGGTGCGCTGCGCCTCGTGCGGCAGCCACCTGGGCCACGTCTTCGAGGGCGAGGGCTATGACACGCCCACCGATCAGCGGTACTGCATCAACTCGATCAGCCTGCGCCTGCACCCCATCGACGGCTGAATCGCAGCGCCTGACCCCGCGTTGCCCGTCTGGCCGAGCGCCCCGCCAGCGGATGGCGACGGCACGCTTACGCCGTACGCGCTTCGGCCGATAGATCCGCTGGAGGCGACGCAGCGGCGGCGCCGGTGACCTGCTGCCCTCGCCGGCAGCGCAAACCTGAAGGACGGGCGATGATCACGCGGGACCTGCTGCTAGAGGTTCTCCTGCGACCGGGCGATGACGGGCAGCCCCGGCTAGAGAAGGCCGCGGCCGACCACGTGGTCGAGAGCTGCCTGGGCCTCTTCGAGGCCGAGGCGGACGCCATCCGGCGGGAGATCCTGCGGACCGCCGCCGAGCGGATCAGCCCGACCGTCGGAGCCCAAGTGTTCGCCGGGGCGCCGTGGGACATGGGCTTCCACGACGGCAAGTCCGTCGCCGCGGACGCCCTGCGCCTGATGGCGCGCCAGCTCTGACCGGCGGTCAGGGCAACGCGGCGACGATCTGCCCCGGGGTACGGCGCGGCCCGGTGAAGAAGGGCACCTCCTCGCGCACGTGCAGCCGGGCCTTGCTGCCGCGCAGGTGCCGCATGAGGTCGACGATGCGGTGCAACTCGTCGGCCTCGAAGGCCAGCACCCACTCGTAGTCGTTGAGCGCGAACGAGGCGATCGTGTTGGCCCGCACGTCGGGGTAGTCGCGGGCCATCTGGCCGTGCTCCGACAGCATGGCGCGGCGCTCGTCCTCGCCGATGACATACCACTCATAACTGCGCACGAACGGATAGACGCACAGGTAGTCGCGGGCTTCCTCGCCCTTCATGAACGCCGGCACGTGCCCCTTGTTGAACTCGGCGGGCCGGTGCAGCGCCGCCACCGACCAGACCGGCGTCAGGTGCCGACCCAACCGGGTGCGTCGGAACGCCTGGTACGCCGCCTGCAGCTGCTCGACCGTCTCGGCGTGCCACCAGATCATCAGATCGGCGTCGGCGCGCAGGCCGGCCACGTCGTACAGGCCCCGCACCACGACCCCGTCCGCCTCCACGCCCGCGAGGAAGTCGTCCAGGTCGCTCTCGATGCCGGCCCGATCCTCGCCGAGCGGCACTGACGCGGCGAAGACCGACCACATCGCGTAGCGGATCGTGTCGTTGAGCGCGCGCAGCTCCGCTGCGCCAGGTCGGGTCTCGGTCATGGCCGCAGTCTGTCAGGCCGGGCGGCAGGGCGACCAACGCGCCCCGTGCGCCGGCGCAATCGGCCCGGCTGCGAGACCGGGTTGCGGCCGGTCTAGACCGTGTCGGTGGCCCGCTCGGCCCGCTTCGCCTCGACCCAGCGCATGGCCGGCGTGGCGAGAACCCCGTGCACGATGACGGACAACAAGATCGTCGCGCCCACCACCGACCACAGGTAGGACTGCTCGGGGAAGGCGGCGGCGCCGAAGGCGTACGCCAGGTAGTACACCGAACCGATGCCCCGAACGCCGAAAAATGCTGTGACGAGCCGCTCCCGAGGACCGAGCCCCACCTCCCCCTGGCCGCGGACGTGCCGATCGCTCCCCAGCAGGGCGAGGCCGGCCGTGACGGGCCGGACCACGAACAGGACGAGGACCGCGAACCCGAACCCGCGCCAGTCGAGGTAGCCCAACAGTCCGTCGGCGAAGGACACCCCCAGCCGCCCACGACCTCGGCCAGCCCGTAAGCGACGAACGTGGCAGCCAGGGCCAGCAACGGCTCGCCCTTCTCCGCCAGGCGCAGCGTGTCGTGGCCGTGGAACGCTACCCGCCCAAGAGCCAGGCCGCAGGCGACGCCGATCGCCGCCCCCAGCAGCGTCTTGCCGACGAGTTCCCAACTCAGCCACCGCAGCAGGAAGTCCCCGACCTGCTGCTTCTCCGCGAGGAAGATCGCCGCGTAGACGAACGGGAACGCCAAGGCGTCGTTGAAGCCCGCTTCCGAGGTCAGGGCGAACCGCACCTCGTCGCGCTCCCCGATGTCGTCGAGTTCCTCGGTGCTGGGTCCCTCGACCTGGACATCCGCGGCGAGCACCGGATCGGTGGGCGCCAACGCCGCGCCCAGCAGCAAGGACGAGCCCGCACCAAGCCCCAGCACCCCCATCCCGAGGACCCAGGTCCCGAGGATCGCCAGCGGCATCCCGATGGCGAGCAACCGCCACGTCGCATGCCAGCGCCGCCACGACGCCCAGGACCGCAACGACAGCGGGCGGTCCAAGGCCAGCCCGACACCCATCAACGCCACGATCACCGTGAGCTCGGTCAGGTGCTCGATGGCGGCCGGGTTCGTCGTCGGGTCGACGTCGAAACCCTGCGGCAGCGGCATGGATCCGATGCCCAAGCCGACGAGGACCAGGACGATGGGGGCCGACAGCGCGACCCGACGCAACAGGATGGGCAGGACGACGGCTAGCAGGAGCGCGAGGCCGCCGACGAGGTAGAGCTGATCGACCGTCATCGCGGCCCGCCCTTCACAGCGTGGCCCAGGCTCACGAGCCCTCGAGCGAGCGGACGAGGTCCACGACGCGGGTGATGACGTCGGGGTCGGTGTGCGGCAGGACCCCGTGCCCCAGATTGACAATGTGCCCGGGCGTCTGCCGCCCCTCGGCCACGATCTGCCGGACCCGCTCCGCCAGCGCCTCCCAGGGCGCGAACAGGTACGCCGGGTCGAGGTTGCCCTGCACGGCATATCCCGGACCGATCCGCCGGGAGGCCTGCGCCAGGTTCACCCGGTAGTCCACCCCGACCACCTCGGCGCCGGCCGCTCCCATCGCGCCGAGCAGTTCGCCGGTGCCCACCCCGAAGTGGATTCGGGGCACGTCCAGGTCGGCCACGGCGGCGAGGGCGGACGCCGAGTGGGGCGCGACGTACCGCTCGTAGTCGGCCAGCGGCAGCGCGCCGACCCAGGAGTCGAAGAGCTGAACGACACTCGCGCCGGCCTGCGCCTGCACCCGCAGGAAGGTCCCGGAGATCTGGGCCAGCCGGGCACACAAGTCGTGCCAGAGCTGCGGGTCGCCGTACATCAGCGCCTTGGTGTTCTCGTGGTTCTTGCTGGGACCGCCCTCGACCAGGTACGACGCGAGGGTGAACGGCGCCCCCGCGAATCCGATCAACGGCCTCGCGCCCAGCTCCGCCACCACCAGGCGCACCGATTCGGTGATGTCGGGGACGTGTCCCGGCTCCAGCGGCACGAGCTGGTCGAGGTCGGCCCGGCGCCGGATCGGGCGGGCCACGACGGGACCCGTCCCCGGGACGATGTCCAGGTCGATCCCGATCGCCGCCAGCGGGACCACGATGTCGCTGAAGAAGATCGCCGCGTCCACCCCATGCCGACGCACCGGTTGCAGGGTGATCTCCGCGACCAGGTCGGGTCGCCGACAGGAGTCCAGCATCGCGATGCCCTCCCGGATGGCCCGGTACTCGGGCAGCGACCGCCCGGCCTGGCGCATGAACCACACCGGCGGACGAGGGCCCGGCCGCCGCCGCGCGGCGGCGACGAGCAACGACTCGGCGGGGGACGACGGTACGGCGTCCGGGGCTGCGGAGTCCGCGGGACCGCGACGCTCGACGCCGGAGGACAGATCGGTCACGCTGCGCATCGTCGCACGTCCTGGCCGCACCTGCGCAGCGTGACCGGCGTGGTGCCCGCGCGGTGGGTTGAGCCGGCCGTATGGTGCTCCACGTGAGCAGTCGCCAGGCCCGCCGTGGGGCGCCCGAGCAGTTCAGCCGGTGCGTCCAGGCCCTGGCGCAGGTGCGGACGCGGCCCGAGGTCACGCTGCTGGAGATCCCCGCGCCGCAACGCATCGCCCCGAACAGCACGGCACTGTCCGCAGACGTCATGCTGCCCGAGTCCGAGGACCCGGTGGCGACGGGGCGCTTCATCGTGCTGCACGACCCCGCAGAGCCGGAGGCGTGGGACGGGGCGTGGCGGGTCGTCACCTATGCGACCTGCCAGCTCGATGCGGAGATGGGCGCCGACCCCCTGCTCCCCGAGGTCGGCTGGTCCTGGCTGAGCGACGCGCTGGACGATGCGGGAGTCGGCTACCGCGCGCTGGGCGGAACGGTGACCCGGATCGTCTCGGAGAGTTTCGGGTCGCTGGCCGACAAGGACGCCAGCGCCGAATTGGAACTGCGGGCCTCGTGGACCGTCTCGGGTGCGGAGCTGGGAGACCACCTGCTGCTGTGGACCGAGCTGCTGTGCACCATCGCCGGCCTGCCGCCGCTGCCCGACGGGGTCGTCCCGCTGCCGGGCATCCGGCGATGACCGCCGCATGACATCCTGGTGATCGGTATGAGCCACCTCGACGACCCGTTCACCCCACCGCCACCCGCCGAATCATCCGCCGACGCCACCGTTGCTGCCGATTCCCCCGCGGCTGCGGCGGCTGCCGAGGCTGCCGCCGGTCCCGATCCGCGCCCGGCGGGCCCCGTGACGCGGCGCCGCACCCGCGAGGGCCGGGCCGAGGTGCGCGAGGAGTTGGCTCGTCGGCGAGCCGAGCGCGAGGCCGCAGCCCCGGCGGCGCCACCCGCCGCCGCACCGGAGGGCAGCCCCGAGGATCTCGGCCTGCCCACCCTGATCGAGATGCCGTCGGACGGGATCCCGGAGGTCGTCGAGGACGAGGCGGAGCTGGCGGCCGCGGCCCGGGCCCTGGCGGCCGGGACGGGTCCGGTGGCCGTCGACGCCGAACGCGCCTCCGGTTACCGCTACGGTCAGCGCGCCTATCTGGTGCAGCTGCGCCGGGCCGGGGCGGCCACCGTCCTGCTCGATCCGATCGCCTGCCCCGACCTCGGCCCGATCGCCGAGGTCATCGGGGACGTCGAGTGGGTCGTGCACGCGGCCAGCCAGGATCTGCCCTGCCTCGCCGAGCTGGGCCTGTTCCCGGCGCACCTGTTCGACACCGAGCTGGGCGCCCGACTCGCGGGCCAACCGCGGGTCGGCCTCGCCGCGGTCCTGGAGCACTACTTGGGGGTCACACTGGCCAAGGAGCACTCCGCGGTGGACTGGTCCACGCGGCCGTTGCCGGAGCCGTGGCTGCGGTATGCGGCGCTGGACGTGGAGGTGCTCCCCCAGTTGCGCGACGCGATCGAGGCCGATCTCGCGGACCAGGGCAAGCTCGACTGGGCCCACCAGGAATTCGCCGCCCTCACCTCGTTCACCGGTCCCGCGCCGCGGGTCGATCCCTGGCGACGGCTCTCCGGGCTGCACAAGATCCGCAGCCGCCGGACGATGGCCGTGGCCCGGGAACTCTGGTACACCCGCGATGACGTCGCCCGCACCCGGGATGTCTCGCCCGGCCGCGTGATCCCGGACGCGGCCCTCCTGGAGATCGCCCAGGCCGCCCCGGGCACGCTCAGCGCGGTGGGCGAGGCCACCGGCAACCGCGCGGCCCGTCGGTATGCCTCCGCGTGGCTCGGCGCGGTGACCGCCGCACTGAGCCTGACCGACGAGCAGTTGCCGCTGCTGAGCCTGCCCTCCGACGGCCCGCCGCCACCGCGGGCGTGGGCGGACCGCGACCCGGCGGCCGCCGCCCGCCTCGCTGCCGTCCGCGCGGATCTGGCGGCCTTCTCCGCCCAGCACACGGTCCCCGTCGAGAACCTGATCTCCCCCGACACCCTGCGCCGGGTCCTGTGGTCACCCCCCGAGGCCACGGACGAGGCGGTCCGGAGCGCGCTGGCCGGGCGGGGCGCGCGGTCCTGGCAGATCGACATCGTCGCCCCCGCCGTCATCGCCGCCCTGCAGACCGGCGACTGAGCCGCCCCGCGCGCCGCCCGACCACGGGCCCCCCGACCACGGGCGTCGGGGCAGGTGGGAGGGGGTGCCCGGACCCCGCTGAGACGAACGCCACCCTCGCCACGGTGGCAGCGGGATTACCCACCGGTAAGATTGTCCGGAAGCGGCGGTTTCGTCAGCCCACCATCCGGCCGATGGCCGCGTCACCATGGTGACGGAATGTCGCCGATCCCATGTTCTGCCGACCCAGGGAGAATCCGTGTCCACACCACGCCACGAGGTCGTCTTCGTCGACGGCGTACGCACGCCGTTCGGCAAGGCGGGAGATAAGGGCATCTACGCCCAGACGCGCGCCGACGACCTGATCGTCGCCTGCGTCCGCGAACTCCTGCGCCGCCACCCCGAACTGCCGCCCGAGCGCGTCGGTGACGTGGCGATCGCGGCCACCACCCAGATGGGCGATCAGGGCCTGACCATCGGGCGCACCGCGGCACTGCTGTCCGGCCTGCCCGACACCGTGCCCGGCTATGCGATCGACCGGATGTGCGCCGGCGCCCTGACGGCCGCCACGACGGCCGCCGCCAGCATCGCCTTCGGCGCGTACGACGTCGCGATCGCCGGGGGCGTCGAGCACATGGGCCGGCATCCGATGGGGCAGGGCGTCGACCCCAACCCGCGGTTCGTCGCGGAGAAGCTGGTCGACGTCGAGGCGCTGAACATGGGCAACACCGCCGAGAACCTGCACGACCGGTTCCCGCAGCTGACCAAGGAACGGGCCGACCGTTTTGCGGTGGGCAGCCAGAACAAGATGGAGAAGGCCTACGCCGCCAACCAGATCCAGCCCGATCTGGTGCCGGTGGCCACCCGGCACGCCGAACTCGGCTGGGGCTATGCCGCCACCGACGAGCCGCCGCGACCGGGTGTCACGATGGCGGCGCTGGCCGACCTGAAGACGCCGTTCCGGCCGCACGGCCGGGTCACCGCCGGCAACGCGGCCGGGCTCAACGACGGCGCCACGGCGTGCATCCTCGCGTCCGAGCAGGCGGCGGCCGAGCTGGGCATGACGCCGAAGATGCGGATGGTGTCCTTCGCGTTCGCCGGCCTGGAGCCGGAGGTGATGGGCTACGGTCCGGTGCCGGCCACCGAGAAGGCCCTGGCCAACGCCGGCCTGTCCATCGACGACATCGGCCTGTTCGAGCTCAACGAGGCGTTCGCCGTGCAGGTGCTCAGCTTCCTCGACCACTACGGCATCGCCGACGACGACCCGCGGGTCAACCGCTATGGCGGCGCCATCGCCTGCGGCCATCCGCTGGCCAGCTCCGGCGTACGGCTGATGATCCAGCTCGCCCGGCAATTCGCGGAGGACCCGAGCGTGCGCTACGGCATCACGAGCATGTGCATCGGCATGGGCATGGGGGCCACCGTCATCTGGGAGAACCCCCACCACGCCGATTACGTCCCCGGCGCGACGTCCACCACCCAGACGAAGGAGGCGGCGGCCCGATGAGCGCGCCCACGATCGACTTCCAGACCATCTTCCCCGACGAGGTCATCACCGACGCCAAGGTCCGCGACATCGAGCTGCCCGGCGGCGCCGGGGTGATGGCGCTGCTCACTCTGGACAACGGCAAGGACCACACCCGCCCCAACACGTTCGGGCCGCAGACCCTGATCCGGCTCGACGCCGTCCTGCAGGGCTTGCAGGAGCGGGCCGCCAAGGGCGAGATCGCGGCCGTGGCCATCACCGGCAAGCCGTTCATCCTGGCCGCGGGCGCGGACCTGTCCGGCGTCGCCAAGGTCACCGACAAGGCGCAGGCCCGGGCGATCGCCGACCTGGGGCACATCGCGTTCAGTCGGCTCACCGACATGGGCGTGCCGACGTTCTCGTTCATCAACGGCCTGGCCCTCGGCGGCGGCGTCGAGGTCAACCTCTATTGCACCTACCGCACCGCCTCCACCGGGATCCCCGCGTTCGCGCTGCCGGAGTGCTTCCTCGGCCTCATCCCCGGCTGGGGCGGCACCTGGCTGGTGCCGAACCTGATCGGCATCGAGCGTGCGGTCAAGCTGGTCATCGAGAACCCGCTGTCGATGAACAAGATGCTCAAGGGCCGCGAGGTCTACGACATCGGCCTCGCCGACGCGGTCTTCGAGCCGGCCGACTTCCTCGCCCAGTCGATCCTGTGGGCGGCCAAGGTGCTCACCGGCGAGATCACCGTCGAACGCACGCCCGTCGACCGCGACGAGGCCAGCTGGGCCGCGGCGATCAAGAAGGCTCGCGACTTCGCGGACCTGAAGACCGGCGGCTACGCCCCCGCGCCGTACCGGGCCATTGACCTGATGGAGAAGGCCCGCACCTGCTCGCGCGAGGACGGCTTCGAGGGCGAGACCGTCGCGCTCGAAGACCTGATGATGAGCGAGGAGCTGCGCGCCGGGCTCTACGCCTTCGATCTGGTCCAAAAGCGTGCCAAGCGGCCCGCCGGGGCTCCGGAGAAGTCGCTGGCCCGCAAGATCACCAAGGTGGGCATCGTCGGCGCCGGCCTGATGGCCAGCCAGCTCGTGCTGTTGTTCGTGCGGCGCCTCAAGGTGCCCGTGGTGATGACGGACCTGGATCAGGAGCGGGTGGACAAGGGCGTCGGCTATGTCCACGCCGAGCTCGACAAGCTGGTCAAGAAGGGTCGGCTGACCCCGGACAAGGCGAACCGGTTCAAGGCCCTGGTGACGGGCTCGACGAGCAAGGCCGGCTTCGCCGACGCGGACTTCGTCATCGAGGCCGTCTTCGAGGAGATGGGCGTCAAGAAGCAGGTCTGGAAGGAGGTCGAGGAGGTCGTCACCCCCGAATGCGTCCTCGCGACCAACACCTCCTCCCTGTCGATCACCGACATGGCGGCGGACCTGAAGCACCCCGAGCGGGTCGTCGGGTTCCACTTCTTCAACCCGGTCGCCGTCATGCCGCTGCTGGAGATCATCAAGGGCGAGCGGACCGACGATGCGGCCCTGGCCACCGCGTTCGCGGCGGGCAAGGGGCTGGGCAAGACGACGATCCTGGTCAATGACAGCCCCTCGTTCATCGTCAACCGGCTGCTCGGGCGATTCATGTCCGACATGGTGCGCATCGTGGACCAGGGCACGCCGGTGGATGTGGCCGACAAGGGCTTCGCCGGGGTCGCCCCGATGCCCCCGTTCGTGCTGCTCGGCATGGTCGGCCCGGCGGTGGCCTTCCACAACGGTGAGACGCTCGGCAAGGCGTTCCCGGACCGGTTCTACATCTCGGAGAACTTCCGCCGCATCGCGATCGAGCACAAGATGCCGGGCTATTACGTGCTGAGCCCGAGCGGGGAGATGGTGCCCAACCCCGAGGTCGTGAAGCTGATGGAACTGCCGGAGCAGCCGACCGTGCTGACCACCGAGCAGGTCCGCGAGACCGTCCTGGCGGGGCTCGCGCAGGAGGCTCGGATCATGCTCGACGAGGGCGTCGTCGTCGCCGCGCAGGATCTCGACCTCGCCATGATCACCGGGGCCGGCTTCCAGTTCTGGAACGGGGGGCTCACGCCTCTGCTCGACCGGTCCGGGATCGCCGAGAAGGTCACCGGCCAGCGCTTCCTGCCCCGAGGGGTCGCCAGCCTGCCGGAGTGACTCATTGGGCCATGATCTGCGGCCCATGACAGCGATCGGACGTTGTTGAACGGCCGCCGTATGACCTACGCCACGTCGTACGGCGGCCGTGGCCGTCCCCGCCGGAACCCCCCGTCGGCGCGCCTACCAGCGCAGGCGCGTCTCGAATGGTCCACTGGCGGTGCGGGATACCAACGGTACGGCGACGCGCCGGGGGAACATCTTGTCGGGGGGCCCACGAGCCATGTGGGAGACTTGGGCGAACGTCCTGCTTGCGGACCGCCGCCGTCATCGTCGCCGCTCGGCTCGCGACAGGAAGACGTTGCCTTGCTGTCGAGATAGGGCCTGACCGGCAAGTATCTCATATATGAGTTAGGCTTGACTATATGAGTGAGGACTACTTGGCACGCATCGGAGGCCTCATCCGCGACGCTCGCCGCCACGCCGGCCTGACTCAGGCGGAGCTGGCTGAGCATCTCGGCACCAGCCAAAGCGCCGTGGCCCGCATCGAGCAGGGCCGTCAGAACCTCAGCCTGGACATGCTGGCCCGCATCGGGGAGTCCCTGGACAGCGAGTTCGTCTCGCTCGGCACATCCGGTCCGCAGCACCTGCGCATCAAGGGTGGCACCAAGCTGTCCGGCTCGATCGACGTGAAGACCAGCAAGAACGCCGCGGTCGCGCTGCTGTGCGCCGCGTTGCTGAACCACGGCCGCACGACTCTGCGCAGCCTGGCCCGGATCGAAGAGGTCAACCGGATCATCGAGGTGCTGCAGAGCATCGGCGTACGGACTCGGTGGCTGCCCGACAGCAACGACCTGGAGATCGTGCCGCCGGCGCGCCTGGATCTGACCGCGATGGATCTCGACGCGGCCCGGCGTACCCGCACGATCATCATGTTCTTCGCGCCGCTGCTGCACGACTTCGACAGCTTCTCGTTGCCCTTCTCCGGCGGATGCGACCTGGGCTCACGCACCATCGAGCCGCACATGCACGCGCTGAAGCACTTCGGCCTGTCCGTGAGCACCACCAATGGCTTCTTCCACGCCGGCGTGGACCGCACCGTGCACCCGACCCGCGCCGTGGTGCTCACCGAGCGCGGCGACACCGTCACCGAGAACGCGCTCATGGCCGCCGCCCGGTTCGAGGGTGAGACGGTCATCCGCAACGCCAGCCCCAACTACATGGTCCAGGACCTGTGCTTCTTCCTGGAGCGGCTCGGCGTCCAGATCGACGGCATCGGCACCACGACGTTGCGGGTGCGCGGCTGCCGGGTCATCGACATGGACATCGACTACTCCCCCAGCGAGGACCCCATCGAGGCGATGAGCCTGCTGGCGGCTGCCGTGGTCACCGAGTCCTCGATCACGATCCGACGCATCCCGATCGAGTTCCTCGAGATCGAGCTGAGCCTGCTGTCCGAGATGGGCATGAAGTTCGAGCTGAGCCCCGAATACGCCTCGGCCAACGGCAAGACCCGGCTGCTGGACCTCACCACGATCCCCGGCCCGTTGGTCGCGCCGATCGACAAGATCCACCCGATGCCCTTCCCCGGACTGAACATCGACAACCTGCCGTTCTTCGCGCTGATCGGGGCGGTCGCGCAGGGGCGCACGATGATCCACGACTGGGTCTATGAGAACCGCGCCATCTACCTCACCGAACTGACCAAGGTCGGGGTGAAGGTGCAGTTGCTCGACCCGCATCGGGTGCTGATCGACGGCCCGACCCGCTGGCGCGCGGCCGAGGTGGTCTGCCCGCCGGCCCTGCGACCCGGCGTCGTCATCCTGCTGGCGATGCTCGCGGCGCCGGGCACCTCGGTGCTGCGCAACGTCTATGTGATCAACCGCGGGTACGAGGACCTGGCCCACCGCCTCAACGCCCTAGGCGCCAGCGTGACCACGTTCCGCGACATCTGATCCCACCCGCCCCCTCTCCATACCGTGGTATGAGCAGGTGACCGCTCGGCGCACCCCTCTCCATACCGTGGTATGAGGAGAGGTGCGCCGAGCGGTAGCCGTCAGTCGTGGCGGGGTGAGGCCGGCAGCAGGCGGTCGATGGCGTCGCAAATGGTGGCCACCCCGGCCGGGTCGAGGATGACCGAATAATGGTTCGCGTCGGCGCGGGTGATGCGCAGGCTCTCCGGCAGCGCATGGGCGGCCAACCGGCCCTCGTCGTACAGCCCCTGCGGCTCGTTGAGCATGCCCCGCGCGGCCCAGATCAGTTCCATCCGCGCGCCGCGCTCCAGGGCGTTCTTCGTGGCGGGCGCCACGCTCGGGTCCACCAGCACGGCGCCGCCGTCCTCGCGGATGGCCTCCAGGACGCACGTCGAGACGTATCCGTCGCCATCGGGCGCCGGCATCAGGTCGTGCAGGATGTAGCCCTGGGTCGTCTCGGCGGCCGGGCCGGCCAGCAGCGGGCCGACCGCGGGATGCTGCCGCCAGAAGTCGAGATAGGCCTGCGGGCTCTCGAACCGCATCGACAGGCGCGTCATCGCCGGACCGATCACGGCCTGCAACGCGGTGTCGACGTCGATGCCGTCCGGCATGGGCAGGGCGAGGGCGCCGTCGACCAGCAGCGCCGCGACGTACGGCGTGGGATCGGTGGCCATCGCAACGGCCGCCACGAACGCTCCCATCGAGTGGCCCACCAGCAGCACCGGGCCGTCCTGCGCGCGCGCGATCTGCGCCATGTCGGCGGCGTGGGCACCCATCCCGTACGGCGGGCCGACCTCACGCGACTCGGCCCGGCCCCGCAGGTCCGGCGCCAGCACCCGGAGCGCCCCATCGCCGCGGCGCCGACCCAGCTCGGCGGCGACCTCGCGCCAGCACAATCCGTTGCCGGTGATGCCATGCACGAGCAGCACGGTCGGCGCGCCGGAGGCGGGGCGGCCCTGCGAGAGATCGTGAACGGTTACCTCAGGCATGAGCCCCTCCTGCGGATGGCGCGCGACGGCTTCCTAGGCGGAGTCTGCCAGCCGCGGACCGCGACGTGGGCCGTTGAGGCGACGCAGGATGGTCTGCGGGGTCAGCCCGATCTCGGCCAGCACCTCGCCGCGGCTCGCGTGGTCCAGGAACCGTTTGGGCACCCCCAGCTGGACCACCGGCACCTCCAGCGAGGCCTCGCTCAGCGCCAGCGCGACGGCCGCCCCGATCCCGCCACCCACCACGTTGTCCTCGATGACGGCGACCCGCCCGGCGGTTCGAGCCAGCTCGACGAGCTCGGTCGGTACGGGCAGACACCAGCGCGGGTCGACGACGCGCACCGACCGCCCGGCGGCGGCCAGCTCCGAAGCGGCAGTGAGTGCGGTGGGCACCATCGCGCCGATGGCCACGATCAGCTCGTCCACCGGGCCGTCGCCGGTCTCGGCCAGCACGTCCACCACCCCGTGGGAGCGGATTTCGTCGATCGGGGCGGGCGGGTTGCCCTTCGGGAACCGCAGGACGGTCGGCCCGTCCGCGACGAGCAGCGCCTCGTCGAGGGCCCGAGCCACCTGTACGCCGTCGCGCGGCGCGGCCAGACGCAGGCCGGGGACGATGTTGGCCAGCGTCATGTCCCACATGCCGTTGTGCGAGGCGCCGTCATTGCCGGTGATCCCGGCCCGGTCCAGCACGAACGTGACGCCGGCCCGGTGCAGGGCACAGTCCATCAGCATCTGGTCGAAGGCCCGGTTCAGGAACGTCGAGTAGATGGCGACGACCGGGTGCAGCCCGCCGTACGCCAGGCCAGCCGCCATCGTCACCGCGTGCTGTTCGGCGATCCCCACGTCGAAGACCCGGTCGGGATAGCGTTCGGCAAAGCCCTTCAACCCCACCGGGATCAGCATGGCGGCCGTCAGCGCCACCACATCCTCGCGCTGGGCCGCGGCCTTTTCCACGGCCTCGGCGAAATCGTCGGTCCAGGACCGGCCACTGACCTCCAGCGGTAGCCCGGTCTCGGGGTTGATGACGCCGACCGCGTGGAAGCGATCGTCGGCGTTCTGGCGAGCCGGTTCATAGCCGTGGCCCTTGCGGGTGATCACGTGCACGATCACCGGTGCGCCATAGCCCCGGGCCTGACGCAAGGCGACCTCGACGGCCGCCTCGTCATGGCCGTCGACCGGCCCCACGTATTTCAGCCCGAGGTCCTCGAACAGCCCCTGCGGGGCGATCATGTCCTTGAGGCCCTTCTTGACCCCGTGCAGCGTCCCGAGCGCGGGACGGCCCAGCACGGGAGTGCGCGCCAGGCGCTCCTTGCCCCAGTTGAGCACCTGCTCGTATTGGCGCGTCGTCCGCAGCGTCGCCAGGTGCTCCGCCAGCCCGCCGATGGTCGGCGCGTAGCTGCGGGTGTTGTCGTTGACGACGATGACCAGCGGCAGATCCTTGCAGGCGGCGAGGTTGTTCAGCGCCTCCCAGGCCATCCCCCCGGTCAGCGCGCCGTCGCCGACCACCGCGACGGTGTGCCGATCGCTCTGGCCACTCAGCCGGCGGGCGTGGGCGATCCCGCTGGCCCACGACACCGCCCCGGAGGCATGACTGTTCTCGACGACGTCGTGCTCGGACTCGGCCCGGCTGGGATAACCGGACAGGCCGCCCTTGGCACGCAGCCCGGAGAAGTCCTGGCGGCCGGTCAGCAGCTTGTGCACATAGCCGATGTGGCCGGTGTCGAAGACGATCGTGTCGTGCGGGCTCTCGAAGACCCGGTGCAGGGCGATGGTCAGCTCGACGACACCGAGGTTCGGACCGAGATGGCCCCCGGTGGCCGACACGGCGCTCACCAGGAAGCGGCGGATGTCCGCGGCCAGCCACTCCAGCTGCGCCGGATCGAGCCGGCGCAGGTCGGCGGGAGACTGAATCTGATCCAACAGCGACACAGTGGGGACTCCTCGAAGGCGATCGTCCGCTCGAGGGTACGCCGTCGCGCGCGGGCGCGCTGGACGGAGGCTGGGCGGCCGCTGGGGGTGCTTGCTGGCGTTGCCACCACCCGAGTGCCACGACGCCGGTGATCCCCCTAGGCTGGCGCCATGGCCAGCATCTTCAGCCGCATCATCGCCGGTGAGATCCCGGGTCGGTTCGTCTGGACCGACGCCCGGTGTGTCGCGTTTCTCACCGCCGCACCATTGACCCCAGGGCACACCCTCGTCGTCTCCCGGGAGGAGATCCCGTCCTGGACCGAGGCCGACGCGGACCTCATCGCGCATCTGTCGCAGGTGGCGTTGGCGATCGGGAAAGCTCAGCAGGAGGAGTGGCAGGCGCCGCGGGTGGGCCTGCTGGCTCAGGGATTCGAGGTGCCGCACCTGCACTGGCACGTCTGGCCGGTCACGTCGCCGAGCCAGTTCAGTTTCCGCACCGCCGACAACGACCCCGACCCGGCGATGATGGACGAGGCCGCGGCGCGGATCCGGGCCAAGCTGCGCGAGCACGGCCACGGCGAGCACGTCCCGCAGTCGTGAGGGTCAGAGCCGCGGGATGAATCGCCCCCCGGCCAGGGCCTGCGCCAGCAGGTCCGTCGCCCGGGCGGCGGCCCGCAGCCGCAGACCCTCGCGCTCCAGGACGCCCAGCACCTCGGTCACCCCGCCCGGCCCCAACGACTCGCCCAGTTCCACCCGCGCCCGCCGGTAGGACTCGCGCGCCGCCTCCACTTGGGCCGCCACATGGTTGGCCGCCAGCCAGGCCAGCGCGGCCGGGTGGCGCCGCAACGGCTCATAGAGGCGATAGTCGGCCGGACACTGGTCGAGCAGCCAGGCCACCGCGGCCCGTTCCCAGCCGGGCGCGTCCGGCGGTGGCACCCCGGGCGGCCAGCCCGCCGGCACCCCGTCACGCAGGGCTCCCCCGGCGCGCACCGATCGCGCGGCCCGCGGGACACCGCTGCGCGGCACCTCGCCTGGGGTTTCGGGTGCACTGCCGCTCATGGGGCCGATTGTGCCTCGCCGAACCGACAACGCAGCGCGGCGTACGACGTACGCCGGTCCGGACCCGCGCGGTCCCGACCACCGCCGCACCCGGCGGGCGCGAGCTGTCTCGGGGATCCTCAGCCGCGACTGGGGATGTAGCCGGCCTCCAGGCGGATCAGGAACCGCATGATCCGACGCCAGACCAGCTCGGTGAGGTCGTGGTCGTATTCCTCGTCCAGCTGCGGATCGGTGAACAGGTGCTGATCACCCGGGTAGAGGTAGACGCTGCTGCAGGATCCGGCGCGGGCCGCCAACCGGGCGAGCCGCACGGGAGCGAATTCGTCGACCCACGGGTCGTCGACCATGTGGTGAAAGTCCACCGGCACGCCCAGCGGCCACGGCTCGTCGTCGTAGGCCCCACCCCCACCGATCAGGACGGCGCCACGCGAGCCGGGCCGATGGATCGCCAACTCCTGAGCGATCGCCGCGCCCATCGAGAAGCCGAGATAGACGACTTCCCGGGCCAGGTGGTCCACGGCCCCCCAGGCCCGATCCACGATCGTCGTCCATCCGATCGACTCCATCAGAGCCGTGCCCGCCTCATAACCCGCCGAGCCGCCCGGCAGCACGGTCCCCTCGAACAGGTCAGGGGTGTGGACGACGTGCCCTTGGTCGCGCAGCCGACGAGCCGCGTCGTGAACCCCCGCCCGCAACCCCAACGCCGAGTGGAAGATGACCACCTCAGCCACGACTAAGCCTCCCGGCCGCGGCGCCCGGCGGGCGCCCCTGGAGCACAAGATTGCCACCGGGGGGCAGCCAACGGGGGCATAGCCGTCGTGAACTGTCTCCAAACCGCCGGCCGGTGCGGGGCCTGGACCAGGTCGGATGTTCAGTTTGCCGGTGCCGGGGCGGTCCACCGCAGCGGCAGCCGCTTGACCCCGCGCTGGAAATTGCTGCGCAGGTACGCCGGGTCGCCGTCGGCCTCCAGCCACGTCGTACGGCTCAGCACCTCGGCAAACAAGGCCCGCATCTGCACCCGGGCCAGGTGCGCCCCCAGGCAGAAGTGCGGACCGTGCCCGAACGCCAGGTGGGCCCGGGCGTCCCGGTCGATGTTGAAGTCGTCCGGGTCCGCGAAGACCCGCTCGTCACGGTTGGCGGAGGTGAACGACACCACGACCTTCTCGCCGGCGGCGACCGGCACCCCGCCGATCGAGCAATCCCTGGTGGCGGTCCGCCGGAACACCATGACCGGGGTCCACCAGCGCAGCATCTCATCGACGGCGCCGGGCAGCAGGGCGGGATCCGCCCGGAGCCGGCGCTGCGCCTCCGGGTGGGCGAGCACGCCGATCATGCCGCCGGGCAGGCCGTTGCGCAGGGTCTCGTTGCCGGCCACGGCGAACAGCCAGAAAAGATTCTCGAACTCCTCGATCGTCACGTGCCCGCCGTCGTCGTCGCGCTGGGCCATCAGGATCGACATGACGTCCCGGCCCGTTGTGGCGCGTTTGGCCTCGCCGAGCAGGTGGGCGTAGGCATACAGATCCGGCATCCCGGCCCGGGTGCGTGGATCCGGCATCCGTCCCGCGGCGTCCGGCTGCGGCCGCAGCGCCAGGGCCTGCCGTGCCAGCTCCGTGGCTCCCTCGGGGTCGAATGCGGCGCTGACCGCGTAGTCGGGGTCCTGCCAGCCGATCACCCGGTTGGCCCAGTCGAACATCAGCCACCGGTCCTGGCTGGGCACCCCGAGGATGTCGGCGAGCGCCAGCAACGGCAGGTCCGCGGCGACCTCCTTGGCGAAGTCGCAGCGCCCCTGCCGCACCGGCCGGCCGTCCGGCCCCGGCACGGTCTCGCCACCGGCCAGCATGGCGTCGACCAGGCGGCGGGCGTGCTCGGCGATGCCCTCCTCCAGCGCCGTGACGGCCCGGGGCGTGAACGATCGCGACAGCAGCCGCCGCAGCCGGGAGTGCTCCGGCGGGTCCATGTTGAGCATCATCCGTCGCACATAGGCGAGGTCCGCCTCGGTGGCCGGATCGCGCAGCTGGGTGCCGCCGAGCGCAGAGGAGAACGTGGCCGGGTCCTTGAGCACGGCCTCGACCTCGGCATGCCGCAGCACCAGGTGATAGCCGGTCCCGGCCGGCCAGCCGGGCAGGTCGGGCTCGGCCACCCAACACGTCGGTCCGGCTGCGCGCAGCCTGGCCAGGACGTCGTACGGCACCCCGGTGACATAGGTCGCCGGGTCGTGCAGTACGGCGCTGTCCGGGTCGGCGACCCGCCCGGCGGGGGTCACGTCCGGCTCGTGCCGGCGGCCACCCCGCCGAGGAATCCCTCGACGATCGTCACGAGGTTCACCGGCGCTTCGTCCATCGGGTAGTGCCCGGCGTTGTCGACGACCTCCAGGGTGGCGTGCGGGAACAGGGGCAGCCAGGTCTGCCGGACCGTCGCCTCGCCCAACGCCGGGTCGTGCCGGCCGGGCACGACCAGCACCGGTACGTCGATGCCGCGCAACTCCTGCGCGAAGTCGGCATTCGCCCACGCCTCCAGGTAGCCGGCGAAGGCCGCCACGGTGGAGTTCTGCAGCGAGTGCGCGGCGACCTGGCCCACCCACACGGCGGTGTTCCGGTTGCCGGTCGTGAAGTCGATGATGCCGGCGCGCTTGGCCGGGTCTTGTGCGGCGCCCCAGAACAGGTCGCGGCCGGCGTCGTCGAACGGGGACGGGGTCGCACCCACGGGGCTGACCCCGACCACGGCCAGCACCCGGTCGCGGTCATCGGCCAGGGTGCGCAGCGCGGCGGCGCCGCCCATCGAGTGGCCCAGCAGGCTGTAGTGCGCCAGCCCCGCCTCGTCGGCCAGCCGCCGCACGTCCGCGGAAATCTCGGCCAGGGTGTAGTCGCCGGGCTCGGCACGGCGTACGCCGTAGCCGCGGTAGTCCATGAAGTGATAGGTGAACGCCGCGCCGTCGACGTACTGCGGGAAGGATCCCCAGCCCTGCGCCGAACCGAACCACCCGTGCAGGGCGATGACGTGATGGCTACCGGTGCCGACCGTGCGATGCTCCATGGCGCTCCCTTGCGTCGTCGTGGCGCTCGCGCACGGCGTACCCCAGGCGGCGCTCGGCCGGGCCCGCGCGCGGACCCGGCCAGACTACCGACCGACCAGCCGGTCGGTAAACCCGATCGGCCGGCCGGTCGAGGTGCGCCTCAGCTGGCGACGAGCCCGCGCAGCACGTATTGCAGGATGCCGTCGTTGCGGTAGTAGTCCCGCTCGCCCGGGGTGTCGATGCGCAGCCGCGCGTCGAACTCCACGACGGTCCCGTCGGCCTTGGCGGCCTTGACGTGCACGGTCTTGGGCGTGCGCCCCTCGTTGAGCTCCGTGACCCCGGTGATGTCGTAGGTCTCGGTGCCGTCCAGGCCCAGGCTGTCCGCGGTCTGCCCGTCCGGATATTGCAGCGGCAGCACGCCCATCCCGATGAGGTTGGACCGGTGGATCCGCTCGTAGCTCTCGGCGATGACGGCCTTGACCCCCAGCAGCCGGGTGCCCTTGGCGGCCCAGTCGCGGCTGGAACCCGAGCCGTATTCCTTGCCGCCGAGCACGACCAGCGGCACGCCGGCGGCCTGGTAAGCCTCGGACGCGTCGTAGATCGTGGTCTGCTCGCCGCCGGCCAGGAAGTTGCGGGTCATGCCGCCCTCGACGCCGTCCAGGAGCTGGTTGCGCAGCCGGATGTTCGCGAACGTGCCGCGCACCATGACCTCGTGGTTGCCGCGGCGGGAGCCGTAGCTGTTGAAGTCGCGGACCGCGACGCCGTGGTCGGCCAGGTATTTCCCGGCCGGGCTGTCCTTCTTGATCGAGCCCGCCGGGCTGATGTGGTCGGTGGTCACCGAGTCGCCGAGCTTGGCCAGGACGCGGGCGCCGTGGATGTCCTCGACGGGGGTCAGTTCCATGGTCATGCCGTCGAAGTAGGTGGGCTTGCGCACGTACGTCGAGTCGGGGTCCCAGGCGAACGTCTTGCCCTCCGGGGTCTTCAGGCCCCGCCAGCGCTCGTCGCCGGTGAAGACGTCCTTATAGTCCTTGACGAACAGGTCCCGGCTGATCGAGGAGGCGATGGTCTCCTCGACCTCGTCGGGGCTCGGCCAGATGTCCCGGAGGTAGACGTCGGCGCCGTCCGCGTCCTGACCGAGCGGCTGGGCCTCGAAGTCGAAGTCCATCGTGCCGGCCAGGGCGTAGGCGATGACCAGCGGCGGGGACGCCAGGTAGTTCATCTTGACGTCGGGGCTGATCCGACCCTCGAAGTTGCGGTTGCCGGACAGGACCGCGGAGACGGCGAGGTCGTTGTCGTTGATGGCCGCGCTGATCGCGTCGTCCAGCGGGCCGGAGTTGCCGATGCAGGTGGCGCAGCCGTAGCCGACCAGGTTGAACCCGAGGGCGTCCAGGGCCGACCACAGGCCCGCGTTCTCGTAGTAGCCGGTGACCACCTGGCTGCCGGGTGCCATCGACGTCTTGACCCAGGGCTTGGCCATGAGCCCCTTGGCGGCGGCGTTGCGGGCCAGCAGGCCGGCGGCGAGCATCACCGAGGGGTTGGAGGTGTTGGTGCAGGAGGTGATGGAGGCGATCGCCACGTGTCCGTGGTCGAGGTCGAAGGTGCCCTTGTCCGTGGTCACCGAGACGGTCTTGCCGGGGTCCTTGGTGTACGCCGGCAGCGCCGCCGCAAACGCCGTCTTGGCCTGCGACAGCTCGATGCGGTCCTGCGGGCGCTTGGGACCGGCGATGCTCGGCACGACGGTGGACAGGTCGAGCTCGACCTTCTCCGAGTAGCGCGCCTCGGCCTCGGGGTCGAGCCACAGACCCTGCTCCTTGGCGTAGGCCTCGACCAGGGCGATCTGCTCCTCGTCGCGGCCCGTCAGGCGCAGGTAGTCGATGGTGACGCCGTCGATCGGGAAGATCGCGCAGGTGGAGCCGAACTCGGGGCTCATGTTGCCGATGGTGGCGCGGTTGGCCAGCGGCAGGGCCGCGACGCCTGCGCCGTAGAACTCGACGAACTTGCCGACCACGCCGTGCTTGCGCAGGATCTCGGTGATGGTCAGCACGACGTCGGTGGCGGTGACGCCGACCGACATCTCGCCGGTGAGCTTGAAGCCGACGACGCGCGGGATCAGCATCGAGACGGGCTGGCCCAGCATCGCGGCCTCGGCCTCGATGCCCCCGACGCCCCAGCCCAGCACGCCCAGGCCGTTGACCATGGTGGTGTGCGAGTCGGTGCCGACGCAGGTGTCCGGATATGCCTGACCCGCGCGCGCCATGACCACCCGGGCGAGCTTTTCGATGTTGACCTGGTGCACGATGCCGGTGCCCGGCGGGACGACCGCGAACTCGTCGAAGGCGGTCTGACCCCAACGCAGGAACTGGTAGCGCTCGCCGTTGCGCTCGTATTCGAAGTCCTGGTTGATCTTGAAGGCGTCGGCGCGGCCGGCGACGTCGATCTGCACGGAGTGGTCGATGACCATCTCGGCGGGCGCCAGCGGGTTGATCTTGGTGGGGTCGCCGCCGAGGTCGGCGACGGCCTCGCGCATCGTGGCGAGGTCGACGACGCAGGGCACTCCCGTGAAGTCCTGCATGACCACGCGGGCGGGGGTGAACTGGATCTCGGTGTCCGGCTCGGCGGTCTCGTCCCACGCACCCAAGGCGCGGATGTGCTCCGCCGTGATGTTTGCGCCGTCCTCGGTGCGCAGGAGGTTCTCGAGCAGGATCTTCAGGCTGTAGGGCAGCGTCGCGCTGCCCTCCACCGTCGCCAACCGGAAGATCTCGTAGGAGGCCTGGCCCACCTGCAGGGTGCCCTTGGCCTGGAAGCTGTCGTGGCTCACATCGACTCCTTCGCGATTTATCTCGACGTCAAGATATCTAACCACACCTGCGGCGGCGCAATCCAGTGCCCAGCCCGATCCTGCCCCAGTTCGCCTGTCCGCACGCGTCGTTGCGCGCGCCGGGTTGGGCCAGCGCCCTCCCGCGGCGAGGGGGCTGGCCAGGGCCGGCCGGGTCCGTCAGGCGGGGTCGGCGGCTGCCGCCGGGCGCAGGATCGCGACGCATTCGACGTGATGGGTCATCGGGAAGGCGTCGTACGCCGTGAGGTCGGCCAGGGCATAACCCAGCTCGCTCGCATAACCCAGGTCCCGGGCCAGCGCCGCCGGGTCACAAGCGACATAGGCGATGGCTCGAGGGCGCAGGGCGGCAAGGCCCGCCAGCACCTCCCGGCCAGCACCGGTGCGCGGCGGATCCAGCACCGCGAGGTCGAATCGCGACTCCGGCCCCGCCGCCTCAGCCTGCTCGGTCAGCGCGCGCTCGGACCGGCCGTGGATGACCCGGACGTGGCCGTCCGAGGCGAAATGGTCTGCGGCGGCCTGCGCGGCTCGGGCGTCCGCCTCCACCGCGACGACCTCGCCGCCAGGACCCACGGCGTCGGCCAGCGCCCGAGCGAAGAGCCCGACCCCGGCGTACAGGTCGAGGCACCGCTCCCCCGGCGCCGGGGCGAGCCCGGCGAGCACGGTCGCCACGAAGGTCTGGGCCGCGCCGGGGTGGACCTGCCAGAACCCGAGGGCGTTGAGCCGGAACGTCACATCCTGCTCGCCGATCCGCACCTGCTCGTGCAGGGTCGGGGTCTTGCGCAGACCCTGCGGGGCCGCGACGATCGCCCGTTCGCCCGTGGCGGAGGCAACGACGTGCACGGTCTTGGCGCGCGGGTAGGTCCGCTGGAACACCCCCGAGTCGGGGATCGGCGGCGCGGCGATGAGGCAGTCCTCGAGCGGGAGCACCGCGTGGCTGCGGTGCGGGCGCAGACCGACCCGCCCCCGGCGATCCACCGCCAGCTCGATGCGGGTGCGCCAGCGCAGTCCGTCCGGCGCACCGGGCAGCGGCAGCACCGTGACCTCCCGGTCGATGCCCGCCAGCCGGGCGAGTTGCTCCTGGACCACGGCGGCCTTGAGGTCGCGCTGGTAAGACAGCTCGGCGTGCTGGAAGTCGCAGCCGCCACATCCGGCCGGGCCGGCGTAGCGGCACGGCGCGCTCACCCGATGCGGCGACGGCGTCAGGATCTCGATCGCGTCGGCGCGCAGGAACCGATCTCCCTGCCGGCCGCCGGTCACCCGGACCCGGACGCGTTCGTCGGGCAGCGCGTGCCGCACGAAGAGCACCAGGCCCTCGTGCCGCGCCACGCAGTGCCCGCCGTGCGCCACCGGGCCGACGTCGACCACGAACTCCTGACCGACCATCGAGGCCGGGGCCGGGCTCACTCGCCCCTCCGGACCGCGCCGGGCGCCGAGCCGGCCTCCAGCGCCTCGAACCACTCCTCGCGATCGGCCGAACTGCGCAGCTGCCACGGGACGCTGACCATCATCACCCCGGGAGTGAACAGCAGGGCCGCCTTGAGCCGCAGCGCCGACTGGTTGTGCAGCACCTGCTCCCACCAGTGGCCCACGACGTATTCCGGGACGTAGACCGTGACGATGTCCTTGGGGTGCTGGGCGCGCATCCGCTTGACGTGGTCGATGATCGGGCGGGTGATCTCGCGATAGGGGCTGTCCAGGACCGTCAGCGGCACCGGGATGTCGCGGCGGTCCCACTCCCGGGCCAACTGTTGGGTCGCCTCCGGCTCGACGTTGACGGTGATCGCCTCCAGGTGGCTGGGGCGCGCGGCCCGGGCGTAGGCCAAGGCCCGCATCGTCGGCTTGTGAATCTTGCTGACCAGCACGATCGCGAAGACCCGACTCGGTAGCGCGCGCTCCTCCCGGGGGTCGTCGCCGAGCGCGAGTTCGCGGCTGACCAGGCGATAGTGCCGGTTGATGGCCTGCATCAGGAAGTAGATGACGACCATCGCCAGGATCGCCCACTTCGCGCCCCGCTGGAATTTCGTGACCAGGACGATGAGCAGCACCAGGCCGGACATGGTGGCCCCGACGAAGTTGATCGCCCGGCTGCGCAGCATCCGCGCACGCTCGCTGGGCAGGGCCTGCGGCAGCAGCCGGTTCCAGTGCCGCAGCATGCCGACCTGGCTGAGGGTGAAGCTGACGAAGACGCCCACGATGTAGAGCTGGATCAGTTCGGTGACCTTGGCGTCGTACGCCACGATCAGCACGCACGCCGCGCCGGCCAGGATGAGGATGCCATTGCTGAAGGCCAGCCGGTCCCCGCGGGTGTGCAGCTGGCGGGGCAGGAAACCATCCTTGGCCAGCACCGAAGCGAGCACGGGGAAGCCATTGAAGGCGGTATTCGCGGCCAGGATGAGGATGACCCCGGTGACGCCGGCGATGAAGTACAACCCGAGGGGGAAGGTGTCGAACACCGTGCTGGCCAGCTGCCCCAGCACCGTCTCCTGAACGTAGCCCTCCCCCACCGGCACCCCGTTCAAGACCAACTGCTCGGCCGGGAACTCGGCGAACTTCAACTGGATCTTGTTGGCCAGGAAGATGATCGACATCAGCAGGGTCACCGCGATCGTGCCCATCAGCAGCAGCGTGGTGGCGGCGTTCTTGCTCTTGGGCTTCTGGAAAGCCGGTACGCCGTTGCTGATCGCCTCGACCCCGGTCAGGGCGGCACAGCCGGAGGAGAAGGCGCGCAGCAGCAGGAACACCATCGCGAATCCGGCCAGGCCCTCCATCCCGTGCTCCGGCACGAGCTCGAACTTGGCCGATTCGGCCAGTGGCAGATCGCCGGTCGCGGCCCGGTAATACCCGTAGGCGGACATTCCCACGACCCCGACCATGAACGCGTACGTCGGGATCGCGAACAGCTTTCCGGACTCGCGGACCCCCCGCAGATTCATCGCGGTGAGCAGCACCACCAATGCCACAGCGACCGGCATCTCATGCCCTCTGACCTGCGGCAGCGCCGCCGCGGCGTTCTGCACGCCGGAGGAGATCGAGACGGCCACCGTGAGGACGTAGTCCACCAGCAGGGCGCTGGCGACGACCACGCCGTACCGGGGCCCGAGGTTGACCGTGGCGACCTCGTAGTCGCCGCCGCCGGAGGGATAGGCATGCACGTTCTGCCGGTACGACGCGACGACGACGACCATGACGAAGACCACCGCCAGGCCGATCTGCCAGCTGTGCGTGGTGGCATAGGCGCCCCCCGCCGCGGCGAGGGTGAGGAAGATCTCGTCGGGAGCGTAGGCCACCGAGGACAGCGCATCGCTGGCGAACACGGGCAGGGCGATCCGCTTGGGCAGCAGGGTCTCGCCGAGGCGGTCGCTGCGCATGGCGCGACCCAGGAGAACGCGCTTGAGGGTACGGCTGGCGTTCGACACGGGTTCACTGTAGGTGGCTCCCGCAGCGATGCCGGTCCTGGCGGACGCATTACCTGGGGGTGGCCGGTGCAGCGGTGTACCGTCAAGGCCGTGCACTTCGTCATCATGGGCTGCGGACGCGTGGGATCCGCCCTGGCACTGGCGCTGGAGAAACAGGGCCAGGATGTCGCGATCATCGATCGCGAGGCGGCCTCGTTCCGACGCCTGGGACCCGACTTCGACGGTCGCCGGGTCACCGGCATCGGCTTCGACCGCGACACGCTGGTCCAGGCCGGGATCGAGAACGCCTACGCGTTCGCGGCCGTCAGCAGCGGTGACAACTCCAACATCCTCGCCGCGCGCGTCGCGCGGGAGACGTATGGCGTCCAGAACGTCGTGGCGCGCATCTACGACCCGGGCCGCGCCGAGATCTATCAGCGCCTCGGCATCCCCACCGTGGCCACGGTCCGCTGGACCGCCGATCGGATGATCCGTCGGCTCATGCCGCACGGGGCGGTGCCGCAATACACCGACCCCAGCGGCAAGGTGGTCGTCGCCGAGGTGCACGCCGATCGCGCCTGGATCGGCCAGACCACCCGTCGCATCGAGGAGGTCACCGGGGCCCGGGTCGCCTATCTGGGCCGACTCGGCGAGGGGCTGATCCCCCGCGTCGACACGGTCCTGCAGGACGGCGACATTCTCAACGTGATCTGTCCGGCGGCCCAGCTCGATGAGGTGGAGCGGCTGATGGATCGGGTCCCCCCGACCGACTGACGCAGGCAGCACAGGCCAGGAAGGATCCAGCATGCGCGTGGTCATCGCCGGGGCAGGCAGCGTCGGTCGCTCCATCGCCCGAGAACTCATCAACAACGGTCACGAGGTGCTGCTGGTCGACCACAACGCCGCCGAAGTGCAACCGAGCCGCGTCTCGGACGCCTCGTGGTTGCTCGCCGACGCCTGCGAGATCTCCGCGCTGCACGAGGCGGGCCTGGAGAACTGCGACGTGGTGGTGGCGGCCACCGGCGACGACAAGGCCAATCTGGTGGTCTCGCTGCTGGCCAAGACCGAGTTCGGGGTGCCGCGCACGGTCGCCCGGGTGAACAACCCCAAGAACGAGTGGCTCTTCGACGAGGGCTGGGGCGTGGACGTGGCCGTGTCCACGCCGCGACTGATGACGGCGCTCGTCGAGGAGGCCGTCAGCGTCGGGAACCTGGTGCGGATCCTGGAGTTCCAGCAAAGCGGCAGCACGCTGGTCGAACTGACGCTGCCGCAGGACTCCCCCTGGGCCGGTCGGCTGGTCGGCGATGTGCCCTGGCCGCACGACACCGTGCTGACCTGCATCGTGCGCGAGCAGCGCGCCATCGCCCCGAGCCGCGACGACCTCCTGGAGGCCGGCGACGAGCTCCTGCTGGTCACCTCGCCCGAGGCCGAGCCCGAGGTCGAGCTGCTGCTCAACCCGAACGCGCCACAGCACGTGGAGGACGCCTGATCCCGGCCGCGACGGCGGGGACGGGTGTACGGCGTACGGCGTAGCGCGCGGCGTACGGCGTAGCGCCGACGGGTGTACGGCGTACGGCGTAGCGCGCGGCGTACGGCGTAGCGCGCGGCTTACGGCTCACGGCGTACGGCTAATCCAGCGGGGTTCGCCCTCGGGCGAGCAGCGCGGCGATGGCGGCGATGACCGCGACATACGCCGGCCAGCCCAGCACGATCTTGGCCACGCCCAGCATCGCCACCTCGCCGGCCAGATACATGGGCAGCATGATGGCGACCCGGACCAGGAACAACGCGGCCAACACCAGGGTCAAGCGGCCGGCGACCCGCACGGTGCCCCGGTGCCGGCGCCACTGGGTCAACAGCGACAGGTCCGCGTTCTCGGGGTCCTGCGCCAGCCGGGGATCGGCGGCGGCCACGACGAAGCCCACCACGGGCCAGCGCGCCAGCACCGAGGCCAGGAAGGCCACGCCGAGGGTGAGATTCCACAGGATGCCCGGCAGGAAGGCATCCTCGGCCCGCCCGGACCGCAGCGCGAACGCCGCGGCGATGGCGGTGACCAGCACCGCGGAGAGGGCGTATTGCAGCGTTTGGCGCTGCGCGAGTCGCACCAGCGCGGTGACCAGGACAGCGACGCCGGCCGCGGCCAGGGCGGCGCGCAAGTCCTCGCGCCAGGTCCACACCGCC
This sequence comes from Actinomycetota bacterium, assembly GCA_020161845.1. GTDB lineage: Bacteria > Actinomycetota > Actinomycetes > Actinomycetales > Dermatophilaceae > Austwickia. The sequence continues at coordinate 57,932 of JAIUNK010000002.1, forward strand.
ACGAAAGCGATCGTGGGCAGCGCCGCCTCGACGGCGCCGCGCCACCCCCCGATGACCTGCTCGAGGCGATGACGCAGCATGGCCTCGACGGTCTCGTGGGGCTCGTGGGTCGGCACCACCGCGGCGGCCCCGCCCGCTGCGTCAGCGGGGTCAATAGCGTCAGCGGGGTCAGTGGCGGCAGCGGGGTCAGTGGCCATGGACGCGGGGCACCAATTCGTAATGCGGGTTGAAGATCGTCGGTGTCCCTTTGCGATAGGAGACCCGGCCCTGCACGCGCATCCGCGCCCCGGTCTCCACGCCCCGAATCTCCCGGCGGCCCAACCAGACCAGGACGACGGTGCCGGTGCCGTCGTACAGCTCGGCGATCAGCGCCGGCACCTTCCCGCGCGGCGGCAGCGTGAGGCTGCGCAGTTCGCCGCGAACATCCGCAAGACCCCGGTCGACGATGTCGCTGATGCGCGTCGCGCCCAGAGCCACGCTGTGCTGAGCCAGCTCCGCCGCGTCGGCCTCGTGCGCGGCGTTGGCGACCCGCTGCGTCAATCGAGACAGGAACCCCGGCATCTCCCCCACACCCTCAGCGGATCTCGGTGATCTCGGGCCCACGCTCGAACGGGTTGAGATCCGCGGTGCTCGGCACCACCAGCTCCGCCTCCCCGGTCTCGCCCTCGACCAGGTCCTTGGGCAGCACCAGCGGCAGCATCTCGCGCGGCGGCCGCGCATCGTCGCCACGCACCACGACGGACCGACGGATCATGTCGTAGAAGGGGGCGGCCGCCGTCGGGTCCGTGGCCGCCGGCCCGGTCAGCACGGCCCGTAGGAACCAGCGCGGACCATCCACGCCGATGAAGCGCATGCTCTGGGTGGTCACCCGGCCGTCCGGGCCGCGCGAGGGCAGCTCGGTCAGCAACTCGGTGCCCAGGTCGCCGCCGACCTGCTCGACTCGGCCGCCGCGCGCGGTGACCGAGTCGGCGATCTCGTCCCGGATCAGCGGCCAGATCCCGGCGGTCCGCGGCGCGGCGAACGCCTGAACCTGCATCGAACTGCTGCCGAGGTCGGTCGTCACCGCCTGGATCTGCGACGTCTGCGGGTCGATCTCGATCCGCAGCTGGGCCCCGCCGACGACGCCGAGCCACAGGCTGCCCAGATCGATCCGCTCGCCCAGGCTGTCCTCCACCTCGTCGCGATCGAAGGGGCCGGTCTGCGAGCGGGTGCTGACCGGCTCCTCGGCGGCGACGGGCGCGGGGCCGGGCTCGACCGCATCGTCCAGCTCGTAGTCGTCCTCGTCGTAGCCGTCGAGGGTCTCCTCCAACGCCAGCTCGTCGGTGACGACGACCCGTCGCCCCACGGTGTCTTCGCCCGCGCGCCGCTTGCGGCGGAACAGTGCCATCTCGTCTCCTCCGGGCCCGCATCCGCGGACCGTCTCGCGCTTGTCGTCCCCGGCCGCCGAGGCGCCCGGGTCACCGTCCTAGTGTGCCTGTCCCTGAAGCCCGCTCGCGCCATGGCCGGTCGCCCCGCGCTCGCTGCCGGGCAATCCCTCGACCTCGACGAGCACGGCGTGCGCCACCGGCTGGATCAGCAGCTGGGCGATCCGGTCGCCGCGATGCAGGTCGATGGGGGCGGCGGGGTCGTGGTTGACGAGGTTGACCATGACCTCCCCGCGATACCCGGAATCGATGGTGCCGGGGGCGTTGACCATGCCGAGACCCAGTCGCGTGGCCAACCCGGAGCGAGGGTGGATCAGACCGACGTACCCGCGCGGGATGGCGACGGCCAAGCCGGTGGGGACCAGGCAGCGGTGGCCGGGGAGCAGGGTCACATCGGTGCGGGCATACAGGTCCAACCCCGCGTCGCCGTCGCGCGCGTAGGTCGGCAAGGGAAGCTCCGTGTCCAGGCGGACCACCTCGACGCGGAGCTGCTCCGGCGCGTTCATCCCGGATGCCGGACTAGGCCGGATCGCTCAGCTGGCGCACTCGGAGCAGACCGGCGACCCGCCGACCTCTTTGGCGAGCTGGCTGCGGTGATGCACCAGGAAGCACCGCGAGCAGGTGAACTCGTCGGCCTGCTTGGGGATGACCCGGACCGACAGCTCCTCCCCCGAGAGGTCCGCGCCGGGCAGCTCGAAGCCCTCGGCCTGCTCGGTCTCATCGACGTCAACGCTATTGCTCGACTTGTCCCCGCGCCGCGCCTTGAGCTCCTCCAGGGAGTCTTCGCCGAGATCGTCGTCGTCGGTCTTGCGCGGTGCGTCGTAATCGGTCGCCATGGAAATGCTCTTTCTCTACGTCCAGGTGCGGTCCTACCGAGGCGCCTGAGGGACCTCTGACGGCCCCCCGGCCACGATGCTGCCCGGTCCAACGCACCAGGTGTCCATTCTGTGCCCGGTCCAGCGGGATTGTGCCCTATCCGACCTCCGGATTCCCAGTCGGTCGGCGACCGACCTCCCCGTCGTGTCGCCATCTGGACGTTCGACACCGCCGCGCATGTCAACGCCGGGGAACCCGCGTTCACCCCAGCGGGTCGCGGCGCGCCCCCGTGAAGGCGCGCGCAACCAGTTCCAGCAGGGCGTCGGCGACGGCCTCCGGAGCGGCCAGGATGCCGAGCGGCCGGTCCGGCCCGCCGGACCAGGTGAGCACCCGGGCACCGGCCTCCCCGGCGATCACCCAGCCGGCCGCGATGTCCCACAGGTGCACCCCGCGCTCGGCGTACGCATCGACGACCCCACTGGCCACCGTGCACAGGTCGAGCGCGGCGCTGCCGCCGCGGCGGATGTCCCGGACCGCGGGCAGGATCTCCACCAACGCCCGGCTCTGCTCCCGACGCACCTCGACCTCGTAGCCGAACCCGGTGGCCAGCAGCACCATGGCCGCGTCCTGGACCGAGGTCACGGTCAGTCGCCGCTCGCCGGCCTCGTCGCGCAGGTAGGCCCCGCCGCCGTCGTACGCGTGATAGACCTGCCCGGTCTCCGGGTTGGCCACCGCGCCGACGACGGGGCGCCAGGCGCCGGCCGTGGTCGGATCGCCGACGACCACGGCGACCGAGACCGCATACTCGGGCCGGCCGTAGAGGTAGTTGACGGTGCCGTCGATCGGGTCGATCACCCAGGTCACGTCGCTTCCCCCGACGTCGCGACCGATCCCCGCCTCCTCGCCGAGGACGGCGTCCGCGGGCCGCAGCTCGGCCAGCCGGCGCCGGATGTAGTCCTCGCTCGCCCGGTCCATCACGGTCACCACGTCGGTGCGACTGGTCTTGGTGTCGACCTGGTCGGCCAGGGCGTCGACGCGCCCGGCGCGCACCAGCCGACCGGCCCCCACCGCCAGGTCGACGGCGAGATCGCGCAGCTTGGGAAGTTGCGCCCGCAGCCGCGCCGGGACCGGCACGGGGCCGGCCGGCGTCAGGGCGCCGCTCATCGCGTCTCCGAGGGGTCCTGCCCGCACAGCGCGGGCCGCGCGCCGCGCGGGTTGGGGCAGCAGCCGGCCGCGCAGACCGACGGCAGCGGGTCGCCGAGCTTCGGCCAACTGGGCCGGCGCGGCTGCTCCCCGCGGGCTTCGGCGGCCCGCTCCAGCAGCAGATCGACCAACCCCGAGACGAACTCCGGATCGGCACGGACGGTGGGCACCCGGCAGAAGGCCAGCCCGAGCCGACGGGCGGTCGCGGCGGCCACCTCGTCGAGGTCGTAGACCACCTCCATGTGGTCCGAGGTGAACCCGATGGGGGCCAGGACCACCCCTCGCACCCCGTCCTGGGCCAGCGCCGCCATCGCCGCACTGACATCCGGCTCCAGCCAGGGTTGCCCGGGCGGGCCCGAGCGGGAGCAATACACCAGGTCGGAGGCGAACTCCGCGCCGAGCGTGGCGGCCACCTCAGCGGTCACCGCCGTAGCCAGTCCCTCGTGCCAGCGGCGGTAGTGCCCGCCCGGCGGCGGCCCGGACGCGTCGTCCTGCGCCACCGGAATCGAGTGCGTGACGTAGAGCACGTGCACCGCGGCGGCCGGCAGTCCGGAGGTCGCCAGCAGGCGTCGTACGCCGTCGGTGACCAGCCGCACCGTCGTGGCCGAGAACCCGGGATGCAGGGCGTAGGGGCGGAGTCGGTCGATGACCAGCCGGTCCGCCACCCCGGCCTCCGCGACGGCGGAGGCGAGGTCCTCGCGGTAGGCGCGGCACCCCGAGTAGGACGGATAGGCGCTGGTGGGGACGACGACGACGCGGCGATGACCCTGCTCGGCCATCTCCGCCAGGGTCTGCGCCGTGAACGGCTGCGCGAAACGACTCCCCCAGGCGACCGGTCGGAACACCTCCCGGCGGGTCAGTTCATCGGTCAGCGCCCGACACACCGCCCTCGTCTCGTCGTTGATGGGGCTTGCACCGCCACGGTCGTAATAATGCTCGGCGACCTCGGCCAGCCGGTTCGCCGGGATACCCCGACCTGCGGTGACGCGCTCGAGGAAGGGCATCACCTCATCGGGCGCCTCGGGGCCACCGAAGCTGTGCACCAGCACCGCGTCGTACGGCGCCAGGGCATCGGTCGGGATGGTCGCCATCGCGCTCCTTCGTCATCGAGCGTCCGCGCAGCCGGTGGACAGCGGATCGGCGCTGCGCCCACGCTACCGGTCCGGTCATCATCGCCGCCGGTGAGCCGCCCCGGCAGCCGACCCGACGAACGACGTACCCTGTCCTCTTGACGAATCGGCGCCCGGGGGACGGACGCCCGCCCGGCGCGCCCGGTACCACGGGGCGACCCGGCGTGGCAGAGTCGGGGGCGCACCACACCCTTGCGGAGAGGCCACCATGCAGGACCTGCACCTCATCGGAGTCCACGAGGACGGCGAGCATCTCCTCCTCGGCGACGGCTCCGGCGGCGAGTTCCGGTTGCGGCTGGACGATGCCGTGCGGCGGGCGGCCCGGCGCGAGGCACGGGCGACCAGCGACCTGCCCGGCCACGGTGCGGCCGCCCTCGGGCCCCGCGAGGTGCAGGCGATGATCCGGGGCGGGGCCTCGGCCGAAGAGGCCGCCGAGCGGGCCGGCTGGACCATTGAGAAGGTGCATCGGTTCGACGGCCCGATTCTCGCCGAACGCGAACACATCGCCACGCTGGCGGTGCGGACGAGGCTGCGGGGCCGGTACGGCGAAGCGGGGGCGACTCTGGCCGAACGGGTGGCCCACCGGCTGTCCTCGCGGGGTGCTTCACCGGAGTCGCTGAGCTGGGATTCCTGGCGCGCCGAAGACGGCGACTGGACGGTGGTCGCGCGCTTTTCGGCCGGCGGCCGCGCCCGCGAGGCGACCTGGCGGTTCGTCCGCCGCGGCGGCACCCTCGCCCCCCTGGACGAGGAGGCCGGCTGGCTGTCCGCCGAGGACGAGCCCGAGTCCCCGATTCCGCGGCGCCCCGGCAAGCCCCCCGGTGGTGCGCCGGAGACCGAGCGTCCCGCCCTGTCGACGGCCCGCTCCGACGGTGCACCGGGCGATTCCCCAGCCGACCCGTCGGCTTCTCAGGCCGGTCAGGCCGGTCGTGCCGGGCAGCCAGCGCAGCCAAGTGATGACGCCCGGCACGACCGGTCCGAGCCGGCGGGCCGCCAGGACCACCGGTCCGTCCCGCTGGAGCATGCCGCCGCGAGCGCCCCTCGCGGGGCCGCAGCACCGCGAGCGACGACGCCACGCGCCCACGCTCCTCGGGCGCAGGAGGCTCCGGTCGCCGCTGCGGACTCGGCGCCCGCGGAGGCCGCAACCGAGAGCGCCCACTTCGAGGTGCCAACCCGCGATGACGCCTTCGACCTGATGGACTCCGTGCGCCAGCGCTCTAGCGCGGCCCGCCGTCGTGGCGGGGCCGCTCGGCGGCACCGGGTGGACCCGACGCCGGGGACCAGCACGCAGGGTGCGGGAATCTCGCCCTCGGCGCTGCCCTCCACGGCGGGGATCAGCGGCGATGCGGCGCTTCCCCTGGCCGATCTCGGGTACGACCCGGCCACCATGGCACCGCCGCCGGGCGCTCACAGCGACCCCGACGCCGAGGGTGCCGACGGCCGACCCGAACCTGCGGCGGCCGAGGCCGCGCGTCGGGCCCGTCCGCCCCGGCCGCGGCGCGCCACCCGAGTCGGCCCGCCCGGTGCACGGGGCGGCGCCGACACCGAGCCGCCCCGGACGAAGCGGCGCCGGCCCGCGGCCTTCCCCGGGGCTCTGGATCCGGACCCGGTCGAGGACGCGCCGGTCGAGAACACGCCGGTCGAGGACGCGCCGGTCGAGGACGCGCCGGTCGAGGCGACGGGGTCCGCCGCGCTCGCCGAGGAGGAGTGGATCGAGACCGCCGTCGCCGAGGGGCCGACGACGCCGGATGCCGCCCAGGGCGAGACTGAGTCTGAAGTGGAGCCTGCGGACCCCAGCGAGCCGGAATATGCCGAGGCCGCGACTGAGCCGCCGGTCGCCGTAGTGGCGGACGAACCCCAGCTGCCCTGGGACGAAGACTCGGTCGTCCCCGTGGAGGACCCGAGTTCTGGGGCGCTGTCCGCAGGCTCCGACTCCCCCGCGCCGACCGCCGGACTCTCCCCGACCGCCGGACTCCCCCCGGAGGCGGCGACCTCGCCCGAGCCCGTGGTCGCGCCGGCCGCCGACGTGTCGCCCGCTGCCGAGGCAGCACCGTCGCCCAAGGCAGCACCGTCGCCCAAGGCAGCACCGTCGCCCAAGGCAGCACCGTCGCCGAAGGCAGCACGGGACGTGGAGCCGGCTCCGGGCACGCAGGAGGTGCCGGAGGCCTTCGCCGCCAAGCCGGCCCGGCAAACGGCGGCCCAGAAGGCGACCGACCCCGCTGCCCGCCGCGCGGGCCGACCCAAGGGCCGAGCCAGCGTCCCGAGTTGGGACGACATCATGTTCGGCGGCCGCCGGGAGTGATCCCGGTGGGCCGCTCAGGCCGGATCGACCCGCAACAGCGGGACGGCCACCTCCTGTGACGTGACGGAGCCGTGCAGGCCGAGCAGCGAGAGCAACGTCGTACCGTGCCGCCGGGGATCGACGACCGCGACCCGGCCGACGCAGGCGACCACGACGTCGCCGATCCGCGCCGCGACGCGATCCGCCACCGGCCCGAACCAGCCCTCGTCCATGACCTGCTCACGGGTGCGGACGTGCGCCCTGGGCGCCAGCCGGGCCTGCCACGCCGCGAGGACGTCAGCCGTGGCCCCGGGCTCGACATAGAGCATGGGGGCGCGCGGCTCGCCACCGAGGTGGCGCACCCCGCGATCGAGGTCAGGTTCGGTGGAGAGGTCGATGCGGTCCTCGAACGGGATGTCGATCATGCCGTGATCGGCCGTGACATAGAGGGCCACCCCGGGCGGCAGCGACCTGGCCAGCACCCGGATGGCGGCATCGGCCTCCTCCACGGCCGCCCCCCAGGCCAGGGACTCGCAGCCGTGTTCATGGCCGGCCCGGTCGACCTCGCCCCAATAGAGATAGACCAGCTGCCGCGGCTCCCGCGCCAACGCGGCCAGGACGGCCGGCACGCGATCCGAGGGCGCATCCGCGGCGCGGAAGGCGGCGCCACGCAGGGCCGCGCGGGTCAACCCGGAGGCGTCGAAATAGCCCGGCCCGACCATGGTGCTGGGCACCCCCAGGGCCGCGAGCGACTCGAAGACCGTCGCCGCAGGTTGCCAGGCCTGCGGGTCCGGCCCATGCCGCCAATTCAGCTCGTTGAAGATCCGGTCGGCCTCGGGCAGCAGGACGTCGTAGCCGATCAGCCCGTGCGATCCCGGTGGCAGCCCGGTCCCGAACGTCCCCATGCTCGTCGCGGTCGTCGAGGGGAAACCCGCATCGAGGCGGTGCGCCCCACTCAGCAGGGTGCGCAGGTAGGGTGCGTGCCCCCCGCGACGATGCAGCAGCTCATAGCCCAAGCCGTCGACCAGCACGACCACGGCGCCGCGGGCCGGCGGCAACTCCAGGAGTTCCTCGGCCGCACCCCGTGGGACGCCGAGGGAGGCGGCCACCGCGGGCAGGACGCCCGCGAGACCGCCGGATCCGTACGACGGGCGCGGCGCCGACCCCAGCTCCTGGTCCGTCATCGGGCGATCAGCGGGCGGTGGCGGCCTGGAGCGCGTGCGCGAACACCATGGCCTCGCGGAGCTTGCCCTCCCCGTCGGCCACCGAACTGATGCGCAGACTGATGTCGTCGGCGGTGAGCGTGCCCTCATAGCCGTGATCGGCGTCGCAGTTGGGGTCCCCGCAGGTGGCGGGCAGCAGGTCCACCCGGCTGACCGAGCCCCAGCCGATCGTCACGGTCACCTCGTGCCCCAGGGCACCCCGGCGGTAGTGCCCGGGATCGGCCACGACGTGGGTGAGCATGACGCCCCGGACTCCGGACAGCGGCACGGACTCGGTGGTGGCGGTGACGGTGGTGACGGGCCCGTCCTCCTCGCCGTGGTCGTCGGCGTGCGCGACGACGAGCCGCGAAGGGGTCAGGACGAGAACGGTGACGTGCCGGCGGACCGTGTCGTGGTCGAAGGTCGTCTCCTGGTGGACCAGGTGGCCGATCACCCGGTCCCCCGCGATCGCCGTGGCCACGACGTCGCAGACGAAAGCCGGGTAGTAGCCGGCATCCTCGATCCCGCGGTGGAGATCGGCGGGCAGAGACATCTCACCGGCGGGGCGACCTGCGTGATTCATAGAGCCATCTTGACGCATCAGGTCATGGCCCGGCGCCCGGCGTCCTTGCGCTGCGGTGCGGGAGCGACCACGACCCGCGCGCCGAGCACGTCGGCGCCACCGGACCAGGCATTGATGGGGATCAGCTCCAGGGAGTCCAGATCGGGGGTGTCGTCCGCGAGCGCGGCGACACGCAACACCAGGTCCTGCAGCGCTTCGAGGTCCGCCGGTGCCTGACCCCGATAACCCTGCAGAAGTGGCGCGGCGCGCAGCGACAGGATCAGGTCGCGGGCGTCGACATCGCTCAACGGTGGGATCCGGTGCGTGATGTCGCCGAGCACGTCCGAGGGAGGACCGGTGACTCCGAAGCTGACCACCGGCCCGAACAGCGGGTCCTCGTGGGAGCGCAGCACGGTGGCCACCCCGGGGTTCGCCATGCGCTGGACCACCAGCTGCGGATCGCGCCAGGAGGACAGCCGCGCGGACATGCTCTCGTGGGCGTCGCGCACGCCCGCGGCCGAGTTGATGTCCGTCCGGACGCCCACGAAGCCGGGCAGATCGCGCACGCCCTCGGCGACGGAGCGGACGACCACCGGATAGCCGAGCTGTTCGGCCGCGGCGACAGCGGCGTCTGCGTCGGCCACCGGAATCGTCGGCCAGAGCTCGATGCCGTAGGCGCTGAGCAGCTCGATCGTTTCCGCCTGGGTCAGTTCGCGGCCCTCGGGGCTGTCCGCGAGCACCGCGTCGATCAGCGCGTGCGCGGCAGTGCGGTCGAGCCCTGGCGGGCGCACCATCTCGCCGTGGTCCGCCTCGCGCCACAGCGCGTAGCGGGTCACGGCGGCCAGCGCGGCAACCCCGTTGAGCGGCGTCTTGTAGAGGGGGATGATCCGGCGGAGATGCTCGCCCGGCTCCCGGCCGGGCTCACCGGCCCGGCGTAGCGCGATCGAGACGTCGCGCATCCCCACGAACGAGGCCACGGCCGGCTTGTCCTTGCGCCAGGCAGCGTGCGCCAGGGTGGTCGCGATCATCTCGTCGGAGGACCGCATGGGCGGGTTGAACGCCACGATGACGCTGTCGACGTCCGCCGAGTCGAAGGCCTCCTCGACGGCTCGCTGCACCGACCGCACGTCGCTGAGCAGCGGAACGAACCACGGCTCGTGCTCGACCCTCAGGCCGTGTCCCAGGGCGGCCTCGACGACCAGCTTGTTCAGTCCCTCGGAGTTGCCGACGATGCCCACCCGGTCGCCTCGGGGCAGCGGCTGGTGCGCCGCGAGTTCGGCGATGTCCATGAGGGAGTGCACGCTGTCGGCACGGATCACCCCGGCCTGCTCCAGGAGGGCGTCGAAGGCGGCCGGGGCTACCTTGGCCGCGCGCACGGTGTGCCCCGGAGCGACCGACCGCAGGGACACCGAGTGGACGCCGATGACCGGCTTGACCAGCGAGAGTTGTCGGGCGATGCGGCTGAACTTGCGGGGATTGCCCATCGACTCCAGGAAGAGGCCGACCACCTCGGTGGTGTCGTCGTCGATCCAGTACTGCAGCATGTCGTTGCAGGAGATGTCGACGCGGTTGCCCGCGGAAATGAACGTGGACAGTCCCAGCTTCCGCCGTGACGCCGAGGCGGTCATCTCCATCCCCAGCGCCCCGGACTGGGAGAACAGGCCGAGATTGCCCACGGAGGGATGGACCCGGCCGATGGTGGCGTTGAGCAGGACATCGGGGTGGTTGTTGACGAAGCCGAAGGACAGCGGGCCGATGACCCGCATCCCCGCGGACCGCGCGAAGGCGCGCAGTTCGGCCTGACGTTGCTCGCCGACGGGGCCCGATTCGGCGAAGCCCGAGGAGATCACGCAGACGGCCTTGACACCGCTGGAGGCACAGTCCCGCACGACGTCGAGGACGGCGTCGCCACGCACCGCGATGATCGCGAGGTCCACCTGGTCTTCGATGTCGCTGACCTTCGGCGCGGCGGCCAGGCCGCGGACCTGGTGAACCTCCGTGTTGACGATGTGCACTCGGCCGGTGAAGCCGCCGTCGAGCAGGTTGTCCAGCACGAGGGACCCCATCGCATCGGGTCGGCGGCTGACCCCGACGATCGCGACGACCTCCGGTCGCAACACGTCCGCCATGCTCTCGGCCTCGGCGCGGTGCTCTCGGGCCAGGCTGACGGCCGCCGACCGGGCGGTCTGCTCGATGGTGAACTCGACGGCGATCACGCCGTCGTCGAAGTGATGGCTCACCTCGTAACCGGCGTCGGTGAAGACCTTCATCATCCTGCGGTTCTGCGGCAACACGTCGGCGACGAACCTGGTCACCCCGTGTTCCTGGGCGACCGCGGCGAGGTGCTCCAGGAGCACCGAGCCGACTCCCTTGCCCTGAAAGGCGTCCGAGATGTTGAAGGCGACCTCGGCGGTCCGGCCGTCCTGGAGGCGGTCGTAGCGACCGATCCCGATGACCTTTCCCCGCACGGTCACGACCAGTGCCGCGCGCGAGTCGTAGTCGACATGGGTGAAGCGGTGCAGGTCCCGGTCCGAGAGTTCCTTGATCGGGGCGAAGAACCGCAGGTAGATGGACTCCTCCGATTGCGCCTGGTGGAAGCTCTGCAACTGGCGGGCGTCGGCCGGCACGATCGGACGGATGTGGGCCAGCGAACCGTCGCGCAGGACGACATCGGCCTCCCACCGGCTCGGGTAGTTCACGGGGATGCCGCTCGACTCGTCGTCCGTCGCCCGGGTCCCCTGAGGCGCACCGGTGCGGACCGTCGGTACGTCCGCGTCGGCCTCGGCCAGCGTCACGGCCCCTTCGGAGTCCGTCATAGTCCACATCCTCACTGTGCCCGGCAGGCGTGGTCAACGTCCTGACCCCGGGGTCGCGGTGACATCCGGCACACGTGGTCGCCGCCTGGATGCGCGTATTCCCCCAGCTCGCATGCCGGCCGTTCGTTCGACTCAGCCTATCTGGCCGACGGCGACCCGCCACCTCGGCACGCCCGAATCAAAGAAATTTGGGCCTTGTCTCTGTCCGTTGGTGTCCGATAGTGTAACATTCGTTCAGCAGAACCAGAGCGGGAGAAGCGGAGCGAGGATGCATCAGCACGAACGGCACAACCTGATCGTGAGCCGCGCTCGTGCCGCCACCCGCATCGAGGTCTCGGCCCTGGCCGAGGAGATGGACGTCACGCCGGAGACGGTTCGACGCGACCTGACGGTCCTGGAACGTCGAGGACTCGTCCGGCGGGTGCACGGCGGGGCGGTCGCCGTCGAGCGACTCGGGTTCGAGCCCACGCTCGACGTACGGTCCGGCCACCGCGCCGCCGACAAGCAGCGGATCGCGCAGGCCGCGCTCGCGTTCGTCCCGGAGGCCGGCACCATCCTGCTCGACGCGGGGACGACGACGATCGGGGTCGCCGAAGGGTTGCCCCGCGAGGGCGAGCTGAACGTCCTCACCAACAGTCTTCCCGTCGCGGCGGTGATCGCCCGGCGACCGGACCTTTCGCTCTTCGTCCTCGGCGGCCGGGTCCGCAGCCGCACCCAGGCCACGATCGGATCCTGGGGCCTGGGCCCCCTGCGCGATGTGCACATCGACGTCGCGTTCATCGGCACCAACGGGCTGTCGCTGACAGCCGGCCTCACCACGCCCGACCAGGCCGAGGCCGCGACCAAGCAGGCCATGATGGCGGCCGCCGCGCAGGTCGTGGTCCTGGCGGATTCCAGCAAGGTCGGCGCCGCGCACTTCGCCAAATTCGGCTCCCTGGCCGATATCGACGTGCTCATTACCGACTCGGGCATCGACCCCGAGGTCCTCGACGAGATCAGGGCCACCGGCCCGGAGGTGGTCCTGACATGATCCTTACCCTCACCCCGAACCCCAGCGTGGACCGGACGATCACGGTCGCGGCGTTGACCCGAGGCGCCGTGCAGCGCGCCACCGACACCCGGATGGATCCCGGCGGCAAGGGCATCAACGTCTCGCGGGCGCTGGCGCTCAACGGCGCCGCCACGACGGCCATCCTGCCGATCGGCGGCGGCCACGGCCGGATGATGCTGGAACTGCTGGAGGCCGCCGGAACCCCCGTCTGCACCGTGCCCATCCGGGGCGCGATCCGGGCCAATGTCGCCCTCGTTGAGCCCGACGGCACCACGACGAAGATCAACGAGCTCGGGCCCACCCTCGACCCGGACGAGGTCGAGGCCGTGCTGGCCAAGGTCACCGACATCTCGGACGCCCCGCTGTCCTGGGTCGTCGGGTGCGGGAGCCTGCCCCCCGGGATGCCCGAGGGGGTGTACGGCGACCTGGTGCGGCGCGTTCACGAGCGGGGCGGTCGGGTCGCGATCGACACCTCGGGGGCTCCGCTGACGCTGGCCATCCCCGCCGGTCCAGACCTCATCAAGCCCAACCGGGTCGAACTCGGCGAGCTGGTCGGCCGCGATCTCGACACGCTGGGGGCCGTCGTCGAGGCGGCCCGCGACCTGATCGCCGGCGGCATCGGCGAGGTCCTGGTCAGCCTCGGGCGGGACGGCGCCGTGCTCGTCACCCGCGACACCGTCACGCACGCCATCGCCTCGGTCGCCCAACCGCTGTCGACGGTGGGTGCCGGCGACTGCACGCTGGCCGGATACCTGCTGGCCAGCCGGCGTGGAGACAGCCCGGCGCAGGCGCTGGCCACCGCCGTGGCGTTCGGCGCCGCGGCCGTCGGCCTGCCCGGTAGCGAGGTGCCCAACCCGGCCCAGGTGGCGCAGATCAACCCGGTTGTCGACCCCGACCCCGACCCCGCCATGGTGCTCACCGACTAATCCGTCCCTGTCACACACTCCACCGAAACTCGCCCCCTAGGCAGCGGCGACCCCGAGCGGCACAATGCCGCCCACCCGCGCCGTACGCCGTTCTCGCAGAAGGAGTCCCACCCATGTCCCTGATCACCGCACAACAGGTCATCCTCGAGCTGCCGACGGGCGACCGCGCCCAGGCGACCCGCGCGCTCGCCGAGACGCTCGTGTCCTCCGGCCGCGTCACCGACCTCGACCAGTTCCTGGCCGACGTCACCAAGCGCGAGGAGATCATGGCCACCGGCCTGCCCGGTGGGATCGGCATCCCGCACTGCCGCAGCGCCGCCGTGGCGACGCCCTCGCTGGCCTTCGGTCGCTCCGGCACCGGCATCGACTGGGGCGCGCAGGACGGTCCGGCCACCCTCGTCTTCCTCATCGCCGCTCCCGAGGGCGGCGGCGAGGACCACCTGGCCATCCTCGCCAAGCTCGCTCGCAAGCTGATGCGCGACGACTTCAAGAACTCGCTGCGTCAGGCCGGCACCGTCGACGAGGTCGTGGCGATCATCGACGAACAGGTGGTGAACGCATGAAGTTCGTTGGCGTCACGTCCTGCCCCACCGGCATCGCGCACACCTACATGGCCGCCGAGGCCCTCGAACAGGCGGCCAAGGCCGCCGGTCACGAGATGGTCGTCGAGACCCAGGGTTCGGCCGGCTCCGCCCCGCTGGACCAGTCGGTCATCGACGCGGCCGACGCCGTGATCTTTGCCCACGACCTCGAGGTGCGCGACGCCGGCCGGTTCGCCGGCAAGCCCACCGTCGACGTGGGCGTGAAGAAGGGCATCAGCGACGCGCCCGCGCTCATCGCGCAGGCGGTCGCGGCCGCGCAGGCCCAGACCGGTGCGGCGGGTGCCGGAGCCGCCGGTACGTCGGGTGCCGCGGGCCCCCTGCACTTCGTGGGGGTGACCTCCTGCCCCACCGGGATCGCGCACACCTACATGGCCGCCGAGGCCCTGGAGCAGGCCGCTAAGTCAGCCGGGCACACGATGACGGTGGAGACGCAGGGCAGCGCCGGTTCGGAGCCGATCAGCCAGGCCGAGATCGACCGGGCCGACGCGGTGATCTTCGCCCACGACCTCGAGGTCCGCGACGCCGGCCGATTCGCCGGCAAGCCGACCATCGACGTGGGCGTCAAGAAGGCCATCAGCGACGGCCCGGCGTTGATCGCCCAGGCCGCGGCGATGGCCGCCGAGCGGCGCGCGTCGGGCGGGGCCGCCGCAGCCGCCCCGGCCGCGGCGACCCCCGGCCTGGCCAGCAAGGCCGCGGCGGACGAGGCGCACGTGGGCGTCAAGATCCGCCAGTGGCTGATGACCGGCGTGTCCTACATGATCCCGTTCGTCGCCGCCGGTGGCATCCTCATCGCGCTCGGCTTCATGCTCGCCCAGATCTTCGGCGGCGACCGCGGCGCGATCGACGTCACGGCGAACTACGCGCTGACCGGGGGCAAGGAGGGCGTCACGAACCTGATGACCGACTTCAGCCCGGCCAATGGGATGCACTGGGCGGCCCTGCTCTTCCTGATCGGCGCCTCCGCCTTCGGGTTCCTCGTGCCGATCCTGTCGGGCTTCATCGCCTTCGGTATCGCCGACCGCCCCGGCCTGGTGCCCGGCATCGTCGGCGGCGCCATCGCCAGCACCATGGGCGCCGGCTTCCTCGGCGGCATCGCGACCGGTTTCATCGCCGGGTTCACGGCCAAGTGGATCGCCGGCTGGAAGGTGCATCGCGGCGTCCGCGGCGTCATGCCGGTCATCGTCATCCCGCTGCTGTCCACCCTGGTCACGAGCGGCTTGATGATCCTGCTGCTCGGGCGGCCGATCAAGGCCCTGATGGACGCGCTCACCGAAGCCCTCAACGGCATGTCCGGCTCCAGCGCGATCCTGCTCGGCGTCATCCTCGGCCTGATGATGGGCTTCGACCTGGGCGGTCCGGTCAACAAGGTGGCCTACACGTTCGCCACCACCGGCCTGACGGCCGTCGCCACGTCCGCCGTGACCGACGCCCCGCAGATGAAGATCATGGCGGCCGTCATGGGCGCCGGCATGGTGGCCCCGCTCGGTATGGCCCTCGCGACCGCCCTGCGGCCGCGGCTGTTCACCGAGCCCGAGCGGGAGAACGGCCGCGCGGCCTGGCTGCTCGGAGCCTCGTTCATCTCCGAAGGGGCCATCCCGTTCGCCGCCGCCGACCCGCTGCGCGTCATCGCGGCGTCCATGGCCGGCTCCGCCGTCACCGGTGGGCTCATCATGGCCTTCGGCAGCGCCCTGCGTGCCCCTCACGGCGGCATCTGGGTGATCGCGCTCATCAACAACTGGCTGTTGTTCCTCGTGGCCGTGATCGTCGGCATGGTCATCTGCGCCGTGGTCGTGGTCGCGCTCAAGGGCGCCGGAGCACGGCGTACGGCCGACGACACCCAGGTCGTCTCGGCCACCAGCACCGTCGGCGCGTCCGCCGGCGCCTGACCGATCCGGAGCGGATCACCACCCGATCCCCCCGGCCCGCACGTTCTCGACCCACCCCTTCTGGAACAAAGGAGTTCGTATGTCCACCCGTACCGTCACCATCGCCTCGTCCGTCGGCCTGCACGCCCGGCCCGCGTCGCTGTTCGTCCAGGCCGCCACGGCCACCGGCCTGCCCGTCACGATCGCGAAGGCGGGCGGCGCCCCGGTCGACGCGCGCAGCATCCTGGCCGTGATGGCCCTGGGCGCCAAGCACGGCGAGGAGGTCACCCTCTCGGCCGAGGGCGACGACGCCGACGCCAAGCTCGACTCGCTGGTCGAGTTGCTCTCCCGCGACCTCGACGCGGAGTGAGCATGCTCGCGCGCCGCGGGGTCGTCCACACCCTCCACGGCACGTCCCGGGCCACCCGGGCGGGCCAGGACCGTCAGGAGTGAGCATGACCGACACCCACCGAGTACTGCATGGAATCGGGGTGTCGGCGGGAACCGCGACGGGGCCGGTCGTCCAGGTGCGACCGGCCCCCGGGTTTTCCGCCGACGAGCCGCCCACGGCGGACGCCGCGGCGGCCGGCGAGCGCGTCAAGACCGCGCTGGAGCAGGTCGCCAGCGGGCTCGAGGCGCGCCTGCCCCGCGCGGCCGAGCACGCCCGGCCGGTGCTGCAGGCGACCGCGATGATGGCTCGCGACCCGGGGCTGCTGACCGGGATCGAGGGCAAGCTCGGCGCCGGCCACGGGGTGACCCGGGCGGTACACGACGCCGTCGAGGAGTACTGCGCCATGTTCGAGAGCCTCGGCGGCTACATGGCCGAGCGCGTCACCGACCTGCGCGACGTTCGCGACCGCACGATCTGCCGGTTGCTCGGCGTCAACGAGCCGGGCGTGCCCGAGCTGGTCGCCCCCTCGATCCTGGTCGCCCACGACCTCGCACCCGCCGAGACCGCGACGCTCACCCCCGACACCACGCTGGCCATCGTGACATCGGCCGGCGGACCCACGAGCCACACCGCGATCCTCGCCGCCCAGCTCGGCATTCCGGCCGTGGTTCAGGCCAAGGGCGTCGAGGAGGTCAGCGACGGGACCGTGCTCGCGGTCGACGGCGGGGTCGGCGAGGTCATCGTCGCCCCCACGCCCGCCGAGCAGGAACAGCTCGCCGAGCGGGCCCGGCGCCGCGCGGCCGCGCTCGCCGGGTCGGTGGGCGAGGGCTCGACGCGGGACGGCCACAAGGTGGCTCTGCTGGCGAACATCGGCACCGCCGACGACGCCCGGGCCGCTGCGGCCCAGGATCTGGAGGGGTCCGGGTTGTTCCGCACCGAATTCCTCTTCCTGGATCGGGATTCGGCGCCGACGCTGGCCGAGCAGACCAAGACCTATACCGAGGTCTTCGAGGCCTTCGGGGAGCGACGCATCGTCGTGCGCACCCTGGACGCCGGCGCCGACAAGCCGCTGTCCTTCGCCGACCTCGGCCACGAGGAGAACCCGGCCCTCGGGCGGCGCGGCCTGCGCCTGGGCATGATCCGCGAGGATCTGCTCGACACCCAGCTCGACGCGCTGGCCGCGGCGTACCAGGCCACGAAGGCCGACGTCCGCGTCATGGCGCCCATGGTGGGCACCGTGGAGGAGGCCGAGTATTTCGCGGCCAAGGTCCGCGGCGTCGGCCTGCCCAGCGTCGGGGTCATGGTCGAGGTGCCGGCCGCGGCGCTGCGGGCCGATCATCTGCTCTCGATCGTGGACTTCGCCAGCATCGGCACGAACGATCTGCAGCAATACACCATGGCGGCCGACCGCATGCAGGGCGAGCTGGCCACGCTGCTGGACCCCTGGCAGCCGGCGTTGCTGCAGCTGGTCAAGGCCACCTGCGACGGCGGGCGCGCCACCGGCAAGAAGATCGGGGTCTGCGGGGAGGCCGGCGGCGACCCGCTGCTGGCGCTGGTGCTCGTCGGCTTGGGCGTGTCGAGCCTGTCCATGGCGCCGGGCAAGGTCAAGGCCGTGCGGGCCGCGCTGCGGCTGCACGACCTGCATCTGTGCCAGCAGATGGCGGCGTACGCCGTGGCGGCCCGCACCGCGAAGGACGCCCACACCGCGGTGCTCCAGCTGGTCGAGCCGCAACTGCTGGACCTGCTCTAGAGCTCGATGCGGCCAGTCCTGTGGCCATGCTCAGGACAGGTCATCGCGAGGCTGTCCCGGACGCTGGGTCCGGGGCAGCCTCGGCCCGTTCTGCGCGCGGCTGCCGCTGCCCCCGACCCGGCCCCTCGGCTTGACCCGGCCCCCGCACCGGCCCCGGACGGGGCACGAGGCGGGGCGTCCAGGCGGCCATCCACGCCGCGCCCGCGACGCCGAGCGCGCCCAAGACCGGTAGCGCCGCCCCGAGGCTGGCGACGGCGATGATGGCGCCGGCCAGCGCGGGCGCGAGGAGTGAACCCACCGAAGCCACCGACTGCCACCAGCCCAGAAACCGGGCCCGGGCCTGCTGCGGGGCGATGTCGACGCCGAGCGTCTTGATGATCCCGGCCCCGATGCCGTCGCCGAGGCCCACCACCATCGCCGTACCCACGAACCACCCCGTCGCCGACCCCAGCGGCATCACGATCAGGCCCACCCCCATGCAGCCCAGCGCGGCTACGACGACCGGGGCGCGCCCCAGGCGGTCCATGGCCAGGCCCGCCGGCCAGAACAGCAGGAGTTCCATGCCCGAGGCGATGCCCATGATGAGGGCCACCTGCGCGCCGTCGAGCCCCAGCCCGTCCACGCCCCACAGCGGGATCAGCGTCTCCTTGCCCGTGCGCAGCGCCGCCAGCACCAGTACCCCCGCGCCGAGCAGGAACAGCGCGCGTATCGCCGCCGGTCGCCCCTGTTGCGGGCCGGTCGCGGTCGCCGCGTTCGCCGCGTTCGCTGCGGGGGTGGCCCCCCGGGCGGGCAGGCGCGCGACGAGGACGCCGTACGCCGCAGCGAGCAGCACGATCGCCGCCACGAAGACCATCGCGGGGCCGGCGAGCACCATCGCCCCCGCCGCGATGAGTGGGCCCACGACGCGGCCGGCGCGCTGGCTGGCGCCGTACAGGTTCATGGCCCGGCCGCGCAGGTGCGCGGGGCTGTGGTCGGCGACCAGGCCCTGGCGGGCGATGCTCCAGACGGCATCGCCGAGGTCGACCACGGTCATCGCGACGACCAGCAGCGCCGGCGCGCCCGCCCAGCCCAGGACCAGGGCGACCACCAGGGCGGCCAGCGCCGCGCTGGTGGCGACCGTGCTCACCCCCAACGCCCGGCGTTCCCCCCACCAGGCGATGAGATAGCCGGAGACGAACGAGGCGAGCACCGCGAAGGCCCCCACCCACGTCGCCAGCAGCGCCACCTGCGCCGCGTCGAAGCCCAGCTGTAGCGCCACCACGATCTGGGCCGGCAGCAGGGCCGAGGTTCCGGAGGCGTAAATCACCGAGGGCACATACACGGGCCAGATCAGCTCGCGCAGCGGGTGCGGCGGCTGGGCCGAGCCGGTGAGGTCACTCATGGACACCAGAATATCTCTCGATATCAAGATATTCTAGATCAAGATAGATTCCCGGGGACGCCGAACACCCCCGGCGCCCATAGGGGTGGGTGCCGGGGGTGTCGGGGGCGGCCGTGCGCCGCGGCTCAGGGGGCGGCACGGGGCACGGGCCCGTCAGGGGGTGGCTCAGGGCTCGATGGTGACCTTGATCGCCTCGCCCTTGGCGACGATGTCGAAGGCTTCCATGGCCCGCTCCAGCGGGAGGCGTGCCGTGATCAGGTCCTTGACGGGGATCTGACCGGTGGAGACGTAGTGCAGCGCCGCCTTGTGGTGCCGCGGCGCCGAGCCGTTGGCGCCGTGGATGTGCAACTGGCGGTAGTGCACCAGGTTGCTGTCGCAGTTGATGATCGGGTTGGTCTTGGGCAGCCCGCCGAAGAAGCTGATCCGCCCGTTGCGGGCGGCCATCGCGATGGCCTGCTCCTGGGTGATGTTGGCGGGGGTGGCGGTGATGACCACGTCCGCGCCGCGCCCGCCGGTCAGCTCCATGACCTTGGCGACCACGTCCTCCTCCGCGGAGTTGATGACATGGTCGGGCTGCACGGCATCGGCCGACATCTTCAGGCGTTCGGCGTTGATGTCGACGAGGACGACCGGACCGACCTTGTGGACGCCGCGGGCGATGCGGATGTGCATGCACCCGATCGGGCCGGCCCCGAAGACGACCGTGAAGTCGCCCTCCTCGATGCCGAGCTGCTCCTGGGCGTTGATCGCGCAGGCGAACGGCTCCAGCGCCGAGGCCTCATCGAAGCCGACGTTGTCGGGGATGTGGTTGAGACCGTCGACCTTGAGCACCTGCTCGGGCACGATCATGTATTCGGCGAAGCCACCGTCGTACTGGTAGCCGACCGAGGTCTGGTTCTGGCAGACCTCCATCCATCCCTTGGCGCACTCGTGGCACTCGCCACACGGCACCGCAGCGATCACCTGAACCCGGTCACCGACGGCGAACCCGCCCCGCGCCTGCGCGCCGACCTCGACGACCTCCCCCGCGATCTCGTGGCCCATGATCGTCACGCCCGTGATGTTCACGTGCCCGTTGTGCAGGATCTTGACGTCGGTGCCGCAGGTGGAGCAGTTGCGCACCTTGATCTTCACCTCGGTCGGGCCGCACACCGGCTCCGGCACATCCTCCAGCCGGACGTCCTCGGGGGCATAGAACCGAAGAGCCTTCATGTCCGCGTTCTCCTTTGTCACTGGGCGACGACGCCCGAACGGGCCGCCGTTGTCTGCTTTTGTGGGTCATCTGCCCAGAAGTGTGCCCGACTCAGTCCGTTTCGTCAACGGTCCGGGCTTGACACCACAGAAACAGACCCCTATAAACGCAACCACAGATCTCCAATGAGGCAGATCCTGGCGAAAGGACCAAGCGGTGGCGAGCACCATGGCCCCCTCGGATGTGCAGCGGCCCTCCGCGCGTGTCCGCGTTCAGAAGTTCGGAACCTTCCTGAGCAGCATGATCATGCCCAACATCGGCGCGATCATCGCCTGGGGGTTCATCACGGCCCTGTTCATCCCGGACGGGCCCTTCCCCAACGCCCAGATCGCCTCGATCGTGGGCCCCAGCATCTACTTCCTGCTGCCGATCCTGATCGCCTACGCCGGCGGCAAGATCATTCACGACGTCCGCGGCGGCGTCGTCGGCGCCTTCGCGGTCATGGGCGTTATCCTGCCCACGAGCGGCACCCTGGCCGCCAGCGCCGTGGACAAGGCCGGCAACTCGATCTTCACCTGGGCCAATGGCCACGAGGCGCCGATGTTCCTGGGGGCGATGATCCTGGGCCCGCTCACCGCCTGGGTCATGAAGAAGTTCGACCAGTCCGTGCACGGCCGGGTCAAGCCCGGCTTCGAGATGCTCGTCGACAACTTCGCGGCCGGCATCATCGCCGCCGTCATGGCCATCGTCGGCATGTTCGCCCTCGCCCCGGTGGTCCTGGCGATCGTCGGAGCCCTCGGCAGCGCCGTGCAGTTCCTGGTCGACCACTCGTTGCTGCCGCTGACCTCGCTGTTCATCGAGCCGGCGAAGGTCTTCTTCCTGAACAACGCGATCAACCACGGCGTGCTGACCCCGCTGGGCATCCAGCAGGCCCAGGAGCAGGGCAAGTCGGTGCTCTTCCTGCTCGAAGCCAACCCCGGCCCCGGCCTGGGCATCCTGCTCGCCTACATGGTCTTCGGCAAGGGCACCGCCCGCGCCTCGGCCCCCGGCGCCGCGCTCGTGCACTTCTTCGGCGGCATCCACGAGATCTACTTCCCCTACGTCCTGATGAAGCCCAAGCTGCTCCTGGCCACGATCGCCGGCGGCATGGCCGGGGTCTTCACCAACGTGCTGTTCCACACCGGCCTGCGCGCCCCGGCGGCCCCCGGATCGATCATCGCCGTGCTGCTGCAGACCGCGACCGACTCCTACATCGGGGTCATCATGTCGGTGGCCGTCGCGACCGGAGTGACCTTCGCGATCGCCGCCTTCCTGCTCAAGACCGACCGGTCCGGCGATGAGGGCGATCTGGCCGCGGCCACCTCCTCGATGGAATCGATGAAGGGCAAGAAATCGCTGGCCTCGGCGACTCTGGCGCCCGCCGCGGTCGCGGTCCACGCCGGCCCGATCCGCCAGATCGTCTTCGCCTGCGACGCCGGCATGGGCTCCTCCGCCATGGGCGCCTCGGTGCTGCGCCGCAAGATCCAGGCCGCGGGCCACCCCGAGGTCACCGTCGTCAACAAGTCCATCGCCAACCTGACCGACACCTTCGACCTGGTGGTCACCCACCAGGACCTCACCGAACGGGCCCGGCAGCGCACCGAGTCGGCCGTGCATGTCTCGGTGGACAACTTCATGAACAGCCCGCGCTACGACGAGATCGTCGACCTGCTAAGCCGCACCAACACCGGCGCGACGGGCGATGCCGCGAGCACCGCAGGCGCTGCCGCGAGCACGGCGGGGGTGGCCAGTGCGGCCGAGCCCAGCGGTACGCCGAGCGCCGGCGGCCACGCCGCGACCGGGCAGCAGCCCGGCGTCCTGGGCCGCGAGGGCATCCGTCTGGCTGGCACGGCCGCCGACCGGGATAGTGCCATCACCGAGGCGGGTGACCTGCTGGTCGCGCAGGGCGCGGTGGACGCGACGTATGTCGCCGCCATGCACGAGCGGGAGCAGTCGGTCTCGACGTACATGGGCAACCTGCTGGCCATCCCGCACGGCACCAACGAGGCCAAGGGCTCGATCCGCCGGACCGCGATGTCCTTCGTGCGCTACGCCACGCCGGTCGACTGGAACGGCAACCCGGTCAGCTTCGTCGTAGGCATCGCGGGTGCCGGCGACGACCACCTGACCCTGCTGTCCAAGCTCGCGACGGTCTTCCTGGACAACGACCAGGTCGCCCGTCTGGAGGCGGCCACCTCGCCGGAGGAGATCCAGGAGATCCTCGCCGCCGTGGAGGCCTGAGCACGACGGGGCGTCTTAGCCCCGAAGCACCACCCTCAGAGAAGGGGCCGACCTGCGCCGTGTCGGCCCCTTCTCGCATGCCCCGGCCCCGATCTTCCGGTTCGCCGTTCCGGCCCGCTAGCGTGACCAGCAGTCCACGCCCGGCCCCCGAACCAGGAGAGCTCCATGCACATCACCCCCGACACCGTCGCGATCGTCACCGGAGGGGCGTCGGGCCTCGGCGAGGCCACCGTGCGCCGCCTGTCTGCGGCCGGCTGCGGCGTCGTGATCCTCGACCTGCCGAGCTCCCCCGGTGAGGCCCTGGCCGCGGAGCTGGACGAACGGGTCGTCTTCTCCCCCACCGACGTTCGCGAGGAGTCCCAGGTGCAGGCGGCGATCGACGCCGCCGCCCGGCTCGGCACCCTGCGCATCGCCGTGACCTGCGCCGGCGTCGCGACCCCAGGTCGGGTCCTGGGCAAGAAGGGCCCGCTGGCCCTGGACGCCTATCGCACGGTCATCGACATCAACCTGGTCGGTACGTTCAACGTGCTACGCCTCGCCGCCGCCGCGATGGCCGGCAACGAGCCCGTCGACGGCGACCGCGGCGTGGTCGTGATGACGGCCAGCATCGCGGCGTACGACGGCCAGGTCGGCCAGGCCGCCTACGCCTCCAGCAAGGGCGCCATCGTCGGGCTCACCCTGTCGGCGGCGCGCGACCTCGCCGACAAGGGAATCCGCGTGATGACCGTGGCACCCGGCACGATGGAGACGCCGATGATGGCCGGGCTGCCGGAGGAGACCAAGGCCAGCCTCGGCGCGATGGTGCCGCACCCGAGCCGGCTGGGCAAGCCGACCGAGTTCGCCTCCCTCGTCGCGCACATCATCGACAACCCGATGCTCAACGGCGAGGTCATCCGCATGGACGGCGCGCTGCGGATGCCCCCGCGCTAGGGCCTACCCCCACGCGCCGAGGACCCGACGATGAGCACCGTCACGACCATCGGATCCGGGGACGGAGAGCAGGCGACGCTCGGCTTCCTGCACACCGCGTCCGCGCACGTCGAGGCATTCGGGGCACTGTTGCGGCGCCTCGACCCGACGGCAACCGGGGCCCACGCCGTCCGGGAGGAGCTGCTGGCGCGGGCACGAGTCGCCGAGGCACACGCCCCGGGACCGATACCGCGGGTCACGACGGAGCGCGACGCCGTACGGGCCGTGGTGACCGAGTCCGTGACCGACCTTGCGTCGCGGTGCCGGGTGGTGCTGGTGACGTGCTCGACGCTGGGACCATACGTCGACGCGTTGCCGCCCGTGGTCATCGGGGGACGAACCGTGCCGCTCGTGCGGGTCGACCGTCCGGTGGCGCGGCTCGCTGTGGCGGTGGCCCGAGAGCGGGCCGCTTCCGCTGCGGTCGAGGGTCGGCTGAGGTGGCCGAGCGCCACACCGTACGTCGTCGTCGTAGCGGCGCTGAGCTCCGCCGCCGCAGCCATCCGGGCGCTGCTGGCCGACTGTGCCGCCGGGGACGGCGACGAGATCGCGATCGACGTGACCGGCCCGCCCGATGCCTGGCCGCTCTTCGAGGCCGGCGACCTTGCGGGATATCTCGCCGCGGTCGACCGGTCCGTCGCGACGTGCGCTCGGACGCAGCTGCCGGACGCGATCGTGCTGGCGCAGGCGAGCATGGCCACGTTGGCCGACCCGACGGGGTCCCGCTACGGAGTACCGGTGCTGGCCTCCCCCGAACTCGCCGTCGCCGAAGCCCTGCGCCTGGCCGCCGACCCCTGAGCCACGTGGGACATGCCCGCGCTGCGGATGCTGCGGCACTGACGGCGGCGCTCGACGTTCGGCGTGGCGCGGCGGGCCGCCGGTCCCGGTGAGGCAGGATGAACTATCGGCCACGACGTCGTCCAGCGGGGAAGCGCGACGGCGTCGAGGCCGAATCCACGTGGCTGCGGCCGGTTGGGCTACACCGGCGCGGGGGCCGATCGGTGCGCGACCACGGGGCGCGCGGGCTCCGGGTACGGTGTCGGCGGGCCCGCCCCCACGGCGTACGCCGGCGCTCGGCCCCGCACCACCACCGCACCCCCGCAGTCCAGGAGATCCACCCGCCCATGGCCAGACGCCCCACTCCCCCCGACGACGGCGAGGTCGCCGAGCGGATCGTCGACATCGACGTCGAAGAGGAGATGCAGGGGGCGTTCCTGGAATACGCCTATTCGGTCATCTACAGCCGCGCCCTGCCGGACGCGCGCGACGGCCTCAAGCCCGTCCAGCGGCGAATCCTCTACGGGATGTCGGAGCTCAACCTGCGTCCCGAGCGGCCGCATGTGAAGTCCTCGCGGATCGTCGGCGAGGTCATGGGCAAGTACCACCCGCACGGCGACACCGCGATCTACGACGCCCTGGTCCGGATGGCCCAGCCGTTCTCGCTGCGGCTCCCCCTGGTCGACGGGCACGGAAACTTCGGCTCGCTGGACGACGGTCCGGCCGCCAGCCGCTACACCGAAGCGCGTCCCGCCGCCGCCGCCATGCTGCTGACGGCCACGCTCGACGAAGACACCGTCGACCTGGTGCCCAACTACGACGAGACGCTCAGCCAGCCCGACGTACTCCCCGCCGCCTTCCCGAACCTGCTGGTCAACGGCGCCTCCGGCATCGCGGTGGGGATGGCGACCAACATGCCCCCGCACAACCTCGGCGAGGTCATCGGGGCGTGCCGGCACCTCATCGACCACCCGGACGCCGGGCTCGACGAACTGATGCGCTTCGTTCCCGGCCCGGATCTGCCCGGCGGCGGGCTGATCGTGGGCCTGGACGGGGTGCGCGAGGCCTACGAGACCGGGCGCGGCACCTTCCGGACCCGGGCCACCGCGCGGGTGGAGGCGCTGACGCCCCGCAAGAAGGGCATCGTCGTCACCGAGCTGCCCTATCTGGTGGGCGCCGAGAAGGTGATCGACAAGATCAAGGACCTGGTCCAGGGCAAGAAGCTGCAGGGCATCTCCGACCTGAAGGACCTGACCGACCGCAAGAAGGGGTTGCGGCTGGTCATCGAGGTCAAGAACGGCTTCAACCCAGACGCCGTACTGGACCAGCTCTACCGGCTGACCCCGATGGAGGACAGCTTCGGCATCAACAACGTGGCCCTGGTCGACGGGCAGCCCCGCACGCTGGGGCTGCGGGAGCTGCTCACGGTGTACGTCGAGTTCCGCACCGACGTCGTACGCCGCCGCACGGCGTACCGTCTGGCCGGCCGCGAGACCCGATTGCACCTGGTCGAGGGCCTGCTTCTGGCGATCCTCAACATCGACGAGGTGATCCGGATCGTCCGCGCGGCCGATGACACGGCGGCGGCCCGGGCAGGGCTGATCGCCGCATTCACGCTGAGCGAGGCCCAGGCGAACTACATTCTCGAGCTGCAGTTGCGGCGGCTCACGAAGTTCTCGCGCATCGAGCTCGACAAGGAGCGGGCCGAGCTGATCGAGGACATCGCCCGGCTGCGGGCGATCCTCGACGACCCGGCGGTGCTGAAGCGGCTCGTCTCGGACGAGTTGGCCCAGGTGGCGAAGGCGCACGGCACGCCACGCCGGACCGTGCTGCTCGAAGGCCCCGGGGTAGCCGTGAAGGCGTCCGCGACGCCCCTGGAGGTCGTCGACGACCCGTGCTGGGTGCTGCTCAGCTCGACGGGCCTGCTGGCGCGGACGAGCTCCGATGCGCCGCTGTCGGATTCGGGTGGGCGGGCGAAGCACGACGCGGTCGTCTCGCGGGTGAAGGCCACGGCGCGCGGGGAGGTCGGCGTGGTGACATCGGCCGGCCGGGTGATCCGGCTGTCCTGCCTGGAACTGCCGGCCCTGCCGCCGACCAACGATGCCCCGAATCTGTCCGGGGGCGCGCCCCTGTCGGCGTTCCTGGACCTGCCCGCGACGGTGCGACCGCTGTGCTTGCTGTCGCTAGCACCCGAGTCGCCCGGTCTGGCCCTGGGCACCGCTCAGGGCGTCGTCAAGCGGGTGACCTGCGACTATCCGGGACGCCCCGATTGGGAGTGCATCACGCTGCGAGACGGCGACCGGGTCGTCGGCGCGGTGGAGCTCTCGACGGGCGAGGAGCACCTGTTGTTCGTCACCCGAGAGGCCCAGCTGCTGCATTACCCGGCCGAGGCGGTGCGGCCTCAGGGCCGGGCCGCGGGTGGCATGGCGGGCATCAAGCTCGGCGCGCGCGACGAGGCGATCTGGTTCGGCGCGGTCAACCCCGACCGGGACGAGCCCGTGGTCGTCACGATCGCCGGATCTGGTGACGCGCTGCCCGGCACGGAGGCCGGCTCCATCAAGGTGACCCCCTTCGCCGAGTACCCCGCCAAGGGTCGCGCCACCGGCGGCGTCCGCTGCCACCGGTTCCTGCGCGGCGAGGCTCGGCTGCTGCTCGGCTGGGCCGGCGGCACCCCCGCGCGCGCCGCCGCTGCGAACGGCGTGGCGGTGCCGCTGCCGACGGAGCCGGGCCGGCGGGACGGTTCCGGTGTGCCCGCCACAGCACCGATCGCGGCCGTGGCAGGTGCGTACGGTGACGGCCCCTGGAACGACGCGCCCCCCGGTCCTGGCCCCGGCTCCGGCCCCGGCGATGGCCCCGGCGGCGGCGGCGCTGGTGCTGGCGGCAGCGCGGGCGCGACCCGCCACTCCAGCGGCGGGATCCGATCCGCGCCCCGCCTCGCACCCGGCCTCGCCACCGGGGATGCGCTCTTCGACCTGGACGAGGACCCGCCGCGACACCGCCCGCACCCGGAGGTCGACCGCAGCGACTACGACCCTGACGACTTCGGCGACGCGGTGCAGATCGGCCGGGAGTAGTCTCCCCGGCGTGACGAGGACGAGCGCGGGGCTGCTGCCCTACCGCCGCGGCAGCGACGGCGAGCTGCTCGTGTTCATCGCGCACATGGGCGGGCCGCTGTGGGCCAAGAAGGACGCGGGTGGCTGGTCGATCGTGAAGGGCGAGTACGTCGCGGGCGAGGAAGACCCGAGGGCCGCGGCCGAGCGGGAGTTTCTGGAGGAGACCGGCGCCCCGGCCCCGACCGGTGACTGGCTGGATCTGGGCACGGTCCGCACCACAAGCGGCAAGGTCATCACGGCGTGGGCAGTCGAGGCGCCCGCCACGTTGACACTCGCGGTGCCGGGAACCTTCGAGATGGAGTGGCCGCCGCGGTCCGGGCGACGGCAGAGCTTCCCCGAGGTCGACCGGGCGCAGTGGACTCCGCTCGACGCCGCTCGGATCGCCCTGGTGTCCGGCCAGATTCCCTTCCTCGACCGACTCGCAGCGACCCTGGCGTGAGTCTCGAGTCCGAGGTGGGGTGAGCGGACCGCCGGGCTGCCGGCTGCGGTCCATGGCGCAGCGGACGACGTCAACCGTGGTGCCCAGGACGCGCAGCGCCGCGGTGGCCGCGCGCACGGCCCCGGCGGCGGTCGGCGCTCAAGAATGCAGGTGTCGTTGCAGGGTTGGGGCTGCTATCACGACCCCAACCCTGCGCCGCCGGATGCATCCTCGGCCGCCGCAGCCCGTCGTCCCGGGCGCCCCGAGCCCGGCGCCCCTGGCCCGCGGACGCGTCGAGGCACATACTGAACGGATCCACTCGATCCGTGACCCGCGAGAGCGAGCCGTCCGATGGTCCACGCAGCCGCCCAACCGAACGAGGAGTACCCGACTCAGTCCTGGCTGGCCGGACGGCTGGCCGAGGCCTATCACCTCACGGCCGACGACATCGCCGCCGTCACCGACCTGCGCGGGGGCACCGCGATGCTCGTCGGGATCGGCGGGCCCACCATCGGCTCGCGGGTCCTCATCTGGCGCGACGAAGTCCAGGTCGGCCGGGGCGAGGACTGCCCGATCTGGCTGTCCTCCGGGACGGTGTCGCGGCACCACGCGACGCTGGTCCGCACCGACGACGGCTACGACATCCTCGACGGCGGGTCTCTCAACGGCACCTCCGTCAACAACGTCATGGTCGACCGGGTGGCGCTGCACCAGGGGGACGAACTGCGCTTCGGCAGCTGCCGATTCCTCTACTTCGCCGGCAGCGAGCGACCGCAGGACGCCGACCGGTGAACAGAGCAGTCTGACGGCCCCCGCCGCCGCGGTCACTCCACGTCGATCACACCACGTCGGTCACTCCACGTCGTCGTCGACCCAGTCGAAGGTCTTGGTGACCGCCTTGCGCCAGTTGCGCATCAGCCGATCCCGCTCGGCGCCCTCCATCTGCGGCTCCCAGCGCCGATCCTGCGCCCAGTTGTCGATCACGTCCTGCTCGCCGGCCCAGAAGCCGACCGCGATGCCCGCCGCATAGGCGGCCCCCAACGCCGTCGTCTCCGCCACCTTCGGCCGGACCACGGGCACCCCGAGCACGTCGGCCTGGAACTGCATCAGCGTGTCGTTCACCGTCATGCCGCCGTCAACCTTGAGTTCCGACAGCTCGACACCCTGGTCGGCGGCGTCGGCGATCATCGCGGCCATGACCTCGGCACTCTGATAGGCGGTCGATTCCAGGGCCGCCCGCGCCAGATGCCCCTTGTTGACATAACGAGTCAGCCCGACGATGGCGCCCCGCGCGTCGCTGCGCCAATAGGGCGCGAACAACCCCGAGAACGCCGGTACGACGTAGGCGCCGCCATTGTCCGAGACGGTCGCCGCCAGCGTCTCGACCTCGGCGGCGCTGCCGATGAGCCCGAGGTTGTCGCGCAGCCACTGCACCAGCGAGCCGGTGACCGCGATGGCCCCCTCCAGGGCATACACCGGCGGCTGCTCCCCGATTTGATAGCAGACCGTCGTCAGCAGCCCGTTCTTGCTGACCACGGGCTCCTGCCCGGTGTTGAGCAGCATGAAGTTGCCGGTACCATAGGTGTTCTTCGCCTGGCCCTTGGCGAAGCAGGCCTGCCCGAACGTGGCCGCCTGCTGATCGCCCAGGTCGCCCGCAATGGGAACTCCAGCAAGCAGACCCTGCGCCCGGCCCACGCCGTACACCTCTGAGGAGGACCGGATCTCCGGCAGCATCCGCAGGGGGATGTCCATGTCGGCGCAGATGCCCTCGTCCCAGGACAGGCTCCGCAGGTCCATCAGCATCGTCCGGGAGGCGTTGGTGACGTCGGTGACATGCACGCCCCCGTGCACCCCGCCGGTGAGCTGCCAGATCACCCAGGAGTCGGTGTTGCCGAACAGCAGGTCGCCCCGCTCGGCCTGCTCCCAGGCACCCTCGACATTGTCGAGGATCCAGCGGATCTTGGGTCCGGAGAAGTACGTCGCGAGCGGCAGCCCGCAGACGGCCTTGTACTTGTCCGCCCCCTCGCGGCCGGCGAACGTCTCGCACAGCCGCTGCGTGCGCGTGTCCTGCCACACGATCGCGTGGTGGATGGGGCGGCCGGTCCGGCGGTTCCAGACCACCGCCGTCTCGCGCTGATTGGTGACGCCGACGGCGGCGATGTCGTCGTTGTTGGCCTCGGCCCGCGCCAGCGCCTGCGCGACGGTTTCGCGGACGTTGCGCCAGATCTCCTCCGGATCGTGCTCCACCCAGCCGGCGCGCGGAAAGATCTGCTCGTGTTCGAGCTGGCCGGTGGAGACGATCTGACCGCCCTGGTCGAACAGGATCGCCCGGGAACTGGTGGTGCCCTGGTCGATCGCCAGGACGTACTTCTTCTCCGACATGGCCCAAGCCTGGCACGGCGGCACGCCGTACCGCCCCAAGC
This sequence comes from Actinomycetota bacterium, assembly GCA_020161845.1. GTDB lineage: Bacteria > Actinomycetota > Actinomycetes > Actinomycetales > Dermatophilaceae > Austwickia. Next base: position 88,498 of record JAIUNK010000002.1, read on the forward strand.
GAGACCGTGCCTCAGGCGACCATCGGCACGAGATCGGGCACGGCGGCGCGCGCCGCGCTGGCGGCGGCGTCGGAGCGCTCGCGCTCGGCGGCTTCCTCCCCGGCCACCCGGGCCCGATACGACGCGATCTCCGCGGCGGTCCGCTCGGCATCCCAGGCCAGCAGCGGCGCCACGATGGCGCCCAGTTCCTCCAGGCTGGAGGCGCCCCGGTCGCGGGTCTCGTAGTCGAGGCGGATGCGCTTGCGCAGGATGTCCTCCAGGTGCAGCGCCCCCTCATGGGTGACGGCGAAGGCGGCCTCGGCCCGCAGGTACGCCGGCGCGGTCGCCATCGGCTGCCCGAGCGTCGGGTCGGCGTCGATCATGTCGAGCAGCACGTCGATCTCGTCGCCGTAGCGATCCAGCAGATGCTGCACCCGCGCCACCTCCCAGCCGCGCTCCGCCGCGATCTGGCGTCGGCGGGCCTGGACCCCGCGGTAGCGAGCCGCGCCGACCAGCGGAATCTGGCTGGTCACGCAGGGGTGATCGGAGACCCCCGCCTCGCCGTACAGGTGGGTGACGGCGAAGTCCACCGCGTCCTGGGCCATCACGCGGTACGTCGTGAGCTTGCCCCCGGCGATGGCGCACATGCCCGGCGCGACCTCGGTGACGGTGTGCTCTCGGCTGACCTTGGCCGAGGAGGCGTCGTCCTTGGTCTTGGGCTGCAGCAGCGGCCGCAGCCCGGCGTAGGTGCCGATGATGTCGGCGCGGGTGAGCGGATCGGCCAGCACCGAATTGGCATGGTCGAGCACATAGTCGATGTCGGCGGCCGTCGCCACGGGGTGGGCCAGGTCCTCGTGCCAGGCGGTGTCGGTGGTGCCGATCACCCAATAGCGCGGCCACGGGATGATGAACAGCACGGACTTCTCGGTGCGCAGGAAGATGCCCGTCGAGCCGTCGATGCGGTCCTTCGGCACCACGATGTGGATGCCCTTGCTGGCGAGCACCCGCAAGCCGGCGTCGTCGCGCACCAGGTCCTGGGTCTGCTCGGTCCACACCCCGGTGGCGTTGATGACGTATTTGGCGTGCACCTGCAGGTCCCGGCCGTTCTCCAGGTCGCGGATCGTGGCGCCGACGACCCGGCCCTGGTCGTCCTTGGTGAAACCGACCACCTGGGACCGGCTGGCCGCGAGGGCCCCGAACCCGGCGGCGGTGCGCACGAGGTCGATGACCAGGCGGGCGTCGTCCACGCGGGCGTCGTAGAACTGGATGGCCCCAACCAACGCGTCGTCGCGGATCCCGGGGAAGAGTCGCTTGGCGCCCTTCCTGCTGAAGTGCTTCTGCGGCGGGACGTTGCGCCGGCCACCCCCGCCGATCTGGGCCAGGACGTCGTACATTCCCACGCCCACCGCGCTGTAGCTGCGTTCGATGACCGGCATCTTCAGCGGCCACAGGAAGGACTGCGCCTTCACCAGGTGCGGCGCGGTGCGCTCCAGCAGCAGTCCCCGCTCCTTGAGGGCCTCGGCGACCAGGGCGAAGTCGAAGTTGTAGAGGTAGCGCAGCCCGCCGTGCACGAGCTTGCTGGACCACTGGGAGGTGCCGCCGGCCCAGTCCTGGGCCTCCACGATCGCGGTGCGCAGGCCGCGGGTCGCCGCGTCCAACGCGATGCCGGCCCCCGTCACGCCGCCGCCCACCACGAGAACGTCGACCCCCTGGTCGTCCGCCATCGCCGCCAGGGCCCGCTCCCGGGACTGTCTCGTCAGGGCCGTGCTCATGGTCCGCTCCTCCTCGGGCGCCACCAGGCGTCCCCTCCCATCATCGCGCCGTCGGGGCGCCGTGGCGCCGCTGACGTGCTGTCTGAATCACCACAATGACCCCGGTCTGAACGAAAGGGCAAGTGGCATGCACGAACGTGCAGCCCTACGCTGGCGCCATGCACGGACGAGAGGCCCTGTTCGAGGCGGCGACCCGGTATTACCTGCAGGACGAGACGATGGCCGCCATCGGCGCACGGCTCGGGGTGTCGCGCTCGACGGTGTCTCGGATGCTGCGGGAGGCTCGCGAGAGTGGGCTGGTGCGGATCACGCTGACCCCGCCGGAGCAGGCCCCGACCCGGCTGGCGCAGGATCTCACCGACACCTTCGGGGTCACCGCGCACGTCGTACCCTCCCGCGAGTCCGCCACCCCCGGCGGCCAGCTCGACGCCGTCGCCCGGCAGGCCGCCGCCCTGGTCGGCGACCTGATGGGCGACGAAACCACGTTGGGCGTGGCGTGGGGCACCACGGTCAGCGCGGTGGCCGCGCGGCTCGTCCCGCGCCCGACCCGCGGCAGCGCCGTGGTGCAGCTGAACGGGGCGGCGAGCACCTCCAGCTCCGGCGTCGGCTACGCCGGGGAGGTCCTCGCGCGGTTCGGCGCGGCGTTCGACGCGCCCGTGCACTACTTCCCGGTCCCGGCGTTCTTCGACTACGCGACCACGCGGGACGCGCTGTGGCGGGAGCGGACCGTACGCCGGGTGCTCGACCTTCAGGCGCGTCTGGACGTGGCGATCTTCGGCGTCGGATCGTTCGCCGGGCCGGTCATGTCGCACGTCTACGCCGAGGGCTACCTCAGCGCCCAGGAGATGGCCGACCTGCTGCGGCAGGGCGCGGTCGGCGACATCTGCACGGTGCTGCTGCGCGCCGACGGCAGCTACGCCGACATCCCGACCAATTCCCGCGCCTCCGGCCCGAGCCCGGCCGTGCTGGCGGGGGTGGGCCGCCGGGTGTGCGTGGTGGCCGGGCGGCATCGGGCCGCCAGCACGCTGGGCGCGCTGCGCTCCGGGGCCGTGACCGACCTGGTCATCGACGAGCCGACGGCGCGCACGGTGCTCGCCGCAGACCGCGCCGGGCCGCGGCCGCGGGACTGGGCGCCGGACGACGGCGGATTCGGCGCGCGGCGTACGGTGGGGCCGTGACCGCGCAGCCCCAGCCCCCGGTGCCGGCCGCGGCGGCGTCCGGCGCGGCTAACGGCGCGGCGCCCGGGCGGGAACCGTGCTCGCGGCAGTGGGACCGGCTGGCGGCCCCCCTGTGGGGCTCGGCGGCGCGGACCGCGTTCTGGGTCTGCGTGGAGCAGCCCGGTCCGTGGGGGGTGCACGCGCTGGTCGAATCGCGGCTCGACCCGGCGGTCGGGGCGGCGCTGGACGCCGCCACCCGGTCGGCCGGAGGCCGCCCGCTGCTGATCCGCGCCGTCGGCGACCGGCGCCAGGACATCGGCACCACCCTGCGCCGGGTTTACCTGGCCGGCGGAGCGGCGACCGGCCGACCCTGGCTGCTGCAGGGGCTCATCGCCGACCCGTCCGCCCTCGTGGACCTGCCGTGGGCCCAGATCGCCGGCGGTGACCAGGCCGCCGTGCGGGCGGCTCTGCCCGATCTCGAACCCTGCCCCGATCCCCTGCTGCTGGTCTGCACCAATGGCAAGCGGGACCGGTGTTGCGCCGAACGCGGCCGTGCGGTCGCCGGATACGCCGCCGGGCAGCGCGGCGCCACCGTCTGGGAATGCACGCACACCGGCGGCCACCGGTTCGCCCCGACCGGGCTGATCCTGCCGGCCGGGGCCATGCTGGGCCGGCTCGACGGGCCGGTCGCGGTGGCCGCGCTGGACGCCGCCCGGGACGGCTCGCTGCCAGAGGTCGTGCTGGCCGGCGGCCACCTGCGCGGGCTGGCGCACCTGGAGCCGGCCGCCCAGGCCGCCGACGCCTACATCCGCGGGACCATCGGGGAGACCTCGTCCGCCGCGCTGCAGGTCACGCCCGCCGACGACGGTCTGCTCGCGCGGCTGCGGGGGCGGCTGGGGTCTCGCACGGAGACGTCGTACGTCGTGCGCCATCGCGACGGGCGCTCCTGGCCGGTCGTGGTCACCGCGCGGAAGGTCCCCACTCCCCCGGCCTCGTGCGGGAAGGCGCCGGGGGCGGAGACGCTGTACGCCGTGCGCCCGGCCTGACCTCCGCCCGTCCGAACTCACGCTCCGCTGACGTCCGCCCCGGCTGCGCGCGTCGTCACGCGTCGAGCCCTGTGGACGCGCTCCTCACGCTCCGCCCGCCCCGAACTCACGCTCCGCTGACGTCCGCCCCGGCTGCGCGCTTCGTCACGCGTCGATGCGTTCCCGGTCCAGGCGATGCGCCGAGTCCACGATGAAGTCCTTGCGGGGCGGCACGTCGCTGCCCATCAGCAGGTCGAAGACGCGCTCGGCGGCCTCGGCGTCGGCCAGGGTCACCCGGCGCAGCGTCCGGGCCGCCCGGTCCATCGTCGTGTCGGCCAGCTGGTGCGCGTCCATCTCCCCCAGCCCCTTGTAGCGCTGCGGCTCCTTCACCGAGCGTCCCGACTTGCGCAGCCGCGCCAGGGTCGCGCGCATCTGGGCCTCGGAGTAGGTGTAGATCAGCTCGTTCTTCTTCGCCCCCGCGTTCACGACCTCGATCCGGTGCAGCGGTGGCACCGCGGCGTAGACCCGGCCGGCCTCGACGAGTGGGCGCATATAGCGGAAGAACAGGGTGAGCAGCAGCGTGCGGATGTGGGCGCCGTCGACGTCGGCGTCGGTCATGATGATGACCTTGCCGTAGCGGACCGCCCCCAGATCGAAACTGCGCCCGACGCCGGCCCCGATGACCTGGATGATCGAGGCACACTCGGCGTTCTTGAGCATGTCTCCGACCGAGGCCTTCTGGACGTTGAGGATCTTGCCGCGAATCGGCAGCAACGCCTGAAAGTCGCTGTCCCTGGCCAATTTCGCGGTGCCGAGCGCCGAGTCGCCCTCGACGATGAACAGCTCAGTGCGGTCGACGTCGTTGCTGCGACAGTCGGCCAGCTTGCTCGGCAGGGTCGAGGTCTCCAGGGCGTTCTTGCGGCGCTGGTTCTCCTTGTGGGTGCGCGCCGAGATCCGCGACTTCATCTCGGCGACGACCTTCTCCAACAGCTGGCTGCTCTGGGTCTTGTCGTCCCGTTTGGTCGAGGTCAATCGGGCCGTGAGCTGTTTCTCGACGACGCGGGCGACGATGGCGCGCACCGCGTTGGTGCCGAGCACCTCCTTGGTCTGACCCTCGAACTGCGGCTCGGCCAGCCGCACCGTCACCACGGCGGTCAGGCCGGCGAGGATGTCGTCCTTGTCCACCTTGTCGCCGCCGACCTTGAGCCGGCGCGCGTTGGCCTCCAGCTGCGCCCGGAACACCTTGAGCAACGCCTGCTCGAAACCCTGCAGGTGGGTGCCGCCCTTGTGGGTATGGATGATGTTGACGAAAGACTCAGTGCGAGAGTCGTAACCGGTGCCCCAGCGGACCGCCACGTCGACATGGCACTCGCGCTCCACGTCGGTGGGCGTCATGTGCCCGTGCGCATCCAGCACCGGCACCCGCTCGTGAAACCGGCCTACCCCCTGCAGCCGCCAGACGTCGGTCACCGGGTTGTCGGCGGCGAGGAACTCACAGAACTCACCGATGCCCCCGGAGTGCTTGAAACACTCCTGCGCCGGGCCGTCCGCACCGGGTGTGCCCGGCAGCCCGCGCTCGTCGCGGACCACCAGCTCCAACCCGGGCACCAGGAAGCTGGTCTGCCGGGCGCGACTGACCAGCTCCTCGTGAGCAAAGTGCGCCTCGGGCAGGAAGATCTGCCGGTCGGCCCAGTAGCGGATCCGGGTGCCGGTCACCCCGCGCTTGGCCTTGCCCACGACGCGTAGCTCGCTGCCCACGACGTACGGCGTGAAGGGCGCCTCCGCGCGCGGCCCTTCCGCACCATCGGCGAAGACGCCGGGCTCGCCGCGATGGAAGCTCATCGCGTAGGTGCGTCCACCCCGGTCGACCTCGACGTCGAGCCGCTCGGAGAGCGCGTTGACGACGGAGGCGCCGACCCCGTGCAGGCCACCGGACGCGGCATAGCTGCCGCCGCCGAACTTGCCGCCCGCGTGCAGCTTGGTGAAGACGACCTCCACCCCGGACAGGCCGGTGCGCGGCTCGATGTCGACGGGGATCCCGCGGCCGTCGTCGCGGACCTCGACTGAACCGTCCGCGTGCAGCGTGACCTGGATGTGCTCGCAGTGGCCGCCCAACGCCTCATCGACCGCGTTGTCGATGATCTCCCAGAGGCAGTGCATCAGGCCGCGGCTGTCGGTGGACCCGACGTACATCCCCGGGCGCTTGCGCACGGCCTCCAGCCCCTCCAACACCTGCAAGTGCCGGGCGCTGTAGCTGCCGGGCGCGTTCGCCGAGGTGGACACGGCCACGGGAGAGGTCCTTTCTGCAGGTGACCGCGTGGGGGCGGTCGCCTGTCAGGGTAACGTGCGGCACCGACAGCCCAGCCGCCGCCACGCCACGCCGGACCGCGCTCCTGAGGCCCACCCGACCGCTCGCCCGATGCCGACGTCGCGGCCATTTCCTTGCTCGCGGCCCCGCGGGGCCGATGAGGAAGACGGCAACCGCCCCGTCGGCCGCGCCAAGCACCCCGTCGGCCGCGCCGAGCACCCCGTGGTGCCGGCCGGGAACAGACGCGCATGCTTGACTGTTGGACGAGGCGAGGCACATGGCTCGGCGTCGACCCATCCGGGGTCGCCCGCTCAGGGCCGTGGCGGGAAGGTAAACGTGAGCACTGCACTGGCGAACACACTGACCGCCGCTGACCGCTGCGACCGGTGCGGAGCGCAGGCTTACGTCCGGGCGCGGTTGGCATCCGGTGGTGAGCTGCTCTTCTGCGGCCACCACGCGCGCAAACACCTTCCGGCACTCACCGGCATCGCCGAGATCTCCGACGAGACCGGCCGCCTGAGCTCGGAGCCGTCGCTGGAGCGCTGAGGCGTGGACCTCGCCGTCGGCACGGCCTTGGCCGCCGCGGGCATTCTGTTCGGACTCATCGGCATCGTGGTCCCGGTTCTGCCGGGCCTCATCGTGGTGCTCGCGTCGGTGTTGCTGTGGGCCGTGGTGGCGCACGATCCGGTGGCGTACGTCGTGCTCGCGGCGGCCGTCGTCATCGCTGCGCTGGGTTGGACGCTGCAATATCTGCTGCCGGGACGTCGCCTCAAGGAGGCCGGCGTCCCGACCCGCACCGTGATCGTCGGCGGTATCGGCGCGGTCATCGGGCTCTTTCTGATCCCCGGGCTGGGTCTGCTGGTCGGTTTCGTAGCTGGAGTGCTCCTCGCGGAGCTGGCGCGGCAACGCACGCTGCAGGCGGCGTGGCCCTCGGTCAAACAGGCACTCGCGGCGGCGGCGCTCAGTTTCGGCATCGAACTTGCCGCGGGAGCCCTGATCGCCACCGCCTTCGCGATCGGCGCCTGGCGGCTACTCGGCTAACGGCGTACCCCGGCGGCTCCCGGCGTGCCCGCCGGGCATCGTCGTGAGGGCCCGGCATCGTCCGCGATGCCGGGCCCTTCGACGTGAATGTTGCGCTGAGGGTTCAGGGGGGCTGAGGGTCTGCTGGGATTCAGCGACCGTCGTTGCGCCGACGGTCCCAGCGGTCGTCCATCCGCTGCATGAACGAACCGGACCCACTCTTGGGCTTGCGGGCGGTCTTGGGGTTCGGTCCGCGCTGCGCCGGTCGGGGCGGGCCGTCCGTCTTGGCCACCCGCGGCGGCGTCGCCGCCCAGGCCACTCCGGCCACCATGATGACGAAGCCCACGACGCCGAGCGGAATGCTCGCTGCGTTGACGCCCAGAACGACGACGGCCAGGCCGAGCACGGCCACGATGATGCCCCCGACAAGCCGCGTCTTGGGGGCAGACGGCCGACCGTGACCCTTCATCTGAGTCGCGAACGAAGGATCCTCGGCGTAGAGGGCGCGTTCCATCTGCTCCAGGAGTTTTTGTTCGTGCTCCGACAGTGGCATCCGTAGCCTCCTCACGCCGGGACGCGCTGGGCGGCGCGTACGGGATCTCCTCGCGGGACATACCGTAACCCGATCCGAGTGGTCAAGGATGGCCGCGCCCCGGCACGTCGTGGTGTCGGTCTCACTAGGATAGGTGGCGAATTCTCGTTGCGATAGCTGGGGGCCCGACCACTCGGCGACCGTTCGGCGCTGGCTGAACGCTGCCCGCCGCAGCATGCGTCTCATTCGTCGCCGACCCGGTCCTCATGGCGGTCTCGATGGTGGCCCCCATGGCGGCGCTCGACCAGGGCCGCCGGCAGCACGGCCCCCGCACCGAAGCGCGCGCTGGCCCGGTCGATCGCCCGATCGGCATCCCGCCAGCCATGGGCGGGCTCGTCCAGGAAGCCCTGCACCGGGGCGGTCGTGGCGTCTTGCAGGCCCTCCAGGCGCACCCCGACCAGGCGGATCCGCACCCGCTGCAGGCCTAGGGCGTCGAAGAGGCCGACCGCGGTGGCATAGATGTCCCGGCTGACGTCGGTGGGTCCCCGCAGGGTCCGCGACCGGGTGATCGTGGTGAAGTCCGCGAACCGCACGCGGATCGTCACCGTCCGTCCCATCATCCCCTGCGCCCGGGCGCGGGCCGCGGTCCGCTCCGAGAGTCGCAGCAGCCGGCGACGGATCTCCTCGGGATCGTCGATGTCGTAAGAGAACGTCTCGTCGGAGCCGACGCTCTTCTCCCGCCGCTGCACCGTCACCCGGCGGGGATCGCGGGCCCAGGACAGGTCGTGCAACTGCGCGCCGACCTCGCCGAGTGCCCGGCGCAGGGTCTGCTGCGGGGTATGCGCGATGTCGGCGACGGTGTGCAGCCCCAGACGCAGCAAGGCCTCCTCGGTGCGCTCCCCCACCCCCCACAAGGCGCCGACCGGCAGCTGCTGAACGAAGGCCACCGCCTCCGCTTCGGGCACGACGACCAGGCCGTCGGGTTTGGCCAGCCCGGACGCCAGTTTCGCGACGAACTTCGTCGCGGCCACCCCGACCGAGGCGGTGATGCCCTGCTCGTCGGCGATGGTGTCTCGAAGCTGTTGCCCGATCGCGGCGGGAGATCCCAGGCGCCGGACGGCTCCGGCGACGTCGAGGAACGCCTCGTCCAGACTGAGCGGCTCGACGAGCGGGGTGACGTCGTGGAACACCGCCATCACGGCCTGGGAGATCCGCGCGTAGAGCCCGTGGTCGGGAGCGATCACGACGGCCCGTGGACAGAGCCGACGGGCGCGAGCCATCGGCATCGCGGAGGCCACCCCGAATTGCCGCGCCTCGTAGGTCGCCGAGAGCACCACGCCACGAGTCCCGCCGCCGATGATCGCGGGGCGACCGCGCAGCTCCGGGCGCGACAACAGCGACGCCGAGGCGTAGAAGGCGTCCATGTCGACGTGCAGGATGGTGCAGCCGGTGTCGTCGGGCGGCCCGTCGCCGGTGCGGGTAGGCAGGGCGAATTGGCGCCGGCTCATCGGGCCGTCCCGCGGTCAGGCCCGTCGGGCCAGCAGGTGCAGGGCGCTGCCGAGTCGACCGAGGAGGTCGCCGTCGGGATGGTCGGCCACGGCCCGCTCGAGGGCCAGCAGCGCTTCCCGGTCGGCCTCGCTGTCGACATAGGAGGAGGGCACCAGGTCGGTGAACACCCGCAGGCCTTGGGCGTCGGCCACCTCCAGCCCGGCGGCGGTGACCAAGGCCGCCAGCTCGTCGGCGGTGAACCGGCGCGGGGTCGGGTCGGTATCGCCGTAGCGTCCGTCCGGGCTGACCAGGGCGGCCTGGGCCTGGGCGAACCGCCCGGCCAGCGCCCGGGCCAGGACCACGGCGAGCCGCTGGGCGACCAGCAGGCTGAGCAGCCCGCCGGGGGCCAGGGCGGCGGCGATGTCGGCGAGGGTGCGGGCCGGCTGGTCGTCGAGTTCCAGGACGCCGTGGCAGGTGACCAGGTCGAGGCCCGATCCCAGGTCGAGCCGGACCAGCGTGGAGGAGTCGCCCTGCACGGCCTCCAGATGCCGGGCGGCGTCGGGGATCCCCGCCTCCCGGACCCGGCGCTCCAGCGAGGCGAGCGCGTCCGGGCTGGGGTCGACGACGGTGACGTGGTGACCGAGCGCGGCCAGCGGGACGGCGATGCCGCCCGTGCCGCCGCCGAGGTCGACCACGCGCAACGGTCGACCCACGTGGGCGGAGCGCTGGGCCACTGCCGCGGTGACGCGCTCCCACAGCAGCGCTGTGCGCGGCGACGAGGCCAGCGTCCCGCGTCGACGGCGCGAGTCTTCGGACATCGGCGCGTCCTCCTCCTGGAGCCGGTGACCTTCACCCTAATGCCCCGAGCTGCCCGGACTGGAGTGCCACAGCTTGCGTGGCGGGACAGCCGCCGGTTCCGTGGGCGGCTGCCCCGCCACGACGCTCGGCAGCGGGTCCGCGGGGGTCGCGACACCAGGCGCTCCGGCCAGGGCCCGGCCGGAGCGGACCTCGGTGCCCGGCGGTCGGACGTCGGCATACGGCGATTGCCGGAACCCCGAGGCGTGCACCAGCACCCGTCGCCCACCGCCCATCCCACCGGCCCGGGTCGATGAACCTTCGTCGTCTCGCGGGCCGGGTCTCGTGCCGGGATCGGACCCGGGGCCGGTCGCCACCGGGGCACCCCGGCCGCCGAATTCGGTGACCGCCCCGGCATGCGCCGGCACCGGGACCATCACCGGTCGGGTCGACCGGGACCCGGCGGCGCCCTCGCGGGCCGCCTCGCCGTAGGCCGGGTCCGGGGTGGCGGCAAGGATCTCGTGAACGGCCGCCGCCCCGGCCGCGCTCCACACGGCGTACAGCCCGGACAGCTCCCAGGCGCCGGTCGCCCGCAGGGACACCCCGCGGGGTCCCGTGCGGCGTACCACTCCCCGCACCACCAGCAGCCAGGAGTGGAAGACCGTCGCGGCATACGGTCCTTGCACGTCCTCGAAGAAGGTCGCGTCCACCGGACCGGCGCCGTCGTCGAGGGTGAGGAAGACGACCCGCCGCCCGGACCGGATCGGCGGTGTCTGGGTGGCGACCTTGACCCCGGCGACCAGGATCTCGGCGCGGCTGCGGACGTCGCGCACCAGGCTGGAGCGCACCGCGCCGAGGTCGGCGAGCATCGGCGCGTACGGCGTCAGGACGTGCGCCGAGACGTCCATCCCGAGGATGTCGAGCTCGGCCCGGATCCGTTCGGCGTCGCTGAACTCGGGCAGCCCGGAGGCGGGGGTCAGCACGGGGGCGTCGCCCAGGTCGAGGACGAGTTGGCGGGGGCGCTGCGCGGCCGGTACGGCGGGGGCCGGAGCCTGCGATTGGCCCGCCGCCGCGGCCGCGACATCCAGCCCGGCGAGATCCAGCCCGGCACTGCCGTCCGAGACGGTGGCCCGATCCGGGCGGGCCGGAACCCGGGCCTCGACTGGGGCACGGACCTGGGCGCCGCGGGCCCGGGCCGGCCGGTGCGACGACGCCCGGCCCGCGCCTCGCGTGCTCAGCGACGAGCCGGGGGGACCGTCGACCGCGCGGCCCCACCGGTCCAGCTCGGCGACATGGAGCAGCAGGTCCCGGCGGGTGAGCCGGCCGCGGCGACCCAGTTCGCGATGGGGGTCCAGGCCATAGAGAGCGTCGAAGGCCCCGGCCAGCACGAGCCGCTCCAGGACGGGAAGGCTGACGCGGGCGCGGCGCCAGAAGTCCTCCAGGTCGCCGTAGGGGGCGCCGGCGACGATTCGGGCCACCTCTTCGCTGCTGATGCCCTTGACGTCCGCCAGGGCGACCCGAATGCCCAGCCGGCCGGTTTCGTCGCGTTCGACGCGATAGTCCTGGCTCGAGGCGTTGACGTCGAGCCCGAGGATCGGCACCCCCCCGTTGCGGGCGTCATCGAGGATGAGCCGTTTGGGATACATCCCCGGGTCGTGGGTGAGCAGCCCGGCCACGAACGCCGCCGGGTGGTGCGCCTTGAGCCAGGCGGATTGGTAGGTGGGCAGCGCAAACGCCGCCGCATGGGCCTTGCAGAAGCCGAACGACGCGAACGCCGCCAGCACCGCCCAGATCCGGTCGATGTCCGCGGCGAGGTAGCCCCGGCCTCGGGCCGCGGGCTTCCACCACGCCTCCACCCGGTCCTGTCCGTCGCGGGACCCCATGGCGCGGCGCACCTCGTCGGCCTCGGCCAGGGAGATCCCGGTGGTGACCGCGATGATCCGCAGCACCTGCTCGTGGAAGACGACGACCCCCCAGGTGGGGGCCAGGGCCTCGGTCAGGCTGGGGTGGATCAGGTCGGGCGGTTCCCAGCCCTGCCGAGCGCGCAGGAACGGGGTGACCATATCTGATTTCACCGGACCAGGCCTGAACAATGAGATGTCGATGACGAGATCGTCGAAGGTCTCGGGCGCGAACTTGCCGATCAGCTCGCGCTGGCCCGGGGATTCGATCTGGAAGCAGCCGAGTGTGCGGGTCGACCGGATGAGGTCGAAGGTGGCCGGGTCGTCCAGCGGCACCTGGGTCCGGTCCTCCAGGTCCACCCGCTCCTGCTCGACGCGGGCGATCTCGGCCACCGCATGCGCCATCGCCGACTGCATCCGCACTCCGAGCACGTCCAGTTTGAGCAGCCCGACCGCCTCGACGTCGTCCTTGTCGAACTGGCTCATCGGGAAGCCCAGCCAACTCGCCTCGACCGGGGTGCGGTCCAGCAGCCCGGCATCGGACAGGATCACCCCGCAGGGGTGCAGCGCGATGTGCCGCGGCAGCCCGTCGAGGGCTTCCACCAGCTCGAACAGCCGCGCCAGCCGGGGACTGTCGTAGCCGCTCGCCGCGAGCTCGGGCAACTCCGCGATGGCATGGCGGGCGTCGCGGGCCCGGATATGCGGGAAGGCCTTGGCCATCTGGTCGATCTCGGGGGGTGGCAGGCCCAGTGCGGCACCGACGTCGCGGATGGCATGGCGCACCTTGTAGGTCTCCATCATCGACACACAGGTCACCCGGGCCCCGCCGAAGCGGGCCAGGATCGCCTCGTAGATCTCGGTGCGCCGGGCCGACTCGGTGTCGATGTCGATGTCGGGCAGCTGCGCGCGCAGCGGCGTGCAGAACCGCTCCATCAGCAGGTCGTGGGCCAGCGGCTCGACCCCGCTGATTCCGAGCAGATAGTTGACCATGCTGCCGGCGCCGGAGCCGCGCGCCGCGACCCGGACCCCTCGGTCGCGGATGAGGTCGACGACGGTGGCGACGGTGAGGAAGTAGGTGGGGTAGCCCAGCGTCGCGATGACCGCCAGCTCGTCATCGAGCCGGTCGGCCACCCGGGCCAGCATGGCGGCCTCCGCCCCGGCGTACCGCTGCGGAACCGCCGCCCGGCAGCGCTCCGCAAGCACGCGCTGCGGGTCGACGCCGGGCGCGAGCCCGATCGCCGTCGGCTCGGGCAGGTGCACCCCGCCGATCGACAGGTCATCGCGGGGGTGCTGGATGCAGGCGATGCCGAGGGCGACGGTCTCGCGCAACAGCTCCCGGGCGCGGATGTCGTCGCCGGCCAGGCGCCGCGCCACGGCGTACATGCTCTTCGCGGAGGCGAGGTGACCCGCGGTCGTGGTGCGGTCCAGGTGCCGCTGAGCCAGGGGCACCAGGCGTCGCGCCGCGTCCAGCAGGTCGGCGACCACGGCCTGGCCGGGCTCGACGTGCCGGACCGCGGCGGTGAGCACCAGCGGCAGCCCCATCCGGATCCCGAGTCGGGCCAGGGCGCCGCAGTGGGCCGCGCTGCCGGGGCTGTCGGGGGGGCCGTCGTGGCAGGTCAGCTCGATGACGACGGATCCGGTGGGGAGCGCACTCACCCACCGGCGCAGCAGTGCCTCGGCCCGGGCCCAGCGGCGGGCGAGCACTGCCCGGCCCACGTCGGAGTCGGGGCCGAGGAGGACGACGAGGCTGCCGGGAGCCGACTCCTGATAGCCGGCCAGGCTCCCGGACCGTCCCGGCCGAAGCCCCCGGCGGACCTGGCTGCCGCGGTGCCCCCCAGAACCACCGGAGCCGGCGCTCCCGGACTCGCCTGGACCGTAGGCCGCGCGCCGCACCTGGGCATGCTCGGCGACGAGCTCGACGCTGGTGACCGGACGACCCCGCTCCCCCCGCAGGTGGGTCGCGGTGACCAGGCGACACAGCGCGGCCCACCCCTGGCCGGGAGCCATCCCGGAGGCCGCGCCGCGGGCCAGAACCGTGATCCGGGGCAGTCGGTCGTCGACGGGGAGGCCACCGCGGGCGGGCGAGCGGCGCACCCCACAGCCTCGCGCCACCATCGATCCCCCGCCCGGGATCAGTGGCGTGCCATCGCCCGGCGGCGGCTCGACGGCCAGGTCCACCCCGAGGATCGGGGCCACCCCGGCGTCGGCGCAGGCTCGAGCGAACCGGATCGCGCCATAGAGCCCGTCGCGGTCGGTCAGTGCCAGCGCCCGCTGCTCGTCGGCCGCCGCCGCCTCGACCAGCCGCGCGGGTGATGACGCGCCGTATTGCATCGAGTACGACGACGCCACGTGCAGGTGCACGAACTCGGCCCGCATGCCGGTCCCCTCTCCGTAATCCGTTTCCGTTCCAGGTCGTCGGTTCGTCGGTTCGGTCAGGGGCTGCCGACCGCGGCCAGGGAGTCCCCGGCCGGAACCCCGTGCACGGGCAGGCCCAGCGCGCCCTGGACGAGGCAGACGAACGTCTCCGCCGAGCGCAGCAGGTCATCCGCCTCGCGACGGCTGGGCATCGCGCCGCCTTCGATCTGGGTCCGCCGCTGCCCGGCGAGCGCGAAATAGTCGGCCCACTCGGCCAGTTCGGGGGCGATCAGGCCCAGGTGCAGCCACACCGTGCGCACCGGGCCGCCGCGGCGCACCTTCCCGGGCCGGGCGGCGAGCAGCGCTGCGGCGCACCGCAGGGCGCCCAGATGGGCGGCGATGAAACGGTCCGCCGCGCTGCCGGCGTGGCAGGCCTGCAGCAGGCTGTCCTGGGCCCGGTCGAGCAGGTCCAGGGCCGCGGTTCCGGATCCGGGCGCGGCGGTCGTGGCGAGGCTCATCAGTGCTCCTTCGGGGGTGGGCCGGGGATCGGCGCGAGGGTCGGGGCCGGTCGGGTGCCGGTGGGGTGTGGGTCAGTCGGGTGCTGGTGGGGGCGGGTCAGTCGGCGATGCGCACCAGGCGCCAGGCGCGCGACCGGCCCAGGTCGTAGACCCCGGTCGCGAGGGCCCGGCCGGGGCTGGCAGCGACCCGCCAGACCCGCTCCTCCAGGTCCTCGGCGACCAGGTCACCGGCCTCGAGTGCGGTGCGCCACCAGGCCCGGCGCTCGCGCCAGTGATCGAGGACCTCGCGCACGACGTACGATCGGCCGCGCCACGTGAAGGCGACCGGCACGTCCTCGTCCAGCACGACCGCGATCGGCTCGTTCATGCATCGCATGTCAACCTCCTCACCTGGGCCAAGACCTCGTACACGCGTTTCGTATCGGTGTTCGATGAAATGCATCGTACGGGAGGCCACCGACAACGCTCAACGCCTCGCCACGCCTTGGCATACAACGCGCCGGTCGCGCCTCCGGCCGGATCGACACGACGCCGCACTCAACGCCGGTGACCAGGTGGAATAGCCGGCGGGGACGTACCGTTGACCACCTGGCGCCCACCGAGGCGCCGCGTTCGGCCCGCCGTCGTCGGGACAGATGTCGGGGCAGATGTCGGGGCAGCAGTCGTGTCGGAACCGGATCCGAAGGACAACAGATGGGTGCAGAGCTGATCGCCTGGGCGTTCACCTCGGGGTGGGGCAGCGGCATCAACGCCTACGCCGTCGTCGTGGTGATGGGGCTGCTGGGCCGGGTCGCGCACGTCGAGGCGATCCCCGGCGCCCTGCAGCGCACGGACGTCCTGGTGGTCGCCGCGATCCTGTTCGTGCTGGAGATGTTCGCCGACAAGATCCCCTACCTGGACTCCACCTGGGACACCGTGCACACGGCGATCCGCCCGGTCGTCGGCGCGACCGTCGGCTATCTGATCGGCAACCAGAACAGCAGCCTGGACGCCGCCCTCTTCGCGGCCACCGGCGGCGTGACGGCGCTGGTCAGCCACTTCGCGAAGGCCGGCATTCGACTGGGCGTGAACACCTCCCCCGAGCCGGTCAGCAACGTCGTCGTCAGCACCGCCGAGGACGTGACCGTCACCGGGGTCGTCGCCCTCGCCGCGGCCCAGCCCTTCGTGGCCGCCGGGATCGCCGGCGTCCTGCTGCTGGTGAGCGTGGTCCTCGCGGTGTGGCTGGTCCGGCGGGTGCGACGGCTCAAGCGCCGGTACGACGAGTGGGGTGCGCGCACCTTCGGCGGCCCAACCGGCTCAATCGGCTCGCCCGGCTGAGCAGGCCACCCAATCAGCGCGATCACTGCGGCAAAAGGCGGTGCCGGCACCGCGTTTCGCCGCAGTTAAGCTCCAGCACCCGCCTTTCGCCGCAGTCAAGGCGACGGGCGCGCAGCGCTACTCAGGGGTGGGCGCGCAGCGCCACGATGGACTCGATCAGCCCCGCCCGGTCGAACGTGATGAACAGAGTGTCGTGCACCCGTGCGCCGCCCTCGTCGGCGCTCAACCAGGCCACCACCTGGCGTCCCCCGTCGTACACCATCCGTTCCACCCGCCGCCGCGCCACCGTGCGCGGGGCCGCGTCGAGCATCGCCTGCACCCCCGACACGCGTTTGCCCGGCACCGGAAAGTCCACCTCCACGTCCGGGCGGCACGCCGCAGCAACCGTCGCCCAGTCGCCGGCCTCGAACGCCTCCACCACCCGGCGTACGGCCAGCACCGCCCCGCCCCGCCACGGCCCCGCCTCGCCCGCACCCAACGGCGCCGCCCCGGCCCGGCCACCGACGAGGTTGCGGTAGACCTGCAGCGTCGCGATCGACCGGTTCATCGTGTAGAAGTGCAGGCCGGGAGCGCCCTGCGCGAGCAGCGCCGCACCCAGTTCGGTCGCGATCGCCACCCCCTCGGAGCGCAGCGCCCGCGGGTCGCCCTCCAGCGGCGCGAGCCGGTCCACGACGCCGCGCGGCAACGGCGTACCGGACAGCTGCGCCATCCGAGCCACCTGCTTGAACGAGGTGACCGGCATCAGCCCGGGCACGATCGGCTCGGTGTGGCCGCGGGCGGCGACGAGGTCGCGCAGCCGCGCGTACGAGGCCACGTCGAAGACGAACTGGGTCACCGCGAACTGCGCCCCGGCATCGAACTTGCGCACCAGCACGTCGGCGTCGGCCTCGACGCTGGCCGCCTCGGGGTGCTTGTCCGGGAACGCGGCCACCCCGACGGTAAAGTCGCCGAGGCTGCGGACCAGTCGGACCAGGTCTTCGGCGTGGTCGAGGCCCTCCGGATGCGCGGTCCACGGCGTCCCCAGACCGCCGGGTGGATCGCCGCGCAGCGCCAGGATGTCGCGGACCCCGCCCGCGGCGTACGCGCCGATCACCGAGCGCAGCTCGTCCTCGGAGGACCCGACGCAGGTCAGGTGCGCCATGGGGCGCAGGGTCGTGTCGTGGGCGATCCGCTCGGTGACCCGCACCGTGCGGTCCCGGGTGGATCCACCGGCCCCATAGGTCACCGAGACGAAGGCGGGGGCCAGCGGCTCCAGACGGCGGATGGCGTCCCAGAGCGCCGCCTCCGCGGCGTCGTCCTTGGGCGGGAAGAACTCGAAGCTGAACGCCGGCTCGGATGCGGCCAGCAGCGCCGGGATCGCGGGGCTAGACATGCTGATCAGCCTACGAGACGGTGGCCGGGATCCCGCACCGGCCGCCCGCTGGCCACCGGTGGGCCCGCCCGCCGACCGCCCGGCCCCCGGGACCGGCCGCCGCCGGGTAGGTAGGCTGGCCGGACGGGCGGGGGAAAGGACTTCGTTGAGCAGCGCATGGGACCTGGACGGCTTCCGGGGGCGCGTCCAGGGGCGGATCGACGCCGAGGTGACGCGGCAACGCGGCGTGCTCGCCGCGCTCGGCCCGGATATGGCGAACCTGGTCGATCCGATCGCCGCCCTGTTGTCCGGCGGCAAGCGGTTCCGGGCAGCGTTCGCGCAGGCCGGGTACGTCGCGAGCGGCGGGGTGCACGAGGACCGCATGCTCTCGGTCGCTGCCGCCCTGGAGCTGTTTCAGGCCGCCGCGCTGCTGCACGACGACGTCATGGACGACAGCGCCACCCGGCGCGGCCAGACCACCGCACACCGGGCCCTCGCGGCCGAGCACGCCACCCGGGGCTGGACCGGCGACGGCGACCGATTCGGCATCAGCGGCGCCATTCTCGCCGGCGACCTCTGCCTGGTCTGGACCGATGAGATGGTCGCCGGGTCCG
The DNA here is from genome assembly GCA_020161845.1 of Actinomycetota bacterium. Lineage (GTDB taxonomy): Bacteria > Actinomycetota > Actinomycetes > Actinomycetales > Dermatophilaceae > Austwickia. Next base: position 106,630 of record JAIUNK010000002.1, read on the forward strand.
GCCTGCCCCCCGAGGAACTGATCCGGGCGCGGGCGGTGTTCGACGTGATGCGGACCCAGCTGATGGGCGGTCAATTCCTCGACGTACTGGTCTCCGCGCGCGGCTGGGACGACCTGGACACCGCGGCGCGGATCGCCCAGGCGCGCGAGGTGGTGCGCTACAAGAGCGCCAAGTACAGCGTGGAGCACCCGGTGCTCATCGGGGCCGGGGCGGCCGGAGCGGACCCGCTGGCGACCGCCCGGCTCTCGGCGTACGGTCTCGCCCTCGGCGAGGCCTTCCAACTGCGCGACGACGTGCTCGGCGTCTTCGGTGACCCCAGCACAACCGGCAAACCCGCCGGCGACGACCTGCGCGAGGGCAAGCGCACCGTGCTGCTCGCGCTGACCCTGGACGGCCTCGACGCGGACGGCCGGGCGACGATGCGTGCCGGGCTCGGTCGCGCCGACCTCGCACCCCAGGAGGTGGCGCAGATGCGCGGCCTGGTCCATCGCTCGGGGGCCCTCGAACGGCACGAGACGATGATCGCCGAGCTGGTGGAAACGGCCGCGACCGCACTGGCCGCCACGCCCGGACTGACCGATTCCGGCCGGGCGGCCCTGGCCGACCTCATCGACCTCACGACCGCCCGCGACAGCTGAGCGCCTGCCCGAGGCGGCCGAACGCCCGCCCGCGACAGCTGCACGACCGCCCGGCTCGCGGCTAGAAGGCTTCCTCCATCGCCCGACGGCGCACCTCGGTCTTCTGCCCCGCCAGGATCGAAGCCATCGCACTGCCCCCGAAGAAGCTGGTGTCGGGCCGGAACAGCCAGGTCAGGAGCTCGACGTCGGACATCCCCGCGTCGGTGAGCACGGTGAAGGTGCCCTTCATCTCCGATCGCGGCCCCTCGGCGGTCAGGAACGCCGCCGGGATATAGAGCGCCCGGTTCGGGCCGCGTCGCACCGCCAACAGCTCCCGGTCCTGCAGCTGACGCCGTACCGCGGCCAGCGCCACCCCCTGGAGCTCTGCCGCATCCGGGACGGCGAGCCAGTCGGTGACCATCTCTTCCAGGGCGGCGACGGCGGCGTTCTGCGCGTCGATCTGGTCCGCCCGGCGGGTCGTCGTGGCCGCGGGCACCCCGTCGGTGGTCGCGGTCCTGCTCGGTCGCTTCGCCTTCACATCCGCGAGCATGCCATCGGCAGGGTGCCCCGGCCCAACCCGAAACCCCGAAGAGAGCTGCTGCGGTGGCGAATTCGACCGCCCGGCAGACGAATACGACCGTCCAGACAAGTCCGACGGCGCGTCGCGCGGGTGAATCACGGCGGTGGCCCACCAGGTCCGCTACCGTCACTCACGGCACAGGGATCCCATGGGTGCATCTGGTCCCTCCAGTCACCTCGGACTCGTTCGTCACATGCGTCACCGGTTTCGCGACCGCTCGGGATGGCCGAGCCTTGCGCGACCCGGCGCCGGAAAGGACCTCGACCACCGATGAGCCCCGTCACCGAGCTGCCGCCCGCCCACGTCGTGGATGTGGCGCGGCCTGGCTACTCCCTCACCGCGCAGGCGGCCGGTTGGACGACGTACGTCGTGCGCTCCGGCGACACCCTGTGGGACATCGCCGGCCGCACCGGCACCACCGTCGGCGAGCTGGTGGCCCGCAACGGCCTGTCCTCCGCCGGAGTCGTGCTGCGCGCCGGCGACCGGCTGTCGGTCCCCAGCGGTGGCCCATCGGTCGCGCGCCCCGCGCCCGGCGGGGCCGCCTCGGCTGCGGGCACCTACGTCGTCCGGGCGGGCGACAGCGTCTGGGACATCGCGACCTCCCTCGGCGTGCGGGTGGACGCCCTGCTGGCGGCTAATTCCCTGGCCATGAACTCCACGATCCTGCCGGGTCAGCGCCTGAGCATTCCCGCTGGCGTCAGCGGCTCGAGCACGGCCGACCGGACCGCCACCAAGGCCGCGCGCACCAGCGCCGCGGACACCGGCGCGACGTCGGTGACCGTCCGCTCCGGGGACACGCTGTGGGGAATCGCCAGCAGGTACGGCGTGTCGATGACCAGCCTGGCCAAGGCGAACGGCATCAACCTCGACGCCCCGATCCGCCCCGGCGACCGGCTGACGATCGCCGGCAGCGTGGCCTCCAGCGCCGCGTCCACGACGTCCACCGGGCCGTTGGCCACCTCGGCCGGCGCCAACCTGGCGTATCTCAACGGCGTCGCCACTCCCAACCGCACCCAGATCCGGTCGATGATCGTCTCGACCGCCCAGGCGCACGGCGTCGACCCGCGGCTGGCGCTGGCCGTCGGCTGGCAGGAGTCCCGCTGGAACCAGAAGGCCGTCAGCGAGGCCAACGCCATCGGGGTGATGCAATGCCTGCCCTCGACCGGGCGGTGGGTGAGCGAACTCGTCGGCCGGCCGCTCGATCTGCTCAACACGCAGGACAACATCACCTGTGGGGTGGTGCTGCTGCGCAGCCTCACCCGCTCGACCTCCTCGGAGGCCGAGGCCCTCGCGGCGTACTACCAGGGTCTGACCTCGGTGCGGCAGAGCGGTCTGTTCGCCGACACGAAGGACTATGTGGCCTCGGTGCAGGCCTACAAGGCGCAGATGTGAGCCGCAGGCGGCCGCTGACGGGCTTGCCCGACGGCGCGGCTCCCCTCGCGCGCTTGCAGGGGGCGTTCGGACCGGCCACCTAGACTGCGCGCTATGACGGCCCTGCGCGACGATCTCCTCGACCGCCTGGTCGACACGCGCTACCGCGTCCGCGCCCACCTCGCCGACGGTGGCATGGGCAGCGTGTACGTCGCGCTCGACGAGCGACTCGACCGTCAGGTCGCGCTGAAGATCATGCGACCCGACCTGGCCCGTGACCCCGGGTTCGTCGAGCGGTTCCGGCGCGAAGCGCGCAACGCCGCCCGGCTGAGTCACCCCAACGTGGTGGCCGTCCACGACCAGGGCCAGGACGGCGATGTCGTCTTCCTGGTGATGGAGTACGTCGAGGGCCACACCCTGCGCGCCATTCTCGATGAGCGGGGCGCGTTGCCGCCGCGGGAGGGGCTGCGGCTGGGCCGCCAGATCCTCGCGGCACTGGCCGCCGCACACCGGGCCGGGATCGTGCACCGCGACGTCAAGCCCGAGAACGTCCTGGTCACCGACGACGGACACGTCAAGGTCGCCGATTTCGGCCTGGCCCGCGCCGTTGCGAACGTCACCACCACCACGCTGGGCGGCGCGGCCTTCGGCACCGTCTGCTACCTGTCCCCGGAGCAGGTCGAGTCCGGGCAGGCGGATCCGCGCAGCGACGTGTACGCCGCGGGCCTGGTCCTGTTCGAGCTGCTCACCGGCCGGCGCGCCGTCGACGGTGACACCCCGATCCAGGTGGCCTACCGGCACGTGCACGGCGAGGTGCCGGCGCCCAGCACGGCTCGGCCGGGCCTGGCCCGAGCCCTCGACACCCTGGTGTCCTCGGCGACCCGGCGCGCGCCGGCCGACCGACCCGACGACGCGGCCGCGTATCTGGCCGAGCTGGACCGCGTCGAGGCCGGGCTGACCGCGGCCGAGCTCGACCTGCCCTCGCCCGCCCCGACGGGGGTGGCCGGCCCGGCGAACACCGACCGCCTCGTCCGGGCGACCCAACCGGTGCCTGTCCTGCCCGACGGCACCGTGCCCGACGGCACCGCGCCCGGCGGCACGGGCGGTAGGCCCGGCGGGCCCACCGCCGGAGCCGCCACGTCCGAGGCCACCTCACCGGTGGCCGGATCAGCGACGGCCGCGTCACCCGTCGTCGGCGATGCCGGCGGCGGGGACGAACCCCCGCCCCGGGAGTTCTCGGGCGAGACGTCGGACGAATCGGCCAGCCACGCCGGGGACCCGGCGGCCGACCCGCAACGACGTACCCTGACCCGCCGCATCCTGCTCGCCGTCGCCGCAGCGGTCCTGCTGATCGCCGGCGGGTTCGGGTGGTATGCCTACCTCGGCCCCGGTTCGGACCGGGTGGTGCCACACCTCGCCGGGTTGTCGCAGGACGCGGCGGTCGCCGCGCTGGCGGGCCAGGACCTCCACGCGGACCTGCGCCCCACCTTCTCCGACGAGGTCAAGGCCGGCATCGTGATCTCCGCCGACCCCGGGGAGGGGGCGCACGCCCGGCGCTCCACTGCGGTCGCGCTGGCGGTGAGCAAGGGCCCCGACCTGGTCCACGTTCCCGAGGTCGTCGGACGCTCCGAGGAGGCGGCCCGGCAAGCCCTGACGGATGCCCGCCTCACCGTGGGGGCCCGCACCGAGGACTTCAGCGAGACGATCGCCGCCGGGCAGGTGATGGCGACCACGCCCCAGGCCGGGGAGAACCTGCGGGCGGGGCGGCCCGTGGCGTACGTCGTGAGCAAGGGCCGCAAGCCGTTCGAGCTGGTCGACTGGGCCGGCAAGCCGCTGGCCGAGGTGACCAAGCAGCTCGATGCGGCCGGCATCAACCCCACCGTCACGGAGACGTTCAGCACCGACGTGCCGAAGGGGTCGATCATCAGTCAGGACCCGACCTCGGGCACGCTCTATCGCGGCGACCGGATCAAGCTCACCGTGAGCAAGGGTCCGGACCTGGTGACCGTGCCGACCATCCAAGGGATGTCGGAGGCCGAGGCGCGGGCGGCCCTGGAACGAGCCGGTTTCCGAGTGCAGGTGGACCGGGTGCTTGGCGGCGTGTTCGGCACGGCGCGGGCGACCGATCCGGGCGGCGGCAGCCAGGCGCCCCGGGGCTCGACGGTCACCCTGCGGGTGGTCTGACTCGGTCCGGGTCTCGGCTCATTCCTGGTGGGCGTAGCGCTCCTCGCGCCAGACGTCCCCGGTGAAGTGGTAGCCGCGCTGCTCCCAGAACCCCCGGATCGGCTCGCGGTGGTATTCGATCTGCAGCAGCCACTTGGGGCTCTTCCAGCCATAGAGGTGCGGCATCACCAGCCGTAGCGGCCAGCCGTGCTCGGGCGCGAGCGGCTCGCCTCCCAGGGTGGTGGCGAGCAGGCTGCGCGGCGCGGCGAGATCGGCGACGGTCACGTTGGCGCTGTAGCCGTAGACCGCCGACACCAAGGCGTACGGCGCGTCGTCGGCCGGCGGCACGCGGCGCAGCAGCTCGGCCGTCGGCACCCCGCCCCACGACACGTCCAGCACGCTGTGCCGGGCGGCGCAGTGGTGATCGGCGACGACCTCGATGTGCGGCATCGCGGTGATGTCCGCCCAGCTGAAGGTGTGTTCCGCGCCGTCGCGGGTGGCTCCGGACACGGTGAACCGCCAGCGCTGCAGGTCGAGCTTCGGGACCCGGCCGTAGTGCACCACCTTGAGCGCGTCGGCCAGCCGCTGCCCGGGGGGCAGCTGGCGGTCGTCGGCGAAGGAGGGCCCGGTCATGGTCGAGGCCCACTCACGAGGCCGCAAGCATCTCCGCGACGACGAAGGCCAGCTCGAGACTTTGCCGATGGTTCAGCCGTGGATCGCAGGCGGTCTCATAGCGGAGCTGCAGGTCCTCGTCGTGCAGATCGATGGATCCGCCGAGGCATTCGGTGACGTCGTTGCCGGTCAGCTCGACATGCAGACCCCCCGGCCAGGTGCCGAGCGCACGGTGCACGTCGAAGAAGCCACGCACCTCCGCCACGATGTCGTCGAACCGGCGGGTCTTGTATCCGCCGGCGGACTCGAACGTGTTGCCGTGCATCGGGTCGCAGATCCAGGTGGGGTTCAGCCCCTCGGCGCGGGCGGCCTCGATCAGCCTCGGCAGTCCGTCCGTGATCTTGGCGGCGCCCATCCGCACGATCACGCTCAGCCGGCCCGGCTCCCGGTCCGGGTCGATCCGGTCGGCGAGCGCGACAAGGTCCGCGCCGGTGGCGTTGGGTCCCAGCTTGACCCCGACCGGGTTGCGGATCCGGCTGACGAGGTCGACATGGGCCCCGTCGACCTCGCGGGTGCGCTCCCCCACCCACAGGAAGTGACCCGAGGTCGCATAGGGCAGGCCGGTGCGGCTGTCGATCCGCGTCAGCGGCTGCTCGTAGTCGACGAGCAGGGCCTCATGGCTGGCCCACACGTCGACCCGCCGCATCGCCTCGAAGTCGGCCCCGCAGGCGGCCATGAACTTCATGGCCTTGTCGATGTCGTGCGCCATCCGTTCGTAGCGTCGGTTCGCGGCGTTGGCGACGAACCCCCGGTTCCAGTCGTGCACGTGCCGCAGGTCGGCGAAGCCGCCCTGGGTGAACGCCCGCACCAGGTTCAACGTCGCCGAACTCGCGTGATAGGCCCGCACCATCCGCTCCGGGTCGGGCCGGCGGGACTGCGGGGTGAACTCGTAGTCGTTGACCATGTCCCCGCGATAGGCGGGCAGTTCCACGCCGTCGCGGGTCTCGGTGTCCTTGCTGCGTGGTTTGGCGTATTGCCCGGCCAGTCGGCCGAGCTTGACCACCGGCGTGCTCGCGCCGTACGTCAGCACCGCAGCCATCTGCAGGATGGTCTTGACCCGGTCGCGAATGTTGTCGGCGGTCGCGCTCGCGAAGGTCTCGGCGCAGTCGCCACCCATCAGCACGAACGCCTGGCCCCGGGAGGCATCGGCGAGCCGCTGCTTGAGGATGTCGCACTCCCCCGCGAACACCAACGGCGGGAAGGAGGCCAGCGCCGCCCGCGCCTGGGCGAGGGCGTCGGCGTCGGGCCACAGAGGTTGCTGAGCCGCCGGCAGGGCCGGCCAGTCCAGCGTCGCAGGGGAGGCGGTCACGTCCACCAGGCTACTCGGCGTCATCAACGGCCCTCGTCAGGTCCGGATGCCGGAAGCTCGCCCTGGTCGAGGGGGTGCTGCGGATCTTGCGACTCCTGCGGGTCCTGCGAGTCCGGCACGGGGGTGCCGTCCTCCAGGTCGACGACCGGCTCGACGCTCGCCACCGCCGGTACGTCGAGATCCTCGCGGGCCCCCTTGGCGTCGGCGCGGGTGGCCAGTTCCTCGGCGCGGGCCGCACTGTCGTCGCGCGCCTGCTTCAGCCAGGTCTCCGCGGCCGCCGCCCCCTCGGCCGCACTCGCGAAGGCCTTGGCGGTGGCGCCGGTGGCCTGGGCCCGCGCGCGGGTGAACGCGCCGTCGGCCTGCACCCGGGTCCGCTCGGTGACCTCGGCCATCTGGGCCTGCAGCCGCTCGGTGCGGGCCGTGTATTCACCGCGCGCCCGCGTCGTGGCCTCGGTGGCCCGCTCCAGCGCTGCGGCGTACTCCACCCGCGCGCGCTCGGCGTACTCATCCGCTTGCGCTCGAGCCCGCGCGGCCGCCGCCGCCGCCTCCTCCCGGGCCCGTGCCGTGGCCGCCGCGGCCTCCGCACGCGCCCGCGCCGCGGCGGCCTCCGCCTGGGCCTTCGCCGCCGCCATCATCCGCTCCGCCCGCTCGGCGATGGCCTGCTTGCGATCGGCAGCGTATTCATCGACGTATTCCTGGCCGGACAACTGCTGCAGCGCCGCCATCACCTCGTCGGTGATCATCCGCAGCACCTCGTGGTCCTCCTCCTGCCCGGCGAACCGCGAATAGTCCATCGGTGCGCCGATGCGGATCCCGATCTGGGTGATCGTCGGGATGACCTGGCCGGTTGGCTGCGCCTTGTCGGTGTCGATCATCGCCACGGGGACGATCGGCACGCCGGCCATCAGGGCCAACCGGGCCATGCCGGTCTTGCCGCGGTGCAGCCGTCCGTCGGGAGAGCGGGTGCCCTCGGGATAGATGCCGAAGAGTTCACCCTGTCGCAGGATCGACAGCCCGGCCTCCAGCGCCGCCCAGCTGGCCTTGCCGCCGGAGCGGTCGATCGGGATCTGGCCCACGCCTTTGAAGAAGCCCGCTACCAGGCGGCCCTTGAGGCCGGTGCCGGTGAAGTACTCCATCTTCGCGGGGAAGGTGAGCCGGCGTTGCAGGATCAGCGGCAGGAAGATCGAATCGGAGAACGAGAGATGGTTGCTCGCCAGGATCGCGCCGCCCCGTGGGGGCACATGCTCCAGACCCTCCACCCGCGGCCGGAACAGGACGGTCAGGATCGGGTGCAGGATGATTTTGAGGATGCGATAGAGCATGCGGAGACCCCTTCGTGACGGCCGTACGACTTTACGACACCCGCCCGCGACCCGGGACCCCCTGCCGATTTCCGTGCCTGGCCTCGCCTGGGCCTCGACCGCATGGAACAATTCCCTCAGCTCCACAGCCGTTTTACGCCAGCCGTCCTACGCCAGGAGCGCACCATGCCTGCGGCCGCGAGACCGGACCCCACCGCGGGTCGCCGCGCGCGCAAGACCGGACCGCGGCCGTGACGAACCCTCCCTGGCAGGACCGCACGCCCGACGATGCCGACATCGACGCGGCCTTCGCCGCGATCGTCGCGGGTTGGGACCGCGACGCGGAGCCGGTTCTCGGGACGCGCTCGCCGGGTACGCCGGCCCCGACGGAGGTACGCCGTGCGCCGGACGGGCCGCCGGCCGAGCCCGGCCAACGCCCCGGCGACGTGCCCGGCAACCAGGCAGGCGAACAACCGGGGGATCAACCTGGTGAGCGGCCTGGCGAGCGACCTGGTGAGCCACCTGGCGACGGGCGATCCGACCCCGGTCCCGCCGCACCGCCACCGCCCGCTCGGGTGACGCCCTTCCAGGTGGCCCCCACGGGGTGGCGGGTGCACATTCCCCCGGCCGACGAAGACCTGGACGAGGAGGGTTTTCAGGCGCCGGATCCGCCGTTGCCGCGGGGCAACCCGCTGTTCTGGGTGGCTTTCGCCGGCCTGGTGCTGGGTCCGCTCGGGTTCGTCGGCTGGGCCCTGACCGGCCCGCACAGCACGAACCTGCCCTACCTGTTGGCGGCGATCGCGACGTTGGCCGGGTTCGTCGCCCTCATCAAGGGACTGCCGGAGCGCCACGACGAGGACGACGACGGCGCCCGGGTCTGAACCCGGCGCAGCCCTCGGCCCCGTCGGGGGTGAGCCCGGTGGCTGGCCGGATCAGGTGCCACGGACCTCGGCCCAGGCCAGATCGGCGGCGCCGATAAGGCCCGCGTCGGGTCCGAGCTGCGCCGCCACGATCGTGGCCTCGGGCCGGTAGCCGCGCCCGGGCAGGCGGCGCCGGAAGGTCTCCGTCGCCGGCCCGATGAGCAGGTCCCCCGCGGCGCTGACCCCGCCACCGACGACGAACAGACCCACGTCGAGGGCCGCGGCGAGGTTCGCCAGACCGACCCCGAGCCAGTGCCCCACCTCGGCGAGCAGTTCCACGGCCGTCGGGTCGCCCTCGCGCGCCGCGGCCGTCACCATCGGACCGGTCAGCGGACCACCCTCCGCCCGCCACCGGGCGGCCAGGTCGCTGGCCACGGGCGAACCCGCCTCGATCATGGACCGCGCCTCGCGGACCAGGGCGTTGCCGCTCGCGTACTGCTCCCAGCACCCCCGATTGCCGCACTCGCACCGCTGCCCGTCGGGCACCACCTGCATATGGCCGAACTCGCCCGCGATCCCCCACCGGCCGCGCTCGACCCGCCCGTCCCGCAGGATGGCGCCGCCGATGCCCGTGCCCAGCGTGATCATCACCATGTCGGCCTGGCCGCGGGCGGCACCGAAGCGCCATTCGGCCCAGGCGGCGGCGTTCGCGTCGTTGTCGACGAACAGCGGTGCGTCGATGCGGCCGGCGAGGGCGTCCCGCAGCGCCTCGTTGCGCCACGACAGGTGCGGGGCGAACAACACCGTCGCCCGATCGCTGGAGACCCATCCCGCCGCGCCCACGCCGACGGCCCGGATCGTGCCATCGGACTGCGCGGCCGCGGCCTGCAGTTCGCCGACGACGGCCACGATGGTGTCCTCGACGACTCGGGGGCTGGTCGAGCGGTCCGGGGTCGCTGCGCGAGCCCGATGCAGGATCCGGCCCGCGGCGTCGACGACGCCGCCGGACACCTTGGTCCCCCCGATGTCGACTCCCAGCGCGACGTCCACACTCACCTCCGCGATATCGCTAGTCCTGGCCGGTCCACCGCTGGGATCATGCCAGGTCCACCCGTCCGGGGTCGTCGACCACCGGGATCGCCCGCCGAACGGTGCGCCGATAGCGCGCCATCCTGGCCGCGCCCAACTCCTGCGGATCCGGCGCCGCCTCGGCGTCGGCCGCCGACCGCGGCCCGGGTTCGCCGCTGACCTCCATCAGCCGGGCCATCACCCCGCCGAGCAGTTCCATCCCACCCCGGGCCACCAGGCCGGCTCCGGTCAGGAGCTCCGACAGGGCCGCCGACTCCGGCCGGCCCGCCTCGGATGGTGATTCCTGCGGTGCTGGTGATGACGCTGCCTCCGGCGATTGGCCCGCCGCGCCCGCCGCGCCCGCCGCGCCCGCCGCGTGCGCCGGGTCGGCTGCTGCGGCCGATGCCGAGGCGGCCGCAGCTCCCGGCGTACCGTTCGCCGCGCCGCCCGCGCTCCTGGCCCGCAGCGCCTGGGCCAACGCCGCCGCCAGCAGCCCCGCCTCCCGGTCGAGGCGCACCTGCGGTTCCTGCCGGGGCGGACGCGGCGGCCGCTCGGGGTACTCGCCCGCCGCCGGGCCGGTCGATGCGTCGGTCATGGGGTCTCCCGTGCGGTCCGCGGTGGCCGCCACGCGCCGTCCCGCAGCACAGACTCCACCTCCAGGTAGGTCCCGTCCAGCCGGGCGCGCACCGGGGTGCATCGGCGCACGACCGCCGGGGGAAGCACCAGATGCGGTACGTCGTGGACGGTCACGATCAGATCCTCACCGCGATGCTCGACCTGAACGGCATCCGCCCTGACCCACGGCAGCGGCACGCGCCAGGTGAGATGGTCGGCAGCTCGCACGACCTGGGCCGGGGTCTCGACGAGGCGGGGCAGCGCGGCCAGCAGGGGGGCCGTGACCTCGGCCAGGTCCGCCCGCAGCCGACCGTCCGCATCGGCGGCCCACCCCGCGGTCGCGACGGGGACGAAGGGCGCCCAGCGTCCCGGCTCGGCTGCAGCGATGGGGTCCGTCGCCGGGGCGATCAACAACCCGGGCGCGACACCACTGAGGAGCAGGGGCGGCACGGCTCGGCGCGTCTTGGCTGCGGCGAGCGCCCCCGAACCGGTGACCACGTGCAGTCGCGTCTGCCCGGAGCGCACCACGTCGGCGGTGGCCTCGAGGGCATCGAGCCAGCGTGGTACGGCGTGTCCGGCCGCAGGACCGACCAACCGAGCGCTCACGGCCTGCAGTCCGAGCAGGCCCCGCAGCACCCACGGCGTCCGGACCGTGGCCCCCAGCAATCGGCCCGCCTGACGCAGATCCCCCAGATCCACGATGAGGATGTCGGTGGTCGGGATCATCTCCCCCAACGCCACGAGCGCGGCCAGCAGATCCGCGCCGGGCAGCCGGCGCCACTCCTCCGCGACGTCACCGTCGCCGCCGTACCGGTCCACGGTCGCCGCGAGCATGGTGTCGAGCTCTCCCCATGGCCGGGGTGCGGCGAGGTCGACGACCGATACCGCGTGATCGGTCCCCATCAGGCGATGCAGCGAGCCGTCGTCGCCGATGCAGGCCAGGGTCACCGCCGGACCGACGCCCCCGGTCCCGCCCGCGCTACCCGCGCCGCCGGCCTGTGGCGGTGCGGTCGCAAGGGTCATGGCCAGCGCGGCCGCCACGGTGCTCACGCCCGCGCCGCCGGGGCCGGTGACCAGGTGAGTCTGCACGGGCCGCGGGGTCAGGCTTCGCAGCGCTTCTTCAAACCGCCCAGGGCGCCCGAGACGATCGACTTCTCGGCCTTGCGCTTGAGCAGGCCGGGCATCGGGATCTTCACATCGACTCCGAGGCGATAGACCACGGTGGTGCCGGGTCCGTCGGCCGTCAGGGTGTAGGAGCCGTTCATGGTGCGCAGGACGTCGCCGCGCACCAGGGTCCAGGACACCACGCCCTGCCCGTCCTCCGCCAAGTCCCAGGTGTATTCGAGGACGTAGGTGTCCTGGAAGACCCCGGCGTCGATGGTGAACTCGACCTGATCGGGGTAGTCCGCCTCGTCCGTGGCCAGGACCGTGACGGTGCGCATCTGAGCGGTCCACTCGGGATAGGCCTCGACGTCGGCGATCACGTCGGACACCGTGCCCGGGTCTGCGTCGATGCGAATGCTGGATTCGGTGAAGTCGGCCATGCGCTCGAACTTAGCGAAACCGGGGGCAGGACCACACCTTGTGGCGATTCACTCGGGCTCGATCAGGGGCCGCTCCGACTGGCCGCCCTCGAACGACCAACTCCGCCGAGGCGGCTCCAAGGTGTCCTTCACCGCCGTCACGAAGCGCTTCCACCGGCGCACATGCGCGCGCTCGAGCGGGTCGGGGCGCTGCGCGGTGCTGGCCCGGACATAGTGATGCACGATGGCGCCGTCCCAGTAAGGCTCGATCCACACCTCGAACTCGCCGGTCATCGCACCGGACACGGACCAGACGGCCCCCTGCACTCCCCGGTCGCGCGTCACCATGGCCTGCACATGCGGCCACGCGTTGGCCACATTGCGCGGGTCGCGGAACAGCGCCGCCAACCGGTGCGGAGGCGCGTCGATGAACGTCTCGTCGATCACATCGATCCATCGATCCCGGGCTGGTCCACTGCGCACGCCTCCCAGCATGCGCCAGGTCGGCGCATCTCGCCGTGATCGCCGCCGCTCGATCCGCCGCACGATCCGCCTCTGGGCGCAGGGCTGGGCACGTCCGGCGCGGTCTTCGGCGAACCCCCGGCGACCTGGGTGACCAGTCAGTAACGTGTCCTCGTCACAACGAGGGCACCCGCCCGGGAGGATCCATGCGCGAGAAGTCCGTCCCCGTGGTCACGACGGCCACCGAGGCCCATCTGGGCCTGCTGACCGCACGCAACGCCCGGCTCCGCCCGGACCGGGTCGCGTTCAGCCGACGCGCCCCCGGCTCCCTGGTCTGGGAGGACGTCACCGCACGGCAGTTCCACGACGAGGTTCGCGCCCTGGGTGCGGCGATGCGCGCCGCGGGTCTGGCCTTCGGGGACCGGGTCGCGATCATGAGTCGCACTCGCTACGAGTGGACCCTGACCGACTTCGCGCTGTGGACGGCGGGGCTGGTCGGGGTGCCGGTCTACGAGACCTCCTCGGCCGACCAGGTGCGCTGGATCCTGGCCGACAGTGGGGCGCGGGCCATCGTCGTGGAGTCCGCCGATCACGCGGCGACCGTGGCTTCCGTGCGGGCGGAGTGCCCGCAGCTGGAGCACGTGTGGCAGATCGACGCCGGAGACCTCGACCGGCTCGCCGCCGGCCCTCAGGACCAGGCCGCCCTCGACGAGGCCGGCGACCGCACCGCCACCACCGACCTCGCGACGATCATCTACACCTCGGGCACCACCGGTCTGCCCAAGGGGTGCGAGCTCACCCACGGCAACTTCCTGGAGCTGTCGGCCAACGCCATCGACACCCTGCCCGAGATCACCCGCCGCCCGGACGCCTCGACGCTGCTGTTCCTGCCGCTGGCCCATGTGCTGGCACGGTTCATCCAGGTGCTCACGGTCGATGCGGGCTTCCGCGTGGGCCATGCCCCCGACATCAAGACGCTCCTGCCCGACGTCGGGTCGTTCCAGCCCACCCTGCTGCTGGCCGTGCCGCGCGTGTTCGAGAAGATCTACAACTCCCTGGACGCCAAGGCCACCACCGAGGGCAAGGGCCGCATCTTCACGATGGCCGCGGCGACCTCCATCTCCTACAGCCGCGCCCTCGACGGACGCATGTCGCCCTTGCTGCGGGCGCGACACAAGCTGTTCGACGTGCTGGTCTACAGCAAACTGCGGGCCGCGCTGGGCGGGCAATGCGCCTTCGCCATCTCCGGCGGCGCGCCGCTCGGGGAGCGGCTCGGCCACTTCTACCGGGGCGCGGGCGTGACGATCCTGGAGGGCTACGGACTCACCGAGACCACCGCCCCCACCAACGTGAACACCCCGAGCTTCACCACGATCGGCACGGTGGGCCAGCCCCTGCCGGGCACCTCGACCCGCCTCGCCGACGACGGTGAGCTGCTGATCAAGGGCGTGGGCGTGTTCCGCGGCTACTTCAACAACCCGACGGCCACGGCGGAGGCGTTCACCGCGGACGGCTGGTTCCACACCGGTGACCTCGGCGCCATCGACGACGCGGGACGCCTGACCATCACCGGGCGCAAGAAGGAAATCCTGGTCACCGCGGGCGGCAAGAACGTCGCCCCCGCTCCCCTTGAGGACATCATCCGGGCCCACCCGTTGGTCTCCCAGTGCATGGTGATCGGGGACCGGAAGCCCTTCATCGCGGCGCTGATCACGCTCGATCCGGAGATGGTGCCGTTGTGGGGCCAGGCGCACGGCCTGGCGGATCTCACCCTGGAGTCCGCGCGGACCGACGAGACGGTCCGGCAGCATCTGCAGATGGCGGTCGACCGCGCCAACGCCCGGGTGAGCCGCGCCGAGGCGATCCGCAAGTTCGCGATCCTGGACGGCGATTTCACCGAGGAGTCCGGGCACCTGACGCCGTCGCTGAAGGTCAAGCGAGCCTTGGTGATGAAGGATTACGCGCAGGCGATCCACGAGCTGTACGCCGAGTCGCGCGGCCCGGCTCGGCCCACCGACGCCCCCACGGACTGACCCGGCGTCCGCCCGGATCACGGCAGTCTGCCACCGCCGGCTGGCACCCCGGTCACACCATCGGCCACCACAGCGGCGACCGCCGGGCCCGCCCGCGGTGGGCGGCCGGCCCGCCTCAGCCCACCACTCGGTCAGGGTAAAGCGGCGAGTGCGTGGACTCGGTCCCGCCATGCCCGCTCAAGATCATCGGGTGTCCACCCCGCGATTCGGCGCAGCGGTCCGGCGACGCCGCCGTCGCGCAGATCGCTCCCCCGCGCTTGTCGCACCAACCCGGTCAGCCCGTCCGGGCCGGCCCGCTCGGCGAGCACCCGGCAGGCCAGCAGGGCGGCCGCGTAGGCAGCGGTCCGGTCCAGTTCGGCGGTGCCGCCGGGCGTCGGCGTCGCTGCGGCGGTGGGGTTGAACCCCGGGGGTTCGCCGGTGTCGGCGCCGAGCAGGGTGTGCTGCCCGTCGATGGCGGTCTGGGACGGCAGGTGCGGTGGCACGCCGCTACGACGTACCTCGCGCAGCAGCGGGGCGACAATCTGCGCTTCGGGGAGGTCCACGCCCGCATACGCGACGTACTCGCAATACCCCTCCGCCAGCCAGCCGGGCATCTCGCCCCCGACGTCGCGGCGAAGCACCAGGTGGGTGACCTCGTGGGTCAGCACCACCCGACGTCCGTCCGGCCGGAGCTGTCGCCAGGCGTCGGGGTTGACGACGACTCGGTCGCACCCGGTCGACCGGCCACCGACCACCGGCCCCACGGTCACGGCCGGCAGCGATGCCGCACTGTCCTGGTCCCCGGCCCACCGGGCGAAGATCGCCGGGCTCGGGGGCAGCAGCAGCACCGCGGATGCGCCCGGTTCCCCCCACAGCCTCCGGACGGCGGCCACCGCGTCCAGCGCATGGCTCAAGACCTCGGCCGCAACCATCGAGGCCGGCACCGTCGACTCCGGGGCCGTCGACTCCGGGGCAGCGGGTGCGCCCGCGACGACGACCACCCGGTCCCGCCGAGCCACCGCCATCCCGCCCTGCTCCCACGGCGCGGCCGGCACCCCGAGACGGCGCGGCGGCAGCACACTCGGATCCCAGGTGGTGGGCACGACGCAGGACGCCGTGTCGACCCCAGCCACGACGTACGACAGATCGCTGGCCACGACGCCATCGCTCACTCGCGGTTCGGCGTAGCTGAGGCGGGTCACCCCGAGCGCGCGCATGAGCTCGTACGCGGCCGCGTCCTCGCGGGCCTGGTCTGCTCCCGCACCCGAGCTGACCGCGGCCAGCCAGGCGTCGCGGTCCCCCCGGGCGTAAGCCTGGGCCCGGCTGCGCAGGACCGCGGCGAGGGCGGCGACCCGGTCCGCGTCCGCTCCAGGGGCGGAGCCGACCCCGGCGGAGGTTGGCCGCGGCACCGAACCAGGTCCGGCGCAGCCCGACAGGCCGGCGGCCAGCCCCACCGCGACGGCGCCGAGCGTCGCCGCCAACACCTCGCGGCGACGCGGCTGCCCCCACGACGGCTCGCGGTCGAACGACATCCGGGCAGCCTAACCAGCTCCGCTGCCCGCGCCGCACACTCATCCCGCCATCGCGGCCGCGGTGCGCACGGCCACGAATCCCTCGGCGTCGGCCTCGCTCACCAAGCCGGCCCGGACAAACGCCTCGACCGCTGCTTGTTCGGCCGCGTCGAGACAGACCTCGCCAGGCCCCGGCGGCGCCAACGCCAGCAGCGCCCCGACGACGCACTCCGCACAGGCCCGATCACGCGCCGGGCACCGCTCGCACTCCACCAGCATGTCGCCTCCAGACAGCTCCCACCGGCGCGCCGGCCGGGGTCGATCAGGTCGGTGCTCACCCTAGGCAGTCGGACCGACAGGCCTATGAACAGGCAAAACGCCCATCAGCGCGGGTTCTTGCGGCAGCCGCGCAGCGTTGTCGGTGCCCCGCTCTACGGTCGGCGCATGCCGATGATTCAGGGAACGCTCGACGAACTCGGGACGCCCTTGCACGACGTCACCTTCGTCGTCGTTGACCTGGAGACCACCGGCGGCAATGCCGCCGATTGCGCCATCACCGAGATCGGTGCCGTCAAAGTCCGCGGCGGCCGAGCACTCGGCGAATTCCAGACGCTGGTCGACCCGGGCCGACCGATCCCGGCGTTCATCCAGATCCTGACCGGCATCACCACCGCGATGGTCGCCGGCGCACCGCGCCTGAGCGCCGCCCTGCCCGCGTTCCTCGACTTCGCCGGGGATTGCGTGCTGGTCGCGCACAACGCCCCGTTCGACGTGTCCTTCCTGCGCGCCGGGGCGGCCCAGCTCCGCGTCGCCTGGCCGGGCTATCCCGTCATCGACACCGCTCATCTGGCTCGGCAACTCGTGACCCGCGACGAGGCGGCGAACCGCAAACTGGGCACTCTGGCGGCACTGTTCGGCGCCGCACAGACCCCGGACCATCGGGCGTTGCACGACGCCCGCGCGACCGTCGACGTGCTGCACGCCCTCATCGGTCGGGTCGGCAATCTCGGCGTCACCACGCTGGAGGAACTGCGCACCTACAGCTCCCGGGTGAGCGCCGCGCAGCGCCGCAAGCGCCATCTCGGTGAGCAGCTGCCGTCGGCACCGGGGGTCTACCTGTTCAAGGACGCCCGCGGCCAGGTGCTCTACGTCGGCACCTCACAAGACATCAGACGCCGGGTGCGGACCTACTTCACGGCGTCGGAGCACCGCAGCCGGATGGGCGAGATGATCGGTCTGGCCGAGTCGGTCACGGCCGTGGTCTGCGCCACCGGGCTGGAGGCGCAGGTTCGGGAGCTGCGCCTGATTGCCGAACACGAGCCGCGCTACAACCGGCGGTCGCGCCGGTCGGCCCGGCGGCCGTGGGTGAAGCTCACCGGCGAGGCCTTCCCTCGACTCTCCATCGTGGCCCAGGTCCGCGACGACGGCGCCACCTACCTCGGGCCGTTCCCCGGCCGAGCCGCCGCGCAGAACGCCGTCGATGCGCTGCATGAGGCGTTCCCGTTGCGACGCTGCAAAGACCGGCTCGGACCCAGCTCGAACAGCTCCCAGCGAACGGCGTGCGTCCTTTTCGAGCTGGGCAAGTGCGGCGCGCCCTGCGAGGGACGGCAATCTCGGGCGGCGTACGCCGACATCACGGCAGCCGCCGTGGCCGCCATGACCGCCGACTCCCGACGGATCACCACCGACCTGGCGGCCCGGATGGCGACGCTCGCCGCGACGGCACGCTACGAGGACGCGGCGGTCGTCCGGGACCGGCTCCTCGCCCTCGTCCAGGGGGCGGCCCGGGCCCAACGAGTGGCGCCGCTGGCCCGGGCACCCGAAATCATCGCCGCCCGACGGGAGCCGGTCGGCGGCTGGGAGGTGGTCTGCGTGCGCTTCGGTCGCCTCGCCGGCTCGACCCGCACCCCGCGGGGGGCTGACCCGATGCCGCACATCGACGCCCTGCGGGCCAGCGCGGAGGTGGTCGCTGCGCCGGTCGCCCCCGCTCCGGCGACCACGTCGGAGGAGACGGAGCTGATCCTGCGGTGGCTGGAACGTGACGACGTCCGGCTCGTGCATCTGGACGGCAGCTGGAGCAGTCCGGCGTACGGCGCGGCCGGTGCGCAACGGCGCCTGGCGGGGGCCCGGGACGCCTCGGATCTCCACGAGGCTCCCGCACCGCTGCGCGCGTCTAGAGTGGCGAAGTGATCACCGCCATCGTCCTCATCAACGCCGACGTCGACAAGATCCCCGAGGTCGCTCAGGCGATCGCGGAGCTGCCCGGGGTCCGCGAGGTCTACTCGGTCACCGGCGACTGCGACCTCATCGCCCTGGTCCAGGTCGAGCACCACGACGACTTCGCCGATGTCATCGCCGACCGGCTCAACAAGACCCCTGGCGTGCGCAGCACCCAGACACACATCGCCTTCCGGCAATATGCCGCCAGCGATCTGGAGGAGGCGTTCAGCATCGGTTTGGATTGAGCCGCCAGCATGGGTCTTGATTGAGCCGCAAGCGCCGACCGACCGGGCAGCCTGCAGCCCGTCCTATCCCGCGGACGCCAGCGTCCGGGTGATCTCGCTCCAGTCCGCGAGCTTGCGGGTAGCCTCCCCGCCGTCGAGCACGGCCTCGGCGCGATCCATCGCCGCCCGCAGGTCCACCTCGAAGGCCGCCTGATCGGTCCCGGAATCGGCACCCATGATGGCCAGCGCGATCCCCGCGTTGAGCACCACGGCGTCCCGGATCGGGCCTCGGGCCCCGGCGAAGGTGTCTCGCACCACCTGCGCATTCTCTGCGGGTGAGCCACCCCGGAGGCTGGCCAACGGAGCAGTCGTCAGACCGAGCCGCTCGGGGTCGACCACGCGCTCGTGGACGGCTCCGGAACGCACCCACCACACCTGTGAGGTGGTGGAAATCGTCAGTTCGTCGAGGCCGTCGCGGCCCCGGAAGACCGCCGTGTCCTTGCCGCGGGAGGCGAACACCCCGGCAACCAGCGGCGCCAGGCGCACGTCGGCCACCCCCACCGCGGCAAAATCCGGTTGCGCCGGGTTGGTCAGCGGCCCGAGCACGTTGAAGACCGTCGGGATCCCGATGTCCTTGCGAGGTCCCGCCGTGTGCCGGAACGAGGGGTGGAAAACCTGCGCGAAGCAGAAGGTGATCCCCGCGGTGCGGGCGACGTCCGCCACCTGACTAGGGGTCAACTTCAGGTTTACCCCGAGGGCCTCGAGGACGTCGGCGGTGCCCGACGTGGACGATGCGGCGCGATTGCCGTGCTTGACCACCGTCGCCCCGGCGGCGGCGCAGGTCACCGCGGCCATGGTCGAGATGTTCACGGTGTGCGCCCGGTCGCCGCCGGTGCCCACGACATCAAGGCTCGGACCGGGCACCTCGATGCGATGGGCGTGAGCCAACATCTCGCCGGCGATCCCGGTCACCTCGTCGACCGTCTCGCCCTTGGCGCGCAGCGCCACCACGAACGCCGCCACCTGGCTGGGCGCAGCGTCGCCGCTCATGATGCGGCCCATCGCCCACGCCGCCGTCCCAGGGTCCAGATCCTGCCCGGCCAGCAACGACGACAGGACGTCGGGCCAGGTTGGCTCGGCGACCGCCATCAGGCGGGCTTGACCGCTTCGCGGGCGGCGACCTCGGCGACGGCTTGCGCCATCAGCATCGGGTCGAGCGGATGGGGAACGGCCCCGTCGGCGTAGGACCAGGCCGCCAGCCAGTCGTCCTGGGGCCGGCCGGTGAGCACGATGATCGGCGGGCACTCGAAGAACTCGTGCTTGAACTGCCGGCACATCCCCAGGCCGCCATACGGCGCCGACTCCCCGTCGAGGATCAGCAGGTCGAACGCACTCGTGCGCATGGCCCCTTCCGCCGCCGCCGCGGTGGCGCACTCGAACCAGGACTCCACCACGACGTCGCGAGCGGGCCGCCGGCCCACCGCCACCCGCACGGCGTCCCTGGTCGACCGGTCGTCGCTATAGAGGAGGATCCGCAGGGTTCGCGCCGCACCTCCGGGGGCAGGAGACAACTCGCCAGCGGTGTCGTGGGGTGCGCTCATGCGGTGAATCCTAGCGGGGCACCCGCCGTCCGCCAGAGTCTGCGCGGCGGACCCCCCGGCTGGGCCGAATCCCCGCCGACCGAACCGTCGTTCGGCACCCGAGCAGATCCGCGCACCCGTCCCCACCGGCCAAGAACGGCACGTCGCCAGCCGTTCATCTTCAGCAACCGACCGTTGAGCGACGATCCCTGGACCACGCCCCGAGCGGGCAACTCAGGGAGCGAATCGCCCTCGCTGATGCGGCAATAATGGCGCCCGTGGCGACCGCATCTTCTCTCCATCACTCCAGCCCCGGGCCCCGCGCCGGCGTGATCCCCGGGCACGGGCCCGTGACCCGACCGAACATGGCCTCGGTCGGCACGATGATCTGGCTGTCGAGCGAACTCATGTTCTTCGCCGGGCTGTTCGCGATCTACTTCACGATCCGATCGGTCCGACCCGAGCTGTGGGCACAGAACACGGCGAACCTGAACTTCACGTTCGCCGCCATCAACACCTCCATCCTGGTGATCTCCTCGGTGTGGTGTCAGATGGGGGTCTTCGCCGCGGAGCACGGCAAGGGCAAGCGCACGGGCAAACTCCTCGCCAACCCCATCAAGAGCTGGGGGATGCGCGAGTGGTATGTGCTGACCTACCTCTTCGGAGCGATCTTCGTCGCCGGCCAGGTGTGGGAATACGCGACCCTGACCTCCGAGGGCATGACCCTGAGTCAGGACGCCTGGACCTCGTGCTTCTACATCACCACGGGATTCCACGGCATCCACGTCACGGGCGGCCTGATCGCCTTCCTCATCATCATCGGTCGCAGCTTCACGGCCCGGCGCTACACCCACCGGCAGGCGACCGGCGCGATCGTCACGTCGTACTACTGGCACTTCGTCGACGTCGTCTGGATCGCGCTGTTCTTCGCGATCTACGTCCTCAAGTGAGACCTCGCACCCACCACCGTCCCCGCCAGCGCACGCCCGAAGGAACACTTCCGTGAAATCCCTCGCAGCCCGCCGCCGACACCCGGCCGCGTTCGCCCTCCTCCTCATGCTGGGACTGCTCATCACCGGAGGGATGTACGCCGCATTCGCGCCGACCACCACCGCGCAGGCCACCGCCCCGGCGGCGACCGCGGCCGAGGAGGTCAAGGCGGGCGAGATGCTCTTCCTCGCCAACTGCTCGACCTGTCACGGCATCAACGCGGTCGGCACCAAGGAAGGACCCTCGTTGATCGGCGTCGGGGCGGCGTCCGTCGACTTCCAGGTCGGCACCGGCCGCATGCCACTGCCGCAGGCCAACGTGCAGGCCGTGCGAAACACCGTGCAATATACCGACGAGCAGATCAAGCAGATGGCCGCCTACGTCGCTTCGCTCGGCCCCGGCCCGGCCATCCCCGATGCCAAGTACACCGACGACCTGGAGGGCGCCAACGTCTCCCGCGGCGGCGACATCTTCCGGGTCAACTGCTCGATGTGCCACAACTACGCCGGCTCCGGTGGAGCCCTGACCAGGGGCAAGTTCGCGCCGCCCTTGCGCTCGATCGAGGGCAAGCATCTTTACGAGGCGATGCTGACCGGCCCGCAGTCGATGCCGGTCTTCAACGACCAGAACATCACCCCGGACGAGAAGCGCGACGTCATCGCCTACATGCACGAGCTGGACAAGGCCAACAACCCCGGCGGTAACTCGCTCGGATCGTTCGGCCCGGTCGGCGACGGCTACTTCCTCTGGCTCATCGGGATGCCGATCATGCTCGGCGCCGCCGTTTGGCTGGGCCGCAAGGCCGCCTGAACCGTCACCCAGCCCGGGTGACCGCCCGGGACAGGCCCCGCACCGACAGGAACGATGCATGAACGCCACAGGCTCCCATCCAGGGCCGGACGGCCACGCCCGTCCCGAGAACCCGCATGTCACGGGAAACGAGGTGTCCCTCGACCACGGCCATGTGGCGGGTGTCGAGGTCGCGGACCGGTTCGAGAACCCCGGCCTGCCACCCCACAAGCTGCGCCATGCGGACGTTGATCCCAAGGCCGCCAAGCGGGCCGAGATCCAGGTCGCGAGCATGTTCGCGCTGTCCATCGTGGGCACCGTGGGCTTCCTGGTCGCCTACTTCACGATCCCGATGCACAAGTACGTCTGGATTCCGTGGTTCGGCAACCTCGACCTGCTGCACACGCTCTTCGGGGTGTTCATGGGGCTGTCCCTGCTCGGGATCGGTCTCGGGGCCGTGCACTGGGCCAAAACCCTGATGCCGGACGCTGAGGTCGTCGAAGAGCGGCACCCGATCGCCTCCCCACAGGACAGCCGCCAGGGCGTGATCGACACGCTGGGGCGCGGCGCCGAACAGAGCCAGATCGGCCGTCGTCCCCTGATCAAGGTCGCTGGCGGAGCGGCTCTGGGGATCTTCGCGCTCCCCATGGTCGTGCAGTTGGTCGGTGGGCTAGGCCCGATGGGCGAGGCGGAGCGGGAGCTGCGGAACACGTTCTGGCGCAAGGGTCTGCGCCTGATGACGGACCCTGAGGGACGCCCGATCAAGGCGGAAGACGTCACGATGGGCTCGGTTTACCACGTGCTCCCCGAGGGAATTTACGACGACCCCAAGCAGAAGCCCAACGAGGGTCAGGTCTTTGAGCACGATCAGGATCTCGGGGTGCTGGAGCGCAAGGCGAAGGCTGCCGTGCTGCTGATGCGCCTTCCTTCCGCGGCGTTCGTGAGCAGCAAGGCCCGCGACTGGGGTTATCAAGGCATCGTGGCCTACAGCAAGATCTGCACCCACGCCGGCTGCCCGGTCGGTCTGTACGAACAGCAGACGCACCACCTGCTGTGCCCCTGCCACCAGTCCACGTTTGACGTCACGAACGACTGTGAGGTCATCTTCGGCCCGGCCCGCCGGGCGCTTCCCCAGCTGAAGATCACGGTGGACTCGCAGGGCTACCTGATCGCAGACGATGGTTTCGCCGAGCCCGTCGGCCCGAGCTTCTGGACGCGTAAACGATGACGACGACTTCCTCCTCCCGTAACGCCCGCGCCCAAGCGGCCGCCGATTCGCTGCGCGCCGACGACCGCCCGCCGACCCGCGACGCGGGCAAGACGAGCGGTCGCGTCGGCGGCCTGGCCAGCTGGGTCGACGAACGCACCGGGGCGGCGGGCCCGGTCCGCTACCTGATGAACAAGGTCTTCCCGGACCACTGGTCCTTCATGCTGGGCGAAGTCGCGATGTACTCGATGATCATCGCGCTCCTGACCGGGGTGTTCCTGACGTTCTGGTTCGTGCCCAGCGCGGGACACATCACCTACGAGGGCAGCTACGTGCCGCTGAAGGGCATGGGCATGTCCGAGGCCTACGCCTCGACACTGGACATCAGCTTCGATGTGCGTGGCGGCCTCTTGCTGCGCCAACTGCACCACTGGTCGGCGCTCTTCTTCGTCGCCGCCATCGGACTGCACGCGATCCGGGTCTTCTTCACCGGCGCCTTCCGCAAGCCCCGCGAGATCAACTGGGTCATCGGCACCGTGCTGCTGCTGCTGGCCTGCATCGAGGGTTTCGCCGGTTACTCCCTTCCGGACGACCTGCTCTCCGGCACCGGCATTCGCGTCATGGAGGGCTTCGTCGAGTCCAGCCCGATCGTCGGTTCGTGGCTGTCCTACATGATCTTCGGCGGTGCCTTCCCCGGCGAATACATCATTCCCCGGCTCTACATCGCCCACGTCCTGCTGGTGCCGGCCATCATCATCGGCCTGTTCACCGCTCACCTGCTGCTCGTGGTCGTGCACAAGCACACCCAGTTCCCCGGGCCGGGCAAGACCAACAACAATGTCGTGGGCTTCCCGGTCATGCCCGTCTACGCGGCCAAGGCCGGTGGCTTCTTCTTCATCGTGTTCGGCATCATCGCCCTCATCGCGGGCCTGGTCGCCATCAACCCGGTGTGGATGTACGGGCCGTACGACCCGTCCCCTGTTACCGCCGACTCCCAGCCGGACTGGTACATGGGCTTCGCCGATGGGGCGCTGCGATTGCTGCCCGGTTGGCTTGAGTTCGAGATCTTCGGCTACACGCTGAGCCTCAACCTGGCGCTGGGCTCGATCGTGCTGCTGCCGGTCGTGTTCAGCCTGATGGGCGCCTACCCGTTCTTCGAGGCTTGGGTGACCGGTGACAAGCGCGAGCACCACCTGCTCGACCGGCCCCGCAACGCCCCGACCCGGACCGCGATCGGAATGGCCGCGCTCACGGCGTACCTCGTGATGTTCCTCGCCGCGGGCAATGACCTGATGGCCATCAAGATGGGCCTGTCGATCAACGACATCACCCGCACGCTGCAGGTGTTGTTCTTCCTCGGCCCGATCATCGCCTTCGTCGTGACCAAGCGGCTGTGCCTGTCCCTGCAGCGCGCCGACCGCGAGAAGGCCCTCCACGGCCGCGAGACCGGCCGGATCGTGCGCACCCCCGAGGGACGCTTCTTCGAGGCTCACGAACCGCTGTCCGACTTCGACCGCTGGAACCTGGTCCAGCACGAGGCGCCCAAGCCGCTGGAGCTCTCGGCCGGGACCGATGCCATGGGCAATGTCGATGCCAAGGCCGTGGTCTCGAAGAACCGGCTGCGCATGTCGAAGTTCTTCTTCACGGACCGCGTCGAGCCCGTGACCCCCGCCGATCTCGCGGACCAACACCACCACGACGACACGTCGATGTTGGCACTGGATCCGGCAGACTTCGGTGGCGACCTGCACGGGGGCGCGGAGGAGCTCCCCGACGGCCGCGCGTACAGCCACCAGCACCAACCGCACGGCGAGCACAGCAGCAAGCACTGAGTTCGTCCTCGCTCGCTCGTCCGAAGGGCCGCCCCGGATCAACCAGGGGCGGCCCTTCGCCTTGCTCGCCGTGCGGGACCCGAGGCTAGGTCGGCGCCAGGAGCATTGCGTGCCTGCGCGCCAGGTCGGCGTCGAGGCCGTCGATGTCCACGATCTTGGTGCGCGCCGTGGCCCCGGAGACCAGCCGTACGTCGCGGCGGCGCACCCCGAACGCCTGAGCCAGCGCGACCAGCACCGCCTCCGTGGCCGCTCCCCCGACCGCCTTCGCGGCCACCGCAACAACGAGCTGGGCGGCACCGGGGGCGTCGTACGCGCCGCCCACCCGTGTCCGCGACGCCCCGGGCCGCACCCGCACCGTGATCCGCACGGTCCCATTGTCGCCCGCGCAGCGGTACACGGGAGACTGGGGATATGGCGGTGCAGATGAGCCGGGCCGAGTTCGAGGCCTCCGTGGCAGACGCCCTCGACGGCGTCCCTGCCGAGTTCCTGGCCCTCTTGGACAACGTCGTGTTCCTGGTGGAGGAGGAGCCGTACGACGGCTTGGAGGCGGACTGTCTCGGCGTCTATGAGGGGGTGCCGCAGACGGAGCGGGGCTGGGACGTCGGCCCGGTCATCGTGCCGGATCGCATCACCATCTTCCGTGGGCCCACGCTGCGGATGTGTGACAGCGCGCAGGACGTCGTCGAGGAGGTCTCCATCACCGTCATCCACGAGATCGCGCACCACTTCGGCATCGACGACGCACGACTGGAGGAGCTGGGCTGGGACTGATGTCCTCGCCACGTGTTCTCCCGTCCGGACCATCCGGTCAGGAGCGTCGCTTCGTGGTTGGATGGCGTCGTGAGCAGGATCGTTGGCCCACCGTCGGAACGGGAGCAGCGCGATTGGTGGGCGGCGCATCAACAGTCCGAGCCACAGCCGGCCACGCTTCGCCACGGGGAGACCGTGTGGTTGCGGCCCCTGCGACGCAGCGACCGGGACGCGCTCGTTGCCTTCCACGACTCCCTGTCGCACGAGTCGAAGCGACGCCGGTTCTTGGGGGACCAAGAGCATCTCACGCCCCAACTGCTCGACGTGCTCGTTGACGGGGTCGACGGCGTAGAACACATCGCCCTCGCGGCACTGGCCGAGCCTGTTGATGGCCCAGGGCAGCTCGTGGGGACAGCGCGGCTAGCACGGGCGGCGCATCCGCGCTCGGCCGCCGACGTGGCCGTCACGGTGCGGGATTCCTGGCACGGCCGTGGTCTCGCGACGGTGATGCTGCCCGTCCTGCTGAGCTGGCGGGTCCCGGGGATCACCCACCTGCGCACCGTCGTGGCCCGCAACAACCCGGCATCGCTGGCCATGCTGCGTCGGGTGGGTCGGCTCCGCGAGATGGGGGGCGACCAGGACCTCGTGTACGTCGAGGTCGACCTCACGGCACGCCCGGACTGAGCTGGCCGACCCGCCGCTTGCCGCCGCCGTCAGGGGTGGCGGGCAGCGTTGGCGTGGGATCGGCGGGGCTGAGGGCGCCGGGCTGCGGCGGCGATGGTCACAGCGTCGGGAGAGGTCGGCTGCGCTCGACTGCGGGGCGGGTCGCTACCGTGATCAGCAGCGATGCGGTGGCGAGGAGCCCGATGGCGGCGGCGGGGGGCACCACTAACGCGACGCTGCCACCGATGACCGCACCGATCCCCTGCCACGTCATGCGGCCCGCGGACTCGAGTCCCTGGACCTGCCCGCGGATCGGGTCGGGGGTCAGCTCCAGGAGGCGTTCTTGCAGGGGCAGGGTTGCCGCGAAGCCGACGCCCGCGAACAGCATCGCGGCGGCCGCAATGACGGTGGGCGGATGCGCGGCGTACACGATGACGGGGGCGGCGAGCAGCACCCGCAGCCCGAACGCATACCGGCGTCGCTGCGCGACGTCCAGGAGTCGGCCTACGGCCAGGTCGCCGACGAGCATTCCTGCGGATGCTGCGGCCAGGAGCAGGCCGGCGTTCGCGTCGTCGTACGACAGCAGCAGCCCTTCGCAGCCCACGATCAGTCCGTTCGGCACCCACAGATTCACCAGAAGGGCACGGACTCCCTGGTGGGCGAAGAGGGTCCGGTTCGTCTGCCAGGTCGCGGACAGGCCGGGGCGTCGGGTGATCCGCACTGAACGCTCTCGGATCGTCGCCGCGACGGTCAGCAGGGCCAGCGCAGTCAGCGCCGCGCTGATGGTGAAGACTCCGGTCGGGGCGACGACGCGCAGCAGCGCCGCACCGAGGGCGTAGCCCACGATCTGCATGCCTCCCGACGTGATGTTCATCAGGGAGCGGGCCAGCGCGTACTGCTCCCGAGCGACCAGCTCGGTGAGCAGGCCCATCCGCACGCCGGTGTTGAGGGACTGCACGAACCCGAGCACGAACAGGATCGCGAACCGTCCCGCCATCGGCAGTCCCGGGATCGCCTGGGCGCTCACCCCGACCAGCGACAGGACCTGCAGCGACAACAATGTCCGGCGAGGACGATCGCCGTCCGCCACGGACATCAGCGTCAGCGCGCCCAGGACCGTCGCGAACGTCGGCCCGAACATGGCCACCGCGGTCAGCAGGGGCGAGCCGGTCGAGGCGTGCACCAGCGTGCCGAGGGCATACCCCGACATGGTCGCAGCGGCCGTGGTCAGGGTGAAGCTGGCGTAGAGCCCGAAGAACTCACGCCTGGCGAGCAAGGCTCGGTAGGAGCGACGGGACGAGGGTGGGGGTTGGCATGAAGGCATGAAAAAAGCCTCCGAACACCGCCCAGGCCCCTGGGCGCGCACGAAGGCCGACGCGGGAAAGATACCATCCGCAGCTGCGTCGCCGCACCCGCGGGCCGTCGCCCGACGTCTCCGCTCAGGACACCGAGGAGGTCGCCTTCGCCGTCGCGGCCGCCGAGGGCGGCGATGTGGTCGGGGTGGCGGGCGGCGGCACCGCTGACATGGCCTGCCACTGCGGCCAGGTGTACAGCCACACGGGGATGCCGGCCTCACCGGGGGGCAGCGGGTAGTTCGAGCCGGTGGTCTCCACCACATCACCGGACTGGATCCGGTTGAACAGCCACAGCGCATCGCCCGGCGCCATGTTGATGCAGCCGTGTGACACGTTGGCGTAGCCCTGCTGGCCCACCGACCACGGGGCCGAGTGCAGGAACTCGCCACTGTCCGTGAGGCGCATGGCGTAGTTCACCGGGGTCTTGTAGTAGTCCGGGTCGCCCTTGTTGATCCCGAACGTCGAGGAGTCCATGACGATCTTGTCGAACTTGTCGGTGACGACCTTCGTGCCACCGCGCGTCTCGAACCGCTCCCCCGGCCGGCCACCGCTGATCAAGAAGCTGCGCACGAGCTTGCCGTTCTCGGTGTCCGTCATCGTGTGCTTGGCCAGGTCGACGCGCAGGATGCGCTGGACGCCGATGGTCAGCTTGGCGCCGTTGTCTTCCATGAGGTAGGCGTTCGGCCCGACCTTCGTGCCCGCCAGCGGCGCGCTCACGTCAATGGTGGTGCCAGCCGCCCAGTAGTTCTGCGGCCGGTACATCAACGTCACATCGCTGGTCCAACCCCAGCCACCCGGCTGGGCCGGGGCGCTCGCCACCGTGAGCTGCTTCTCGATGCCGGCGCGCGCATCCTTGGGGATGGGCGCATCGAAGTTCACCTGGATCGGCATGCCGGCACCGACGGTCCAGCCGTCGGGGGTCACCGTATAGCCCACGGTCTTCCCCGGTGCGCGGGTCGTGAAGGTGGCGGTGTTCGTGGTCTGCGCGCCGCCGTCGGATCGCGTGGTCGCCGTGACCCGGTACGTCGTGGTCGGCACCAATCGGCCAGTCGACGACCACACCTGATCCGGGCCGACCGCTCCCGCCACGGTGCGTTTGCCGTCCGCGCTGGCGATGCTCACCGTGTCCAGCCGGCCGCCGGCCACCCGAACGGTGATGACACTGTCCGCTGCCACGTCGGTGGCCCCATCGGTCACGGAAATCTCCACGCGGGCCGGCGGCGCCGACGTGGTGGCTTCGGAGCCACCCGCACCGCCGGAGCCGGGCGCGTCGGCGCAGCCCGCAGCGGGCGTCACCAGGAGCGTGAGGAGCCCCATCAGAGCAATGGCTCGGCTGGCCCGCGGCGTGGCTGTCTGGCATCGGCTCATCCGTGGGTCCCCCTCCCGCGAGTTCGTCCTCGCCTCTCTATCATCACATCCCGGATCCGGCGCGGCACGTAGGCGCCCGCCCGACGAGAAGCTCCGACGGCGCCTGTCCGCAGACAGGCGCCGCCGGGGCACGTCGACGACGCCGACTCAGATGCCGATGTCACCGCGGAAGTACTCGAAGGACCAGCCAAGGAGCGCCACGACGGCGAACAAGACCCCGATCAGGAAGATCCACCAGCCGACGGCCAACCCGAGGAAGGTCAACAGTGCGGCGACCCCCAGCTGCAGCGGCCACCAGCTGCGCGGACTGAAG
Source organism: Actinomycetota bacterium (assembly GCA_020161845.1). Lineage (GTDB taxonomy): Bacteria > Actinomycetota > Actinomycetes > Actinomycetales > Dermatophilaceae > Austwickia. The sequence goes on from JAIUNK010000002.1 coordinate 135,985, forward strand.
AAGCCGTAGTCTCCCTCGGCGTCGGAGATCTCGCCATCCAGATCGTCCTCGGGGCGGGCGTCGAGCTTGCGCGCCGTGATGCCGAGGTAGCCGCCGATCATGCCCACCATGATCGCCAGAAGGACGAGGCAGACGACGCCGACCCATTCGATGCCGTGTTCCGACCGGCTGGTGGCCCACGCATAGATGACCGCCACGAGGGCGAACGGGGCGACCCCGTATTGGAAGAGTTTCGCCTCGACGCTCATCGCCCGCTCCCTCCGTCACGACGCTGCAGCTGATCCACGACTGCGCGGTCCGGGACCGGACTGGCCAGTTCCTCGGCGTCCGGGTGGTGCAGGTCGAAGGCCGGCCGTTCCGAACGGATCCGCGGGATGGAGTTGAAGTTGTGCCGCGGCGGCGGGCAGGAGGTAGCCCACTCCAACGAGGCGCCGTAGCCCCACGGGTCGTCGACCGTCACCAGCGGGGCCTTCTTCCACGTCTTCCACACGTTGAGGAAGAACGGCAGGAAGGACAGCCCGAGCAAGATGGAACCGAAGGTGGAGATCTGGTTGAACAAGAGGAAGTTGTCCTCGACCATGTAGTCGCCGTAGCGCCGAGCCATGCCCTGCACACCCAGCCAGTGCTGGATGAGGAAGGTCAGGTGGAAACCGAAGAACAGCATCCAGAAGTGGATCTTGCCGAGCCGCTCGTCGAGCATCCGGCCGGTCAGCTTCGGCCACCAGAAGTAGTAGCCGGCGAACATCGCGAACACCACGGTGCCGAAGACCGTGTAGTGGAAGTGGGCGACGACGAAGTAGCTGTCGGAGAGGTGGAAGTCCAGGGCCGGGCTGGCCAGCACGACACCGGTGAGGCCGCCGAACAGGAAGGTCACCAGGAAGCCCAACGCCCACACGATCGGGGTCTCGAAGGTGATCGATCCGCCCCACATCGTGCCGATCCAGTTGAAGAACTTCACACCGGTAGGCACGGCGATCAGCATGGTCATGATGCCGAAGAAGGGCAGCAGGACCTGGCCCGTCACATACATGTGGTGCGCCCACACCGTCATCGACAGGGCCGCGATCGCGATCGTCGCAAAGATGAGGCCCTTGTAGCCGAAGATCGGCTTCCGGGAGAACACCGGCATGATCTCGCTCACGATGCCGAAGAACGGCAGCGCGATGATATAGACCTCGGGATGCCCGAAGAACCAGAAGAGATGCTGATAGAGGATCGGACCGTTGTTCTCGGGGTCGTAGATGTGCATGTCGAAGAGGCGGTCCCCGGCCAGGCCCATGAAGGCGGCGGTCAGCACCGGGAAGACCATCAGCACGAGGATCGACGTCACCAGGACGGTCCAGGTGAAGATCGGCAGCCGGAACATCGTCATGCCCGGGGCCCGCATGCACACGATGGTGGTCAGGAAGTTGACCGCGCCCATGATCGTGCCGAAACCCGTCATACCGAACCCGAGGATCCACAGGTCACCACCGAGCGACGGACTGAACGTCGCGTTCGACAGCGGCGCGTAGGCGAACCACCCGAAGGAGGCCGCACCGCCCGGAACCAAGAAGCCCGCGGTGGCCATCAGGCCGCCCAAGAGGTAGAGCCAGTAGGCCAACATGTTCAGGCGGGGGAACGCGACATCCGGGGCGCCGATCTGCAGCGGCAGCAGCGCGTTGGCGAAGCCGGCGAACAGCGGCGTCGCGAACAGCAGCAGCATGATCGAGCCGTGCATGGTGAACATCTGGTTGAACTGCTCCAGGTTGTGCACCACCTGAAGCCCGGGCTCGTACAGCTCGGCCCGGATGACCAGCGCCATGATGCCGGCCAGGAGGAAGAAGAACATCGACGTGGCGAAATACAGGTTGCCGATGACCTTGTGGTCCGTCGTGGTGATCACCGAGACGATGCGCTGACCCTTGCTGGGCCGACGGGTCTCAGCCCTGGTGCCGGCCACGTGCCCCGGCGTGAGAACGGTCGACATCACTGCTTCCCTTCCGGCGTCCACTGCAGCTTGCTCTCCTGGCCGGGCTCCAGATGGGCCCGGCTCAGGCTGTTGTCCAACATGCCCGTCTGGCCCTTCGCCTTCAGGTCAGCCATGTGCTTGTCGTATTCGCCCTGATCGACCACCTTGACGTTGAACAGCATCGTCGCGTGGTATTGACCGCACAACTCGGCGCACTTGCCCTGGTAGGTGCCGTTCTCGGTGGGCACGATCTGCAGCTTGTTCACCTTCCCGGGAATCATGTCCAGCTTTTGCTGGAAGGCCGGGACCCAGAACGAGTGGATGACGTCGCGGGCGGTGAGCACGAACTCCACGCGCTTGCCCTTGACCAGGTAGAGCGTGGGCAGCGTCTTCTCGACGCCCTCCTTGCCGGTCAGCTGGGCCTGCACACCCGAGTCGTAGACATCGGAGTCGACATAGTTGAAGTCCCAGCTCCACTGCTTGCCGACGACATTGATCGTGTAATCGGGTTTGATCGAGGTGTCCAGCAGGACCGCCTCGTCGCGGGCGGTGTAGTAGAACAGCACCCCGATCATCATGACCGGCACGACGGTGTAGAGCAGCTCGATCGGGACGTTGTAGCGCAGCTGGGGGGGCAGGCCGACGTCGTCCTTCTTGCGGCGATAGGCCACCATGCACCAGATCGTGAGCCCCCACACGAGAATGCCGACGGCGAGCGCCGCGATCCACCCACCGACCCACAGGCTGGTGACGCGCTCGGCGCCTTCGGAGGCCCCCTTGGGGAGGTAGCCCCGCGACAGCTCCTCGCTGCCGCAGCCGGCGAGCGCGACTGCCGCGAGAGTGGCGATCGCCACGATGCCCGTCGTCCGGCGCGCACGGCGGCTTTGGGTGTCAACTTGCCGACGCAATGGTGCACCTTCCCAGAGTCGGTGGGGGCCGCACCGACGGCGAGTTGCTGCGCGCGGGCACGGCGTTGCTGGTGAGCTGAACATTACCGGCCCGGTGGGGTGCGCCCCGGTTTGGGAAGACGCTCGGACCGCGCGGTGACACAAGAGAATCGGTGGACGGCTCTCTGGCACGACCAGCGGTTGGACGAGGTTCCGGTGCTGTTCAACGCTTCCTCGGTGAGGTCCCGGCCGACCCCTCGGTCGGGTTCTCGGCCGGCTCGGGCGACGCAGCACCGACGGCGTCGGTCAGCACCGGCCCGGGCGGATGCGCCAGCTCCGGAGCGACCAACGCCGTGGCGAGTCGGTCCAGGTAGTCCGATCGGCTGATCTTCCGCACTCCGAGACTGGCCAGGTGGTCGGTCTGCCATTGCACGTCGACGATGCGGCGCGGGTCCGCGTCGGCAGCCACCACCGCGACGAGGCCGACGAGCGCGGCCTTGCTGGCGTCGGGCACGCGATGAAACATCGACTCCCCCGCGAACAGCCCACCCACCGCCACGCCGTACAGTCCCCCGACCAGCTCCGGACCGCGCCACACCTCCAGGGAGTGGGCCCAGCCGAGGTCGTGCAGGCGGCCGTAGGACTCCTCGATGTGGGGGGTGATCCAGCGCCCCCGCCGGCTCGGGTCGGCACAGTGCGCGACCACCTGGGCGAACGCTGTGTCCCAGGTCAGGGTGAAGTCGCGCAGCGACCGCTTCAGGGATCGGGAGACGTGCAGGTCGGCCGGAATCAACACGCCCCGCGGGTCCGGGCTCCACCAGCCGATCGGGTCGGCTCCGCGGTCGCCGAGCCCCATCGGGAACAGGCCCTGCCGGTACGCCGCGAGCAGGGTGCCGGGCTCCAGGTCGGCGCCGAGCGCGACCAGGTCATCCCCGGGCGTCATCCGGGCGGAGGCGAGGTCCCACCCCGTCGGCGGTGGCTCGATCGGGGGCACGTCACCAGCCTAGCCAGCCTGCGTCGCCACGGCTCGGGCCGTTCGGTCCGAGCCGGGGTCGCAGGTCTCACAGGCCTGCGCAGGCCTAGTACTAGCTTTTATCGAGTACCAGGTTTAGTCTTCTCGCATGGCTCGCCACGACGCCCAGATGCTCAAGGGAGTCCTGTCCCTGCTCCTGCTGCGGCTGCTCGCCGCCGAGGACGGCTACGGCTACGCGATCGTGACCAGCCTCAAGGGTGCCGGGTTCCCGGATCTCATCGAGGGCACGGTCTATCCGGCCCTGACCCGGCTGGAGGCCGCCGGGCACCTGGAGTCCTATCTGCGCCGATCCGAGTCGGGACCCGCGCGCAAGTACTACCGGATCACCGGCGGCGGGCGCGCCGAGCTGGCCCGCGGTGAGGCGGCCTGGCGCGATCTCGTCGAATCCGTCGCCGCCGTGCCCCGAACCACCCCGCGAACCACCCCCATCGCACCCGCCCGGGAGGTCTGACCATGTCCGTTCTCGATCGTGTCCGCATCGAAACCGCCGTGCAGCGATATGACCTGGCCCTCGATCTGTACGGCGTGGCCGGGCCGGCTCGTCGGGGTCTGCGCCGGGAACTACGAACGAACCTGCGCGAGGCCGCCGGGGATGGGGGCGTGCGCCCCGCACTGGCGGCCATCGGATCACCGGAGCAGCTGGCTCGGGAGTCGGCCGAGGCCGTGTCGAACCCGACGCGCCCGGCGTGGAGCCAGGGCCTCGCGTGGGCGCTGGTGGCCGTATTCCTCTACTGGCTGCTGTCGCTGTGGAGCACGTTCGCCTTCATGGACGGCGTCCTCGCGTCTGGGGCGAGTCACGACGTCACCGGCGGCATCACGCTTCTTCCCGGCACCGAGGTGAGCGTGCAGCACGACGCCACGGGAGTCATGGGCGGGCTGGTGATGCGTGGCCCGTTCTGGCTCACCGCTCTGGTGCTGTTCCTGCTGGTCCTCACGATCGCGGGGCGACTGTGGCGGCCGCTGCGGCGCTCGGCGTCCGAACATGCCGGCTAGGGTCCGGCACCTCGAGCAGAACCGGCCGTCGCGCCCCGTAGGACGCGACGGCCGGTTCGGGCACCGAGCCGGATGAACTCAGTGGAAGCTGTCGCCGCAGGCGCAGGAACCTTGAGCCTGCGGGTTGTCGATCGTGAAGCCCTGCTTCTCGATCGTGTCGGCGAAGTCGATCGTGGCGCCGTCGAGATAGGGGGCGCTCATCCGGTCGACGACGACCGCAACCCCGTCGAAGTCGCGGACCAGGTCACCATCGAGCGAACGCTCGTCGAAATACAGCTGGTAGACCAGTCCGGAGCAGCCACCGGGCTGGACACCGATGCGCAGCCGCAGGTCATCCCTACCCTCCTGCTCCAAGAGGGTCTTGACCTTGCTGGCCGCGACGTCGGTGAGCACGACGCCGTGTGCGGCAGTCTCGTTCTGGAGAGTCATGGCTGCGTCCTTCGCGTGTGGAGGTGGCGGGGCCCGCTACGAGAGCAACAACGGGTCGCGCGCCACGAGCATTCCTGGGCTTAGGCCAGCCTAAGCGATGCCTCGGCCCCTCGTCGCGGGGGCCGCTGAGTTCCTGGGCGTGCGGGGGACGGCCAGGACGCGCGCGGCACGGTCAGGCCGTGGGCGGCACGGTCAGGCCGTGGGCGGCGGGGACCAGGTGGCCGCGACCCGAGCCGCGCGGCTGCTCAACGTCCCGACCGGATCCGCCATCGCCTCGACGACGCTCACGCCGGTGTCGGCTACGGCGTACGTGCCGGACAACCCGAGCGCCATCGAATCGCGCCGGCCGACCTCGACCGTCCCGGCGAGGGCGACGACCGGCAGCCCGCGGGCGGCCGCGAGCGCCGCGACCTCCCCGATGACGCTGCCCCGGAGGGTGCGATAGTCCAGGCTGCCCTCGCCGGTGAGCACCAGGTCCGTGGCGGACATCAGGGCGGGCATGTCCCAGGCGTCGAAACACCAGGCGGCGGCGCTCTGCCGGCGCGCCCCGAGCAGCAGCAGCCCGTAGCCGATCCCGCCGCCGGCCCCCGCGCCGGGCTCCCGGTCGAGCCGGCGTGCCAGCCCCGTCATCAGGTCGGTGGCGGGTGGGCAGGCTCGGTCGGCCACGGCGCGGTACCAGCCGAGCGCGGCCTCCAGCTGCTGGGCCTCCGCCGGTCCCGCCCCGCGCATCCCGGCCGTGGCCGCGGACGTGCCCTGCAGGCCGAGCAGCGGCAGGTCCTCCTGGGTCGCCAGGATCAGCTCGATCCCGGCCAGCCGTTCGCGCACGGTCCCCAGGTCGGCGAGTTGGTCCTCCCCCAAGGTGGCGAGCTTCGCCCCGCCGTGGGCCAGGGCGGCGTCCGGCCCGGCCCCGAGCGCCGCCAACATCCCCGCCCCACCGTCGTTGGTCGCCGCCTCGCCGACGGCCACGACGATGCGCGCGGCGCCCTCGGCGCGAGCCACCTCGATCAGCTGACCAACCCCATAGCTACTGGTCACCAGCGGATTGCGCTCGTTGCCGGCCAGCAGGTGCAGGCCGGCCGCCTGGGCGGCCTCGACGTAGGCCGTCGTCATGCCCCCCTCGGCCACCATGAGCACGGCGGCGGGCACCTCGCGCCCCAACGGGTCGGACACGGTGGCCGCGACCGTGATGCCGCCCTCCACGGCGGTGGCCAGGACGTCCAGGAAACCCGCCCCGCCGCCGCTGATCGGCGCGAGAGTCAGCTCGTCGTGCGGACATCGGGAGCGCCAGCCGGCCGCGATGGCCTCTGCCGCCTGAACCGCCGTCAGGGTGCCACCGAATCGCTGCGGGCAGATCAGCACTCGCATTCCGTCATGTTCCCATCGACAGGCCGCGAGCGGGAGCTGCGGCGGCTGATGCGGCGTTGGCGCGCCGCCCGACTGCGGTGTCCGCGGCGATCTCAGCCGTCGCCCGCCGCCGGATCCGATCCGGGCGAGGAGCTCGCGGACTCGGCCTGCGACGTCCGCATCCGACCGATTCGATCGAGCATCAGCGCCTCGGCCAGGCAGACCCGCTCGAACTCGCCCAGGTGCAGGCCCTCGTTCGCGCCGTGCGCCCGGGTGTCGGGGTCTTCGACGCCGGTGACCAGGATCGCGGCCCCGGGAAAGCGGTCCGCGAATTCGGCGATGAACGGGATCGACCCGCCGATCCCGACGTCCACCGGGTCGGTTCCCCAGGCGGCGGCGAAGGCGTCGCGGGCGGCGTCGACGTACGGTCCGGACGTCGCAGCGACGAAGCCGTTGCCGTGGTCCTCCAACGTGACCTCGACCGAGGTCCCCCATGGGGCGTTCGCCAGCAGATGGGCCCGCAGCGCCTCAAATGCCGAGCGCCAGTCCTGCGAGGGTGCCAGCCGCGCCGAGATCTTGGCCCAGGCCCGCGGCAGCAGCAGGTTGGCGGCCGCGTCGACGGCGGGCGCGTCGATGCCGATGACGGTGATCGCGGGCTGGGACCAGATCCGCGAGACGACGCTGCCCGAGCCGATCAGCGGCGCGTCGGGCGGCATCCCCGAATCCGCGCGGAAGGCGTCCTCGGGATAGTCCAGGTCGCTGGCGGTGTCGCTGGTCAGGCCCCGTACGGCGACCGTCCCGTCGGGAGTGTGCAGGGTGGCCATCAGACGACACAGGGCGGTCAGCGCATCGGGTGCCGCGCCCCCGAACATCCCCGAGTGCACCCCGTGCCGCAGCGCCGTCACGGTGACCACGACGCGAACGTTGCCGCGCAACGTGGTGGTCAGCGCGGGGGTGCCGACGGCCCAATTGGCGGAGTCGGCCAGGACGATGGCGTCGCAGTCGAGCTCCTGGGCGTGCTCGGCGAGGATCGCCGGCAGGCTGTCCGAGCCGACTTCCTCCTCGCCCTCGATGAGCAGCCGCAGGTCGATGTCGAGGCCGGCGTCGAGCTCGTCGCGCAGGATCCGCAGCGCCGCGACGTGCGCCATGATCCCGGCCTTGTCGTCGGCGGCGCCCCGGGCGAACAGGCGCCCGTCGCGCTCGGTCGGCTCGAACGGAGCCGAGAGCCAGTCCGCCTCCTCGCCGGGGGGTTGGACGTCGTGGTGGGCGTAGAGCAGGACCCGCGGCGCCCCCGGCGGGCCGGGACGGTGCGCCAGAACCGCAGGATGCCCATCGGCCACGGTCACCGTGCGGGCGGTCAGCCCCTCGGCGCGCAGCAGGTCCACGACGGCGTCCGCGCTGCGCCGTACTTGCTCGGCGTCGAAGCTGGCCAGGGACACGCTGGGGATGCGAACCAGGGCCTCCAGATCGGCGCGCACCCCGGGCATCGCGGCGGCCAGGCGGGCGGCGAGTTCGCCGCGGCGGGGGGAGGCTCCGGCCGGTGGGTCGGCGGGCGAGGCGGGGACCGAGGTCATCCGGTCAGCCTAAGCCGGGCACGTCCCGTCGGGAACGCAACCGGGCCAACCCCGGGGGCGCTGCCGGGCGCGTGTCCTAGAGTGTGCTGCGTGTTCGGACGCAAGAAGAACGAGACGCTGCTCCCGGCGCCGCAGCCGGAGCCGGACGACCAGGCCCGCGGCGGGGCCAAGAATCGACCCACGCCGAAGCGGCGCGAGGCCCAAGCCGCTCGGATGCAGCCCCTCGTCCCCGCGGACCGCAAAGCCGCCGCCCGGACGTCCAAGGAGGCCGAGCGCGCCGAGCGGGTCAAGCGCCAGGCGGCCATGCGCCGCGGCGAGGAGTGGGCCCTGCTCCCGCGGGATCGCGGGCCGGCCCGAGCGTTCGTGCGGGACTTCGTCGACTCCCGGTGGAACATCGGCGAGTTCCTGCTGCCGGCGATGCTGCTGGGCATGCCGTTCATGTTCATCGACCCCACCAGCGGCGCCGCCCGGATCGGGTTCTCGATCGTCTACGGCGCGTTCGCGGTGTTCATCGTCGACACCTTCGTGATGTGGATCCAGCTGCGTCGGCGCTATGCCGAGGAGTTCGGCACCAAGCCACCGGGCGGCAGCTTCTTCTACGCGATGAGCCGGACCATGTCCTTCCGGCGCACCCGGATGCCGCAGCCCCGCGTCTCGCGCGGTCAGCGGTGGGTCAAGCCCGGCAAGTGATCCCTGCTGCGGCCCGCCAGGCCCGACACGTGGTCAGTCCGCCGCCTCCAACGACATCGGACCGTAGACCACCTCGCCGTCCCGCCACAGCGTGACCGCGCCGACGCCCGCGTCGGCCAACTCCTGCCAGGACTCCCCCAGATAGGCCTCGGCCTCACCCTGGGACGGGAAGACGGCGGCGGTCCCTGCGTCGGCGACGCTCGCGCCGGTGGCGTCCAGATAGGTCCACGTGTAGCCCTCGCTCATGGCGCCAACCTAGCGCCCCTGCCCCGGCCCCGGCCCCGGCCCCGGCTTACGGTCCTGCCGCCGACCGCGACGTGCCCGCCGGGCTTGCTCCGCGCGCCGCTCGGTCTCGGCCCGGGCCTGCGCCTCCTCCCGCTCGGCCTGTTCCCGTGCGGCGCGACCGGTGCGGAACTGGCCGTCGTACTCGAAACTCACCTGCACCTTCTGGAACCCCTTGAGGCGCTGGGCGCGGGCCAGTCCGGCGTACGCCGCCCGGTCGCCCTCGGTCAGGTCGACATCGTCCGTCATCGGGGTCAGCAGCGCGCGCGGATAGAGCTTCAGGGCCAGGACCACGTTGAGCTCGGTGCACACGACGAAGGACACCGACGCGAGGTAGATCCAGGCCAGCAGGCCCAGCACCACCGCGAACACACCGTTGGTGTCGGAGGAACCGGCGATGACTCGGGCCACGAACCCAGTCCCCGCGGTTTGCAGCCCCTGCCACACCAGCACGCCGAGGATGCTGCCGGGCAAGGCCTGCCGGATGGTGACGCGGTACGTCGTGCCGAACCGCGAGATCACCTGGAAGAGCACCCAGGTCACCGCCATCGAGGCGAACGTCGTCCAGTAGCCGACGGCCTGCTCGTTGTCGGTGAGCGCCCGCAACGCCGCGTCCCACTGCGACAGGAACGTCGTCACCAGCAGAAAGAGCGCGACCAGTCCCAGCAGGGTGAGGCTGCGGGCCCGGGCCAGGACGGGATTGGGGCGGGAGTTGCGCGGCACGTACCAGGCGGCGTTCAGCGCGTTCTGCATGGCCTGAGCGACGCCGACCGCGCCGTACAGGGCACCGACGGCACCGATCACGACCGCGATACCGCTGCCGCGCAGCTGGGCCCGCTGAACCTGATCCCCGATCACCGGGATCTGCCGGAACGCCGACTCCATGATCCGAGCCTGCAGCTCGGGATTGTTCTCCAGCACGAACCCCAGCACCGAGGACAGCAACAACAGCAGCGGAAACAGCGAGATGAACCCGTAGTAGGTGATCAGCGCCGCCAGGTAGGCGCCCTGGTCGTCGACGTACTTGTAGATCAGTGCGATCGGCAGCCCGAGGAAGCGGTGGCGGCGCTGGAAGTCATCGACGCGCGCGATGCCGCTGCTGCCGCCGTCCTCCACCCGCGGCATCCTGCCACGACCTGGGGCGCGGCGCGGGCCGCCGCTTAGGCTGGGTGCCGTGACCGAGCCGAGCCAGGCGCCCACCGCGCCCACCGACGCCCACCTCCCGACGCTGGCCGAGGACTTCGCCCGCGTCCTGGTCGTGGTCGCCCACCCGGACGACATCGAATACGGGGCGGCGGCGGCGGTGGCTCGCTGGCGCGCCGCGGACATCGAGGTCTCCTACCTGCTTGCGACGTACGGCGAGGCGGGCATCGACACGATGGACCCCGCCGAGGCCGCCCCGGTGCGGGCCCAGGAGGAACGGGACGGCGCGGCGGAGGTCGGCGTTGAGGTCGTGCACTTCCTGGACCACCGCGACGGCGTCGTCGAATACGGCCTGGAGCTGCGCCGGGACATCGCCTGGGTGATCCGCCGGGAACGTCCCGACCTGGTCGTCTCGCTGACCCACCGGGAGCGCTTCGCGGGCGGCGGCACCAACCAGGCCGACCACATCGCCGTCGGTCGGGCCGCGCTGGACGCCTGCCGCGACCCCGGGAATCGGTGGTTGTTCCCGGAGCTGCTGGCCGAGGAGCTGGAGCCGTGGGGTGGGGTGCGGCGGATCGCCTACGCCAACCCCCCGCAGGCCACCCACGCCGTCGACGTCACCGAGCACGTCGCCGCGGCGATCGCGAGCCTGGAGTGCCACGCGCAATATCTGCAGGCCCTCGGGCCGGACTATCCCAGCCCCCGGGACCTGCTCGAACAGATCCTCGGGGCCGGGGGGCGCGCGGCCGGCTTGCCGTACGCCGTGACCTTCGAGGTCTTCGAGCTGTAGTGGCCCCGCGGTCCGAGCCGGCGGCGGGATCGGCCCCGCCGGCGAGGCGGTACGCCGTGGCCCTGGCCACGTCGGCGGCCTACGCCCCCCACCCCGGACTGGTGATCCCCAGCGGCCAGTAGATGCTCACAGCGGCCATGGGCACGGATCGCGGCCCGCCAGGCGCTGCACACGGCATCGAACAGGTCCGGATCCACGGCCAACACCAGGCGCCGCAGCGTGGAACAGCCGACGCCAGAATGAACCGGCCCTGGGGCTCGCTTCGCAGTGGGCTCGGCGACGGTGGCATAGCTCGAGGTCGGCGAGTTGCCCGCAGCGGGTATTGGTGACGAACGAGTGACGAACGCCGTCAACCGGTACACCTGGACGTCATCGAACCGCAGTTGCGCGCCGGGGTGGGGAGCTCACGCCCTGACTTGGCTCACCATCTTGCGGTTTCCGGGCTGGCGGGCTTGTCACCTGTGGTGATGCGTGATGCGGCGCGAGCCACCTGGACGGCGCCGGCGAGGGCCCGGCGTAGCGGCGGGATCCGACCGCAGCGGCGGTTGCGGTCAGCGGCGGTTGCGGTCAGCGGCGGTTGTGGTCAGCGGTGCGCGGGCAGGTGCGAGCCGGGCCGCTGGCCGGTCTTGCGGCGAACCCACAACACGACCTCGGTGGGCGCGCCGAACCGGGTGTCCTCCCCGGACGCCTGGGCCACGGCCAGTTGGAGCCGGGTCAGATCGCCGCCGAGGATGCGGTGATAGCGGGCGAGGACGGCGACCTCGTCGACCGTCGTCGCCGCCGCGACGAGGCGCCCGCCGTAGCGCAGGGCGCGCCAGGTCGTCTCCATGACGGCGGGGGCGGCGCTGACGTCCAGGAGCAGAACGGCGTCCGGGGTGGGCAGCCCCGCCGCGGCGGCGGGCATCCGTCCGGTGACCCGCTGGATCGGCGCGACCCCGAACGGGGTGACCGGCTCGCTGCGCGGCGGCTCGGCCGAGATGACGGCCGCCCGGGCGCCGGGCACGGCGGCGCTCCAGGCCAGTGCTGCCGCGCCGGACCCCCCGACCTCCCAGAGGGTTTCGCCGGGGGCCGGGTCCAGCGCGGCCAAGACGGCCACGGACAACAGGGCCCCGCCCGGGCCGGCCCGGACCGGTCCCGGCACCAGAGCGGGCAACTCTGCCAGGCGGGTTGCGCCGTACAACGACACTCGACCCCGCCGGTCCCCTCCATCTGGGCCCCGCGCGGGCTCGGACGCGGGCTCGGACATGGGCTCGGACATGGGCTGACGCTCAGGCTCGGGCTCAGGGCGGGATGCTCCACCGTGGCCGGCCTCCCGTTCGGCCTCGGCCTGGGCCCAGGCGACCAGGCGTTCCGCCGCGTCCTGGGCCGGTAGGGTGACCTCGCCCGGTGCGGGGGCCAGCAGCGAGCGCAGCACCTCACCCGGCGAGACCTCGGGGGCCTCGGGTCGCGCCGCGCCGTCCGCTTGGGCACCGCCCGGCGAGCCCATCGCGTCGGGGTCGGTCGACCCCTCCTCGCCGGCGACCTCAGGCCGCGGTTCCCCAGGCCCGGGACGCGCGGTCACCGCGATGACATTCAGACCCGAGGTCACCTCGGCGTCCCACCCCGTGGCCGTGCCCTCCCAGCGGCCCTCCCGGGCCGCGCCCAGATCGCCCAGCACGACCAGTTCGCTGTTGCCGAAGCCGCGGTCGGCCAGCCGGGTCGCCACCGTCGTGGGCGTGTCTCGGCCCGCGGAGAGCACGATGAGGCGGGCGCCCTCGGCCAGGTGCCGGGGCAGCGTGTCCAGGCCCCCACCCGAGGCGTTGATGACGGTCACGGACTCGACCGGCCACCCCAACCGGGCGCAGGCCAGGCTCACCGAGGACAGATTCGGCAGGAACAGCAACCGGTCGATGCCCAGTTCCTCGACGAGGGTCCGTCCGATGCCATAGAGCAACGGGTCCCCGGAGGCCAGCACCGCGACACCGCCATCGGCGTGTTCCTCGACGAGGGCCGCGATGTCGCCGCGACGCGGACTGCGCCACTGCTCCCGAGCAGCCCCCAACCAGACCGGCAGCTGTTCGAGCTGGCGGGGACTGCCGATGATCGTGGCCGCCTGGCGCAGCGCGTGCCGGGGGGTCTCCCCCAGGCTCGCCCAGCCGTCGACGCCCACGCCGACGACGACCACGCCGCGTGCGGCGTAGGTCTCGGCGATCGACCGGGTCACGCAGCGACCCCGGGGCACGCTGAAGTTGCCTCCACGACTAGCTCATTCGGCCGCCGGACCGTCTCCGTGAGCGGAACCCGGACAGCGAATCCGGTTCGCCGTCAACGCACTTCGTATCCCGCGGCGCGCAGCGCGGCCTTGACCTGCCCGATGCTCAAGTCGCCGAAGTGGAACACGCTGGCGGCCAGCACCGCGTCGGCCCCCGCGGCGACCGCCGGGGCGAAGTGCTCCACGGCGCCGGCCCCGCCGCTGGCGATGATGGGGATGCGCACCCGCTCCCGAACGGCCCGGATCAGCTCCACGTCGTAGCCGTCCTTGGTGCCGTCGGCGTCCATCGAGTTCAGCAGGATCTCGCCGGCCCCCAGGTCCGCGGCCTGCGCGCACCAGTCCAGCGCGTCGAGTCCGGTGCCGCGGCGGCCGCCGTGCGTGGTGACCTCGAATCCCGACCCCGGCCGGGGGTGCCCGTCGGCCGAGATCCCGGCCCCGGGGGTCGCCGGGTCTTCCCGCCACCGCCGCACGTCCGCCGAGAGCACCAGGACCTGCGCGCCGAACCGTTCGGCGATCTCGGCGATGAGCCGCGGCCGCGCGATCGCCGCCGTGTTCACCCCGACCTTGTCCGCGCCGGCCCGCAGCAGCGTGTCGACATCGGCCACGGTCCGCACCCCCCCGCCGACGGTCAGCGGGATGAAGACCTGCTCGGCGGTGCGGCGAACGACGTCGTAGGTGGTCTCTCGGTCCGCGCTGCTCGCGGTCACGTCGAGGAAGGTGAGCTCGTCGGCGCCCTGGCGGTCATAACGGTCGGCGAGCTCGACCGGATCGCCCGCGTCGCGCAGGTCGCGGAAGTTGACGCCCTTGACGACCCGGCCGGCGTCGACGTCGAGGCAGGGGATCACCCGGATGGCGACGGTCATGACCGGGAGCCTAGCGGCCGGGCTGTCGTACCGTATTCGACGTCAGCGCGGCACCGCCGACGCGGTCGGTCGCCGTCGGGCCGGCCGCGTACGATGGCCGCGTGAGAACCCCCGTGCGCACCTGGTGGCCGTCGACGCGACGGCCCTGACTCACGCACGCACCCCCTGCGCCGTCGCCCGCGCGACGGCGGCACTGCGTCGGTCGCGGGCGGGCCACCCTCGACAAGGAGCACTCAGTGACCACCGCCCCACCCCCCGCGCCACCGGCCGAGCCCCCCGCCGAGCCTCAGGACGCCGGAGCACCCGATGCGACTCACGGCGCCGAGGACGCCTTGGCCGACTCGATCAGCGACGCGAGCCTGCGCCGCAGCCAGGCCCGGTCGGCGCAGATCGAGGCCCAGATCGCCATCGACCCCAGCGGGTTCCGGATGCTCACCGGCGACCGGCCCACCGGCAACCTGCACCTCGGGCACTACATCGGCACGTTGGCCAACCGGGTGCGGCTGCAGAACCTGGGCCTGGACACCTTCGTGGTGATCGCGGACTACCAGGTCATCACCGACCGGGACTCGGTCGGCGAGATGCGCGAGCGGGTCTATTCACTGCTCGCGGACTACCTGGCCATCGGCCTGGACCCGACCCGGACGACGATCTTCACGCACAGCGCGATCCCCGAGCTCAACCAGCTCATGCTGCCGTTCCTGGCCCTGGTGACCGACAGCGAACTGCGTCGCAACCCCACGGTCAAGGCCGAGCTGGAGGCGACCGGGAACCGCCCGATGTCCGGGCTGCTGCTCACCTACCCGGTGCATCAGGCGGCCGACATCTTGTTCTGCAAGGGCAACCTCGTCCCGGTGGGCAAGGACCAGCTGCCGCACCTGGAACAGGCCCGTGTGGTCGCCCGGCGCTTCGACGAGCGATTCGGACGCGCCGACAAGCGCCGGCCGGTGTTCCCGGCCCCGGAGGCGTTGCTCTCCTCGGGAGCAAACATCCTGGGCACCGACGGCACGAAGATGTCGAAGTCACGGGGCAACGTGATCGAGCTCGGGATGTCCGCCGACGAGACGACCAAGCGGCTCAAGCGGGCGGTCACCGACTCGGATCGACACATCACCTATGACCCGGTGAACCGACCCGAAGTGGCCAACCTCCTGCTCATGGCCGGCCTGCTCGCCGATCGCGACCCTGCGCAGCTGGCGGCCGAGATCGGCGACGGCGGCGGGGCCCGCCTCAAGGCCGTGGTCACCGAGGCCGTGAACGAGCACCTTGCCCCGATCCGGGCCCGGCGCGCCGAGCTGGTCGCCGATCCCGGGCACCTGCGCGACGTCCTGGCCGACGGCAACGCCCGCGCTCGCGAGGTCGCGGCGGCGACCTTGGACGAGGTGCGCACGGCGATGGCGATGAACTATGCCTGAACACCCCCGAGGCCGGCGTCACCCGACGTCGGCCTCGCGACTCGGCGCGCGGATCACCGGCCGGCTCGGCACCCGGGAGACAATAGGCCCATGACGGGGAGCGGGGCCCACGAGGCCGGCATGGAAGTGGGCGGTAGCGCCCTGCGTGATGCGGTGGTCGAGATGACCCATGCTCAGGGCGAGGGGGCCGCCAGCCGGGCCGAGGGTGCCAGTGTCGTCGTCTCCCGACGTACGGACTTCCTGCGCGTCAGTCCACGCCCGGACGGCGGTCTCGACCTCACCTTCTCCTATCCGAGCGGCGCCCCGGTGCACCCGCGCCTGGAGCCGCAGCCAGACGGGACGCACCTGGTGCGGGTGTCCGCGAGCGATGTCGATGCCGACCTGCTCGCCCTGGAACCGCTGATCGAGGCCGCCTATGCCCAGAACGGCTGACGCCCACCACTGGTACGACGCCGCGTGGATCGAACGCACCGGGACGTGGCGGCGCCGGGCCGGGGCGGCGTCCCGACGGTCGCTGCAGGCCAGGCTCAAGCGGTGGCGCAGCCGGGGCTTCTTCATCGCCCAGTGCGCGATCACCGCGGGGGTCGCCTTCTTCATCGCCGGCGGGGTGTTGGGCCACGAGATCCCGATCTTCTCCGCGATCGCCGCGGTGATCGTGCTCGGTCAGTCGTTCGGTCAGCGCCTGCAACGGGTCGCCGAGGTCGTCGCCGGGGTCGCGGTGGGCGTGTTTGTCGGGGACCTGTTCGTGCACTACGCCGGCAACGGCTACTGGCAGCTGGCGGTCGTGGTGTTCGCGGCCATGTCCGTGGCGACGCTGCTCGATGCGAGCGTGGGGATGACCGGCATGGCGGGCACTCAGTCCGCCGTGGTGACGATCCTCGTGCCGCCCCCCGGGCAGGCGTTCACCCGCTGGTCGGATGCGGTCATCGGCGGGCTGACCGCCCTGGTCGCCGCCACCATCACCCCGGTCTCGCCGGTGCGGCGGCCGCGGCAGTACGCGGCCGAGGTGATCGTCGAGATGTCGGCGATCCTGCGGGAGGTGGCGACGTCGTTGCGGGCTCGCGATGTCGTCGCGGTGGACGAGGCGATGGATCGGGCCCGGGCCTCGGAGGACATGCTGGAGGAGTTGCGCGATGTCGCGGACGACGGTCTGGCCGTCGTGCGGACCTCACCGTTCCGGCGGCGCCATCTGCCCGCGGTGCAGGTCATCGCGGATCTCCTGGTGCCGCTCGACCGGGCCATCCGCAACCTGCGGGTGTTGGCCCGGCGGGCCAGCATCGCGCTGCATACCGGCGAACCCGTGCCGGGCGCCTACATCGCCATGATCGAGGAGCTCGCCGACGCCACCGATCAGATGGCCGGCACGCTGGCCGTGCGCGAGGTGCCGCTGAGTTCGCGGCGGGCTCTGGTGGAACTGGCCGAGCGGACCACCTATGTCGACGAACGTCCCGCGCTGTCCTCGGAGGTGATCCGGGCCCAGATCCGCTCGATCGTGGTGGATCTGTTGATGGTGACGGGATTGAGCTACGACGCGGCGGCCGACTACATCCCGGAGTCGTTCGAGCTGGTGGACGGCACGGAGTACGAGGTCGACCTGCCCACCGATGCGGACGAACGGGACGACCTGGGCGAGGTCGGGGACGGGATCGGGGCCGGGCCGCACGGCCGCGGCACGCGTCAGCCCGGACCCTGACTCGGGTCCCGCGGGTCGTCTGGGTCCCGCGGCTCCCGCGGCTCCGGCTCGGGCGCACTGGAGTGCACATGGACCAGCGCGGCGAGCCGTCCGGCGAGGGTCCGACCGTGCGCCCCGTCGGCCTTTTGGATGGCCATGACGGCCACGGTGTCGGCGTCGTACAGGTCAAGAGAGGCCCACGGCGCGCCGCCACCGAACTGCATCCGCACGATCTCCGGCCAGGTCAGCCGTCGGGTGATGAGCAGATTGCGGACCACGATGCCGGTCGGCGACGGGACCGCCTTGATGGTGGCGAATCGCCAGATGAACCAGGCGATGGCCGCGCCCAGGATGAAGATCAGCCCGCGATCCATCAGGCTCCAGTCGCCCTTTTGCCGGTCCCGGCCCGGCACCGTGACCGCGGCGTACGTGAACGCCAGGAACACCACCGTGGCCAGCGCGATCGCCACGACGCGGCCGCGCTGGGGGCGCATCACGGCGTACGGATCTGGTTCTGGCGACCGCGGCTGGTTCACCTGACCCACGCTAGTCCCGCGGCGGGTCCGGTGGCGCTGCGGCGGCAGCGCCGACCAGCCACGCCGCGGACCGGGCTCACAACCGGCAGGCGGCGATGTCGGTGATGAGGATGCCGCGGGCGCCGAGGGCGTACAGGGCGTCCATCACCCGGTTCATCCCCTTGCGCGGCACCATCGCGCGGACCGCGACATATCCCTTGTCGTGCAGCGGGCTCACCGTCGGCGACTCCAGCCCGGGGGTGATCTCGCAGGCCGCCTCGACGAGCTCGACCCGCACGTCGTAGTCGACCATCACGTAGGTCCGGGCCGTGATCACCCCCTGGAGACGCCGCTGCAGCACGGCCATTCCGGGGCTGTCGGCGGTGTCGGCGCGGGCGATGAGCACGGCCTCGCTGCGCAGGATGGGCTCGCCGAAGACGACGAGGCCCTGGTTGCGCAGGGTGGTGCCGGTCTCGACGACGTCGGCGATGATGTCGGCCACGCCGAGAGTGATCGAGGTCTCGACCGCCCCGTCGAGCCGGACCACGGTGGCGTCGACGGCGTGCTCGGCCAGATGCACCCGGACCAGGCCGGGGTAGCTCGTGGCGATCCGCCGGCCGCCGAGATCGGTCACGCTCAGGGCCGAGCCCGGCATCCCCGCATAGCGGAACGTCGAGTGGGCAAAGCCCAGCGGCATGGTCTCGATCGCGCCGCTGCCGGAATCCAGCAGCAGGTCACGACCGGTGATGCCGCCATCCAGGGTGCCTTCCCCGACGTACACGGCGATATCCCGCGGGCGCAGGTAGAAGAACTCGACGTCGTTGTCGGGGTCGCCGACGACGAGTTCCTTGGAGTCCCGGCGGGTGCGGTAGCCGCACTCGCGCAGCATGGCCACGGCGGACTCGGAGAGGCTGCCCTTGTTCGGTACGGCGATGCGGAGCATGGGTGTCGTCTTTCGGGTGGCTGTGCGGGGTGGGCTCGGTCGGGGCGAGCGGTACGGCGTACGGCGGCTTCCCCGCCGCTCACAGATGCCGGTAGACGTCCTGCAGGGTCAATCCCTTGGCGATCATCATGACCTGGGCGTGGTAGAGGAGCTGGCTGATCTCGGCGGCGGCCTCGTCGGCGGACTGGAATTCCGCCGCCATCCACGCCTCGGCGGCCTCCTCGACGAGCTTTTTGCCGATGAAGTGCACGCCCTTGTCGAGTTCCTCGACCGTGCCGGAGCCGGCGGGGCGCGTCCGGGCCTTCTCGGCCAGTTCGGCGTACAGATCCTCGAAGCTCTTCACGTGCAGTGATGGTACCGGCCCCTGGTCGGCGCCCTGTCCGGCGCCCGGCATCCGGGCCGTGGCGTGATCATGCCGTCGGGGCGGCCGGGGTATCCGGTACGGGTGTGTCCGACCCTCTGCGGGGAGACTTTGCCCCCGGTGCGCGGTAGCTCACCCTCCCCAGAGTCGGTCAGGTGATGGCGGCCTGCGGCTGCGGCCGGCCCCGACGACGTGCCCGACGACCCGACCAGAGGTAACCGGCGACCGAGATGGCCACGGCGCCGAGGAACGTCGCGATCATCGGGCGTGGGTCGCCGACGGTGTGGCAGCCGGAGCCGTACGTCGTGGTCTCGCAGACCGTGCCCGGGCCGCCGCGCTGCCACCAGGCGAGATACAGCCACGGCAGGCCGGTGCCGGCCACCAAGAACCAGGCGGACCGGTTCTCCAGCGCCCGCACGAAACTGCCGCCGACAACCATGACGAGGCCGGTCAGCGCGAACGCCGCGGCCACCAGCGGGCGCCGGGCTGCCAGGAAGGTCATCATCGGCATGCACCCGGCCACGGTCCAGTGGAGCAGCGCCCACCACGCCGGCCTCCGCAGCTCCCCTACCTCACGCTGGCGATCGGCGGGCTCCGCAACCTTCGTCATCTCGCCATCGTTTCAGGCCTTCCGTCGCCCCGCGAGGCTGGCGCCGTGTCCCCCGCGACGATCAATACTTCGGTTATCGACCGATTTCGGGCCGAAATCGTAGGTATTGATCGTCGCGGGGGACGCGCCATCGGGCACGGTTGTGCCCAACTCTCTGCGGGGAGACTTTGCCCCCGGTGCGCGGTAGCTAACCCTCCCCGGTGCCTAGGTCACGCGCCGTGCCGTTGTGCATGCCGCCGAGGGCCAGACCACCGATAGCCCACGCCAGCAGCCGCGACCGCGACCATCTCGGGCCGTCCCGAGTCCCCGCCCGGGTGGGTCGTCAGCCGCGGGCGAGCCGGCCAGGGTCGGGGGCCTGCTCGCAGGCTCCGGTGACCGCGTCACAGCGGATCAGGGCCGGGGAGTCGCCACCTGCGCCGATCTCCTCCAGCAGCACATGTCGGTCGTCCTCCCACATCGGGACACCCCTGCTCATCAGCGGGACGGCAGTCAGCGGCGCCCGCAGGTGGACGCTCCGGCCGTCGGCCAGGGCCACCACCTCGGCCTGCTCCCGCGTGTCGGCACCCTCCCCCGGTCGCGCGATCGCCCACGGCAGGGACATACGTCGCAGCCCTCGCGTACCGTCGAGGGAGATCGCCTCCGTCCGGATCCCCGGGCCCATGTGCGTGCCGTACGCGCCGCGATCGACGTCCCAGGCGACGGTCGTGCGGTCGGGCCCGCTCGACGTGGCGGTGACCACGTGACCGCTCCAGGTCAGCTCGTACCGGCCGGACACGGCGACGGTTCCCGCGACGCGACCGGTGTCGACCGCGCGGATCACCAGCTCGTCATAGAGGTCCTGCTGCGCGGCTGCGGCGCTGGCCGTGGTGTAGGCGACGTACCGAGCGTCCGTCGATACGCTGACCGCGGCCAGGTTGCCCCGCACGAGCAGTCGTGGGCTGCGGTCTGCGCCGATGACATAAATCTGCCGGTCGTCGTTCATGCTACCGCCCGTGAACATCCAGCCGTTGGCCATCAGCACCACCTGGTCGCCGGCGCGGCGCACGACGTAGGCCGGGCCGGCCTCTCGCGGCAGGTCGACGCGCCCGGCCTCATCGACATAGGCGTAGTTCGCCGCGTCCGCGATGCCCGCCCGTTCGACCCGGTACGGCGGGTGCACGGCCGCACCCACCGGCAGGTCGGCGTAGCGCAACGTCCCGAACGGCGTCGGATCGCAGCGGTCATTGGTGTCCACGCAGCCGCGCTCCAACCAACCCCAGAAGATGGCCGGCTGCCCGTCGATGGCGAAGCGCACCGTGTCGACGTGCGCGGCTGCCGTGGTGGTCTCGGTCAGCTCGGCCAGGAGCGCTGCCGAACCACATGAGGTGCTGGCGTTGGGGATGGTCGAGCGCAGGTCGGCCAGGTCGACGTACGCCGTCCCGGCAGTGACCCGCACGTCCCGCAGCCCGCCCTCCGTGGCGGGCGAGAACCAGCCGGTGTACCCCTGCGCCCTTTCCTGCGCCGATGGACCCTTGAGCAGTTCGATCAGCGCGGCCCTGGTGACTCCGCTGGTCCTGGGCACGGTGCGCTGCACCGGATAGGTCTTCGAGCAGTCGGTGTCTCCGGTCTTGCTCAGGTACACGGTCGTCGTCATGGTGGGTCCGGTCGGCGTGGGATCGGGCGGGGGGATGTCGCCGTCCGGGGAGGTGTCCTGCGTCTGAGTCGCCGCGGGGAAGCGTTCGGGCGGGAAGGCGCCGAGCTGGTGGGTGCCGACCGCCACCGCAACCATCAGCACCAGGGCGGCGGCGAGGCCGGAGAGGGAGGCGGCGACGGTACGGCGCCGGCGGCGCAGCCCGCCCGCGATGGCCCGGTCGGCCAGCGCGCCGTCCGGGGCGTGGGTGGCCTCGGCCCGCGCACGCAGCGCCGCGGCGAGGTCGTCGGTGCTGGGCCTGGTCATCGGGTCACCTCCGGAGCCGGGATCGACGGGTTGAGCCGCAGCCGGGCCAGGCCGCGGGAGAGCTGGGACTTCACCGAGCCCACCGAGCAGCCGAGCGCGGCGGCGATGTCGGCCTCGGGCAAGTCCTCGTAGAAGCGCAGCACCAGCACCGCCCTGGTCCGGGGCGGCAGGGTCGCCAGCAGCCGCCAGATCTCGTCGCGCTCGACGTACGGCTGCGTGCTGTCCGGACCGACCCGCTCGGGCGGGTCGGCGACGGCGGTCTCGCGCCGCCCCGGCCGTCGCCACCAGGACGCATGGGTGCGGGCCATGGTGCGTCGGGCGTAGCCGAGCCGGGCCTCCGGCGCGGCGACCCGGTCCCAGGCCAGGTAGAGCTTCTCCAGGCTGGCTTGTAGCAGGTCGTCGGCGGCGGCGCCCTGCCCGGTCAGGACGTAGGCGTAGCGGCGCAGCGCGTGCCCGTGCGCGGTCACGAACGCGGTGAACGCCTCGTCCCGCTCGCTGGGTACGCCCGATCCCGGCACGCTCCTCATGCTGCCCAGACGCCGGGCGAGGGGCGGAAGGTTGAGCGCGAAACGCCGGTACGTCGTGTCGCGTGCGTCACCCGAGCGGGGCTGCGCCGGCGCTTGACCCCGGCGCGGCGCCTATCGACCTGCCAGCTCGGCGGGCAACGCCGCTCGCTCGCAGGCGCCGGTCCGGGCCGAGCAGCGGATGCCCGTCGCGCCCGGGCCGGCGCCCCGCCCCGGTTCCCCGCCGGTGAGCAGCACATGGTCCTCGTCCTCCCACGTCGAGTCGATCGCGGCCATCCCACCGAAGGGGAAGAATCCATCCGGGAGTTCGAAGGGCGCGAACCGGCCCGACGCCGCGGCCACGGCGCCCCAGCGGAAGCCCTCCGACGAGGCGCTGGCCGACGGCTTCCGCATGACCAGCACGAACCGACCCTGCGGGGACCCTCCCCAGCTCATCGCGAGCTCATCGCCGCACCACAGGGGCTGCTCGACCAGGCCACCGGCCGGGGTCCATCGGCGCAGGCAGTCCGCGGTGCCGGGGCCTACGCGCTGCAGGAGGGCGACCCCGCCGACCGAGGTGGGACCGCCGAACAAGGCCGGCAGGGGGTGCCCGCGCCAGTCCTCGCCGGCCCGCCAGGTCTGCAGGACGCCACCCTCACCGACCACCAGCGTCTCCCCCAGCCAGGCCAGACCGGACATGCCCGGAGTGGAACGACGGGCGACCTCCGTGCCGTCGGCCACCCGCACGACCACGACACTCTGCTTCGGTGGCTCACTCGTCGCCGAGCTGGCCGGCGGCGTGAGCTGCAGGTAGGCGAGGTAATCCCCGGACGGCGCGGCCCAGCCGTAGCCGATGAGGTCATCGGCGATCGAGCGCACGCTGCGGTCCGGGCCGATCAGCACGATCCGGGCGGGGACCACACCGGTCTGCGGTGGCCCGGACCCGGAGGCCAGCAGCAGGAAGGTGCCGCGGGGGCTGCTTCCCAGCACCACCGCCGTGAGCGCGGCGGGCAGCGGCACCCGCCCGGCTGCGTCCACATAGGTCCAGCCCGCCGGGCCGGACCCGGTGACGTATCGGGCGAGCCGGGCCGGTGCTCCGTCGGGCAGGTCCGCAAGAGAGACCACCCGTTCCTGCAGCGTCCCTTGCGCGGTGGCGACGTCCGGCGTCGGCGTGGGAGCCGGTTCCGGAGCCGAGGTGGCCAGTTGGCGGGCCCCGGCCAGGGCGCCGAGCAGCGCCACGACCACCACGATCAGGACGGCCAGCCGCCCCGGGCGGCCGAAGCCCCGGCGTCGTCCGCTCGCTGCCGGGCCGCGCATCGCCGCGTCGAGCAGCCCAGGGTCCGGCGGGCCGCCCGCCGCTGCAGCCGCCGCTCCAGCCGTCGCCAGCGCAGCCGCGATGGACTCCCGCGGGGTGCCGGCCGGCCACGCGCCGAGCCCGCGGGCCAGATCCGCCCGGACGTCGCGGACCCGGCGCTCCAGCGTCGCCGCCAGGGGCCGAACATCGCTGACGTCGCGATGGATACCGACGTCGCGATGGTCACCGAGATCGCGATGGTCGCCGACGTCGCCCAGCACGCTCGCCACCAGCGCCGCTCGCGCCGCCGGGTCCAGAGACCGCAACCGCGCCCAGGTCTGCTGCGCGTCATCCGGCACGCCGTCCGCCACCACCTCGTGCGGCTCCCCCGCCGGCGTCGGCTCCCCCGCCGCCCGGGTCATCGCCCGAACCGCCAGGTGGGTCTCCACGACGTCGTCGCTATCCGGCCCCCACCCGGCGTACGTCGTGGCCAGCGCCCCAGCCAGCAGCTGCTGCGCGACCGCCTGCTGCCCCGCCGCGAGCAGCACAGCGCGCGCCCACAGCTCGGCGCCGCGGCGCCCGACGTACGCACGGAACGCCTCCGACCTCGCCCCGTCCCCGGCCATCGACCCCACCCGTCCAGGCTAGATCGCGGGCCCGCCAGGGCGGCGTCAAGTCCCCGCGACCGAGGCCACCGGCGCGTCCGAGAATGGGCGTCGCCGGGCGACTACTACGTTGGCCCCAACAGGGGCGAGAGGCAGACGATGGGATTGTGGCGCAGGCTTTTCCGCGCACCGACGCGTGAGCACACCGCACCGGCCAGGGGGCCCCTGCTCGGCGAAGCCCTCGCCGCCGGGCTGGCCGCCGGGCTGGCCGCCGCCGTCTATACCGTGGCCCAGATCCTCGGCAGGCGGGCCCCGTTCGGCCCGCGGGTCTCCGCGGTCAACGATCTGGGCGACCAGTTCATCCCGATGCACGCCCAGCTCTGGGACCTGCTGCACGGATCGACCGACAGCGACCTGTTCTTCTCGTGGTCCTCGGCCGGCGGTCACCCGTTCCTGCCCGATTACGTCGCCTACCTCGCCTCGCCGTTGAACCTGCTGCTTCTGGTGGTGCCGCGCAGCGGCGTGGAGGCGGCGGTCGCCGCGCTGGTGATCCTGCGCCTCGCGTTGGCGGCCGCGCTGATGACGCACCTCCTGCGTCGGCTGCGCCCCGACGGGCCGGGCTGGGCTTTCGCGCTGCTCGGCGCGGCCTACGGCACCTGCGCGTGGGCCGTCGACGACGCCTCGTACGTGCCGATGTGGCTGGACGGGTTCGTGGGACTGCCGCTGCTGGTCCTGGCGGGGCTGTGGGCTCGGGACGGTCGCCGCCCTGTCGCGGGTGTGCTGGCCGTCACCGCCGTGTGGTGGTCGAACTTCTACAGCGCCTACATGGCGACGCTCGGCGCCATCCTGCTGATCGTGACGATCCTCCTCGCGGACGGCGCGGACCGACGCGAGTGGTGGCGCACCGCGAGCCGGTACGCCTGGCGCACCGCGGCGGGCGGCCTGCTCGCCGGGATAGGCCTGATTCCCGAGCTCGTCGCGATCAACGCCTCGGTCACCTCGACGCCGACCCACGTCCAGAACGCGCTGCCGCTCGCGCCGTACCTGCCCCGTCTCTTCCCCTTCACCGAGGGCGCCGGCCTGTCCCCGTCGCTGGGGTTCGGCACCCTCCCGCTGCTGGCCGCGCTCACCGTACCGCTGCACCCGGGACTCACCTGGCGACAGCGGATCGTGCTCCCTGCGGGTGTTGCCGTGCTGGTCACGTCGATGACGCTGCCGCAGGGATTCGTCCTGTGGCACCTCGGCATCGTGCCCAACGGCAGTCCTTGGCGACAGGCCTTCGTGGTGGCCGCCTTGGGGGTGGTGCTGGCCGGGTACGCCGTGTCCGCGGCGCGTCCCCTGCCCGCCTGGCGCATGCTCGTCCCGGCGGTGGGCCTGGTGGCGCTGGCCCGATGGCTGCCCGGCCACGCTGAGGCCGCCATGCTCACGCGCTGGACCCAGGCGTGGACCCTCGCCGCGGTAGCCCTGGCGGTCGCCGTGGCGGCAGCGGCCCAGGCCGACCACGCCTCTCGAGCCAACAGAGCCGAGCGATCGACGCCTGAACTCGGCCGGTGGCTGGTCATCGCCGTCCTCGGCGCGTTCCTCCTCGCCGAGCAGATGATCGGTGCGGTGGTGATCGGCAAGGTCCGCGACGTCCGAATCCCCGGGTCCTACGTCTGGGCCGTCGAGGACGCCCGCGTCGGCCCCGCCGTGCGCCCCTGGCGCGCCGATGGAACGCAGTGGCCCGACTACCGGCTGAACGGGTTGGCCACGACGGGCCTCAACGGCCCGAACGACGGCATGCTGTATGGCGTCCCGACCACGACGTTCTACAGCTCGACCATGCAGCAGGCGGTCGGCGAGATGTGGATCGGCCTGGGGGCGCCGTACGCCGCGAACGGCCGCATCATCTTTCCCTCCGACGACCCGGGCCTCAACGCGCTGATGGGGGTCAACGGCCTGCTCACCGGCGACGGCACGGTCCAGCCCCGAGAGGCGCTACCGGTCGTGCGCCGTTCTTCCCTGCAGCCCACCAACCCCCAGACCCCGGTGCGAAGCGGACCGGGGTCGGCCGTGTTTGCGCGCCGGAACGCCGCGATCGGTGCCCAGGTCTACACCCTGCCCGAGGTCACGGCCCGCCTCGGGGCCAGCCCTGTGGACCTGAGCACCCCGCTGACACTGAACCCGGGCGACCGCGTCACGATGTCCCTGGAGTGTCGGGCCGGGACCATCCCCCAGCTCTATGCCCCCGACTTCGTCGGCGCGTGGACCCAGACCGAGGATTCCGGCCGTGTCGTCGACACGCACCTGCAGCCGAGCGACCGGCGCCGCCGCGGCGTCGAGTCGGGGGTGCCGGCCCCGACTGCAGGGCCCACCCTGCAGGTCACGGCCCTGAACCAGAGCCAATTGCCCGCTGACCCGGTCGCCTGTCTGGACCCCGACGCGCTCGGCGGCGCGATCGCCGCAGCCACCGCGCCCGGCGCACGGCCGACCCAGGTCGAACTGCGGGGCTCCCGGATGCGCATCGATCTGGGCCGGCCCGCCGACACCACGGTCGTCGTCGCGACCGCGGCACAGGACGGCTGGACCTGCACCGCTGACGGCAGCCCGGTCGTGCCGCGGTCGATGGGTGGGCTGTTCGCGGTCCCGCTCACCGGTCAGCGCGAGTTGAGCTGCCGGTTCACCCCACCGGGGCTGTGGCGCGGCGCCGCGGTGTCGCTGCTGGGCGCCGCGATGGCCCTCGGGCCCGTGGTCACGGCACGGCTGCGCACACGGCCGGCGACGCCGCCGAGGCCAAGGCTCAGGAGCGCGGGTGCAGGTCCTGCTCGCGCAGCACGGTCGCGGTGGCCAGTGCGGTGATGCCCGCCTCGTAACCCTTGGATTCGCGGCTGCCGTGCACGCCGCACCGATCTCGGGCCTGCATCTCGTTCTCGCAGGTCAGTACGCCGAAGCCGATGGGGATCCCGGACGCGGTGGAGACCCGGGACAGGCCCTGGGTGACGGACTGGGCGACGTACTCGAAATGCGGAGTGCCCCCCTTGAGGATGATCCCGAGCGCGACCAGCGCGTCGTACGGCTGGCGGACCAGCCGCGCGCACACCACCGGCAGCTCGAACGCGCCCGGCGTGCGGATCACCGCCGGATCGGTCACCCCGTGCTCGGACAGGGCGAGCTTGGCTCCGGCGAGCATGCCCTCCATGTACGTCGTGTGCCAGCGCGCCGCCACGATGGCCACCCGCAGGCCCCTGGCGTCGCCGACCCACCCGGCGTACTGGTCCTCGCCCATCCCGCTCCCCCGTTCACACCGCCGGGGCGCGGCAGGTTGCCGCGCCGGTTCGGTGCCGTCTTCCGGCAGCCTCATCGGCAGCCACGCCGCGAACTGAGCGAGTTCCCGACCCGGGCGGCGGATTCGGGATCAGGGGCGTCAGCGACGGACCGGCTCGGCCGCGCCGTCGGCGATCGGGGTGCCGTCGGGGCGTTCGGTCCGCGATGCCTTGAGCCAGACGAAGAACCCATAGAGCACCAGCGCGCCGTAGATCGCGTAGAGCACCGCGCTGGGGTAATACGCGCTGTGCCACAGCAGCGGCACGCCCACCAGGTCGACGCCGATCCAGCACAGCCAGAAGTCGTTCCAGCCGCGCGCCATCGCATACGTGGCGACGATCGAGCCCATGAAGATCCAGGCGTCGGTCCAGTAGTACCAGTCCGGGGCGGGCCAGCCGGCCCCCACCCGGGCGAAGACGGCCTGCGCCACGAGGACCCCGACCAGCCATGCCACCAGATAGACGAGCCGTTCCCGGCCGGTGGCCCAGCGGGGCGTGATCGCCGGGGCGTCCTTGGCGCGGCCCTGGCGCATCTGCCGCCACCGCCACCACCCGTAGACGCTGGTGATGATGAAGAACACCTGGCGGGCCGACTGACCGAACAGCGGGTGCCGGCCGTCCTCGCTGGACAGCGCCATCCCGAAGAAGACCGTGAACAGGATGACGTTGCCGACGATCCCGATCGGCCAGGCCCACACCCGCCGGCGTAGCCCGCCGATCGCCGAGGCGAAGCCGAAGAGGTTGCCGATGATCTCGCGCCAATACAGCGGGTAGCCGGCGACCGAGATCTTGGCCTCGAACAGCTGGCGCAACAGGTC
This sequence comes from Actinomycetota bacterium, assembly GCA_020161845.1. Classification (GTDB taxonomy): domain Bacteria; phylum Actinomycetota; class Actinomycetes; order Actinomycetales; family Dermatophilaceae; genus Austwickia. The sequence continues at coordinate 164,189 of JAIUNK010000002.1, forward strand.
CATCACAGGCCGTCCCGGAAGGTCGCATCGTCGTCGTGGAAGTCGGAGACACGGGCCCGGTCCAGCTTGGCCAGGGTGGCGGCCATCGCGATCGCGGCCTGCGCCGCCTCGTAACCCTTGTCCTCGCGGGAGCCCGCCAGCCCCGCCCGGTCCAGGGCCTGCGCCTCGTCGTCGCAGGTCAACAGGCCGAAGCCGATCGGTACACCGGCGTTGACCGCCACCTGGGTGAGTCCGTTGGTGGCGCCGGAACAGACGTACTCGAAGTGCGGTGTGCCGCCCCGAATCACGACGCCGAGCGCGACCAGCGCGTCGTACGTCCGGGCCAGCCGGGCGCACGCCACCGGCAGCTCGAAGCTGCCCGGCACCCGCACCACGGCGAGATCCTCACAGCCCGCTTCGCGGACCGCGCGGGTGGCCCCGTCGATGAGCCCGGCCATCACCTGCTCATGCCAGGTGGAGGCGACGATCGCCACGTGCAGCCCGGTGCCGTCGGCGACGAGCTGGGGGGAGCCATGTCCGGCCATGATCAACCTTCCGTCGTCAGGGCAGCCCACGGGGCTGCGTAGGGGGTGGCGCTCGGGCCGGCAGTGGGATCCGTCAGCGCCACCGCGAGGGCGGCCGGGCCGAACGTTCCGGCCAGCAGGTGCCCCATCCGGTCCCGCTTGGTCGCCAGGTAGCCGGCATTCGCCGGGTTGGCCTCGACGTGCAGCGGGCGCCGGTCGAGGACGTCGAGCCCGGCCCGGCGCAGGGCGTCGACCTTGTCGGGATTGTTGGTCAGCAACACCAGGGTCTCGATGCCGAGGTCGGCCAGGACGGCCGCGGCCCCGCCGTACTCCCGGTCGTCCACCGGCAGCCCCAGGCGCAACTGGGCATCGACGGTGTCGGCGCCGCCGTCCTGCAGGTGATAGGCCGCGAGCTTGGCCAGCAACCCCACCCCCCGACCCTCGTGGCCCCGCACGTAGACGACGACGCCCGGCTCGAGCGCGACGGCGGCCATCGCGGCCTGCAGCTGGGGCCCGCAGTCGCACCGCAGCGAGGCGAACGCGTCGCCGGTCAGGCATTCCGAGTGCACCCGGACCAGCGGCGGCCGATCGGCGCCGCCCGCCCCGAGCGGCCCGACCAGCGCGACGATCTCGGCGCCGGTGACGCGGTCGGCGTAGCCGACGATGCGGAACAGACCGTACGGCGTGGGCAGGCTCGCCTCGTCGCGGCGTTCGACCCGGCCCGGTACCGGCGTGGGCCGGTCGGCGGCCGGTGCGTCGCCCTCGTGCCGGCGCCGCCACGCGATCAGGTCCGCGATGGTGACCACCGGCAGGCCCTGCTCCGCCCCGAGCGCCAGCACCGCCGCCGTCCGCATCATCGTGCCGTCGTCGTGGACCAGCTCGCCGATGGCCCCCACCGGCTCCAGCCCGGCCAGGCGCGCCAGGTCGACCGCGGCCTCGGTGTGGCCGGCCCGCTCCAGGACCCCGCCGTCCCGGGCCCGCAGCGGCACGACGTGGCCGGGGCGGATCAGGTCCGCCGGCGTGCTGGCGGGGTCGGCGAGCAGCCGGATGGTGCGGGCCCGATCGGCGGCGCTGATGCCGGTGCCGATGCCGGTCGCGGCGTCGCAGGTGATCGTGTAGGCGGTCCGCCGTGGGTCCTGGTTGTCGGCGACCATCGGCGGCAGATCGAGGGCATCGGCGCGGCGCCCCGGCATCGGGGCGCACAGGTAGCCGGAGGTGTGCCGGATCGTCCAGGCCAGCCACGACGTTGTCAGGGTCTGCGCGGCGAGGATGACGTCGCCCTCGTTCTCGCGGTCCGCGTCGTCCAGGACGAGCACCGGCCGACCCTCGCGCAGCGCGGCCAGGGCCTGCGGGATCGTCGCGAAGCCGCCGGCCCGCCGCGGTGCGGCGGCCGGCCCCCCAGTCATGCCGGCACCTCCGGCGTCGTTCGGGGCGCCAGCAACCGCTCGACGTACTTCGCGATCACGTCCACCTCCACGTTGACCAGTCCACCCACGGGCAGCGCCCCCAGCGTGGTGGCCGCGAGCGTCGTCGGGATCAGGCTCACGTCGAAGTCCTGCGCGCCCAGCCGGGAGACGGTCAGGGACACCCCGTCGAGGGTGATCGAGCCCTTGGCCACGACGTACGGCGCGAGGGCCGGCGGCAGCGCGAACGTCACCACCTCCCAGTTCTCGCCCGGCGTACGGCCCAGGCAGGTGGTCGTCGCGTCGACATGGCCCTGCACGACGTGGCCGCCGAACCGGCCGTCGGCGCGCATCGCCCGCTCCAGGTTGACCGGGCTGCCGGGCTGCAACGCGCCGAGGCTGCTGCGGTCCAGGCTCTCCTGCATGACGTCGACCGTAAACGTGGCGGTGTCGTGGCCGGTGACGGTCAGGCAGACCCCGTTCACGGCGATGGAGGCGCCGGGCGCGGCATCGGCGACGACGGTCGGTCCGTGCAGGTGCAGGACCACCGAATCGGGACCGCGCTCCACGCGCTCGACTCGGCCGAGTTCCTCGACGATTCCGGTGAACATTCAGCTCGCCTCCTGGCTTCTTCCGGTCAGATGCGCGTCGCCGACGGGCCGCTCGCCCGCCCTGCGCACGCGCGGGCGCAGCCGCACGCGCACGTCGAAGCCCGCCTCGGCGGAGCCCAGGACGTCGGCGTCGGTCAGGTCGAGGCGGTACGCCGCGGCCAGCGTGCCCACCCCCAGGTCGCCCACGGCGGTCGGGCCGCTGCCGAGCAGGACCGGCGCGACATACGCCAGCACCTCATCCACCAGCCCGGCCCGCAGGAACGCCGCGGCCACTCGCGGGCCGCCCTCCAGCCAGACCTGCCGGATCCCGCGGCCGTGCAGGTCGGCCAGGACGGCGGCCGGGTCGTGCGTGCGCAGCTGCACGGTCGGTGCCGCCTCGTCGAGCACCCGGGCGCCGGCGGGCAGGTCGCGGTGCCCGACGACGACCCGCAGCGGTTGCGCGCCCTGCAACCGGCCGGCGGCGTCGCGCACCGTCAGCCGCGGATCGTCGGCGAGCACGGTCCCGGTGCCGACCACGATCGCGCCGCAGAGCGCCCGTCGGGCGTGCACATCGCTGCGGGCGGCGGCGCCGGTGATCCACTGGCTGGTGCCGTCGGCGGCGGCCGACCGTCCATCGAGGCTGGCCGCGAACTTCCACGTGACCACGGGCCGACCGAGCTCCATGGCGGCGGACCAGGCCGCGTTGAGCGCGGCCGCGTCGGCCTCGAACAGGCCCGCGTCCACCCGCAGGCCCGCCGCGGCGAGGGTCCGCGCCCCACCGGCGGCCTTCGGGTTGGGGTCGACCTGGGCGTAGACGACCCGGGCGAGGCCCGCGTCGATGAGGGCGCGGCTGCACGGTCCGGTGCGCCCCACGTGGTCGCACGGCTCCAAGGTGACGTACGCCGTGCCGCCGCGGGCCCGCTCCCCGGCCTTGGCCAGCGCGTCGACCTCGGCGTGCCGCGTGCCCGAGCCGCGATGCCAACCGACCCCGACGACCGATCCCGCCGCGTCGGCGATCACCGCGCCCACCCGGGGGTTGGGGTCGACCAGCGGGCCTCGCGCGGCCGCCTGCAGGGCGCGGCGCATGGCGCGAACGTCCGCCCGGTTCCAGGTGGTCCCGGCGACCGCTGTCATCGTCCCGCCTCCGCCCTTTGCTGGTCGTGCTCAGCTCAGCTCAGCTCCATGTCCGGGCCGTGATCGGCCCGGCCGGCGGGCTCCGGGGAGGTCGGCGGGAGAGCACGCGGACGCCGACCCGTCGGCACCGGACTCCGACCCCTGGGGCAGCCGGCCCCGGGATCGATCGATCCCCGTGACCGAGCCGGCACGGCCCGGACACGCATCGAGCACGGCCCGCAGGGCCGTGCTCGCGACGGGTCGGCGAGCGCCGTCACGGCGTCGCCGAACGACCACCCTCGCGGGTGGCCACGTGTCTCCTCCCATCCGGACTTTCACCGTCGGTCCCGGAGTTTCACCGGGTCCACCGTCACCTCGCGAGCGAGACGAGCGGGTCGCGGACTGTCACCGCCGGCTCGGAGTTTCACCGACCCCGGAGCACGTCGAGGCCCAGTATGCCACCGCCGCGATCCGCTCGGGCGCTCGGGGCCGGATCAGCGGGGATGGTCTTCGCGCAGCGGGGCCCCTTCTCGCAGCGGCGCGAGGTCGGCGAGCCAGCCGCGCGCGCCCGAGTTGGCGACCCGGGTCGCGGCCACCGCGGCGGCGGCCGGGACGGCATCGTCGAGGCTGCGACCCACGGCGAGCAACGCCGCGAGCGCCCCGTGGAAGGCGTCCCCGGCGCCGAGGGTGTCCACGGCCGTCGTCCTCGGTGGCCGGGCGCGGCGGACGATCCCGTCGCCACCGGCCCACAGGACCTCGGCAGCCCCGTCCGTCATGACGGCCGCGCCGGCGCCCGCGGCGAGCGCGTGGGCGACGGCACCCGCCAGATCCAGGCCGAGGCCGGCCGCGTAGTCGGCCGAACCGGCCACCACGTCGAGCCGGGGCAGCCAGGCCTCGGCATGCGCCTTGGCGCTGCCGGCGTCCAGGACCACCAGCGGCCGGTCGGATCGGCGGGCCGAGGGGGCCGCCTGGGTCGGCTCAGCCGGGGTCGATGGGGTCGGCTCGGCCGGTCGGTGAGGGCCGCGACCTGCGCTGACCGCAGCAAGCGCCGCATCTGCCGCGCTCGGATGGTGACCGTCGAGCAGCACCACGGCGGCCCCCTGCAGCGCGGCCCGAGCCTCACCGGTCAGCTCCCAGGTGGTGGCCAAGGCGCCCGGCGAGATCACGGTCCGCTCCCCCGCCGGGTCGAGCACGCACGCCGCGACCGGCAGCACCCACTCCGGTGGGGCCAGGTCGATCACCCGCACGGCGTACGTCTCCAGTTCCGCGCGCACCGCGGCCGCCGCCGCCGTCCCCCCCAGGCCGGTGATCAGCGTGGCCTCGCCGAGCAGCCGCGCCGCGCAGACCGCCGCATTGGTGGCCGGGCCGCCGGCGCACACCTCGGCGGCAACGCTGACGTGCTTGCGTCCCCAGCTCAGCGGCGCCTCCACCCGCTGGACGACGTCGAGGACCGCCAACCCCAGGCAGACGACCCCGCCCCGCGTTCCCATCGCCCGATGTCCTCTCGGCGAGCTGCGCCTAGGAGTATTCGTCCTCGGACAGCGCGAGCCGCACCACGACGTCGGCGCGCGCCCGGGTCGAGGCCACGACGTGCGCGTTCTCCGCGTCCACACCCACCGTGACCCGCGCGCTGGCCTGGGCCTTGCTCCGGCCGTAGTGCCGGTGCCGGCCCACCAGGCGGGACCGGCGGACCCGCTCGGGCACCTCGACATACCAGACCTCGTGGCACAACGCCCGGGCCTGCAGCCACTGCCGGTGCGGCAGCAGCAGGTAGTTGCCCTCCGTGATGACCACCCGCGTCGAGGGGCGTACGGCGACCGCGGCGGCCACGGGTTCCTCGAGGTCCCGCCGGAACTCGGGAGCCCAGACCGTGCGCTCGTCATCGCGCCGCAGCCGACGCAACAACGCCAGGTAGCCCTCCAGGTCGAAGGTGTCCGGTGCCCCGCGCCGGGTCGCCCGGCCCGCCCTGGTAACGGCCGCGCCGGAGAGTTGGAAGCCGTCCAGCCCGACCACTGCGGCATCCACGCAGCAGGCGGCGAGGTAGTCGGCATAGGTCGTCTTGCCGGCACCCGGCTCGCCGGTGATGCCAAGGACCAGCCGGCCGGGGTGCCGATCCATCAGCCGCAGCAGCCGCTGCCAGGCTTGCGCTTCGTCGAGGACCACGGGACCGCTCGCGCCGTCTCCGCCGTCCAGCGGCAACGGCGGCTGTTCGCAGTCCAGGCCCGCGTCGTCGTAGGGCTCGACCAGGCCGTCCCGGTCCTCGTCCGCGGTCGGCCTGGGCCGGGCTGCCGGGGGCGCCGTCGGGCTGCCCCACAGGGACGCCACCCGGACCGAGAACGGGACCTCGGGAATGTCCGGGCCGTCATCGCCGTCGAGGGAACTCGGGTGGGCCGGGAGGTCCGGGAGGTCCGGCGTGGGCCAGGCCTGCTCGCCGGAGTAGTCCTGGTATTCGGCGAGCTCCTCGGGCTCGGCGTATTCGCCGTGCTCCCCGGGGTCGGCCGGTGCCGCGAATTCGGCCTGTGCCGCAAGTTCTGCCTGCTCGGCGTCGTCGGGGTGGCCCGCATCGAAGGTCGAGTCGACGGCGAACCTGTAGGCGGTCACGGACCCGGCCTCCTCTTCGATGACGGTCTTGACAGCGCGCGCGGAGCTGCCCACGAATCGTGTTCGCGCACAGCCTAACCCCTGGTGGCGAAAGTGAAATAGCGCACGCCCTGCGGTGGCTGCCAGATCCGCGCGCAGGTGCTACCGCGGCGGGCCGACCGGGCCGCGGTCAGGGCTGCGCGTGCCGGGCCACCAGGGCCCGCAGCTCCGCCACCGCGGCTGCCGCGTCCGCTGCGCCGTACACCGCCGAGCCCGCCACGAACACGTCGGCCCCGGCTTGCGCACAGGCCTCGATCGTCTCCCGGGAGACCCCGCCGTCCACCTGGACCCAGATCTGCCCGCCGTGCTTGCGGACGGACTCGCGCACCGCCCGCACCTTGGGCAGCTGGCCGGTCATGAAGTCCTGGCCGCCGAAGCCGGGCTCGACGGTCATCACCAGCACCATGTCGACCTCGGGAAGCAGCTCCTCGTACGGCGCCCACGGGGTGCCCGGTTTCAGGGCCATGCTCGCCCTGGCCCCCAGCGCCCGAATCTGCCGGGCCAGCCGCACCGGATCGCGGGCCGCCTCCACATGAAAGGTGACGCTCTGCGCACCCGCCTCGGCATACGGCGGCGCCCACCGGTCCGGGTCCTCGATCATCAGATGGCAGTCGATCGGGATGGGGCTGACCTTCAGCAGCGACTCCACCACCGGCAGCCCGAGCGTCAGATTCGGGACGAAGTGGTTGTCCATCACATCGACGTGGGCCCAGTCGGCGGTCCGGATGGCCTCCAGTTCGGCGGCCAGCCGGGCGAAGTCGGCGGACAGGATGCTCGGGGAGATCTGCACGTCGTCAGCCTAACCGTGGCGGCCGAGGGGGCCCTTGCGGGCCGGCCGGTCTGGGTGGGCGCACCGGCCTCGGCTCGGGGCGGGTCAGCCGACCCGCCGCAGCAGGGCGGCGAACATGCCGTCGGTGCCGTGCCGGTGGGGCCAGAGCTGCACATACGGCGCCCGGCCCAGCCCGTCCAGTGGCGCCGCGGCGACCTGTCCGACAACGGCCTGCGTGTCCAGCTCCTCGACCTCGATCCCGGCGGCGGCGGCGCGCTTGCGCGCGTCGGCCACGACGTACCGGGTCTCGGGCAGGTGCGGACTGCACGTCGCATACAGCACGACACCGCCGGGTCGGACCGCGCGCAGTGCCGCGTCGAGCAGCTCCCCCTGGAGGGCGACCAGGGTGGGCACGTCGGCCGCCGTCCGGCGCCAGCGGGCCTCCGGGCGGCGGCGCAGCGCCCCCAACCCGGTGCAGGGCGCATCGAGCAGGACCCGGTCGTACGTCGCGGGCTCGGCGGCGCCGATCTCCCGGCCGTCGCCCGTGCCGACGTACACCTGCGCGCCCGCCTCGACGGCCGCCGCGACCGTGTGTCGGACCAGCTGCGTGCGGTGCTCGCTGACCTCGTTGGCGAACAACACGGCGCCGCGCTGCCGGGCCAGCGCCGCCAGCAGCCCCGCCTTGCCCCCCGGGCCGGCGCACAGGTCCAGCCACCGCTCCACCGGCGCTCCGGTGGCCGTGGCCGTGGCCGTGGCCGCGGTCGGGTCGCGCGACTCGACGGGCAGCACCGGGGCCGCCGCGAGGGCCAGCGCGACGAGCTGACTGCCCTCGTCCTGAACGGCCGCGCGGCCCTGCCGAATCGCGGGGATCGCGCCGGGGTCGCCGCCGTCGACCAGCCGCGCCGCGGTGGGGGCCCAGGCTCCGCGCACCGCCCCCGCCTGCGTCAGCTCGGCCACCTCGGCGAGCCCGGGCCGAGCCACCAGGTGCACCGGGGCGGGCTCGTTGTCCGCGGCCACCAGGTCCGCCAACTGCTGCGCGACGTCGTCCTCACTCGCCGTCGCATGGCCCAGCAGGGCCGAGCGCAGCGCCCGCAGGATCCAGGCGGGATGCGATCCGGTGATTGCCAGGCGGTCGAGATCGTCCAGCTGCTCCGGGGCCACCTCGGCCAGCCAGTCCTGTCGGCTGCGCTCACTGATCCGATGCAGCGCGGCGTTGACCAGGCCGGCAACCCCGGGTCCGTGCGCATCGCGGGCCAGCGCCACCGTGGTGTCGCAGGCGGCGTGGACCGGGACGCGCATGCCGAGCAGTTGGTGGGCGCCGAGCCGCAACAGGTCCAGCACGGGCGCGTCGAGGCGCTTCAGTGGCCGCCCCGCGGCCCGGGCGATGATGGGGTCGTAGAGCCCCCGCAGCCGGGTGGCGCCGTAGACCAGCTCGGTGGCGAAGGCGGCATCCCGTCCGGTCAGGCCCGCGGCGCGCAGCGTGCGCGGCAGTTCCAGGTTGGTGTAGGCGCCGCCGTCGACGGCTCGCATCACCTCGTATGCCGCGGTGCGGGCCGGATCACCCCGCCTGGTGCGCTCGGCGGGCCGGGTAAGCGAGCGGCGGCGCGGCCCGCGGTGGCGTTGCGGTCCTCCGGGACGTCCCGCGCCGGCGCCGCCGGGCCCGTCAGCCACCGCAGGTGTCCAGTTCGAGGCGCTCCCCGGGGCTCGGACGGGCCCCGCGGGCCCAGTCGGCCGCCGGCATCGCCCGCTTGCCCGGGGGCTGCACCTCGCCCAACTGCACCGGCCCCGTGCCGGTGCCGACCCACACCCCGGTGCGGTCCGCGACCAGTTCCCCGGGGCTCGACGGCCCCGGACCCGCCGGCCCCTGCGTCTGCCGCACCGGCCCCAGCTTCAGTCGCTCACCCCGGAAGGTGGTCCAGGCACCCGGTGCCGGGGTGCTGGCCCGGATCCGCCGATCGACGGCCAGGGCCGGGTCCGACCAGCGCACCCGGGCATCCTCGACGGTGACCTTCGGGGCATAGGACACCCCGTCGCTGCCCTGCGGGACCGGCTGCGCGGTGCCGCTCTCCAGCGCGTCCAGGCTGGCCACCAGCAGGTCCGCGCCAGCGGTGGCCAACCGGGTGAGCAGGGCGCCGGCGGTGTCGTCCGGGCGGACCCGCTCCGTCATCGTGCCGAGCAGCGGACCGGTGTCCATCGCCTCCTCGATCAGGAACGTGCTGGCACCGGTGACGTCGTCCCCGGCCAGCACCGCGTGCTGCACCGGCGCGGCGCCCCGCCAGGCCGGCAGCAGCGAGAAGTGCAGGTTGACCCAGCCGTGCCGCGGGACCGCCAGCACGGCGCGGGGCAGCAGGTTGCCGTAGGCGACCACCGGACCGGCGTCGGGGGCCAGCTCGCGCAGTCGCTCCAGGAACTCGGGGTCGCGCGCCGAGGTCGGCGCGAGGACCGGGACACCCGCGTGCTCCGCGACCGACCGGACGGGGCTCGGTTGCCGGGAGCGGCCCCGACCCACCGGAGCGTCCGGCCGGGTGAGCACGGCGACCACCTCGTGGGAGCTGGCCAGGAGCGCGTGCAAGGACGGTACGGCGACCTCCGGCGTACCGGCGAAGACGAGCCGCACCTCACATGCCCTTGCCGAAGGTGGCGTGCGGGCTGACCTTGATCACCGGCTTCGCCCCCCCGGCCCACTCGGCCTCGCGGATCGCCTTCATCGCGGTGCGCCGCATCTCGCGGTCGAGCCGGTCGATGAACAGGATGCCGTCGAGATGATCCGTCTCGTGCTGGATGCAGCGGGCCAGCAGTTCGCTGCCCTCGATGGTGACCGGTTCGCCGTGCATGTCCTGGCCGGTGGCCACGACCCGCAGCGCCCGCGGGGTGTCGACGTAGATGCCGGGGAACGACAGGCAGCCCTCCTCACCGTCCTGGCGTTCGCTCGACAGCTCCAGGACGGGGTTGCACAGGTGCCCCAGGGCGCCGTCGACCCACCACGTGAAGACCCGAAGCCCCACCCCGATCTGCGGCGCCGCCAGCCCGGCCCCGGGCGCGTCGCGCATGGTGTCGGTGAGATCGGCGACCAGGCGAGCCAGCTCCTTGTCGAAGTCGACGACGGGGTCGGCGGGGGTGCGCAGCACCGGGTCCCCGAACAGGCGGATGTCCTTGACGGCCACGGGCGGGGGCCTCCTCGCATCACGACGGCCTGCCCGGCCCGGGCAGGAACACCCAGTTTACGGGGGCTCAGTGGTTGCGCCGGTCCTCGCCCCGGCGGCCGGCGCTGGAGAACCGGTGCACCATGGGATGACCCGGGCGCCCGGCCTCCGAGCGCCGGTCGGGGGCCCGATCGGGCAGGGGATGCTCGCTGGCTTCGACGCGTGAGCCGGCGGCCAGTGCATCGGCGGGCGGCGAATCGGCGGGCGGCGAACCGGACGGCGGGTCGCCTCGCCGCAGACCGCGCACGGCGGGAACCGCGAGCGCCGCCAGCACGACCGTGACGAACAGCAGCCCCGAGCCGATCAGGGTCGACCGCTCACCGGCGACGGCGGCTACCGGTCCGATCGCGAGCTGGCCGACGGGCATCGCCACGAAGGAGCCCAGCGCGTCGTAGGCCGCGACCCGCGACTGGTAGCGCTCCGGGATGTTCTCGTGGATCGCCGTATGCCAGCTGATCATGAAGACCTGAATGCCCGCCCCGGCGACGAACGCGGTCACGAGCAGGAGCGCCAGGGGCGCCCCGGCGCCGAGCGCGAACAACGGCAGGGCCAGGCCCAGCATGGCGATCATGCCCATCCGCAGCGGGTGCCCGACCCGGGCCCGCATCATCACGACCGTGAACAGCAGCAGCCCGACGGCCTCGGCTGACACCGCGAAACCCCAGCCGGTCTGACCGATCCCGCTCTCCTGCACCGCCATCGCCGGACCCATCGTCATCCAGGCGCCGGCGTGGATCGCGTTGAGGATGCCGCAGGCGAGCACGATCGACCACAACCACTGGTAGGAGCGGAACACCGCCCAGCCCGAGCTCAGCGAGGCCAGCATCGAATAATGCTCGGTCGCGACCAGCCGCGGGACCCGCACGAACATCATGCAGATCCCGGCGAGCAGCCAGGTGAGGGCGTCGATGGCCAACGCCCAGCCGGGGCCGGCCGTGACCACGATGAGGCCCGCCAACGCCGGTCCGAGCACCGCCAGGCCGCTACGCCCGAAGGCGAGCAGGGCGTTGGCCTGTTGGAGGTAGCGACGGTCGACGACCTGCGGCACCAGGCCCTGGATGGCCGGCATGGTGAACGCCGTCATCACCCCGTTGAGGGCCTCCAGGACGATGAGTTGCGTCAGCGTGGCGCGCCCGCTGATGACCAGCAGGGCCGCGGCACCCTGGGTGGCGAACGAGGCCAGATGGGAGACGACCAGCACCGTCGTCCGCGGCAACCGATCAGCCACCACCCCACCGACGAGCAGGAACAGCACGAGGGGAATGCTGCGGGCCGCCAGCACCTGCCCGACCGCCGTCGGCGTCCCCCAGACATCGAGCACCGCGAAGGACACCGCAATGGGGGCCATCACCGACCCGGACGTGGAGATCATGCGACCGGTGAAGAACCACGCGAAGCGTCGATCGGTGAGCGGCGTGAGCGCGGCGGGTCGAGCCATCTCTGCCCCTCCCTCGTCGGCACGTTGGTCCAGGCCACGGCGTGGCCGGCACGGCTGCCGGCTCCCCCACCGGCCGCGGTCGCAAGCTTATGTCCGATTTCCGAGCTGCCCCAGCGTCCAACTGCCGGACTTGACGCGCAATTGACCGAACTAACCGATCTCAGGCGTCTACAATCCCGATCTTGACCTGGATATGGTCCTGTTCCTTGCGTGCGCTGCGGATCGCGCGGGCCGCAGCCAGGGCGGCCGCCAGCGTCGGACCCTGCTCGATCGGGGCACGCACTAGCAGGTGCACCAGGTCCGAGCCGGGCACCGGCAGCGGACCCAAGCGCTCCACGTCCTCGGGCAGACCGGCCGCCGCCAGCAGGTCACGAAGCCCCCGTCGCGAGCCGCGCAGCGAGGCGACCCAGGCCGCGGGCGGCAGCCGCAGCGCCGCGCGCTCGGCGAGTTCCCGACCGGCGAACCACTCCGGGGCCCACCGCACGAGGGCCTCCACCGCCGGCAGCGTCGTTCCCGCGGCGGTCTGTGGCACCCCCGCCAGGACGATCGTCGCTCCCGGCCGGGCCAGCGCCGCCGCGTCCAGCCACCGGCGCAGCGCCTCCTCGCCAGCGTCGAGCACCGGCCGGTCCAGGCTCGCCCACGCATCCAGCAGCAGCACGGCCGCATAGCCCCCGCCGGCGACGGGTTCGGCCCCCGGGGTGGCCACCACGAGGCCGGGCTCGTCGCTCACCTCGGCGACGACATGCCCCGCCCCGGAGGTGGTGACCGGTACGCCGGGAAACGCGCGGCCGATCTCCTCGGCGGTGCGCCGGGCCCCGACCACGGTGCTGCGCAGGCGGTGCCCGCCGCACTCCGGGCAGGCGAAGTGCGCCGCGGTCGCACCGCACCACCGACAGGCGGCGCCCCGCTCCGGGCCGGGCAGGGCCAGCGGACCGGCACAGTGCAGGCATCGGGCCGGTGTGCGACAGGTCGCGCAGGACAGCGCGGGCAGGTATCCGCGTCGCGGCACCTGCACGAGCACCGGCCCGCTGGCCAGCCCGGAGCGGGCGGCGCGCCAGGCAGCGCCGGGCAGATGGGCCCGGGCGGCCGGGCCGTCCCGCTCCTCATCGAGCCCCTCCCCCGCCACGTGCACCCGGGGTGCGGCCGCTCGGCGGGCGCCCGGCTCGGCGCCGATCTCCTTGAGCCGCCCGGCGGTGACCAGTGCCTGCACGGCCGCGGTCCGCGCGAATCCACCCGCGAGCACCGACGCGCCGCCCAGCTCCGCCTGGGCGAGCAGGACCTCGCGCACGTGCGGGTACGGCGCATGCGGCTCGGCATGGCTGTCGTCGCCGTCGTCCCACCAGGCCACCAGCCCCAGGTCTGCGACCGGCGCGAACGCCGCGGCCCGCGTGCCGACCACGCACCGGACGTGCCGCCGCAGCACGCGCAGCCAGGCCGTGTATCTGGCCTGCGGCCCCTGCGCCGCGGTGAGGACGACGTGCGCCTCAGGCCCCAGCGCTGCGTGCAGGGCGCGATCCAGGCGGGCCACATCGCGCGCGTCGGGAACCACCAGGAGCGCCCCCCGCCCGCCGGACAGGCAGGCCGCGGCCGCGGCGGCCAGCGCTGCCGGCCAGTCCCGCTCGAGCGGTTGACCCGGCAGAGCGCTCCAGGCGGCCGAGGCGTCGCTGCCCTCGGCGAGGCGGCGCAGCAGGCTGCCCCCGGCCGGATAGTCGGCCCAGGCGCCGCTGGGATCCGGCGCGGCCGCAGCGTCCTGGACAGCGGCTGGCCCGGGGTCCTCGGCCGCTGCCCAGGACGGTGCCGCCGGGGCACCGCGGACATCCAGAGCCTTCTCGGCGCGGGCGTGCCGGGGCGGAACGGCCAGCCGCAGGACGTCCGACAGTGTGCCCGCATGCCGATCCGCAAGTCGTCGCGCCACCGCGGCGATCCGAGGGGTCAGCACCGGCTCCGGGCTGACCACCCGGCGCAGCGGCGCGAGCGGGCCGCTGTGCTCGGCCACGGCGCGGCGCTCCAGGACGAAACCGTCGACATCGCGCCCGGAAAAGCGCACCTTGACCCGGACCCCCGGCCACGCGATTGCGGCCAGTTCGGCCGGCACGGCGTATTCGAAGCCCCGGTCCAAGTGCGGCAGCGGGGTGTCCACCGCGACCACGGCGACCGGCAGGTCCGAGCCGTCCCCGCCCTCGCGATCCATGTCGCTGTTCTACCGCAAGCCTCCGACATCGCCGGTGCTCCCCACACCACCGGTGTGCGGCGCGGCCCGGCCAGGACCGCGGTTCAGCCGGCGGCGCGCTGAAGGGCCTCGACGCGGTCGGTCTTCTCCCAGGTGAACGCCTTGGTCACCCCGGCATGGCTGGTCCGGCCGAAGTGCCCATAGGCCGCGGTGATCTGGTAGATCGGGCGCAACAGGTCGAGCTCTTCGATGATCGCCGCCGGCCGTAGGTCGAAGACCTCGGTGATGGCCTTCTCCAGGCGCTGCACCGGCACGGTCTCGGTGCCGAACGTCTCGACGTACAGTCCCACCGGCTGCGCCTTGCCGATCGCGTAGGCGACCTGCACCTCGCAGCGCTTCGCCAGGCCGGCCGCGACGACGTTCTTGGCGACCCAGCGCGTCGCGTAGGCCGCGGACCGGTCCACCTTGCTCGGGTCCTTGCCGGAGAACGCGCCGCCGCCGTGGCGCGCCATCCCGCCGTAGGTATCGACGATGATCTTGCGGCCGGTCAGCCCGGCGTCGCCCATCGGGCCGCCGATCTCGAACCGGCCGGTCGGGTTGATCAGGGTGCGCAGCCCGTCGTGGGAGAGCTGGACCCCGGAGTCGCCCAGGTCCTCCAGCACCGGCTTGATGACCCACTTCTCCACGTCGGGGGCCAGCAGCGCCTCCAGGGAGACGTCGGCGGCGTGCTGGGTGCTCACCACGACCGTGTCGAGGCGCACCGCGCGGTCGCCGTCGTAGGCGATCGTCACCTGCGTCTTGCCGTCGGGGCGCAGGTAGGCCATCTGCCCGGACTTGCGCACCGCGGTGAGCCGCTCGGCGAGGCGGTGCGCGAGGAAGATCGGCAGCGGCATCAGCTCGGGCGTCTCGTCGCAGGCGTATCCGAACATCAACCCCTGGTCGCCCGCGCCCTGCTTGTCCTTGGCGTCGGTGGCGCCGCTGCGGGATTCGTACGCCGTGTCGACGCCCTGCGCGATGTCCGTGCTCTGCTCGCCGATGGAGATCTCGACCCCACAGGTGCGGCCGTCGAAGCCCTTCACCGAACTGTCGTAACCGATGTTGACGATCGTTTCGCGGACCAACCGCGGGATGTCGACGTAGCCGATCGTGGCCACCTCGCCGGCGACATGAACCAGGCCCGTCGTCACCATCGTCTCCACGGCCACCCGCGCGTGGGGGTCCTGCTCCAGCATGGCGTCGAGGATCGAGTCCGAGATCTGGTCACAGATCTTGTCGGGGTGCCCCTCGGTGACGGACTCGGAGGTGAACAGACGGGCCACGGACGACTCCTTGCGCTCTTCGTACAGATGCGGCCGGAAAGGGCCGCCGCCCAATATTATCCGGCTGGCCCCACGACCTTCTCCGCGCTCACGTGCCGGCCCGGTCAGGGCCTGCAGCGGGCCCCCGACTACAGCAGCGCGGCCAGGGCATCGAGAATCGCGGCGGCGGCCTGCGCCTTGCTGCCGGCGACCTCGGCCAGGGGTGCGTCCTGGCCCGCCGCGAGGATCGTCACGGTGGTCACGTCTTTGCCGAACACGGCATCGCGCCCGACCTCGTTGGCGACCAGCAGGTCACAGCCCTTGCGGGCCAGCTTGGCGCGGGCCAGGTCGAGCACCGACCCGGTGTCGTCGCCGGTCTCCGCGGCGAACCCGACGATGACCGGGAACTGGGCCCCGGCCTCGGCCCGGCGCCGCACCAGGCCGGCGAGGATGTCGGGATTGCGGACCAGTTCGATGACGGGGGCGTCGTCCTCGCGGCCGGCCTCGTGGCTCTTCTTGATCTTGGCCGCGGCGTACGTCTTCGGCCGGAAGTCCGCGACCGCGGCGGCCATGACGATCGCGTCCGCGTGCGGGTATTCCGCGGCCACCGCCTCGGCCAGCTCGAGCGCGGACTCGACGCGGTGCACGCTGACCGTGCCGTGCCCGTACCGATCGGGCCGGCTCACCGGGTCGGGCAGGCCGACGTTCGCGCTGATCAAGGTCACATTCGCCCCGCGTTCGGCCGCCGCTGCGGCGAGCGCGTAACCCTGCTTGCCCGAGCTGCGGTTGCCGAGATAGCGCACCGGGTCCAACGCCTCCCGGGTGCCCCCCGCGGTGATCACGACTCGCCGGCAGGCCAGGGGCAGGCCGGCATGGGCGGCATGGGCGGCATGGGCGGCATGGGCGGCACCGGGCTCCCGCTGCGCATCCGGCGCCGGCACGTGCTCGTCGCCGGCTGGTGCGTCATCCCGGCGCGACGGCAGAACCGCCATCGCGGCGGCGTGGATGTCCGCGGGCTCGGGCAGCCGGCCCGGGCCGGTGTCGACGCCGGTCAGCCGGCCCACGGCGGGGTCGATGACATGCACACCCCGAGCCCGAAGCGTCGCGACGTTGGCCTGGGTCGCCGGGTGCAACCACATCTCGGTGTGCATGGCGGGCGCCATGACGACCGGGCAGCGCGCCGTGAGCAACACGTTGGTCAGGAGGTCGTTGGCCAGGCCGTGCGCCGCCCGGGCCAGCAGATCGGCCGTGGCCGGGGCGACGACGACCAGATCGGCGTGCTGGCCGATCCGCACGTGCCGCACCTCATCGACGCCGTCCCACACGCTCGTGCTCACCGGATGCCCCGACAGGGCCTCCCAGGTCGCCGCGCCGACGAAATGCAGGGCCGCCTCGGTGGGCACGACGGTGACGTCGGCTCCCGACTCGCTGAAGAGCCGGGACAGCAGGCAGGCCTTGTACGCCGCGATCCCCCCGCCGACGCCGAGGACGACGCGAAGCGGCTGCACGGGCACGGTGTCGGCGACCATGACGGCAGCCTACGCAGGGACCGGCGCGGTTCAGCCCTCGGTCGGCGTCGAGGTCAGCAGCCGGCCATTGATCTCGCGCAGGGCCACGGACAGCGGCTTCTCGTGCACCTGGGTCTCGACCAGCGGGCCGACGTACTCCAGCAGGCCCTCCGAGAGCTGGCTGTAATAGGCGTTGATCTGGCGGGCGCGCTTGGCCGAGTAGATCACCAGGGCGTACTTGCTGTCGGCGGCCTCCAGGAGGTCGTCGATGGGCGGATTGGTGATGCCGATCGGGTTCGCGACGGTGCCGGACAAGGGTGTCTCGTTTCGTTGAGGGTGCGGTGGTCGGGCTGCGGGGCCGGTGGCGGGTGCGGGGCCGGTGGCGGTACGCCGTGGCCGCCGGGCACACCGGTCGGCGCCGGGGTCAGGCTCCCATCAAGTGTACGAGTTCCTCCGCGGCCCGCCGAACGTGGTCATTGACGATGACCACGTCGAACTCGCTGGCCGCCCGCATCTCCACCAGCGCCGTGGCCAGGCGGGCCCGCCGCTCGGCCTCGGTCTCGGTCCCCCGGCCGACCAGCCGCTCGACCAGGACGTCCCAGCTGGGCGGGGCCAGAAACACGAAGAGCGCGTCGGGCATGGAGGCCCGCACCTGCCGGGCGCCTTGGAGGTCGATCTCCAGTAAGACGGGGTGCCCATCGGCCAACGCCCGCTCGACCGGCGCCCGCGGCGTGCCATAGCGCGCCAGCTGGTGCACCGTGGCCCACTCCAGTAGCTCGCCGCCCGCGACCATCGCGTCGAACCGCTCGTCACTGACGAAGAAGTAGTGGCGGCCCTCCTGCTCGCCGGGACGTGGCGCCCGGGTGGTGGCCGACACCGACATCCAGATCTCCGGATGGTGTTCGCGCACCCACGCAGCGACCGTGCCCTTGCCCACGGCGGTCGGTCCCGCGAGAACCGCGAGGCACGGCGAGCCGTGCCGGACCGACGGGTCAGTCCGACGCGGCTCCACGCTCAGCGGTCAGCCCTGCTTGAAACGCTCGAGGAGCGCCGCGATCTGGTTGGCGCCGAGGCCACGGACCCGGCGCGTCTCGGAGATGCCGATCTCCTCCATGATCTGGCGGGCGCGCACCCGGCCGACGCCCGGCATCGACTCCAGCAGAGAGGACACCTTCATCTTGCCGATGACGTCGTTGCTCTTGCCTTCTTTGACGACGTCGGCGAGCGACCCTTGGGAGTTCTTGAGGCGGTTCTTCACCGCTGCCCGCTCACGGCGGGCAGCCGCGGCCTTCTCAAGTGCTTCCGCGCGCTGCTCGGGGGTCAGCTGGGGTAGGGCCACGGGTCTCTCCTCGCCAAAGGCTGCCAGTTCTCTGTGCGGTCACCGGCCCCGTCATCGCCGGGCCAGGCCGTTCACCGGGACTTTCTCGCGTCGTCCAGGGTTGAACCTAGCGAAAGCGCCGGTCACGTGCAACGGTTGCACCTGCATTGACCTGGCGTGTCGTACGTTCGACCGGGCCGCGCCGCGGTTTGGGGAGCGACTCGGATCGGGGCCGGCAGCACACCCGTGCGACGGCGCAGTCATCCCGAGCTCGGTCCGCCGCGCTCCGATCCGCCGCCCCACGGCCGACCCACGCGCGGCCGGCCGCGCCAGCCGCGGCGCCGACGGCGGTCAGCGGACGTGCGGTCGCGATCAGCGGTCGCGTTCGGCGGCGATCTGCTGGTGGTGGTGAATGACCTCGTCGATGACGAAGGTCAGGAACTTCTCCGCGAACCCCGGGTCCAAATGTGAGTCCACGGCCAACGCGCGAAGCCTGGCGATCTGCTGCGCCTCCCGGGCGGGGTCGGCCGCGGGCAGACCGTGATCGGCCTTGAGCTGCCCCACGCGCTGGGTGCACTTGAAACGTTCCGCCAGCAGATGCACCAGCGCGGCGTCGATGTTGTCGATGCTGCCCCGGATCCGGTGCAGCTCGGCCAGCGCCTCCGCCTGACTCGCCGCCGGCTGGCTCGCCGTCGCTTGGCTGGCCGCCGGCTGGCTCCCGGCGGTCATGCCGCACCGACCAGGTCCCGCAGCTGCGCCGCGGTGGCCAGGGCCCGGGCCCGCAGCGCGCTGGCATCGGGTCCGGCACGCAGGACCTCTCGGCTGCTGGCGGCGAGCACGTGCGGCAGGGCGGCGCCGAACACGGCCCGCAGGTCGGCCGGGGTGGCGCCCTGCGCGCCCACCCCGGGAGCGAGCAGCGGGGCGTTGGCCGCCGCCAAGTCGAGTCCCAGCTCGGCCACGGCCGCGCCCACGGTGGCGCCGACCACCAGCCCGATGCTGCCCAGCTCTCCCCGCGCCGCCGCGGCCGCGTTGTCGGCGGCGGCCCCGGCCACCACATGGCCGGCCACGCTGGTCGGGTGGCCGCCGGAGTCCCTCGCCAGCGCATGCTGCACCGCCGCCCCCTCGGGATTGGAGGTGAGGGCCAACACGAACACGCCACGGCCGGTGGCCAAGGCCAGGTCCAGGGCCGGACGCAGCGAGCCATAGCCCAGATAGGGACTCACCGTGATGGCATCGGGCGGGGCCGGAGCGTGCGGGCCGAGGAAGGCGTGCGCGTAGGCCTCCATGGTCGAGCCGATGTCGCCCCGCTTGACGTCGAGGATCACCGCAGTGCCGGCGGCGCGCAGCTCGCGCACCACCCGCTCCAGCAGCGCGACCCCCGCGGCGCCGAACACCTCGAAGAACGCCGACTGTGGTTTGACCGCGGCGACCGCCCCGCCGAAGGCTTCGACGCAGGTGAGCGCGAACCGCTCGACGCCGGCCAGCGTGTAGTCCAGGTCCCAGGCGGCCAGCAGCTCCCGATGCGGGTCGATGCCGGCGCACAGGGGGCCGTGGGCGGCCATCGCGGCCGCGAGCCGGGTCCCGAACGGTTCGGGCCCGCTGGCCGGACCCGTCGCCCGGTCCACGTCGTCCGTCGTCACGCTGACTCCCGTTCGTTCGGTCCGGCCGGGCCTCGCCCGGCGCGAAGGAGTCCGGCCGGTGGTGCTCCGGCCGGGCGGATGCGTCAGGGCAGCCGGTCGTGGGCGACCCCGATGACCTCACCGATGGTGGCATAGCCTCGGGCCGCCACGGCGGCGGCGAGTTCGTCGCGGACCTTCACCGGCGCCAGCGGGTCGTGGAAGGTCGCGGTGCCCACCTGTACGGCGGTTGCGCCGGCGGCCAGGAACTGCAGCGCGTCCAACCCGCTGGCGATCCCGCCGACCCCGATGATCGGGGCGATCGGCAGGATGCCGGCTCGCATCGCCGCCGCCACCTGGAACACCGCGCGCACGGCGACCGGGCGGATCGCCGGGCCGGACAGTCCGCCGGTCACGCCGTACAGCCGGGGGCGCAACCGATCGGTGTCGATGTCCATGCCGAGCAACGTGTTGATCATCGTCAGCCCCGTCGCCCCGGCCGCGAGCGCGGCCGCGGCGATCGCGACAATGTCGGTCACATCGGGGGTCAGCTTCGCGAACGCCGGTACGTCGGGCGGCAGTTCGGTGCGGACCTGCTCCAGCACCTGGGTGGTCGAGGCGACATCGCAGGCGTAGACCAGCCCGCGGTTGGCCACATTGGGGCAGGAGATGTTGACCTCCACCCCGACGCACGCATCGAACGCCTCGCTGTTCCGCAGCACCCGCGTGACCTCGGCGAATTCGGCCGGCTCGGTGCCGGCGATCGATACCAGCACCCGCGCCCCCACCGACTTCAGCCAGGCCAGATCGGTCGCCACGAACGCCTCGATGCCCGGGCCCTGCAGGCCGATGGAGTTGAGCATCCCGCCCGGGGTCTCGGCCATCCGGGGGGTGCCCCGCCCGGCCCGCGGCTCGCGCATGACCGTCTTCGTGGTGAACGCACCGAGGTCGGCGACATCGAAGAAGCGGTGCAGCTCACGACCGTTGGCGGCACACCCGGACGCGGTCAGCACGGGGTTGGGGATCGTGACGTCCGGGCCGATGTCGACGGCCATCTCGACGCCGGAGAGGGTGTGTCGCACCACCGGCCGCGGCGGCGGCGCCGGTACCGCGCCCTCGGAAATCAGCTCGACCCGGGCCTCGGCGCGGGGCGCCGGGGTCGCCGCCGGCTCGCCCTCGACACGGTGATCGTCGGGGTCCGTGGGGCCATCCGCGGCCAGGCCGGCTGCAGACGGGCCGGCTGCAGACGGGCCGGCTGCAGACGAGATCGCCCCCTGGCCACCCTCTCCAGCGGTGGGGAGCCCGTCGTCCCCGGCCGGCATGGCCGCCTGCCGTTCCTGCGCCTCGGCGCGCTCCTCGGCCTCCAGGTCATAGACACCGCGATCGCGAGGATTGCGCTGGCCGCCCATCAGTGCCCTCCCGTGCCCGGTGCCCCGTGCGCATCTGCTGGCACGCGGCACCACCCGTCCTCGAACGCCTCCCACCGCAGCCGGTCGCCACGGAACACCGGACCCTCCACGCAGGCTCGGGTCATCCGTGTCGCGCCGTCCTTGCCGACCACCGGCATCACGCAGGTCATGCAGACGCCCACCCCGCAGGCCATCGACTCCTCGACGGCAACCTGGGCGACGACGCCCCGCTCCGCGGCGATCTCGCTGACCGACCGCAGCATCCCCATCGGGCCGCAGGCGTAGACCACGGCGGCACCGGTCTTGGTGATGACCTCACCGAGCACGTCGGAGACCCAGCCCTTGACGCCGAGCGAACCGTCGTCGGTGGTCAGCACGACCGACGCACCGATCTGCTGCGCCTGACGCACGCCGTACAACCGCTCGCGCGTCGCGGCGCCGAGCACGAGCGCACTCGGGCAGCCGCGCTGCCGCAGGGCGTCGGCGAGCCAGAACAACGGCGCGCTGCCATAGCCGCCGCCGACGAGAACGCAAGGTACGCCGGTGGTGGGCAACGGGAACGGTCGGCCGAGCGGCCCGACGACGTCGAGCTCGGCCCCCGGCCCCTGCCGGGTGATCCACGTCGAGCCCCGGCCATGGCCGGCGACCACGAGCTCGAGGCGGCCGGGACCCGGCCCGATCGGCGCCGTCGCGCCGCTGATGGAGAAGGCACGGCGCAACAGCGCCCCGGTGGTCTCGCCGCCCACCGCCAGGGCGACGAACTGTCCGGGCCGGGCGGCCTCGGCGATCTCCGGCACGGTCATCACGATGCGGTGGTAGGCGCCCTCCGGGACGTTCTCCACCACCCGGGCCCGCTGGGTGAAGACCCCGGCGCGCCGGGCCCGCTCGACGTGGCTGATCGCCTCACTCATCCGTGCTCCCGTCCACCTGCGCCGAAGGCGCCCCGTCCACCTGCGCCGAAGGCGCGCTAGCATCCTGCGCCGGCCGCTCCGGCAGCGCCTGAGCCGCCCCCACGGCCAGGTCGAGCCGGGCGGCGTGCTCCTGCAGCGAGGCCACCCGCACGGTGGCACTGCGGATCGACTCGATCCCGTGCACCGCGGCGCCCAGCTGCTGGATCGTGGTGATGATAGGCCGGTCCATGCTGGTCGCGGCGGTCCGAATCGCATACCCGTCGCGGCGGGCGTCGCTGCCCTCGGGAGTGTTCACGACCATGTCGATCTCGCCGGCCTCGATCATCTGCACGATCGTCGGCTCACCGTGGGGGCCGGGGCCCTCGCTGTGTTTGCGGACGACCTGAGCGCGCACCCCGTTGCGGGACAGCACGTCGGCCGTGCCGTGCGTGGACAACAGCTCGAAGCCCAGCTCGGCCAGCCGCTTGAGCGGGAACACCATCGCCCGCTTGTCCCGGTTGGCGATCGAGACGAAGATCCGCCCCGACGTCGGCAGCCCCCACAGGGCGCCCATCTGGGTCTTGGCGAAGGCCGCGCCGAAGCTGGCGTCGATGCCCATCACCTCCCCGGTGGACCGCATCTCCGGGCCCAGCACCGAGTCCACGACCCGGCCCTCGTGGGTGCGGAACCGCTTGAACGGCAGGATGGCCTCCTTGACCGAGACCGGGGCGTCGACCGGCATCGTCCCGCCGTCGCCGACCGTCGGCAGCAGGCCCTCGCGGCGCAGGTCGGCGATGCTCGCCCCGAGCATCACCCGGGCGGCGGCCTTGGCCAGCGGCACCCCGGTGGCCTTGGCGACATAGGGCACCGTGCGGGAGGCGCGCGGGTTGGCCTCCAGCACATAGAGCACGTCCTGGGCGAGGGCGAACTGCACGTTCATCAGCCCGCGGACGGCGAGCGCCCGGGCCAGCGCGTGGCTGGACTCGCGCACCCGGCGGATCTCCCGCGGCCCGAGGGTCACCGGTGGCAGCACGCAGGCCGAGTCCCCGGAGTGGATCCCGGCCTCCTCGATGTGCTCCATGATCCCGCCGACCAGCATCTGCTCGCCGTCGTACAGCACGTCCACGTCGATCTCGATGGCATCGTCGAGGAACCGGTCGATGAGCACCGGATGCTCCGGGTGCTCGCCGCCGGTGTCGGTGGCCCGGTCGACGTACTCGCGCAGCGTCGCCTCGTCGTACACGATCTGCATCCCACGACCGCCGAGCACGTAGCTCGGGCGCACCAGCACCGGATAGCCGATGTCCCGAGCCACCTGGGCGGCCTGTGCGGAGTTGAACGCGGTGCCGTGCCGCGGCGCCGGCAGTCCACATTCATCGAGAATCCGCCCGAACTGGCCGCGGTCCTCCGCCCAGTCGATCGCCTCCGGCGAGGTGCCGACGATGGGCACGCCCTCGGCCTTGAGCGCCCGGGCCAGCCCGAGTGGGGTCTGCCCGCCCAGCTGCACGATGACGCCGGCGATCGGCCCGGCCGCGCGTTCGGCCTCGTAGACCTCGAGCACGTCCTCGAGGGTGAGCGGCTCGAAATACAGCCGGCTCGAGGTGTCGTAGTCCGTCGAGACCGTCTCGGGGTTGCAGTTGATCATCACGGTGTCGTAGCCGGCGTCGCGCAGGGCGAAGCTGGCGTGCACGCAGGAGTAGTCGAACTCGATGCCCTGCCCGATCCGGTTCGGCCCCGAGCCGAGGATCAGCACCGCCGGCCGCTCCCGCGGGGCCACCTCGGTCTCGCTGTCGTAGGTCGAATAGTGGTACGGCGTGCGGGCCGCGAACTCGGCCGCGCAGGTGTCCACGGTCTTGAAGACGGGCCGGATGTCGAGGGCCTGGCGCACCCCGCGCACCACCGCCTCGCCGAGTCCCACCAGCTCACCGATCTGGGCGTCGGAGAAGCCGTGCCGCTTGGCCAGCCGCAGCGTCTCCGGCTCCAGGTGCCGTTCCGAGCGGCCGCAGCTGCGGACCTGGTCGGCGATCTCGTTGATGAGCGCGATCTGGTCGAGGAACCACGGGTCGATCCCCGTCGCCTGGTACACCTCCTCGACCGTGCAGCCGCCGCGCAGCGCCTGCTGCACCTGCACGATCCGACCGTCCGTCGGAGTGCTTGCCGCGGCAAGCACCGCACGAGCCGCCTCGATGGTCGGCCGCGGACCACGCCAGTGGAAGGCGGCGTCCTTGCGCTCCTGGCTGCGCAGCGCCTTGTTCAGGGCCTCGGTGAAATTGCGCCCGATCGACATGGCCTCACCGACCGACTTCATCGTCGTGGTCAGGGTCGGGTCGGCCGCCGGGAACTTCTCGAACGCGAACCGGGGAACCTTGACGACGACGTAGTCCAGGGTCGGCTCGAAACTCGCCGGGGTCTTCTCGGTGATGTCGTTGGGCACCTCGTCGAGGGTGTAGCCGATGGCCATCCGGGCCGCGATCTTGGCGATCGGGAAACCGGTGGCCTTGGACGCCAGCGCCGAGGAGCGCGACACCCGCGGGTTCATCTCGATGACGATGATCCGCCCCGTCGCCGGGTCGATCGCGAATTGGATGTTGCAGCCGCCGGTGTCCACGCCGACCTCGCGAATGATCGCGATGCCGATGTCCCGCAGCCGCTGATATTCCCGGTCGGTCAAGGTCAGGGCGGGCGCGACGGTGATCGAGTCGCCGGTGTGTACGCCGCACGGGTCGAGGTTTTCGATGGAGCACACCACGACCACGTTGTCCGCGTGGTCGCGCATGACCTCCAGCTCGAACTCCTTCCAGCCCAGGATCGACTCCTCCAGCAGCACCTCGCCGACCGGGCTGTCGTGCAGGCCGGCCCCGGCGATCCGGGCCAGATCCTCGGGGGTGTGCGCGAACCCACTGCCCAAACCGCCCATCGTGAAGCTGGGCCGCACCACGAGCGGATAGCCCAGCTCTTCGGCCCCCGCCCAGACCTCCTCCATCGCGTGGCAGATGACGCTGCGGCAGCTCTCCGCGCCGCACCGCTGCACCACGCCCTTGAACAGCTCGCGGTCCTCGCCGAGCTTGATGGCCTCGACGTTCGCGCCGATCAGGGGACACCCGTAGCGCTCCAACACCCCGCTTTCGTGCAGCGCCATCGCCGCGTTCAGGGCGGTCTGCCCGCCCAGGGTCGCCAGCACGGCGTCCGGGCGCTCCTTGGCGATGATGGTCTCCAGCACGGCCGGGGTGATCGGCTCGACATACGTCGCGTCGGCCACCTCGGGGTCGGTCATGATCGTCGCCGGGTTGGAGTTGACGAGGATGACCCGCAGCCCCTCGCTTCGCAGCACCCGGCACGCCTGCGTTCCCGAATAGTCGAACTCCGCGGCCTGCCCGATGACGATCGGTCCCGACCCGATCACCAGCACGCTGTGAATGTCGTCGCGTCTGGGCATCTACGCCGCCCTCCCCACGAGTCGGCGAATCCCCGCGATGGTCACCTGAAAGCTCCTCGACGTGTTGTTCGCAAGGTCCATGTGTGGTGCAACCGACTCTGCGAGCGCGACTTTCCTGAGCCCGCCTCGCATGTAACCCGCCTGCTGGAGCACCACCTCCAGCGATTCCCAGGTGCCACCCGCGATGGCGTCCGGGTCTCGGTAGGCGGCGCGCGACCCTAATGAGTCCGGAACGCGCGGATAGACCTGCCGCACAGCGGCAATGTCACCGAAGAACCAGGCCTCGAGGATGATGCGGAGCGCGGTTTCCATGGATCGCTCCTCGACCAGAACGTCGAGGGTCTTCGACGGAAGCGACGGATGCGACACAGTGACCGCGGGCGTTCTCGGCCGCACGCGGGCGGCCTCGGTGAACCGCCACCCCAGGATGAAGCGGCTCAGGGTCAACAGATGAGGGGACTCTGCGGGGGCCGGAGCCGCGCCGGACCGCGACACCACGATGAGCGCGGCCGTGGCCAATCCGATCGCGTTGACCGCGGACAGACTGACGCTCACGTCGTCCGTCGCCGTTCCAACGGCCCCTGCGCTGACGGCCGTTCCCGCACCCCGACGCAGCTCGAGCAGTGTCCGGGACGCGTCGTCGTGGGACGACGTCCGCAGGCGTACCGTCTCGCGCTCCACGACCGGCCCGCGATCGTCCTGGGTCAGCTCCAGGCGGTACGTGAGGAGGTGTCCGGTCCCGGAAGCCTCGGCGTCGATCTCGATGACGAGCGGGCCTTTCGAGCCCCGCGTCATCAGGCCGGCGGCTCCCCCGCGCCGATCCCATGCCGCCGTCAGGTTGGTGGCGAAGGCCTCCGCCACGAACTCCAGAACGTCCAGCGCGGTGGACTTGCCACTCCCGTTGGGACCGAACAGCACCGTGTACGGCGTCAGGGCCTCGAAGGTCACGTCCTTGAGCACCCGGTAGTTCTCGACGTGCAGGCGGACCAGCCGCAGGCCGGGTGCGGACGACGTACCGTCCGGGCTCATGGCCGGTCCACCAGCATCAGGTCCAGGAAGCGGTCGAAGAGGTACGCCGAGTCGTGCGGGCCGGCCGCGGCCTCGGGGTGGTACTGCACCGAAAACGCCGGGATGTCCAGGCAGCGCAGGCCCTCGACGACCTGGTCGTTCAGGCACACGTGGGAGACCTCGACGCGCCCATACGACGTACCGTCGCGCGCATCACTGGGGGCGGTGACCGGGCCGTCCAGCGGCGCGTCGACCGCGAACCCGTGGTTCTGCGCCGTGATCTCCACGCGCCCGGTGGCCCGGTCGAGCACCGGCTGGTTGATACCGCGGTGCCCGAACGTCAGCTTGTAGGTGCCGAACCCGAGGGCCCGCCCGAAGAGCTGGTTGCCGAAACAGATCCCGAAGTAGGGGATCCGGTCGGCGAGCACCCGCCGCAGCAGCGCCACCTGATCGTCGGCGGTGGCCGGGTCGCCCGGCCCGTTGGAACAGAACACCCCGTCGGGTCCACCGCCGCGGGTCAGGGCCCCGGGCGTGACGCCGGGGATCGCGCGCAGCTGCTCGTACGTCGTGTCCGCCGGCAGCACGTGCACCTCGATCCCGCGCTCCGCCATCCGGTGCGGGGTCATCGACTTGATGCCGAGGTCGAGGGCGGCAACCACCGCGCGCCGCGCGCCGAGCGCGGGCACGACGTACGCCGTGTCGGTGCTGACCTCCTGCGCGAGCCGCGCACCCGACATCCGCGGGGCGGCGCGCACGGCGGCGAGCAATTCCTGATCGGGTGCCTGGACCTGCGCCCCGGAGAAGATACCGGCCCGCATCGCCCCGGCGTCCCGGATGTGCCGGGTGATCGCCCGGGTGTCGACGTCGCACAGGCCGACGATCCCGGCCTCGCGCAGGTCGTCCTCCAGCGTCCGGCGGGACCGCCAGTTGCTGGGCCGCAGCGCGGGATCGCGCACGACGTAGCCCGCCACCCAGATCCGCGAACTCTCCGGGTCTTCGTCGTTCATGCCCGTGTTGCCGACGTGCGGCGCGGTCATCACGACGATCTGACGGTGGTAGCTGGGGTCGGTGAGGGTCTCCTGGTAGCCGGTCATGCCCGTCGAGAAGACGATCTCGCCGGTGCTGGTGCCCTCCGCTCCGTAGGCGCGGCCCCGGAAGACCCGGCCGTCCTCGAGGACGAGGACGGCCGGGGCCCGGCGCAGCAGTAGGGCCGGTGCGGGCGAACTCACTGGAGGCGCCCGTCCAGCATGGTGGGGACGCCGCGAAGGAGCGTCGTGACGACCCGGCCGTGCAGCTCGCGGCCGTGGTAGGGGTTGTTCCGCGACTTGCTGCGGCTGGCGTCCCGGTCCACCCGGACGGTGGCCGCCGGGTCGACCAGGGTGATATTGGCCGGCTCCCCCGCCGCGAGCGGCCGGCCGTGCTGCCCCAGCCCCGCGATCCGGGCCGGCCGCACGGACATGGCCTGCGCGACGTCCGCCCAGCTCATCAGGCCGGGCCGGACCATCACCTCGGTGACCACCGACAGCGCCGTCTCCAGACCCAGCATGCCGAAGGCCGCCACCTGGAAGTCGTGCTGCTTGTCATCGAGGGCGTGCGGGGCGTGGTCGGTGGCGACCGCGTCGATGGTGCCGTCCGCGAGCGCTTCGCGCACCGCGGCGACGTCCTCGGCCGGCCGCAAGGGCGGGTTCACCTTATAGACCGGGTCGTAGCTCGCCAGCAGATCCGTGGTGAGCAGCAGGTGGTGCGGCGTGACCTCGGCGGTCACCGCGATGCCTTGCGCCTTGGCCCAGCGCACGATCGCCACGCTGCCCGCGGTGGACAGGTGACACACGTGCAGCCGGCTGTCGCTCTGCCGGGCCAGCATCACGTCCCGGGCGATGATCGTCTCCTCCGCGACGGCAGGCCAGCCGGGCAGGCCGAGCCGCCCCGAAACCGGACCCTCGTGGCAGCAGGCGGTGTGCGGGGCGAGCCGAGGGTCCTGGGCGTGCTGGGCGATGACGCCATCGAACCCCTTGACGTATTCCAGCGCCCGACGCATCACCTGCGGGTCGTGCACGCATTTGCCGTCGTCGGAGAACATCCGCACCGCGGCCCGGCTGCGGTGCATCAGCCCCAACTCGGCCAGTTGCTCCCCGGCCAGTCCCTTGGTGACCGCCCCGATCGGGAAGACGTCGGCGTAGGCACTGCGCCGGCCCTGCTCCCAGACCCATTCGGCGAGAATCGCCGTGTCGGTCACCGGCGCAGTGTTCGCCATCGCCATGACCGCGACATATCCACCCGTGGCCGCCGCTTGGGATCCGGTCAGGATCGTCTCGGCGTCCTCGCGGCCCGGCTCGCGCAGGTGCGTGTGGATGTCGACCAGGCCGGGCAGGGCGATCAGGCCATCGGCGTCGATCGTCTCGGCGCCCTTGGGCACGTCGAGATCGGCGCCGACCGCCTCGATGCGACCGTCGCGCACCAGGATGTCGGCGCGGCCCTCGCCGAGCAGGTCCGCCCCCTTGACCAGCATGCTCATTCCGTCGCCCCGCTCTCCTCGCGCTCCATCGCTTGCCGCAGCGCGCACCGCACCCGCCGTACCCGCGCTTCGTCGATGCTCATTCCGAAGCTCCATTTCCGTCACCCGAGAAGACGTGGAACAGGACCGCCATCCGGGTGTAGACCCCGGCGGTGACCTGGTCGAGGATCAGGGACCGCGCGGCGTCCGCGGCCTCCGGCGCGATCTCCAGGCCGCGGTTCATCGGCCCGGGGTGACACACCACGGCGTGGTCGGCCATGCGGGCCAGCCGTTCGCGGGTCAGCCCGTAGAGCGCCGTGTATTCGTTCTCCGTCGGGAAGAAGCCGCCGCTCATCCGCTCGCGTTGGACGCGCAGCATCATCAGCGCGTCCACCTCCGAGACGACGGCGTCGAGGTCGTACGACGTCCGGAAACCCTCCTGGGCGGCGCGCTCGTCGATGCCGGGCGGCATCAGGGTCGGCGGTGCGACCAGGGTGACGTCGGCGCCGAGGGTGCGCAGACAGAAGATGTTGGAGCGGACCACCCGGCTGTGCAGCAGGTCGCCGCAGATGGCGACGTGTTTGCCGGCCAGGTCACCGAGGCGCTTGCGCATCGCATAGGCATCCAGCAGGGCCTGCGTGGGGTGCTCGTGGGTGCCGTCCCCGGCGTTGACGACCGGCAGGCCGGTCCAGTCCATCGCGAGCTTGGGGGCGCCGGAGGCACCGTGCCGGATGACGAAGCCGTCGACCCCCATCGCGGCGATCGTCAGGACGGTGTCGCGCAGCGACTCGCCCTTGGACGTCGAGGAACCCTTGCCGGCAAACCCCATCGTGTCGGCCGAGAGGGACTTCGCGGCCAGGTCGAAGGAGTTCTTGGTGCGGGTCGAGTCCTCGAAGAAGGCGTTGACGATGGTGACGCCGCGCAGCGCGGGGATCTTCTTCACCTCGCGCTGCCGCACCTTCTCCATCTCCTCGGCGGTGTCCAGGAGTTGGGTGATCTGGTCGCGGGTCAGTCCGTCCATGGACAGGAAGTGGGGCAGCTTCACGAGCGGTCGCCTCCGGTGATGCGGACCTCGTCGATCCCGTCGGACTCGGCGAGCAGGACATGGACGCGCTCGGAACTGGAGGTGGGCAGGTTCTTGCCCACGTGATCGGCGCGGATGGGCAGATCGCGGTGCCCGCGGTCGACCAGGACCGCCAGCCGCACCGCGCGGGGCCGGCCCTCGTCGCCGAGGGCGTCCAGGGCGGCGCGGATGGTGCGCCCGGAGTAGAGCACGTCATCGACCAGGACCACGATCTTGTCGTCGACGCCACCGTCGGGAATGTTCGTGGGTTCCATCCGCCGAGTGGGCTTGCGACGCAGGTCGTCCCGGTAGAGCGTCACGTCCAGCGTGCCGACCGGGACGGTCTTGCCCTCGACCGTGGCCAGTTGTTCGGCGAGTCGGCGCGCGAGCGGCGCCCCGCGGCTGACGATGCCCAGCACGACCAGGTCGTCGGTGCCCTTGTTGCGCTCGGCGATCTCGTGGGCCATCCTGCGCAGCGCCCGGGCGATGTCGTCCGCGCCGAGGACCACGCGCGCGTCGCCGGGCTCGGGCACGCTGCTGGAGTCAGGCCTGGAATCCGGCCCGGAATCTGGAGGCGAGGGATCGGGTGGCGCGCTGGCTGCCGCCTCGGCCCCCTTCTTCTTCGTGCCGGTGGCTGGAGTGCTGGCCGAGTCGCGTCGCCCCATGGCGCCGGACCTCCTTCCCCGCCTCACAGGACGGTGGTTAAAGGACGTCGAACGCCCTCACCCTACCCCGCGATTCGGGGTGCGCCGGACGCGTCGTACGGCGTGCCGGGTGGCCCCACCTGGGCCTCGACCGAGGCCTCCGCGCGGGCGTGACGGGCTTCACAGGATCGCCGCGGCCACCGGCAACACGAGGGTGGCGACGGCCTGGTGACCGCCCTGCGGACCGGGCCGGTTCGCGAAGGTGAGCTCGGCGCCCAACGCACGACTCTGCCCCATCGCGATCGTCAACCCCAGGCCGTGGCCACGGCCCCGCTCCGGCGCATGGGTTCGAAACCGCTGGGGTCCGTGCTGCAACAGCGCCGCGGGGAAGCCGGCGCCGTGGTCGACGACGCTGATCGAGCGGCCTTGCACCCGACAGCAGACCGGTGCGGCGCCGTGCCGACCGGCGTTTTCCAGCAGGTTCACCAGCACCCGCTCGACCCGGCGCGGATCGGTGAGCACCTCCTCGTCGGCATCCACCTCGACCAGCACATCGGCCAGCGAACACGCCGCGACGGCGCGGCGCGCCAAGGCGGCGGTGCCGATCACGGCCTCCTCCAGGAGCTGGTCCGCGGCGTCCAGGCGGGCCACCTCCAGCACGTCCTCCACCAGTCGCCGCAGGGTCGCCACCTGCCCCCGGACCAGCTCCGTCGGACGGCTCGGCGGCAGCAGGTCCGCGGCGGTCACCAGGCCGGTCAGCGGGGTCCGCAGATCGTGCGCGATGTCCGCCGTGACGCGCTTCTCGGAGGCCAACCGCTCCTGCATGCGGGCGGCGAGCAGATCGATGGTGCGGCCCAGCTGCGCGACCTCGTCCCGGCCGGTCACCGAATCCCCCACCCGGACCTCCAGATTGCCGTCGGCGATCTGCAGCGCGCTGGCTTCGGCGGCCCGCAGCCGCCGGCTCAACGTGGAGGCGACGGCGAGTGCGGCCACCGCGGCCGCGAGGGTGAGCGCGACCACGCCGATGAGCAGATCGGTGTCGAGGCTGTCCAGCAGCGCGGCCCCGGTCTCCCAGGACGTGCGCACCGACAGGGTCTTGCCGTTGACGGTGCGCTGGGCCGCCCAGACCACCGGGGGGTCCTCGGTGAGCAGGGTGACGATGCGGCCGTCCGCGGTGGCCTCGCTCAGCTGCGTCGGCAGCTGCTCGTCGTCGAAGCTGGCGTACGCCGGCAGAGCGGCGCCGCTTTCGTAGGCCCGGGCGGCCACCCGCAACTGGTTCAGCGCGTCCGCCCGGGCCGCCTCGTCGGTGACCCGGGTCATGGCCAGATGCACCCAGCCGCCGAAGACCACGCCGAGCACCACCGCGAGCAGGGCGACCGCGAGCGGGGCCTTGACCGCCAGCTTCATCGGCGCAGCTTGAAGCCGAACCCGCGGACCGTCTCGATCCGGGACTTGCCGATCTTGGCCCGCAGCCGTTGCACGTGCACGTCCACCAGCCGGGTATCCCCGCCGTCCGGGTAGTCCCAGACGTCCGTGAGCAGGGTGTCCCGGGAGACCACCATTCCGGCGCTCTCGACGAGGCGCAGCAGCAGGCGCAGTTCGGTGGGTGTCAGCCGCACCGCGGCCCCGTCGCAGGAGACTTCGAGGGCGTCGTGATCGACGATGAGGTCGTCCAGGGTGGTCACCTGGTGACCCTCGGCCTTGACGGGCTGCGCTCGGCGCAGCACCGCGCGGATCCGGGCGATCAGGACCATCAGGTCGAACGGCTTCGGCACGCAATCGTCGGCGCCGGCCTCCAACCCCTGCACGATGTCGATCCCGTCCGATCGGGCGCTGAGCATCAAGATCGGGACAGCCGAGGTCTCCCGGATTCGGCGGCACAACGAAATGCCGTCCAGGAAGGGCATCATGACGTCGAGGATCAGCACGTCGGGTTGCTGCTGCCGATAGGCGGTCCACCCGGCCAGCCCGTCGGGTGCGGTCTGGACGACCAGGCCATACATCTCCAGGCCCAGAGTGGTCGCCTCGCGAATGACCGCATCGTCCTCGACCACCAGCACGCGGACCCCGTCCAGGCCCACCCCCGTCTGCGGCGTCGTCATGGGGTCACCACCACGGTCTCGCCCAGGCGTCCCGGGGGGCTCGGTGGGGCGGGGTCCCGGGGCACGAAGGTCCGACCCGTCCACCGGTAGCTGCGCTCGACCGGGCTCCCGGCCGGGCAGCACGGCGGGTCGCCGGCCAGGAACACGGGAGTGGCCAACAGCAGGTCTCCTTCCGCGACGTCGAGGCTGATCTGCGGGCCGTAGACCGCGATCGCCAGCGTCGGCTTGGCGTCGAGCACCGTGAAGACGACCGCGCCGATCTGTTCCTGCGCGCTGTAGACCGGGACCAGGACATCGTCGATGTCGTCGTGGGTGACGTCGATATAGATCGGATCGTCGATGCCACACCGGGCGCAGGCATCGAGCGCCTGGTGCAACGGCGCGGGAATGCGAGAATCCGCCAGAATCGCACTGCGCAGATCGAGATTGCGGATATTGCGCAGCGCCTCCGCGGGCAACGAGGGCGAGGCCACGGTGACCGTCGGCGTCAGCACGCCGCGGCCCTCCACCCGGAGCGGATCGATCGAACACCCGGTGAGCAGGGCCGCGACGGCGAGAGTCAGCCCGGAGAGGAGCTGCGGACGACGCACCACGGCCCCACTGTAACCGCGGACTTCATCGGTTTCGTTACGGCGCTCCCACGACCCGGTCACGGCGGCGGCACGGCGCCCGGATGCGGTTGATCGAGTGTTGATGAGGCACCGAGAACCGATCCACAAAGCCTCGAAACAACCCCCTCGTACCCTTCTTGTTGTCCAGCACAAACGGGAACGGAAACGCCCTCTCAGCTCCTGTCCCGACTCCCAGAAAGGTCACCGTCATGCTTCGTTCGCACCGTTCCCTGCTGTGTGGCACCGGCGTCACTGCGCTCCTCGGCGGGGCCTTGCTGGCCTCGGCCGTCGCCCCGGCCCACGCCGCGACCAACGACCCCGCTCCGATCAACTTCTTCATCACCGGGGCGCTCAAGCCCGGTGCGACCATCGATCTCAACGCCGAATGCGGCCGGGATTCCAGCGGCGCGTTCGTCGGGGGCGCCACGGTCACCGGATTCAACGGCGTGAAGGCGCGCTGACGCCCTGGGGCGCCGAGGGTCAGCTCGGCGCGAAGATGACCGTGCCCAAGACCTACACGCAAGACAGCGCCGTCCTGAAGCTGGAATGCGACAACAAGGTCACCCGGACGGCCACCGTTCGCACGGCCACCGCGGCCAAGCCGGCCCAGAAGGCGCCGACGGCCACGAACACCCCCGCGCGGGTGCTGCCCAAGGGCGGTGCACAGACCGGTGGCGGCGCTCCGATCAGCGACCAGGGCTCCACGGTGCCGCTGGTTCTCGGTGGTGTCGGCGCCCTCGGCCTCGTGGGAGCGGGCGCGGTGGCGTTGCGCCGGCGGGCCGAGGCGCGCGGCTGAGCCGACCGGCTCTCCTCCTGACCAGTTGTTCCTTGAAAGGGGAAGTTCCTTGTCTAGTTTTCCTCGTACCCCGGTGGGCACCATTGCCGCCGCCGGTCTTTTCGGTGGCGCCCTGTTCGCCGTCGCCGCGCCGGCCCACGCGGCCGACTCGACCTCCGGCCCAGGCATCACGTTCTTCACGCAGGGCACGCTCAAGCCGGGCGCCACCATCGACATCTATGCCGAGTGTGGCTACAACAAGAACGGCAAGGCGGTGACCGGCGCCTCCGTCACCGGCTTCAACGGACGCACCACCGAGCTGAGCCCGATGGCCAGCGGCGGCTATCTCGGCGGCCAGATGACCGTGCCCGCCAACTACACGCACTCCACCGCAGTCCTCAAACTGACCTGCGACAACATGGGGACCGGGACCACCACCGTCCGCGCTACCGCGGCCAAGGCCGCCCCGGCTCCCAAGCCGGCCAACGCTCCGGTCAAGACCATGCCGAAGGGCGCACCGCAGACCGGGGGCGGTCCGGCGGACAGCGCCGGGCTTTCCTCCGAGCACCTCGCCCTGGCCGGTGTGGGCGTCGTCGGGCTTGCCGGCGCCGGTGCCTTCGCGCTGCGCCGCCGGGCCGAGTCGCGTCGTTGACCGCGATGACGCGCCGCACGACGCCCGGGCGCGCCGCGTCGCTCTGGGTGGGCGCGCTGACCGTGCTGGCCCTCGGGGTGCTGCCCGCGTGCGGCAGCCCGACGGTCGCATCATCGGCGACGCCCGGGGTGGTGGCCGGCGCCACCGGCGCCACCCCGACGGGGGCCTCCCCCACGGTGCTGCCCGCCGCCGCCAGCTCGGGGGAGTCGGCGGCGGGCATCACCCCGGTTCGGGTCCGGATCGGCGCGCTCGGGGTCGACGCCCCGGTCAGCGCCCACGGGCTCAACCCCGACGGCACCGTGGAGGTGCCGCCCCTGGACCGGATCGGTGATGTCTACTGGTACGACGGGTCGGTGCGACCCGGGCAGGCTGGGCGGTCCGTCCTGCTCGGGCACGTCGACGGTCGCGGCAAGCCGGGCGTGTTCGCGGCCCTGCACACCGCCCGCCCGGGCACCAGGGTCAGCGTCTCGGACGCCGGCGGCCGCACGGTGCACTACCGGATCACCGGGATCGCGACGCACCTCAAGAGCCAGTTCCCGACGCAGCGAGTGTATGGCGACGCGACCGAGACCGAACTCATCCTGGTCACCTGCGGCGGCACCTTCGACCGGGCCGCCCAAAGTTATGACTCGAACATCATCGCCTTCGCCACCGTGGAATCCCCCGCGGCGGCCGGCACCGACGCAGGAGCGCGCTGACCATGACCGACCCCCGCACCAATGACAGCACCCACGACAGCACCCACGACAGCAGGGCCGGGCTCGCCGGCGCCCCGCCTGCCGGCGAGCCCGGCGCGCAGCCCACCGGCGCTCCCGATCCAGCAGCCCTGGCGGCGGCGTACGCCGCGTTGGCCCAGGCCCAGACCCAACTGGAGGCTCTCACCGCCGATGCGGCCCGCCTCGATGAGTTCCTGGACTGGTTGCCGCAGGCGCTCGCCCGGGCCGGCGAGTTCGAGGACTTCTACGTCGGTCCCGGGCAGGGACATATCGAGACCATCCTGACCGCCGACCCCATGGCGGACACCCCGGCGGTGGCCAACGAGGACAGCGCCTGGGAGGCCCTCGCCGACCTCGAAACCCGCATGATGCGACTGCTCCGGCTGGTGACCGCGCAGCTCACCCGACCGCTGGATCAGCCGGCCGGGGCGTGCTGCCGGTAGTCACCGGCGGCGGGGAACTCCGCGGCCGTCAGGAATCGCTGCACGTGCGCGGCGACCTCGTTCACGAAGGGCTCCCGAAGCATCGTGATGTGGTCGCCGCCCACGTCGCAGCGGTCCCATTCGCCGCTCAACGACCCCGCCCAGGCGGCCCGTTGGGACCGTTGCGGGGATTCCGCGACCACCACCAGGGTCCGTCCGTCCCACTGGCCGCCCCGGTAGCGCCGGCCGAGCCAACGGGACTGCTCCCAGAATCGGTAGGCGCCGGCACCCCCCGGCGTACGGCTCCAGGCGGTGACGCAGACGGCGACCGCCGAGCGGAGCAGCGCCAACGGCCCCTCCCCGTACGGCGGGTGGTGGCGAGGATCCGGCGGAAAAGAATCCAGGATCACCAGGGCCGCGACGGTTTCCCCCGCGGCGCGCAGCTGCTTGGCCATCTCGAAGGCGACGATGCCCCCGAAGGAGTGTCCTGCCAGATGGTAGGGGCCGTGCGGCTGGACCGAGCGGACCAACGCCACGTGCTTCTTCGCCATCGTCCGGACTCGCCATTCCGGCCATCCCCGGCTCTCGATGACCGGGGACTGCAGGGCGTATACCGGCCGGCTCGGATCGAGCGCGCGCGCCAACGGCAGCAGCGCGATCCCCAGCCCCCCGCCGCCGGCCACGCAGAACAGTGGCGCCTTGGTGCCTGCACCGTGCAGCGTGACCAGGGCTCGGGCAGGTTGAGCGCTGCGCTGCAGGCGGCGGGCGAAATCGCGCAGCCGCGGGTATTCGGCCAGGGTGCCGGTCCGGGCGACCTCGGGGCTGACCCCCAACCGGTCGATGAGTCGGGTCAGGATCTCCTCCGCGGCGATCGAATCCCCGCCCAGGGCGAAGAAGTCGTCGTCGCTGGCCACCCCGGGCAGCCCGAGCACCTCCATCCAGGTGGTCGCGATGATCCCTTCCCATTCGCCCACGACGGCCCAGTCCACCGGGGCTCGGTTCGAGGACGGCAGCGGCAGCGCGGCGCGATCGATCTTGCCGCGGTCGTTGCGCGGCATCGCCTCGAGCACCATCACCTGCTCGGGGACCATGTGCGCGGGCAGCACGGTGCGCAGCCGCCCGCAGACATCGGCGCCGTCCAGGGGCGCCTCGGCGGCCACGACATAGCCGAGCAACCGGTTGCGGGTGCCGGCGGGGTCGGTCCCGCCGGTCACGGCCGCCTCCCGGACGCCGGGCAGGGCGTGCAGCGCGGCCTCCACCTCGCCCGGGTCGACGAGGTGGCCGCGGATCTTGATGCTGTGGTCGCTGCGCCCGACCAACTCGATGGTCCCGTCCGGCAGGACCCGCCCCACGTCACTGGTGCGATAGGTGGCCAGCTCCCCGTCCCGACCGAACGCCTCGGCAGTGCGCTCGGGCAGGCCCCAGTAGCCGGTGGCCACGACGGGAGCGGTCACCACCAATGACCCGGTCCCGTCCTGCGAGCGATCCGCCTCGGCGGCCACGCTGAGCACGGTGCGTCCCACGCCGCGCCCGACCGGGACCCGCCCGGTCACCGGCGGATGGTCCGGCCCGATCACGTATTCGGCGATGAGGCCCGTCTCGGTGGAGCCGTAGCGGTTGCGGATCACGCAGCCACGGGGCAGCAGCGCCCGCATCGCCTCGACGTCTCGGCCGTAGGCGCTCTCCCCGGCGATCGTCACCGACGTCAGGGTCGCGAACGCGCCCGCCGCCGGGCGGCTGTCGACCAGCGCCCGCAGAATGCCCGGGCTGGTGATCATGAGGTGCGCCCCGTGCGCGGCGATGAATCCCGGCAGCGGACTCACGCCGCGCGACCGGGTGTCGTAGAGCCGCAGGCAGGCACCGACGACCAGGCCGTGCACGGTGGTCGTCAGCCCGGCGTGGAAGGCGATCGGGAGGGTGTGCGCGACGACGGCGCCCACGTCGTAGCAGCCGGTGGCCACGGAGCTGTTCCAGGCATCGCGCATGAGCAGGCGGTGATCGTTGGCGACCGGCTTGGGGACCCCTGTCGACCCCGAGGTGAACGCGATCGCCGCGACCCCGCGGGGGTCCGGCGGCGCGTCCCACAGCGTCTCTGCCCGGTCGTGCGACCGGTGCACGTCGGTGCGCACCGCAACGCCCACGAGTTCCCGGGCGAGCGGCTCGTTGGGCCCGTCGGTCAGGATCACCCGGGTGCCGCTGAGCTCGACGAGCTGACGCAGCCGCGCCGGCGGCGTGCGCTGGTCCAGGACCAGCACCGGATGACCCGAGGCGAGGACCGCGAGCAGCGCCGACACCGCCCCGGGGTGGTGTCCGAACAGAATCCCGACCGGCTCCAGCGCCTCGAATTCCGCGGCGCCGCGGCGGGTCGCGGCGGGCTGCAGGGACCCCACCGTCTCGCGCAGCAGCCGCAGCTCGCGGGCCGCGCGGGCGGCCAATTCCGCATAGCTGTATTGACTGGTCTCGTCGGCCACCGCGATGGAATCCGGCTGAGCCCGGACCACGTCGGCGAACCGCGGCAGGATGCCCGCCTCGATATCGCCTTCGCTCAGCGATTCCACCTGGTGATCGTCCACACGCAACGTCACGTTCCCCCTAGCGCACCTGAACTTTGACGACCGTCCAGTAGTTGAGCAAACAAACTCTACGCACGAGGACGGGGTTCCGGCCAGGGCTTGACGAATCCTGTGATGCACGGGGCACCCCGCACACGGGCCCGGCGGGCAGTTGCGCCGCCGGGACGCCGGGACGCTGGGACGCCGGTGGGCGATGCCCCGCCACTAGGCTGGCGCCCAGGCGGCGCGACGGGTGGGCGAGCCCCGGCGCCGCCGTACCCGACCTGTGAGACACCGAATTCACCAGAGAGGCGAGTGGCCATGCGCGCTCCGATCGACCCGACGACGACCAAGGCCTGGGCGACGCTGACGGCGTTGGCCGCGGACGGCATCCCGACTCTGCGCGCGGCGTTCGCCGCGGACCCTCAGCGGGCGAGCCGCTACACGGTCCAGGCCGCCGACCTCTACGTGGACCTGTCCAAGAACCTGCTCACCGATGACATCCGCGACGCCCTGCTGGAACTCGCCCGCGAGGTCGACGTCGCCGAACGCCGCGAAGCCATGTACGCCGGTGAGCGCATCAACATCACCGAGAACCGCGCCGTGCTGCACACCGCCCTGCGTCGGCCCAAGACCGGGTCCGGGGCCGGCGACCAGCTCGTCGTGGACGGCCAGAACGTCGATGAGGACGTCCACGCGGTGCTGGACAAGGTCTATGCCTTCGCCGACCGGGTGCGCAGCGGGGACTGGAAGGGCGTCACCGGCAAGCCCATCCGCACCGTGGTCAACATCGGCATCGGCGGTTCGGACCTCGGCCCGGTGATGGCGTACGAGGCGCTGCAGCCCTACGTCCAGGCCGGTCTCGAATGCCGGTTCATCTCCAACATCGACCCCACCGATGCCGCGCAGAAGACCGCGGATCTGGACCCCGAGACGACGCTGGTGATCGTCGCCTCCAAGACGTTCACCACGCTGGAGACCCTGACCAACGCGCGGTTGGTGCGGACCTGGCTGCTGGAGGCGCTGCGCGCCGCGGGCGCCCTGGATGACGCGGCCGGCTCCGGACGCACCCAGGCCGATGCCATCGCCAAGCACTTCGTCGCCGTCTCGACGGCCTTGGACAAGGTCGCCGCCTTCGGCATCGACCCGCAGAACGCGTTCGGCTTCTGGGACTGGGTCGGTGGCCGCTATTCGATGGACTCCGCCGTGGGCACCGCGCTGGCCATGGCGATCGGCCCGGCGGGCTTCGCCGACCTGCTCGCCGGCTTCCACGCCATGGACGTGCATTTCGCGACCGCGGCGCCGCAGCAGAACGTGCCGCTGCTGATGGGGCTGCTCAACGTCTGGTACGTCGACTTCCTGGGTGCCCACACGCACGCTGTCCTGCCCTACTCCCAGTTGCTGCACCGCTTCCCGGCGTACCTGCAGCAGTTGACGATGGAGTCCAACGGCAAGTCGGTGCGCTGGGACGGCACGCCGGTCACCTGCGACACCGGCGAGGTCTTCTGGGGTGAGCCCGGAACGAACGGGCAGCACGCCTTCTACCAGCTCATCCACCAGGGCACCCGGCTGATCCCGGCGGACTTCATCGCGGTCGCCACCCCGGCGTACCCGTTGAGCGACGAGGGCGCCGACGTGCACGAACTGTTCCTGGCCAACTTCTTCGCCCAGACCGCCGCCCTGGCGTTCGGCAAGACCGCGGACGAGGTGCGCGCCGAGGGTACGGCGGAGGCCATCGTTCCGGCCCGCGTGTTCGCCGGAAACCGCCCGACGACCTCGATCATGGCTCCGGCGCTGACCCCGTCGGTGCTCGGTCAGCTGATCGCCCTCTACGAACACATCACCTTCGTCCAGGGCATCGTCTGGGGCATCGACAGCTTCGACCAGTGGGGTGTCGAGCTCGGCAAGCAGCTCGCCACGCGGGTCACCCCGGCCGTCGGCGGCGACGAGGCCGCCCTGGCGCAGCAGGACTCCTCGACCCAGGCCCTGATCCGGTACTACCGGGCGCACCGCACCCCCTGACGGCGCCGGGCCCGGGCGTCGGCACCTCGTCTGGCCGGCCCCGGATCCAGCTGCCCGCCAGGTCCGTCGTACGGCCGGTTCCCGACTCGGGAGCCGGCCGTACGCCGCTTGAGGTGAACCGCAATTCCCTTCTCCGTCGGGCTTTTTCGCGTCAGCATGTATCACCGCGACGAGTCGCTGCTCTCACCGGTGTCGCACTGTCGTCCCGTCCACTGCGAGAAAGGCCCACGCCATGTCCGCGACCCCCGGCAAGCGCTCCGACACCCCCGACCTGGACGAATCCGGCGAACCCGCCGCGGCGACGCCCAACCCCGCAGCAGCCACGCCGCCCTCCGGCGAGCAGCCGACCCCGCGCCGGCCCAAGGGCCCCGGGACCGGCACCGAGTCGGTCTGGGTGCCCATGACCGAGGAGGTGTGATGGCGGGACCGGCCACCGTACCCCTGGCCGCCCGCGCGGGCGCCGCGCTGAGCGAGGCACGCGCGGGCGACGGGGCCCGGATGGCCGAGCTGGTTCAGATGCTCACGCCCATGCTCTGGCACATCGCCAGGGCAGCCGGCATCGATCATCAGAGCGCCGAGGACGCGGTCCAGCACACCTGGCTCAAGCTGCTGGAACACCTCGACGATCTGGACCGACCCGAGGCCGTGGTCGGCTGGCTGGCGACGACGGTACGCCGGGAATCCTGGCGGGTCTCCAGCGCGGCGCGGCGTACCCTCGTCAGCGACGAAACGGCGGAGTTCGAGGACCCGCGGGCGGCGCTGGCCCGGTGCGCGCCACCGGACCCCGGCGAGGGGTTGCTGACCTGCGAACGGGACGACGCGCTGTGGCGGCACGTCCGCGCACTCAGCCCCCGCTGTCAGGCCCTGCTCCGGGCGGTCTGCCTGGCCGAACGACCCGACTATGCCGCGATCGGGGCCGCCCTCGGCATGCCGATCGGATCCATCGGCCCGACCCGCGGCCGCTGCCTGGCCACCCTGCGAGCCGCCTTGCTCGCCGACCCCTCCTGGAGCGAGCGATGAGCGAGGACTTCGGCATCGTGGACGAGCTGGCCGACCTCGACGAGTTCGATGAGGAGATCCTGCGTGCCGTGCGGGACGTCGCGCAGCGCCGCGACCCGATGCCGGCCGGGATGGTCGAGCGCATCCAGTTCGAGATGACGCTGGCCGCCCTGCGCGCCGAGATCGCCGAACTGCAGGCGGGCACCCCGGCGGAGATCCGGACCGGAGCGGCCGCGCTGACCGACACGGTGACCTTCCGGGGCACCGCGGTCAGCCTGATGGTGCGCACTCGCTCCGACCAGGGGGCCGGCACCGATCCGGCCACCGTCGACCTGGAGTGCTGGGTCAGCGAGGCTCATGCGCGGATCGAGCTGTGGGGTCCCGGCGGGCCGCGCTCCGGCGTGGCCGATCAGCACGGCCGCCTGGAGTTCCTGGCGGTCCGGCGGGGGCCGGTCCGGTTCGTCGTGCATCCCGTCCAGGGCGTCCCGGTCGCGACCCCGGCGGTCGAGCTGTGAACCCGGCGGCGCCCGACCCGGGGCGACGCTGAGGTCCGCCGTGGCCGCAGGGACCGTGGCCGAGGTCACCGAGCTGCTGGAGAGCGCCCGCGCGGCATTCGCCCAGTACCGCATCGACGAGGGCGCGGCCCGCCTGGCCACGACGTACGACGCCCTGCGCGCCACCCCCGATCCCCCACCCGAGCTGCCGCTGCGGATCCGGCTCACGGCGAGCTGGCTCACCTTCGACCGGCAGGGTCTGGCCGCCGCCGATCGGGAGCTGCTCGCGTTGCGCACCGACGCGACCGCGGCGCACCTGCCCGGCGTGGTCGCGGCCTGTGACGTGCAACGGGCCCTGCTGCTGGCGCGGTGCGGCGACGTGACCGCGGCGTTGGTGGCGATGCGGGCGGCCGAGGAGAACCGGCACGCCCTCGGCGCCGCCGAACAGGTGCGGCTGCTGGTCAACCGAGGCACGTTGGCCTACCACGCGTTGGCGCTCGACGACGGCATCGCGGACCTACGGGCGGCGGCGGACGCCTCGGTCGGCGACGGGATGGCCGCCCTGCGGTTCAGCGCACTGCACAACCTCGGCTGCGCCGAGTTCGTCCGGGGTGACCTGCCGGCCGCGTTGTGCCTGCTCGACGAGGCGGCCAGCCTCGATGTGGCGATGAACCGGGGGGTCAGTCACCTCGACCGGGCCCGAGTGCTGGTCGAGGCCGGCCTGGTCCGCGACGCCGCCCGGGCCCTGCGGGACGCCTCGGCCGCCTTCGCCGAGAGCGGGCACAGCCGTGAGGTCGCCGAGATCGAGGTCGACCTCGCCCGCTGCGAACTGTTGCTCGGCGATGCGACCGGCGCGGCCGCGCGGGCGGGCCGGGTGGCGGCGACGTTCCGAGATCGTGGCGAGCCGTATTGGGCGGATCGGGCCGCGCTGATCGAACTCGCCGCCGGGCGGCTGGCCGCCCCGGCAGCCGAGGCGACCGGGGGCCGCCAGGTCTCGGAGCGGATCGGGCGGGCCGAGCGACTGCTCGCCGCCGCGACCACCCGTCGAGATCTGGCCACGGCCGGCCTGGCCCGGCTCGAATTCGCCGAGGCGCTGTGCGATCGCGGTCGTGCGCCGGACCTCGCGGCGGCCGCGCCGGTGCTGGACGCGGCGCGGGGCTTGTCCCGATCTCCGTACGTCGCCGCGCGGCTCGGCTACGCCCACGCCAGGACGCGTCTCGACCTCGCCGCGGGTCGGCCACGGTCGGCGACCGCCCGGCTGGCCCGGGCGGCCCAGGACCTCGCGGGAGCGCAACGACGCACCGCGGGGCTCGATGCCCGCAGCGCCTTGGCGGTGCACGCCCAGCGCCTGGCCGACCTCGACGTCGGGCTGGCGGTCCAGCGGCGCGACCCGGTGGCGGTGCTGTATCGCGTCGAGCGGTGGCGCCGGGCGGTCGCGCCGTTGACCCCGGTGCGGCCGTCCGCACACCCGGACGAGGCGCTGCTGCTGAGTCGGCTGCGTTATGCGCGGGAGGCCCTCGCGCAGGCGTCGCCGCCGCGGGCGGCCGACCTGCGCGCCGAGGTCCGCCGGCTGGAGCGGGCCACCTCGGCGTATCGCTGGCGCGCCCGCACGATCGCCCCCGGGCACGCCGTCGAGGAGCCCACCTATGCCCACGTGCGGGACGCGGTGACCGTCGCCGGGCAGCGGGGCACGGCGGTGCTCGCCCTGGTCGTCATCGGCGGCCGGGTCTTCGCGGTCGTGGTCCCGCCCGCCGGGAGAGCGCAGCTGCTGGAGCTCGGCGAGGCGGCCGCGCTGCGCCTGGCGGCCCGTCGAGTGAGTCGCGACGCCGACGCGGCCGCGCGCGGCGAGACCGACCCCCGCCTGGGGCCGTTGATCGCGGCCGCCGTGCGCGACTCCGTCGCCGTGCTGGACGAGTTGCTGCGCCCGGCACTGCGGCTGGTCGGCGCCGTCCCGGCCGTCGTCCTGGCGGGCGAGTTGTTCGGCGCCATCGCCTGGGGGCTGCTGCCCAGCCGGCGCGGCCTGCCCACCACCTTGGCCCCGTCCCTGCTCGCGTGGGCGGCGCTG
This sequence comes from Actinomycetota bacterium, assembly GCA_020161845.1. Taxonomy (GTDB): domain Bacteria; phylum Actinomycetota; class Actinomycetes; order Actinomycetales; family Dermatophilaceae; genus Austwickia. The sequence continues at coordinate 208,112 of JAIUNK010000002.1, forward strand.
GCCGGCGCCCGAGAGAGCGTGGCGCCGCGCCGACCGCCCGTCGAGGTGGTCCTGCCGGCCGGCGGGGACAGGCGGCTCGACCCGCCGGCCGACATGCTGGGGGGCGCCGCCGTGACCGTGCTGGCGCTGCAAGGTCCGGGCGTACCGCACGGCCCGGCCGAGGCGGCCGGGGTGCTGGCCGCCTGGGCCGCGGCCCGCGATCCGGCGGCCGATGACGCCACCTGCCGCGTCGCGCGGGTGGACGATCCCCCGGGGGGATCGTCTCGGGAGGCCCCCTGTGCCTCCCGAGACGACCTGCTCTGCGCGCTGGCGAGCGCCGACGTCGTGCATGTCGCCGCCCATGGCGACCACCAGCCGGAAAGCCCCCTCTTCAGCTCCCTCCGGATGGCGGACGGCCTGGTGTTCGCCCACGAACTCGAACCGAACCCCCCGTCGGCCTCGCTCGTCGTCCTGTCGGCCTGCGAGGCCGGACGGGGCACCGCCCGGCCGGGCGAGGAGGCCCTGGGTTGGCCGTCGGCCCTGCTCGCCCTCGGCGTACGCACCGTCATCGCCCCGCTGGTGGCGGTGCGCGACGACGAGGCGTGCGCCGTCATGACTGACCTGCATCGACACCTGGCCGCAGGACTGCCCGCGGACGCGGCGCTGGCGGCGGCGGCCGGCCCGACGGGCACGCCGTTCGTGTGCTTCGGTGCGCCCTGGGCTGGTGTCGATCCACCCCTACAGAGCGCCGAGGCGCCCGCCTGATACCGGCGCGGGCCACTTTTTTCGGGCCGGCGTCGCGACGGCCCGGCGACGCGCCGACGCCGAGCCGTCGCCGCGCCGACGCAGCGCCCCGACCATAAGTCCAAATTATGGAATCCAGTTGTTCACCTTTTATTTCGGGTCCTACCGTGGAGAAGCCGTCCGCCCCGGGCCTCAGCCCGCGGCGGCCTCCCCCACTCGCTCCCACTCGCTCCCACTCGACCCCGGAGAACTCCTGTGATCCTCACCGGACTGCTGCTCGGCGCCCTGCTCGGCTTCGTCCTGCAACGCGGCCGGTTCTGCGTGACCGGCGCCTTCCGCGACGTCTTCCTCACCCGCAACACCCTGTGGCTGACCGCCTTCCTCGTGGTGATCGCGATCCAGGCGATCGGACTGGCCGTCCTGACCGCCACCGGGGTGATCGCCCCGAAGGTGACGCCGCTGCCGCTGCTGGGCGTCGTCGTGGGCGGGCTCATCTTCGGCTACGCGATCGTGATGGCCGGTGGCTGCGCGACCGGGACGTACTACCGCAGCGGCGAGGGCCTGGTCGGCAGCTGGCTGGCGCTGATCGGCTATGCCGGGACCGCGGCGGCGATGAAGTACGGGGTGCTGAAGCCCCTCAACGACGGCCTGCGCGGCCTCACGGTCCCGGCGACCACGATCCACGGCACCCTGGGCATCGCCGCCTGGCCCCTGCTCGTCACGCTGGTGGTCGGCGTGGCCCTGGCGGTCCGCCATCACCTGCGCAAGCCGCGGACCGTGCTGGCCACCCTGCCCCCGCGCCGGACCGGCCTGGCTCACCTGCTCCTCGAACGCCGCTGGCACCCCTTCGCCACGGCCGTCGTCATCGGCGTCATCGCGATTGCGGCATGGCCGCTGTCGACCTGGGCCGGCCGCAATGGCGGCCTCGGGATCACGACGCCGAGCGCCAACCTGGTCTCCTATCTGGGCACGGCGCAGCCGCGCTATCTCGACTGGGGCGTCATGCTCGTGCTCGGCCTCCTGGTCGGCTCGTTCGTTGCCGCCAAGTCCTCCGGCGAGTTCCGGGTGCGGGTGCCCGATGCGACGATCGCCGTGCGATCCACCATGGGTGGGGTGCTCATGGGCGTCGGCGCATCGCTGGCCGGCGGCTGCACCATCGGCAACGCGATGGTCGAGACGGCGCAGTTCACCTGGCAGGGCTGGATCAGCTTCGCGGCCTTCCTGGTCGGCACCGGTGCCGCGACCCGGGTCTACATCGCCGGGCACCGCCGGGCGGGCACGGGCGCCGACAGCGGTATCCCGGCCCCGGTCGCCGACGCCGGGGGTACGCCGCAGCGGCGTGCCGTGCTCACCAAGATCTGACCCACCCATCCGAGGGACTCAACCCACCGCAAGGAGGCGCCGCCATGGCGACATACACCCTGGACACCGCGGGCGAGGTCTGCCCGTTCCCGCTGGTCGAGGCCAAGCATGCGATGGCCGAGCTGAGCAGCGGCGACGAACTGGTGATCGACTTCGACTGCACGCAGGCCACCGAGGCCATCCCCGCCTGGGCGGCTACCGAGGGTTACCCCGTCAGCCACTTCGACCGGACCGGCGACGCGAGCTGGACCATCACCGTCCGCAAGCCCTGACCGAACCATGCGCGGTCCGCATGCGGCAAGGGGTCCTGCGCGCGACCTCAGCCGCGGTCGATCGTGTCCTTGACCTCGGCGATGCGGGACAGCAGGCCGTTGACGAAGCTCGGCGATTCGTCCGTGGACAGGGCGGTGGCCAGCTCGACGGCCTGCTGCGTGGCGACCGCGTCCGGAACGTCGTCGTTGAACAGGATCTCCCAGGTCCCGACGAGCAACAGGGCGCGGTCGACCGCGGGCATCCGCTCCACCGACCAGCCCTGGCTGTAGGTGCCCAGGGCTTCGTCGATGGTGCGCCAGTGCTGCACGACACCCCGGACGATCTGCACCGTGTAGTCCCGCAACGGCGCCTCGGTCACCGGCGCCGCCAGGCGCTCGGTGAGCAACCGGTCGGCGTTCAGGCCGCGCTGATCGGCCTCGAACAGCAGGTCGAGGGCGGCCCGGCGGGCCTTGGTGCGCGAGCCGGTCAGCGGCGCCCGCTCCCCGCCACGGCGGCCGGCCCGCTGCCGATCGGCGTCGTCCCGCCCGGGGCTACCGGACGGCGCCTCGCGAGCAGGCGCCTCGCGAGCAGGCGTTTCGCCCACCCCTGCGTCGCCCACCGGTCCATCGCCGGTGGGCGGGTTCGCAGACATCAGTTGACGCGGCCGAGATAGCTGCCGTCGCGGGTGTCGACCTTGACCTTGGTGCCCTGCTCCAGGAAGAGCGGGACGGCGATCTCGGCACCGGTCTCCAGGGTCGCGGGCTTGGTGCCACCGGTGGCCCGGTCGCCCTGGACGCCGGGCTCGGTGTAGGTGATGACCAATTCGACCGACGCGGGCAGTTCGACGAAGAGCGGCGCGCCATCGTGGGTGGCCACGATCGCCTCCTGGTTCTCCAGCAGGAACTTCTCGGCCTCGCCGACGACAGCGTTGCTGACGTGTAGCTGGTCGTAGGTCTTGCCGTCCATGAAGACGAAGTCGTCGCCGTCCTTGTAGAGATATTGCATCGTCCGCTTGTCGACGTTGCTCGTCTCGACCTTGGTGCCGGCGTTGAACGTCTTGTCGACGACCTTGCCCGAGAGCACATTCTTCAGCTTGGTGCGCACGAAGGCGCCACCCTTGCCGGGCTTGACGTGCTGGAACTCCACCACGGTCCACAACTGGCCGTCGATATTGAGCACCAAGCCGTTCTTGAGGTCATTCGTCGTCGCCACGGGGGTTCTTTCTGCTGGAGTCGTCGGATCACCGGCGAGTCTACCGGGCGCCCTCGGGGCCTCCCGCGGCCATGACGACGCGCCGCATCGCGTAGGGTCGGGATATCCCGCCCGCTCGTCCGCCGGGCCGGCGCCTGCGTGGTGCGGCCGGGCCGTCAGGAGCCGCTCATGTCCCGCCCGCGCCGCCACCGCTCGGCGCGGCCGGGGCTGACCAGGGCGAGGACCGTCACGAGGACCGTCACGATGACCGGAACCATGACCCTCACTGTGGCTGTGACCGTCGTGGCTGCGCTGGCCGGGTGCTCACCGGCGGAATCACCTCCGCCGACGAGCCCGCCGGTGAGCACCGCGCCCGACGTACCGACCGGCCCCTCCCCCACGACCGCCGGCAAGGCACCGATCCTGGTCAACGCGGTCGAACCGGCTCGCGCGCTGCTCCCCGCGAGCATCCCCGACGAATACGGCCGCCGCATCGGCGCGCTCATCTATCGGGGGCTGCTGCGCTACGACGCCAAGGGTCGGCTGGTCTCCGAGGTCGCCGAGGACGTCACCCAGGAGAGTCCGCTGCTCTACCGGGTCAAGCTGCGCAAGGACTGGTCCTTCGGCAACGGCGAACTGGTCACCGCGGCCTCCTTCGTCGACGCCTGGAACTATGCGGCCTCCCCCGCCTGCGGCCAGCTGTACGCCGACGCGTTCGCCCCCATCGCGGGCTACCGCAGCCTGCGTGGGCTGCCCGAGCCGACCCCGCCCCCCGAGGCCACCAGGACCACGACGAGCGCGCCCACCCCGACTCGGCCCGGCAGCGCCGCCGGCGCCCCCAGCGGCACGGCCAGCAGCACCACGCCCCCGGCGACGAGCGCGGTCGGGACCGAACCGAGCAACGCGGCGGGCGCCGGCGCCTGCCCGGCCGCGGCCCGAGGGACCCTGACCGGGCTGCAGGTGGTCGACGACCTGGAGTTCACGATCCGGCTGGCGTTGCCGGACGCTACGTTCCGGGACCGACTCGCCTCGTTGCCCTATGTGCCGCTGCCCCGCGTCGCCCTGACCGACCCGGTCTCGTTTGCGACCGCCCCGGTCGGCAACGGCCCCTACCAGCTGGCCGGGGGATGGTTCGCCGGCAAGGAGATCCGGCTGATCCCGAATCCCTCCTACCTGGGCGGTGACCCGGCCCACAACGGCGGGGTGACCTTCCGCTTCTTCCCGGACCCCGCGATGACCTATCCGGCCCTGCGCGAGGGGCAGCTGGAGATGCTCGACGAGATGCCGATCACGGCGCTGCACCGGTTCAAGGCCGACCTGGGATTCCGGGCCCTGAACCAGCCGATCGGGGCCACCTCCTCCCTGGTCTTCCCGGTGCACCGGAGCGAGTGGACGACCCCCGAGGGACTGCTGCTCCGCCGCGCCATCTCCCGCTCGATCGACCGCAAGGCGTTGGCGGACGGGCTCTACGCCGGCACCCGGACCCCCGCCACCGACCTCGTCACGCCGGGGGTGGCGGGCTACGCCCCCGACCTGTGCGGCGATGACTGCCGCTACGATCCCGCCGCCGCCGCGGGGCTGCTCCCCGACAAGGCGGCGGTGCCGCCGCTGCAGATCGCCTACGACCCGGAGGTGGGCGGCCTGCCCGCCGTCGAGGCGTTGTGCACCGCCGTGACGGACGCGCTGGGGATCAGCTGCGAACCGCTGGCCGTGCCCCGCGATCCGGCGACCGGCACCACGCTGGAGATGCTCGCGGCGCGCCACGAGGTCACGGTGCCGATGCTGTCCGTACGGCGGATGGCGCGGCCGGACATCAGTGGCTTCCTCGTCCCGCGATTCCTGGCGGGCAGCAACGCCAACCCGAGCGGCTACGCCGGCGCCACGGCGCAGGCCCTGTTCGTCACGGCGGCGGCTACGACGGATGCGGACACCCGCACGAATCTGTATCGGGACGCGCAGAAACTGATCCTCGCCGACCTCCCGGAGATTCCGCTCTGGTATGTCAATGCCACCACCGGCGCCGGAGTCGGGATGCAGCAGGTGCGCATCGACGCGTTCGGGGTGCCGATCTACACCGAGCTCAACCGCAGCTGAGCGCGGCCCACCGGCTCACTTCACCTCGCGGCGCAGCGTCAGCACGGTGCCGGCCACCAGCGGCAGGATCACCCAGAACGCGAACGCGGCGCTGCCGTGCTGCCACACCTCGGCCCCGGCGTCCGGGACCGTGAGCGCCTGCGAGATGGCGCTGGGATCCACCCATTGCAGCACCGGACGCGCCTTGTCCCAGGCGCTCAAGGGGGCGACGATCATCGGGATCAGGTAGTAGAGCACGATCGCGACCGCGCTGTTGCCCAGGACGAGTCCGAACGCCAGGCCCATCAGGGTGAAGACGACGAACGTGCCGAGCAGCCCGGCGAATTCCCGGCCGGACACCGACCAGGTCACCGGCCCGCCGTGTACCGCGCCGGCGATCACCAATCCGACCGCGGTGGCCGCGGCGACGACCACCAGCACGGCGGCCGTGACCAGCAGCGCGGCCAGCGACTTGGCCACCAGCACGCGCAGCCGCCGGGGTTCCAGGCTGAAGGTGACCAGGGCGGTCCGCTGGCTCCACTCGGCCGTCATGGTCAGGATGCCGACGACCGGCAGCAACATGCCGACCGGGATCGTGGCCATGGTGAAGTACGCCGAGAACGTGCGTGGTTGGCTCTCCCCCCAGATCAAAAGCGCGGCCAGGATCAGCACGGCGAGCGCGGCGATGACGATCAACAGCCAGCGCCCGGAGCGGGTGTCGACCATCTTGCGCACCTCGACGCCGAGCAGTCGCCCGAACGGCACGCCACGGATCGGACCGTCCGGACCGGCCGGACCATCCGGACCCGGGGCCCCGACGCTGCTCATGCCGCACGTCCTTCCCGGGAGGTGTCCGCCGTGAGCTGGAGGAAGACGTCCTCCAGGGTGCCCGCCTGCGCCGACCGCAGCTCCGCCAGAGCCACCCCCGCCTGCAGGGCCAGCCGGCCGACCGTGGCCGGGTCGGCGTCCACGACCAGGGCCCCGTCGCCGCCGTCCCGCGGGGGGCTGCCGGCCGACGCGAGCGCCTGCTCCAGCCGGGGCCGGTCGGCGGGGTCGGCGACCCGCACCGCGGTCCCCCGGCCGCCGAGCAGCTCGTGCTTGGCACCCTGCGCGACGATCCGGCCGTTGCCGATGACCAGCAGGTCGTCGGCGACCTGCTCGATCTCGGAGAGCAGATGCGAGGACAGCAGGACCGCCCCGCCCTGGTCGGCGAATTGCCGCAGGAGGTCGCGCATCCACCGGATGCCCCCGGGGTCGAGCCCGTTGACCGGCTCGTCGAGAATCAGCACCTTGGGGTCGCCGAGCAACGCGTGCGCGATCCCCAACCGCTGCCGCATGCCCAGGGAGTAGGCCCCGACCCGGCGCTTCGCCTCGGCGTCGGTGAGCCCCACCAGCCGCTGCATCTGCCGGGCTCGTGCCGCGCCCACGCCCAGCATCGCCGCGCCCAGCGCGAGCACCTCGGTGCCGGTGCGGCCGGCGTGCTGGGCGGAGGCGTCCAGCAGGACGCCGACCTGGAGTCCGGGATTGGGCAGGTCCGCGTAGCGCCGACCGAGCACGGTGGCGGTGCCCCCGGTGGCCGGCGAAAGCCCGACCAGGCACCGCATGGCGGTGGACTTGCCGGCGCCATTGGGCCCGAGGAAGCCCACCACCCGACCGGGCGGCACCGTGAACGTCACGTCGTCCACGGCGCGGACGGCGCCGTAGTGCTTGCTGAGGTGCTGGACATCGATCATGGATCCAGCCTGTGGCATCCCAGGGCACGGGCGCATCGGGCGGCGGGCTGATTCACCCGGCCCCCTCAGGCTGGAGTCGCGAAGGCAGCACCCCTACCAAAGTCGGGACCGGACCCGACGTACGGACCAGGCCCGGCGTGTCGAGGTCAGGCCAGCGGCGGTGTCCGGCGCGCTGGGCGCCACCTACCCTGAACGCATGGCCGGGACCGCTGTCGACGCGCCGCCGCTGCGCTGGTGGTCGCAGGCTTGGCGGTATGCAGCGGCGGTGTTCCTGTCGCTGATGGCCGTGGGGGTCGTGCTGGAAACCACCCCCAGTTATGCAGCCAACGTGCACGGCCTGGCCCCCGTCGACCTGCTCCTGGGCCTGCTTTCCCTGGTGCTGGTCGGGTTCCGGCGGCGCTGGCCGGTGGCCGTGGCGCTGTTGCTGACCCTCGCCTCGGCGGTGGCGATGAGCGTTGCCGGGCCGTGGGCCCTGGCGACCGTTTCGCTGGCCACGCACCGGCGGTGGGGGCCGATGCTCACGCTGGCGGCAGCCACGATGGTGGCCGAACAGGTGATAGCCACCCTGTATCCGGACCCGACCGGACCGCCGTGGCAGGGCATGCTCATCGGGCTGTTGGGCACGAGCGTGCTCCTGGCCGTGGGGGCCTATACCGGGGCGCGCCGGGAACTGCTGGCCAGCCTGCGGGAGCGGGCGGCGACGGCCGAGCGGGAGCAGAGCGCCCGGGTGGCCCAGGCGCGCACGGCGGAGCGGGCGGCCATCGCTCGCGAGATGCACGACGTCCTCGCCCACCGAATCTCCCTACTGGCCATGCATGCCGGGGCGCTGGCCTACCGCGAGGACCTGACCGCGGAACAGACCCGAGCCACCGCCGAGACGATTCAGGCCACTGCGCACGCGGCCCTCTCCGATCTGCGCGGGGTCCTCGGCGTGCTCCGCTCGGGGACGGCGCTGAACCCCACTGGCCTGCCGGAACGGCCGCAACCGACGCTCGCCGACCTGGACGACCTGGTCGGCGAGCTGCGCGCGGCGGGCGCGCTGGTCGAGATCGTCGACGCCCGACCCGTCGACGTCGATCCCCCGACGCCGGTGGCCCGGCACGCCTATCGGATCCTGCAGGAATGCTGCACCAACGCCCGCAAACACGCCCCGGGCTCACCGATCACGATCACGTTGGCTGGTCGGCCCGGTGCGGAACTGCTGCTGGAGGTTTCCAATCCCGCGCCGCCGCACGCCGCACCGATCGTCCCCGGAGCCCGGCTGGGTCTGATCGGTCTGGCTGAACGCGCCGAGCTGGTCGGGGGCCGGTTGGAGCATGACCACACCCGGGATGACCGGTTCCGGGTCCGCGCCGCCCTGCCCTGGCCGATCGAGGAGACCCCATGACGATGCCCCCGCCGCAGGACCACGAGGCCGCCCCGACCCGCCTGGTCCTCGTGGACGACGACGCCCTGGTGCGGGCGGGCCTGCGGCTGATCCTGGGGGGCAGTCCCGACCTGGAGGTCGTCGGCGAGGCGGCCGACGGGGCCGCAGGCCTCGCCGAAATCGAACGGACCCGCCCGGACATCGTGCTGATGGATGTGCGGATGCCCCGCATGGACGGGCTGACGGCCACCCGGACGCTGCTCGCCCACGCCGGCGCCCCCAAGGTGATCGTGCTGACCACCTTCGACGCCGACGAACTGGTCCTGGGCGCGCTGGTCGCCGGCGCCAGCGGGTTCCTGCTCAAGGACACCCACCCGGCGGACATGGTGGCCGCGATCCGGGCGGTACGCCGCGGCGAGCACACCCTCTCGCCCTCGATCATGTCCCAGGTGATCGCGACCGCCACCGCCACGGCGACCGGCCACGACGCAGCGGCGACGCGCCGCGATGCGGCGCTGGCCCGGCTTGCCACGCTCACCGACCGGGAACGGGAGGTGGCCCTGGCCGTGGGCCGGGGACTGTCCAACGCCGAGATCGCCGGCACGCTGTTCATGAGCGTGGCCACCGTGAAGGGGCACGTCAGCCACGTGTTCGAGAAGCTGGACGCGCAAAACCGGGTGCAGATCGCGCTGACCGTGCACGACGCCGGCCTGGCGTGACCCCGCCTGATCAGCCGCCGGGGCAGGCCCGGCGGATGAAGTCGCGGATCCCGGCGGACTCCTGGGCCCGACCGGCCGCGTCCAGATAGGGCATGTGCCCGGTGTCGAACCAGGCGTGCTCGATCCGAGCGTAGGCCGCGTCGTCCACCCGCAGGTGGGCGACCATGTCCTGGCCCGCGTGATACGGCGTGGCCAGGTCGTAGCGGCCGTATTCGATCCGCACCCGCAGGTGGGGGTTGGCCCGCAGCAGCCGTTCCAGCCGGTCCGTCACCGCGATGGGCCGTCCCTCGAACTCGGCGTACGACCAGTGTTCCGCCGCCGCCGCGAACACCGCGTACGGCAGGTCCAGGTCGGAGCCGAGCTCGCCCCGCAGGTAGTGGTGGATGGCGGCGGCGTACGGTCCCTCCAGCGCATCCATGGACGGGTCGGCATCGGGAAGCTCGGCCAGCCGCGAGCGCGCCGGCCCGGTGAACCGGCCGTCGATCCGCCCGACGACCAGGCCCCGATCCCGCAGCAGTTCGGCGCAGTACCGTTCGTGCTCGATGCGCAGGTCGGCGCGATCGACGTAGTCCGGCGACAGGCCCGTCAGCCGGGCCAGCTCGGCGACGACCTCGGCGCGCCGGTCGGGCGCGAGCCGCCGCCCGGCCCGCAGCGCGGCCGCGTACGGCCCGTCCGCGAAGGACTCGGCGGCCCGCAGCACTTGCGGCAGCGTTCCCGGGGCGCCGACGCCGTGGTAGTGCGCGATCGCGGCGTACGTGGGCAGGAAGTGCACGCACGCCTCGTCCCAGCGCGAGTAGTCGAAGTCCTGGCTGGCGAAGTCGAGCACCGTGGACACCAGGATCAGCCCGTTCAGCGCGAGTCGGTGCTCGCTGGCGAGGCGTTCGGCCACGGCGACCGCCCGGACCGTGCCGTAGGACTCCCCGAGCAGGAATTTCGGCGACATCCACCGGTCCTCGCGGGTGCACCAGAGCCGGATCAGCTCGGCCACCTGCTCGACGTCCTTGCCGAAGCCCAGGTAGTCCCCCGGCTTGCCACCCTCGACCGCTCGGGACTGCCCGGTCGCCATCGGGTCGATGAAGACCAGGTCGGCGGCGCGCAGCAGGGTGTCGGGGTTGTCCACGAGCGCGTACGGCGGCGGCAGGGTCGCGCCCGGCGCACCGACCTCGACGCAGCGAGGTCCGGCCAGGCCCAGATGCAGCCAGATCGAGGCCGATCCCGGGCCCCCGTTGAAGGCGAACAGCAGCGGGCGGGTGCGCGGATCGGCGCCGTCCAGCGTGTACGCCGTGACCGCGAGCTGGGCCCGCGCCGACCAGCCCCGGAACACCTCGGCGCGCAGTTCTTCCTCGCGCAGCACGATCCGGCCGGTGCGGGCCGTGTAGGCGAGCTCACCGTCGGGCGTGGCCAGCGTGTGCCGGGTGGTGACCAGCCGGTCCGCCGGCTCGGGTCGGTCGGTGCTGCGGGACTCGCTGGGCTCGGGCATGCCCGCAGGTTAACGCGCCGTCGCCGCCGCGCCCCCGCTCAGGGGCACACGGCGTCGTACGCGGCCCGCAGCAGCTCCTCGCTCGGGGCCGCCAGCCGGCCCGGGTGGCCGATGCCGTCGAGGACGACGAACCGCAGGGTCGCCCCGCGGGTCTTCTTGTCCCGGGTCATCGCGGCGAGGAGGGCGTCGAAGCGGCCGGGTTCGTACGTCGTGGGCAGCCCGAGCGCGCCGATCACGCTGCGGTGCCGCGCCACGTCGGCGGCGTCCAGCCGACCGGCGAGGTGGGCCAGCTCGGCGGCGTAGATCATCCCTACGGCCACCGCGTCGCCGTGCCGCCAGGAGTATTGCTCCACCTGCTCGATGGCGTGGCCGAAGGTGTGCCCGTAGTTGAGGATCTCCCGCAGCGCGGACTCCTTCAGGTCGGCGGTGACCACCTCGGCCTTGACGGCGATCTTGCGGCGCACCAGCTCGGGCAGTACGGCGCCGGTGACGTCGAGTGCCGCGACCGGGTCGGCCTGCACCAGGTCGAGGATGGCGGGGTCGGCGATGAAGCCGCCCTTGACGACCTCGGCCATCCCCGCGGCCAGGTCGGCGCGCGGCAGGCTGATGAGGTGGTCGAGGTCCACGAGCACACCGGCGGGCGGGTGGAAGGCGCCGACCAGGTTCTTGCCCTCGGCCGTGTTGATGCCGGTCTTGCCGCCGACCGCCGCGTCGACCATCCCCAGCAGCGTCGTCGGCACGTGCACCACGCGCACTCCGCGCAGCCACGTCGCCGCGACGAAGCCGCCGAGGTCGGTGACGGAGCCACCGCCCACCGCGACGACGGCGTCGGTGCGGGTGAACGCGGCGCGCCCGAGGACCCCCCACAGCTGCGCGCAGACGTCCGCGGTCTTGGCCGCCTCGGCGTCGGGCAGGTCGACCAGGTGCACCTCGTAGCCGGCCGCGGCCAGCGTCATCCGGGCCTCGTCACCCGGGTGGGTGAGGCAGGCCGGGCGCAGCACCAGCACCCGGCGGACCGTCTCCCCCAGCAGGGTCAGGAGCCGGCCCATCAGGCCTGAGCCGATGAGCACGTCGTACCCGTCGGCGCCGCCCACCCGGATCGTGTCCACGGTGGTCATCCTGCGTCCCTGCGCGCCAAGCCGAGCGCGTCGGCGATCTTCTCGGCGACCTCCCGAGCGGTCAGGTCGCTGGTGTCGATCCGCACCGTGGCGAGGCGTTCGTAGATCGGGCGGCGCGCCTGCATGAGCTGCAGCCAGGCGCTGCGCGGGTTGAGCGCGAGCAGGGGTCGCGGCTGGTCCAGACCGGTGCGCCGGACCGCCTCCCGCAGACCCACGTCGAGGAAGACCACCGGGTGACCGGCGAGCGCGGCCTGGGTGTCGGCGGCCAGGATGGCGCCACCACCGAGCGCCAACACCCCCTCGAACGAGGCCAGCGCGTCGGCGACCACCTCGCGCTCCACCGCCCGGAAGTGCTCCTCGCCCCGTTCGACGAAGAGGTCCGAGATCGCCATCGCCTCGCGGCTCTCGATCAGCGCGTCGGTGTCGGCGGCCGGGGCCTGCAGCAGCTGCGCCAGCTCGGCTGCGACGGTCGACTTCCCCGCCCCCGGCGGGCCCATCAGCACGACGATCGGACCCCCGACGCCCCCACCGCTCACCACGACCGCATCCCGTCCGGGATACCGGCCAGATACGACTCATAGGCCGCCCGGGTCTGCGCCACCGAGTCCCCGCCGAACTTCTCCAGCACCGCATCGGCCAGCACCAGCGCCACCATCGCCTCGGCGATCACGCCCGCGGCGGGCACCGCGCAGGTATCGGAGCGCTGGTGAATGGCCGTGGCCGGCTCCGACCCCGTGACGTCGACGGTGGCCAAGGCGCGCGGAACGGTGCTGATCGGCTTCATCGCGGCGCGGACCCGCAGCACCTCGCCGGTGCTCATCCCGCCCTCGGTGCCGCCCGCGCGACCGCTCTGCCGGCGGATCGTGCCACGGGTGTCGCGGGCCATCTCGTCGTGCGCGGCGCTGCCGCGCCGGGCCGCGCTGCGGAATCCGTCGCCCAGCTCGACCCCCTTGATGGCCTGGATGCCCATCAGGGCGGCGGCGAGCCGGGCGTCGAGGCGCCGGTCCCAGTGCACATGGCTGCCCAGCCCGGGCGGGCACCCGTAGGCGAGCACCTCCACGACCCCGCCGAGCGTGTCGCCGTCGGCCCGGGCGGCGTCGATCTGCGCCACCATCGCGGCGGAGGCCGCCGCGTCGAAGGCCCGGACCGGGTCGGCGTCGAGGGCCGGTACGTCGTCCGGGGTGGGCAACGGGGCGTCGTCCGGCGCCCCGGCCGCGCCGATCGCGACCGTGTGGGCCAGCAGGGTGATGCCGCAGGCCTGCGCGAGGAAGGCGGCGGCGATCGCGCCGAGCGCCACCCGAGCCGCCGTCTCCCGCGCAGAGGCCCGCTCCAGGACCGGTCGGGCGTCGGTGAAACCGTATTTCTGCATGCCGACCAGGTCCGCGTGGCCGGGCCGGGGCCGCGTCAGCGGTCGGTTGCGCGCGATCTCCTGGGGGGCGTTGATGTCGTCGGCGGCGTCGAGATCGGCGGCGGCGACCGGATCGGGATTCATCACCGTGACCCACTTCGGCCACTCGCTGTTGCCGATCTCCAGGGCGATCGGCGAGCCGATCGTGCGCCCGTGCCGGATCCCGCCGAGGATCTCGAGGGCGTCCTGCTCGAACTTCTGGCGCGCGCCCCGCCCATAGCCGAGTCGGCGCCGCGCCAGCGCGGCGGCGATGTCGCCGCTGCTCACCTCGATTCCCGCGGGCAAGCCCTCGATCACGGCCACCAGCGAGGGGCCGTGCGATTCACCGGCCGTCAGCCACCGCACCATGCCCGCCATGCTGCCAGAGGACCGCATGGCGGACGGTGTCGGGCTCACCAGGCGAACAGTCCGGAGCCAGGGCCTCAGCGCAGCAGGCGCAGGCCGGTGGCCGCCTCCAGGGCGGCCCGCATGGCCGCCACGGGCGGAGGGGCCTGGGTCATCAGCCAGACCTGCTCGGCGGCCTGGTGCAGCAGCATGTCGAGGCCGGAGAGCACCCGGGCCCCACCGGCCAGGGCCCACGTCGCCAGCGGCGTAGGCCAGCCCCCGTAGGCGACGTCCAGCACCAGCGCGTCGGGGCCTGGCGGCCGGGCCCCACCCGGCGTCAGCCCCAGGTCCGTGCCGGTGGGCAGGGTGCTGATGAGCAGCGCGAAGTCGGCCGCATAGGCGCCCAACCCGGCCAGCGGCAGCTCCCGCACGGCCAAGCCGGCCCGCCGGGCCACGGCCACCGTCTCCGGCCGTGCCCCGGCCCGGACCGCCAGGCTGACCGCCGGCACGCCCAGTTCCGCCAGCGCGGCGCAGGCAGACCGGGCGGTGGCTCCCGACCCCAGCACGAGCGCCTCGCCGGTCATCGGGGCGCCGGCCTCCCGAAGCGCCCGCATCAGCCCGTAGGCGTCGGTGCTGTCGGCGTACCAGCGCTTGCCCCGGCGCACCAGCGTGTTCGCGGCGCCGACCAGCCGGGCCCGGTCCGCGACGTCATCCGCCACCGCGAGGGCCGGCTCCTTGTTGGGCATCGTCAGGGACAGGCCCACCCACTCCGGACCGAGGTCGGCCAGGACGTCGGCGACGCTGGGTTCCCCGGGTCCGCCGGCCGCGATCCGGTCGTACCGCCAGCCGGTCAGTCCGAGCGCGGCATAGGCCGCCTCGTGGAGCACCGGCGAAAGACTGTGCCCGACAGGTGATCCCAGCACCGCCGCCCGTCGTCCCGTGCTCACGGGCGCCACCCTAGTCGGCGGGCGTGGACCGCTGCCGCGCCACCGAGGTCAGCACTTGGCACTGTTCTGGGCGCACCAGTCCCGCAGCTTGGCGACCTGGGCCTCGTGCTCGGCGAGGGTGTTGGTGAAGACCGTCTCACCGGTCGTGGGGTTGATCGTCACGAAGTAGAGCCAGGTCCCGGTCGCCGGGTTGACGGCCGCCTTGATCGCGGACTCCCCGGCACTGCCGATGGGCGCCGCGGGCAGGCCCGTCATGGCGTAGGTGTTGTACGGGTTCTGGGCCGCCCGCATCTCATCGGAGGTGAAGACCTTGCCGGGCCGTTGCTGCACACCGTACGCCGCGGTCGAGTCGAGCTGCAGCGGCATCGGCGGAGTCATCGCGAGCCGGTTCTCCAACACCCGCGCCACCTTCGGCCGGTCCTCCTCCCGCCGCGCCTCGGCCTCGACCAGGCTGGCCACGGTCAGCACCCGTTCGGCGTCGGCGTCGGCCACCACGAGGCCGGCCAGCCGCGTCTTGGTGTTGGCGACCATGGCCTTCATCTGGTCGACGGGCTTGGAGCCCTTGTCGAAGGTGTACGTCGCCGGGAAGAGCCAGCCTTCCGGGTTGCCCTGGGTGGTCGGCGGCAGGCCGAGCAGCGCCGGATTGGCCCGGCTCTGCTTCTCCACCGCCTCGTAGTCGCTCTTGGCCAGGCCGGTGGCCTGCGCCAGCGCGGCGTACACCTCCGACTTCCACAGGCCCTCGCGGATCGTGACGCGCCACACGTCCCGGTTGCCGCCGCGCAGTGCCGACAGCGCCGCGCTGGCCCGCATCTCCTTCTTCAGCGGATAGGTCCCCGGCTGGATCTCGTCGCCCTTCGTGCTGGCCAAGGCGTCGGTGAAGGCCTCGGCGGTCATCACGACGCCGGCGTCGACCAGGGTCTGGGCGATCGCCGCGCCGGTGTCGCCGGGCTTGACGACGACCGTCACCGACCCGGTCCCCTCGCCGGGGTAATCCTTCGGCGCGGCCCAGCGGTCATACAGGGGCCGGAAATTCGTGTAGGCGAACCACACGGCGACCACCAGCAACGCCACGACGAGCAGCAACGTCAGGGGCCCTCGGCGGCGCCGCCGAGGGCGGTGCGCGGGACGGCGGGGCCGGTGCTGCGCAGCCTCGGCCGGGCGGCCGAAGATGTGCTCATCGAGGGGGTCGGGCATGTGGGTGTCCTAGCTCGTCCGCCGCGGGGCTCGCGGCTTGCGGGTATTCATCTTCTCCCCTGCCGGGGAGTTGGTCGACCGTTCAGTATCCAGCGCCGCCTGCAGGATGTGAACGGCGGCCTGTTGGTCGACGACCGCGCGGTGGCTGCGCGTGCTGCGGCCCGCCTCCCGCAGCGCGCGATGGGCGTCGATGGTGCTCAGCCGTTCGTCGACGAGTCGTACGCCGACCGGGCGAACCCGCCCGGCCAGGGCCGCGGCATAATCGCGGGCCTTGCCGGCCGCGGCATTCTCCACCCCGGACAGGCTCAAGGGCAGCCCGACGACGATCTCGATCACGGCGTACTGCGCCGCGAGCGAGGCGATCCGGTCCAGGTCCGCGGTGCCCTCCCGATCGCGGGGCACGGACTCGACGGGGGTCGCGAGCAGGCCGTCGGGGTCGCACACCGCGACCCCGACGCGGGCCTCTCCGACATCCACACCCAGCCGTCGGCCGGGGCGCACGTCAGCCGGTCACCTTCT
Organism: Actinomycetota bacterium; assembly: GCA_020161845.1. GTDB lineage: Bacteria > Actinomycetota > Actinomycetes > Actinomycetales > Dermatophilaceae > Austwickia. Next base: position 224,521 of record JAIUNK010000002.1, read on the forward strand.
GCCCGACGGCGTGCTCGATCTGCTGCAACGCGGCGGTGACCTGGGTGGAGTCGGTGCCGCCGCCCTGGGCGACGTCGTCCTTGCCGCCCCCGCCGCCGCCCAGCGCCTGCGCCGCGACCTTGACCAGCTCCCCGGCCTTGACCCGCCACTCGCGGGCCTTGTCGTTGGTGGCCACGACGACCATCGGCCGGTCCTTGACCACCGAGGCCGCGGCGACGACCACCGGGCGATCGGCCCCGAGGCGGCCGCGCAGATCCAGCACCAGGCCCCGCAGGTCGTCGGCGCCGACGCCCACGCCGGCGTCGTGGGTGAGCACCGTGACGCCGTACACATCCTTGGCCCGCTCGACCAGGGCTGCGGCCTGCGCCAACACCTGCTGTTGGCGCACCGTCGCGATCTCCTTCTCGGCGTCCTTGAGCGTGCCCAGGATCGCGTCGATGCGCTCCGGCAGCTCCTCCGGGCGCGCCTTGAGCGCCTCGGTGAGCTGGCCGACGATGACGCTCTCCCGCGCCAGGTAGGTGTAGGCGTCGGCCCCGACCAGCGCCTCGACCCGGCGGACCCCGGAGGCGATCGACGCCTCGGAGAGCAGCTTGACCACGCCGAGCTGGCCGGAGCGCTGGGCGTGAGTGCCGCCGCACAGCTCGCGGGCCCAGTCCCCGACGGAGACGACGCGGACCTGCGCGCCGTACTTCTCCCCGAACAGCGCCATCGCCCCGGAGTCGACAGCCTCCTGTTGCGACATCACCTCGGCATGCACCGGCAGGTCGTCGAGGAGCTTGGCGTTGACCTCGGCCTCGACATCGCGCAGCACCGTGGCCGGGATGGGCGCCCCGGCGTTGAAGTCGAACCGGAAGCTGCCCGGCCGGTTCAGTGACCCGGCCTGCGTCGCGGTCTCCCCCAGCGCCTCCCGCATCGCCTTGTGCACCATGTGCGTGGCGGTGTGCGCGCGGCTGATCCCGCGGCGACGCGGCACGTCCACCTGGCCGATCGCGGCTTCCCCGACGGTGACCTCGCCGGTCAGCACGCGGGCCCGGTGCACGATGAGGCCGGTGATCGGGGACTGCACGTCGTCAACCTCGACGAGCGCCCCACCGGAGAGCTTGACGAGTCCGCCGTCGGCGAGCTGGCCACCACCCTCGGCGTAGAACGGGGTCCGGTCCAGGACCAGCTCGATCTCGTCACCCTCGCGGGCCACCTGCGCGCCCTCGCCGCCGACCACGAGGCCGGCGACGCGCGCCTCGGAGACCACCTCGGCGTAGCCGGTGAACTCGACCGCCCGGCCCAGGGTGTCGGCGATCTCGCGGTAGGCGTGCTGATCGCCGTGGCCCTGGCGCTTGGCCGCGAAGTCCGCCTTGGCGCGCTCCCGCTGCTGCGTCATCAGGCGCCGGAAGCCGTCCTCGTCCACGGCCAGGCCCTGCTCGGCCGCCATCTCCAGGGTGAGGTCGATGGGGAAGCCGTAGGTGTCGTGCAGCTTGAAGGCGTCCTCGCCGGAGAGCCGCTCGCCGCCGGCGCCCTTGGTCTTGGTGACGGCGGTGTCCAGGATCGTGGTGCCAGAGGTCAGGGTGCGCCGGAACGCCTCCTCCTCGGCGTAGGCGATCTGGCTGATCCGGCCGAAGTCCCGCTTGAGCTCGGGATAGGACTTGCTCATCCGGGCCATCGACACCGGCAGCAGGTCCGGCAGCGCCGGGTCGTGGACGCCGAGCAGGCGCATGGACCGTACGGCGCGCCGCAGCAGCCGCCGCAGCACATAGCCGCGGCCCTCGTTGCCGGGGGTGACACCGTCGCCGATCAGCATCATCGAGGACCGGACGTGGTCGGCGACGACCCGGAACCGCACGTCGTCCTCGCCGTTGGCGCCGTAGCGCCGGCCCGCGATCTGCTCGGCCCGCTCGATGACCGGGTAGACCTCGTCGATCTCGTAGAGGTTGTCGACGCCCTGCAGGAGGTACGCCGTGCGCTCCAACCCCAGGCCCGTGTCGATGTTCTTGGCCGGTAGCGGCTGGACGACCTTGAAGTCGTCCTTGGCCACCACGTCGGCGATGACCTCGGTCTGGAAGACGAGGTTCCAGATCTCCAGGAAGCGGTCCTCGTCGACGACGGGGCCACCGTCCGCGCCGTACTCCGCGCCGCGGTCGATATAGATCTCGCTGCACGGTCCGCCCGGACCGGCCACGCCCATGTGCCAGTAGTTGTCCTTGAGGCTGCGGCCCTGGATCCGTTCGGCGGGCACACCGACGCTCTTCCACAGCTCGATCGCCTCGACGTCACCGTCCGGGTAGTCGGGGTGGTGACCGGGGCCCAGCACCGTCACCCACACCTTGTCGCCGTCGAAACCGAAGCCGCCGGAGGCCTGGGAGCCGGTGACCAGATCCCAGGCGTAGCGGATCGCGCCGTCCTTGAAATAGTCGCCGAAGGAGAAGTTGCCGTTCATCTGGAAGAACGTGCCGTGCCGGGTGGTCTTGCCGACCTCTTCGATGTCGCCGGTCCGCACGCACTTCTGCACGGAGGTGGCGCGGGCGAAGGGCGGGGTCTCGTGGCCCAGGAAGTACGGCTTGAAGGGCACCATGCCGGCGTTGACGAAGAGCAGGTTGGGGTCGTCGTACAGCAGCGAGGCGCTGGGGACGACGGTGTGCCCGTTCTTCTCGAAGAAGGCGAGCCAGCGGCGCCTGATCTCGACGGTTTCCATCGGCAGATTCCTTGCGGGGAGACGACGTACGCGCCGGGGACCCGACGCGCCACCGTCCTACAGTACTGGTCGCGGAGCGGACGCCCGGAGGCCGTCGGCGCCCGCCACACCGCACCGGCGGAACCCGCCACACCGCACCGGCGGAGCCCGCACCGCCCAGGTGGCACCGGGTCACGATTCTGTCTCTTTGGCCTCCGGGCTGGGCAAAGTCGATCTATGTTGTGCACCAGCCCTCGTCATCGCTCGCGCGGTAGCCGGGGGAAAGGACGGCGCGGTCCCGACCCTGTGGGCCCGCGTGCCCCCAACAGTCCGCGTCACCCGGGCGCGGACGCGTGTAGGAGGTTCATTCATGCGAGGAAAGACCCGCGCGGCCATCGTGGTCGGCCTCTCCGCGACCGCGCTCGTCGCCGCGTCCTGCGGTGGCGGCGGTGGCGGTGGTGGCGCCACAGGCACCGCGACCGGCGGCAAAGACGGCGGCTCGTTCACCGCCCGCGGCTGCAACCCTCAGAACGACCTCATCCCCGCCAACACCACAGAGACCTGTGGCGGCGACATCATCGACCTGACCACGAGCAAGCTCGTCTTCTACACCCCCGACACCGCCAAGTCGGAAAACGACATCGCGGACAAGATCGAGACGACCGACAGCAAGGTCTTCAAGATCACCCTGAAGAAGGGTTACAAGTTCTCCGACGGCTCCGAGGTCAAGGCGAAGAACTTTGTCGACGCCTGGAACTACGCGGCCTACGGCCCCAACGCCATGAGCTCCGGTTCCTTCATGGAGCCGATCGACGGCTACGCCGAGGTGTCCCCCGAGAAGTCGACGGTCAAGACCATGAAGGGTCTGAAGACGATCGACGACTACACCTTCGAGGTCACCCTCTCGGCGCCGGCCTCAGACTTCCCCGGCCGTCTCGGCTATTCGGCCTACGCACCGATGCCGGACGCCTTCCTGTCCAACCCCAAGGGCGACTTCGGCAAGAAGCCGATCGGCGCGGGTCCCTACATGGTCAAGCAATGGGACGCCAACAGCCAGATCATTCTCGTCAAGAACCCGAACTACTCGGGCACCCACAAGGGTTCCGCCGACACGATCACCTTCAAGATCTATCAGGACTCCGGTGCCGCCTACCGCGACGTGCAGGCCAACAACCTGGACGTGATCAACGACTTCCCAGCCGACGCCATCGCCGGCGGTCGCTACAAGACCGATCTGCCCGACCGCAACGCCCTGCGCAAGGACAGCGGCGTCGTGCAGTTCGTCGGGTTTGCCTCGCCCAAGGCCGACCCCACCGTGCAGGACCCGAAGTTCAAGCAGGCCATTTCCATGGCCATCGACCGTGAGCTGGTCATCAAGACGATCTTCAACGGTGAGCGCGACCCGCTCGACGGGTGGGTCGCGGCGAAGGCGGTCGGCGACTTCCAGGCAGGAGCCTGCGGCGACTACTGCAAGTTCGACGCCGCCAAGGCCAAGGCCAAGCTGGCCGAGGTGCCCACCGCGCCGAAGAGCATCACGATCTCCTACAACGCCGACTCCGCGCACAAGGTGTGGGTCGACGCCACCTGTCAGTCGATCACCAACACCCTGGGCGTCGCCTGCCAGGGTGCCCCGTCGGTGGACTTCAAGACGTTCCTCGACGCGCTGAAGGCGCGCCAGACCAAGGGCATGTACCGCTACGGCTGGCAGATGGACTACCCCTCGCCGGAGAACTTCCTGGTCCCGATCTACAGCAAGGGTGCCTCCAGCAACTACAACGACTACGACAACCCGGCCTTTGACGCCAAGCTGAAGGAAGCGGCGTCGGCGAAGACGGCGGCGGAGGGCTACAAGCTCTACTACGACGCCGAGAAGATGCTCGCCGACAACATGCCGGTGGTGCCGCTGTGGGGTTCCTCGGCCCGCGCCGGCTGGTCCACCAAGGTGACCAACGTCAAGATCGACGCTTTCGGTCGCCCGGATTACCGGGCCGTCAAGTTGAAGTGAGTCGGCCCGAGGTCCTGCTCAGCGATTGAGCACTTCGCATGAGACATCGTCGGCCCGCGCGAGCATCCTTCGCGCGGGCCGGCGGCGTCTCCAGACGCGGCACTGACCCCGCGCGGATCTGCACATTCATCGGTCGGGAGAGGTTTTTTCCGACGCCCCGCGCGATCGACTGCGCATCATCGCGGGCCGCTGTATCGTCGCAGCAGCCCTGATCGCTCGACCGGACCGTCTCCCAGCTGGGGGGCGTCCGCCGGCCCGCTGTCAGCTTTTTCCGTCCTCGGCACCGCCCATCGGGTGAGCCGTCACTGACCACCAAGGAGGTGTCGTGGGCAAGTACGTCATCCGGCGCCTGTTACAGATGATCCCGGTGATCCTCGGCGCGACGTTCCTGATCTTCGCCATGGTGTTCGCGCTGCCTGGTGACCCCACCGCCGGCAAGTGCGGGGAGCGGCCGTGCTCCGACGCCTATGTCGCCAAGTTCCGCGCGGAGCACAATCTCGATGATCCGCTGCTCGTGCAATACGGCAAATACCTCGGCAACCTCGCCCAGGGTGACTTCGGCACGAACAGCTTCGGCAACAAGGTCAGCGACGAGTTGCTGCAGCGCTACCCGACAACGGCCAAACTCGCACTCGTCGCGATCGCTTTTGAGATCATCATCGGCATCACGGTGGGGGTGTTCGCGGGCATCCGCAAAGGTGGCCTTCTCGACAGCACGGTGATGCTCGCGACGCTGGTATTCATCTCGATCCCCATCATCGTCATCGGCCCGGTGGCCCAGATCATCTTCGCGATCAACCTGGGCTGGTTCCGCCCCACCGTCTCCTCCGCGGCGCCGTTCTCCGAACTGCTGCTGCCCGGCATGGTGCTGGCCCTGCTCTCGGTTGCCTACGTCGCCCGACTCACCCGCACCAACCTGGTCGAAAACCTGCGCTCCGACTACGCCCGCACCGCGATCGCCAAGGGCCTGACGCGCCAGCGCGCGATCGGTGTGCACACGCTGCGCAACTCCCTCATCCCGGTCGTGACCTTCATCGGCGCCGACTTCGGCGGCCTACTCGGCGGCGCGATCGTGACCGAACGCATCTTCAACATCCAGGGCGTGGGCAACATGATCTTCACCGGCATCAGCAACCGAGACGGCCTGTCCGTCGTAGGGGCCGTGACCGTCCTGGTCTTCGTCTTCCTCGTCGTCAACCTGCTCGTCGACCTGCTCTACGGCGTGCTCGACCCCAGGATCAGCCATGACTGAAGCAACGGCCGCCGCGGTCAGCGCGGGTCCGCAAACCCCAGCCCAGACCGACGGTGGGGACGCCGCCCCCGGCAGGTCCCTGTCGCAGGACGCCTGGCGGCAGCTGCGTCGGCGGCCGTTGTTCTGGCTGTCCGCGCTGCTGATCGGGGTCTTCACGCTGATGGCGCTCTTCCCGAGCCTGTTCACCAGTGCCGACCCCGAGTATGGCCAGTTGCTGCGCTCCAACCAGAGCCCGGGCACCGACGGCGCGATCTTCGGCTTCGACCACCTGGGCCGCGACATCTACGCCCGGTGCATCTACGCCACGCGCGCCTCGATGATGGTCGGCGTCCTCACCACGATCGCCACCACGACGCTGGGCAGCCTGCTGGGGATCCTCGCCGGCTTCTACGGCGGCTGGCTCGACGCGGTGCTCTCCCGGCTCACCGACATGATCTTCGCGATCCCGATGCTGCTCGGCGGCATCCTGTTCATGTCAACCTTCCCGAACCGGCCCAACGACCCCTACCTGCAGATCGTGCTGAAAGTCGTCCTCGTGCTGATGATCTTCGGCTGGCCGGGCATCGCGCGCCTGATGCGTAGCTCGGTGCTGCAGGTCAAGCAGAACGAATATGTGCAAGCCGCGCGTGCCCTCGGCGCCTCCCCGGTGCGGATCATCGGCCAGCACATCTTGCCCAATGCGATGGCCCCGGTGATCGTCGTTGCCACCATCAACCTGGGTGCCTACATTGCCGCGGAGGCCACGCTGTCGTTCCTGGGCATCGGCCTGCAATACCCGGCGACCTCGTGGGGCACCGCGATCAACGAGGCGACGCAGTGGTACCAGGTGTATCCGCACAACCTGCTCTTCCCCTCGGTCTTCCTGAGCCTGTGCGTGCTGGCCTTCATGACCCTCGGCGATGCCGTCCGCGACGCCTTCGACCCTAAGCAGCGATGAGGAGGGACGAGACGATGACCACCACGACGTCCTCCCCCACGACCACCCGCCACAGCGAGTTCGCCCCCGTCGGCGATGCGCCGCTCCTGGAGGTCCAGGACCTCTACGTCGACTTCCACACCGACGACGGCGTCGCGCACGCCATCAACGGCGTCAGCTTCCAGCTCCAGCCCGGTGAGTCGCTGGCCATCCTCGGCGAGTCCGGCTCGGGCAAGTCGGTGACCGCCCAGGCCATCATGGGCATCCTCGACGTGCCGCCCGCGAAGATCCCGCAGGGATCGGTGCGCTACAACGGCCACGATCTGCTGACGATGTCCGAGGACCAGCGGCGCAGGACGCGCGGCCCGGAGATCTCGATGATCTTCCAGGACGCGCTCAGCTCGCTGAACCCGGTCTTCCCGGTGGGCTGGCAGATCGCCGAGATGTTCCGGCAGCACCGCGGGATGAACAAGTCGGACGCCTACGCCCAGGCCGTCCGGCTCATGGAGCGGGTGCAGATCCCGGCCGCGCGGCAGCGCGTCAAGGCCTACCCGCACCAGTTCTCGGGCGGCATGCGGCAACGCATCATGATCGCCATGTCGATCGCCTTGGATCCGGCCGTCCTCATTGCGGACGAGCCGACCACCGCCCTCGACGTGACCGTGCAGGCGCAGATCATGAAGCTCCTGGAGGATCTGCAGGAGGAGCGCCAGATGGGGCTCATCCTCATCACGCACGACCTCGGGGTGGTGGCCGACGTCGCCGACCGGATCGCGGTCATGTATGCCGGACGCCTGATGGAGACGGCCGACGTCTACGAGCTGTACCGCCGCCCGGCGCACCCCTACACCAAGGGGCTGCTCGACTCGATCCCGCGGCTGGACCAGAAGGGGCAGACCCTGGCGGCCATCGGCGGCCTGCCACCCAACCTGCTGCGCATGCCGACCGGGTGTCCATTCCACCCGCGCTGTCGCTATGCCCAGGATGTGTGCCGCCAGGACCTGCCGGAGCTCCGTGAGGTCGCCCCCGGTCGTCGTACGGCCTGCCATTTCGCCGAGGAGGTCTACGGTGCGTGACAACCCCGAGCACGCGGGCCGCCTGGCGCAGGCGGAGCCCATTCTCGTCGCCGAGAACCTGGTCAAGCACTACCCCATCAAGGGTGGCGTGCTGCGGCGCACGGTCGGGCAGGTCAAGGCCGTCGACGGCGTCAGCTTCACCCTGCACAGGGGCGAGACGCTGGGCATCGTCGGCGAATCCGGGTGTGGCAAGTCCACCCTCGGCCGGCTGCTGATGCGTCTGGAGGACCCGACCAGCGGCACGGTGATGTTCAACGGCGTCGACATGTTCTCGAAGCAGGGTTCGGAGATGCGGCGCCTGCGCCGCGATATCCAGATCGTGTTCCAGGACCCGTACACGTCGCTGAACCCCCGCAAGACGGTCGGCGACATCATCGGCGAGCCGTTCAAGATTCACAAGGACGCTGTGCCCAAGGGTGGCTACGACAAGGCGGTTCGCAACCTGCTGGACGTCGTCGGCCTCAACCCGGAGCACATCAACCGCTACCCACACCAGTTTTCCGGCGGCCAGCGGCAGCGCATCGGCATCGCCCGGGGCATCGCCCTCAACCCGAAGGTGCTGATCTGCGACGAGCCGGTCTCCGCGCTCGACGTGTCAGTGCAAGCGCAGGTCATCAACCTGATGGGCCGGCTGCAGGACGACCTCGGCCTGAGCTATGTCTTCATCGCCCACGACCTGTCCGTGGTCCGGCACATCAGCGACCGGGTCGCGGTCATGTACCTGGGCAAGATGGCCGAGCTGGGCACCGAGGACCAGATCTACGAGTCGCCGACCCACCCCTACACCCAGGCCCTGCTGTCGGCGGTCCCGGTGCCCGACCCGACGCTGCGCGGCAAGCGGGAGCAGATCGTGCTCACCGGCGACGTTCCCTCCCCCGCCAACCCGCCCAGCGGGTGCCGCTTCCACACCCGGTGCTGGAAGGCCCAGGACAAGTGCAAGACCGAGGAGCCGCTGCTGGCGATGCGCCCCGATGGGGTCAGCGAGCACGAATCGGCCTGTCACTTCGCCGAACCGCGCACCATCGTCAAGACGGTCGACGTCAGCACCGTCGACGCCCCGACCAGCACGATCAGCGGCCAGGACGTCGCCCCCGACGACTGATCAGCGGCCCTGGAGGCGGCCCCGGAGGCGGTCCCGCAGCCAGGCCCAGCGCTCGATCATCCGCGCCTCGAAGCCGCGCTCCTTGGGGTGGTAGTAGTCCGCCGTGGCGGCGAGATCGTCCGGCAGATACTGCTGCGCCGCCACGGAGTCCGGCTCGTCGTGGGCATAGGCGTAGCCCGCGCCGTGACCCAGCCGCTCCGCGCCGGCGTACCCACTGCCCCGCAGGTGCGCCGGCACCGCGCCGCCCTTGCCGGCCCGCACATCGGCGATCGCCGCACCGATCGCGGTGTAGACCGCATTCGACTTCGGCGCCAGGCAGTTGTGCACGACGGCCTGCGCGAGGATCAACCGCGCCTCGGGCATCCCGATCTGGGCCACGGCGTGCATCGCCGCGACGGCGGTCTGCAGCGCGGTCGGGTCGGCCATCGCGATCTCCTCGCTGGCCGAGATGACGATGCGGCGGGCGATGAACCGCGGGTCCTCCCCCGCCTCCAGCATCCGCGCGAGGTAGTGCAGTGCGGCGTCCACATCGGAGCCGCGCATCGACTTGATGAACGCGCTGGCCACGTCGTAATGCTGGTCGCCGGCCCGGTCATAGCGGACTGCCGCGTGCTCGACGGCCTGCTCGACGTGGGCGAGGGTGATCGGCGCCGGGTCGTCGCGATCGGGCAGCCCGTGTCCGCCGGGCAGCGCGTCGAGGGCGACTCCGGCGGCGGCCTCCAGGAAGGTCAGGGAGCGCCGTGCGTCGCCGCCGCTCATCCGTACGACGTGGGCCCGCGCCTCCGGCGCCAGCTGGTAGGCCCCGCCCAGACCCCGCTCGTCGGTCAGCGCGGCGTCGATCACCTCGCCGACCTCCTCGTCGGTCAGGGACTCGAGTCGGATCAGCATGGACCGGGACAGCAGCGGCGCAATGACTGAGAACGACGGGTTCTCCGTGGTCGCCGCCACCAGGATCACCGTCCGGTCCTCCACCCCGGGCAGCAGGGCGTCCTGCTGGGCCTTGCTGAACCGGTGGATCTCGTCGAGGAAGAGCACGGTGGCCCGGCCGTAAAGGTCCCGGGTGCGTCGCGCCCCCTCCATCACGGTCCGGACATCCTTGACACCCGCGGTGACCGCGGACAGTTGCACGAACTCCCGGCCGGCCGCCTGCGCCACCAGGTGCGCCAACGTCGTCTTGCCGGTGCCCGGCGGCCCCCACAGGATCGCGCTGAGCGGCCCCGCTGTGCCGCCGTGGCCCTCGATCAGCCGCCGCAACGGGCTCCCGGGGCGCAGCGCCGACCTCTGGCCGCGCACCTCGCTCAGCGAGCCCGGCCGCATCCGCACCGCCAGCGGCGGCAGGGTGCCGGCGCTGGCCCCGGCGGCCGGGACGGTCGCCCGAGGAGTCCGCGCCGCGGTCGCGTCGGCGAAGAGGTCCGGTTCGTCCACGCGCACAGTCTGGCATCGAGCTCGGACAACCCGTCGTCGAGCTGGGCCGGCCGGGCACCACCCCCCACGCGGGGTCCAGGTGAGACGCTGGTCCGGTGGCCGTCGGACACCCCGCACTTCTGCCCCTGGGCAGCCGTGCCGACCTGCTGCGCGTCGTGGGCGACGACCCGTTCGTGCGCTACGACGTCAGGCCCGACCCGGACCGCATCTGGACGATGGGCGATGCGGCGGCGGTGACGCGCGTGGGCCACCGGGGTCAAGCGGGCCTGAGCGTGTGGGTTCGACCCGCGGACGACTACACCGCCGGCGCCCGGCTCGACCCGCCCCGGCAGGAACGGCTGGACGCGTTGCTCGGCGCCCTGCTCGGACCCGGTGGACCAGAGCGCGGCGCGAGCTGGGTGTCGGTCCCGCTGGGCAGCGAGGCGGTGCTGGCGCGGCACGCCCGACTCGGCGGGGGCGGCGACTGGGAGTGGATGATCGCCACGGCGCAGCCCCCGGCGTACGGCCCGGAGGACCACCTGGTGACCCTCGACGACGCGACCGACGCGGCCGAGATCACCGCGTTGGCCGCGCGGGAGAACCCACGCTTCGAGGGCGAACCCGGCACCGGCCGCTCCGAGCGCTGGCTCGGCGTCCGCGAGGAGGGCCGCTTGGTCGCCTGCGGCACCCGGCACCGCACCGGCGCCGGCGCGGCGCACCTGTCCGGGATCCTGGTGGCCGCCGCCGCCCGCGGGCGCGGCTACGGGCGGGCCATCACCGGGGCGCTGACCCGCGAGAGTGTGCGCTCCGAGGGGGTCTGCACGCTCGGGATGTACGCCGACAGCCACCCCGCCCGGGCGCTCTACCATTCGCTGGGCTACCGGACCGCGCACGCCTGGGCGAGCCGCCGCCTGCTCTGGGACTGACCGGGGTACTGCCGGGCGCCGACAAGGTCCCGCTCGCCGGCGCGGCCACGGTCGCCGGCGCGGCCCACGGTCGCCGGCTCGGGACGATGGACGCGCGTGAGCTGGCGACGCTGCTCCGAGCACGCGTTATGGGCGCAAGCAGCGGAAACGGGCGCTGCAGCTGGCCGTTTGCGCTGCTTGGCGCCTACGCCGGCCGGCGCGCCAGCACGTAGAGCCGGTCGGTGGGGTATTCCCCCGGCCGCGCCCCACGGACGTACCACTCCTCCACCACCAGCCCGGCCGCCTCGACCGCGGCGCGGACCTGGGCCGGATCGTGCAGCACCAGTTCCATGTCGACCTCGACCCCGGCCAGCTCGCTCTCATGGCGTACGTCGTCGCCGGCGTGCATCGCCACCAGCAGCAGCCCGCCTGGTGCCAGCACGCGGGCCAGCCCCGCGACGGCGGCGGGCAGTTCGGAGGCCGCCAGGTAGACCAGGCCGTACCAGCAGGTGATCGCGCCCCAGCCCGGCGCGGTGGGCGGCCGCAGCAGCCGGCGCAGGTCGCCGACCTCGAAGGTCGCCCCCGGCACCCGCAGCCGGGCCTGTTCGATCATCGCCGGGGCGCAGTCATAGCCCGTCACGTCGACGCCCTGTTCGGCCAGGTAGGCGGCGACGGTGCCGGGCCCGGTCCCGACGTCGGCGACGGGCCCGGTCGCCTCCATTGCGAGCCGGTCCAGCAGCCACGCGTCGAAAAGCTTCTCGCTCAGGTCGACGGCGCCGTCGGCGTAGGCGGCCGCGACGGCGTCATAGCTGCGCCGTACCTTCTCGTCGCGGGCCGGCGCACCCGCCGCCAGCACCGCCTCGCGATCAACCACGGCGGCCGCCTCGGCCGCCACCACGGCCTCTGACTCCACGGGCCCGAGGAGGTGCACCCAGCGGTTGTCGTGCTGGCCCGGGCGGCGGGGCAGCTCGCGCACCAGCCCGGCCGCGGCCATCCGGGCCAGAACCTCCTCGACCTCGCCGCGGTCGGCGAACGGGTGCAACCGTTCCGTGCGGGTCTTCAGCTCCCCGGGCGCCTGGGCGCCGCGCAGCAGCAGCACGGTCACGAGCGCGCGTTCGTCGGCGGCGAGCTCGAGCTGCTCGTCGAGGCGCTGGTGGTATTTCAGGGTCCGCTGCCCCCGATCCGCCACGACGACGCGGATCAGCTCGCGGTGTTTGAGTTCCCGCGCGCACTGCTCGAGTTCGCGATCCTCGTACGCCGTGATCGGGTCGCGGCTGGAGGTCTGATTGCAGGCGGTCCGCAGGGCGTTGAGGGACAGCGGGTACGACGCGGGCACCGTGACCTGCTTCTCCAGCAGCGCCCCGAGGATCCGCTGTTCCATCGGGTTCAAGACCAGCTCGACCATGGCCCCGAATCTACGTCGCCGACCGCCCCGGCCACCAGCAACACTGGACCCGTGCCAGCGGACCCCAGCCCTCGACGCAACCAGTTCGGCCAGCCCATCGGCGACCCGGTCGGCGACATCGCCGCCCGCCGCCCCGAGGCGGTGGCCCTGCCGGGGCGCACCTGTCGTCTCGACCCGCTGCGCGTCGAGGACGCCGCCGACCTGCTGGCCGCGCTGCGGGCCGGCGCGGGCGACGAGCAGTGGACCTATCTGTCGTACGGACCGTGCGGCTCCCCCGCCGAGCTCGCCACGGTGATCGAGGGGCTCCGCGCCGACCCCGACGTCCTACCGTTCGCGATCCGCACGCCCGACGGCGCGGCCGTGGGGATGGCGAGCCTGCTGCGCATCAACCCGGCGATCGGCACGATCGAGGTCGGCCACATCCTGTACGGCGCGGGCGCGCGTCGCGCGGCGCCGGCCACCGAGGCGATGTACCTGCTCGCCCGGTATGTCGTCGAGGATCTGGGTTACCGCCGGTACGAGTGGAAGTGCGACGCCCTCAACGCCCCCTCCCGCGCGGCCGCGCAGCGGCTCGGCTTCACGTTCGAGGGGGTCTGGCGCAAGGCGCTGGCCTACAAGGGACGCAACCGCGACACGGCCTGGTATGCGATGACCGACGACGACTGGGCGCGCCTGCGCCCGGCGTACGAAGACTGGCTGGCCGGCCTCGACGCCGACGGCCACCAGGCCGCCCCGCTGCGCGTCAGAGCAGGCCGTACGCCGTGAAGATCCGCCGCAGCGTCGCCCCGTGGTCGTGCTGGGGCACCTCCTCGGCGGCCAGGCCCACCGACCGCGCCGCCGCGACGTTGTCGGCCCGGTCGTCCACGAACAGCAGCTGCTCCGGGGGCACGCCGAGGCGCTCGACGATGTGGGTGAAGTACGCCGGGTCGGGCTTGGCCACCCCCAGTTCGTAGCTGTAGAACGACCCGTCCAGCACATCCTCATAGGGCAGTGCCGAGCGCATGTGGGCCGCCCGCACCGACTGCTGGTTGGTCGCCAGGTAGCACGGCGTACCGGCCGCGCGAACGTCCGCGACCACCGCCATCGCCCCCTCGTCCAGCTCGATCCGCAGCCACGGTTCGAGCACGTCGTCGACGGTGCAGGGCAGGGCGTGCTCGTCGATGTGGGCCTGCATGTGGTCGCGGAAGTTGCCGTCGCCGCGCAGCGACGGCCGCTCCAGCTCGAAGCAGGCTTCGGGGAAGCCCGCGCCGCCGAGGCCGTGCAGCACGTCGTACCAGTCCTGCGGGGTGCGTTGCAGCACCCCGTCGGCGTCGATGAGCACGGCGGCGATACCTGCTTGCTCAAGCAAGCGGAGCCTCCTGCCCGGCCTCGTTGGCGGCCCCACCCTTCGGCTGAGGCTTGGCGTCCACGCCGGCCTCCTTGCGCTGCTGCGCCGTGATCGGCGCGGGCGCCTCGGTGAGCGGGTCGAAGCCGCCGCCGGACTTGGGGAAGGCGATGACGTCGCGGATCGAGTCGTAGCCGCCCAGCAGCATGACGATCCGGTCCCAGCCGAAGGCGATGCCGCCGTGCGGGGGCGCGCCATAGGCGAACGCGTCGAGCAGGAAGCCGAACTTCTCCTGGGCCTGCTCCGGGCTCAACCCCATGATCGCGAAGACGCGTTCCTGCACGTCGCGGCGGTGGATACGGATGGAGCCGCCGCCGATCTCGTTCCCATTGCAGACCATGTCGTAGGCGTAGGCCAGCGCCGGGCCGGGGTCGGTGTCGAAGCTGTCCAGGTATTCGGCCTTGGGCGAGGTGAACGCGTGGTGCACCGCCGTCCAGGCGCCACCGCCGACCGCCACGTCGCCGGCCGCCACGGCCTCCGACGCCGGCTCGAACAGCGGCGCGTCGTTGACCCACAGGAAGCTCCACGCGGACTCGTCGATGAGCCCGCACCGCTTGCCGATCTCGAGGCGGGCCGCGCCGAGCAGCGCCCGGCTCGCCTTGGTCGCGCCGGCGGCGAAGAAGATGCAGTCGCCGGGCTTGGCGCCGGTGTGCGCGGGCAGCGCGGCCAGCTCGGCCTCGGAGAGGTTCTTGGCCACCGGCCCGGCCAGCGTGCCATCATCCGCAAGCGTGATGTACGCCAGCCCCTTCGCCCCACGCTGCTTGGCCCATTCCTGCCAGGCGTCGAAGGTCCGTCGTGGCTGGCTGCCGCCCCCGGGCATGACGACGGCGCCGACATAGTCCGCCTGGAAGACCCGGAACGACGTGCCGGCGAACAGCTCGGTGCAGTCGACCAGCTCCTGGCCGAACCGCAGGTCCGGCTTGTCCGTGCCGAACCGCGCCATCGCCTCGGCGTACGGCATCCGCGGGAACGGCGTCGGCAATTCGACCCCGATCAGCTTCCAGATCTCCCGGACGACGGCCTCGCCGACCTCGACCACGTCGTCCTCGGTCACGAAGCTCATCTCGATGTCGAGCTGGGTGAACTCCGGCTGCCGGTCGGCGCGGAAGTCCTCGTCGCGATAGCAGCGGGCGATCTGGTAGTACCGCTCCATGCCCGCGACCATCAGCAGCTGCTTGAACAGCTGCGGGCTCTGCGGCAGGGCGTACCAGGACCCCGGCGACAGCCGCGCCGGGACCAGGAAGTCGCGGGCCCCCTCGGGCGTCGAGCGGGTCAGCGTGGGCGTCTCGATCTCGACGAAGTCCCGCGCGTCAAGCACCCGTCGCGCGGCCTGACTCACCTTGGAGCGCAACCGGATCGCGTGGCCGGCGTTGTGCGCCCCGGGGCGCCGCAGGTCCAGGTAGCGGTACTTCAGCCGGGCCTCTTCGCCGACGCTCGTGCGCTCGTCGATCTGGAAGGGCAGCGGCGCGGCCTCCGAGAGCACCTCGATCGCGCTGGCCACGACCTCGATCTGCCCGGTCGGCAGGTCCGGGTTGACGTTCTCGGCGCTGCGGGCGGTGACCTCGCCGGTGACCTTCACGCAGTATTCGTTGCGCAGCCCGTGCGCGGCCCCGGTCAGCACCTCGTCCCGCGCGACGACCTGGACGATCCCGCTCGCGTCGCGCAGGTCGATGAATTCGACCCCGCCGTGATCGCGCCTGCTGGCGACCCAGCCGGTGAGGGTGACGGTCGTCGGCGGCGTCGTGACGTCGCTCGCGCGCAGGGATCCGGCGGTGTGCGTGCGCAGCATGCGCTATTCCTTTCGTGCCCCCGCATAGACGGTGCGGGTGGTCGGGTCGGTGCGTCCCCCACTGTACGGCGTACGTCGTGGCCAGCCGAAACGGGTTGAGCACCGACGCCCTGGTACGTGTTCACCCGGCAACAGGACCGTGCTCCCTCACCCGGTGCGGTCGCTCCACACCCGCAGGGCCACATGGTGGGCGGCGCGCCGGAAGTCGTGATCGGTGGTGAGCAGCGTCAACCCGCGGCGCACGCAAAGCGCGGCGATGAGGGCGTCGACGGTGCCGAGCTGGACGCCGGCGCGCCGACAGGTGCCGCGTAGGTCGGCCGCCGTCACGTGATCCGCCCGTTCAGGCGAGATGTCGCTCAGAGCTGCGAATCGCCCGGCGATCTGGACCCGGACCCGAGCCGGCACGGCTCCCTGAAGGACCTCCTGCAGAATCAGTCCCGTCGTCGCCACGAGTTCTGGGCCGGCCAGCGCCGCTGCCAACTCACGGACTTCCGGAACATCAGCGGGCGAATCCCGGCGCAGCGCAAGCGACCACACGCAGGTGTCCACGAGGAGCGTCACCGGGAGCGCTCGGCCTTGTAGTCGTAGTCCTCGTCCCACTCGACAGTGCCCAGGAGATCGAGCACTTTGACCTGCTCGCGTCGGGCGATGTACTCCTCCAGGGCGCGGGTCACCGTGGCCTTCTTGGTCGTTTCGCCCCCGATGGCGAGCGCACGGTCGAGCAGGGCGGGGTCGATGGCGAGGTTGGTGGCCATAGGACGATGATACACATCTAGTTACACAGTCCAATGTGTAGGATCTGAGCGCTAGCGGTCTGCCTGCAACGTGGGCACGCAGCACGCCGACCGTCTATACGGGGCGTATAGACGGCGGATAGACTGGACGTCATGGCGCTGAGCATCCGCAACAAGAACACCGAAGCCGCCGTACGTCGTCTCGCGGCGCGCACCGGCGTCGGCCTCACCGAGGCGATCGACGACGCCGTGAGCCGCCGCCTGGCCGAACTGCAGGCCATCGACACGGACGACTCCTCGGAGGCCCTCGCGGCCCGCCGTGAACGCATGCGGCGCAGCCTCGACAAGCTCTTGGCCGACAAAGACCCGACGTTGATCCTCACCGATGACGATCTCTACGACGAGGTCGGCCTCCCGAAGTGATCGTCGACACCTCCGCGGTCGTGGCGATCGCCAAACGCGAGGGGACGGCTGCCCAGCTGCGCGATGCGCTTCTACGGCGCGCTCCGTCGCTGATGTCCGCGGTCGCATTCGTCGAGCTGTCGATCGTCCTGCGCGCGCAGTGGACCGGTCCCGAAATCGACGGCCTCCTCGAAGCGCTCGACGTCACGCCGGTCCCTGTCACCGTCGACCAAGCCCGGCTCGCGGCGCAGGCCTACCGCGACTACGGCAAGGGCTCCGGCTCCAAGGCGCGGCTCAACCTCGGCGACACCTTCTCCTACGCCCTGGCCAAGGACACCGGCCGCCCCCTGCTTTATGTCGGGAACGACTTCGCCCACACGGACGTCACCCCGGCGCTGGCTCGAGGGGATTGACCAGCCGTACGCCGCGCAGCGTGGCGCCGCTGTCCAGGTCCTCGCTCCACAGTTCGGCGCACCCGGCCGCAGCGGCGGCCTCCACGATCATCGCGTCCCACCCGGACAGCTGATGCGCCTGCGCCGTCGCCAACGCGGCCAGTACCAGCGCGGCGTCCGCGGCCACGACGTCGAGCTGGGCGATCTGCGCGACGAGACTCCTGGCATGATCGGCACCGAGCGGCGGGACCAGCTTGCGGGTCGCGACGGCATACAGCTCCAGGAGCACCTGGGTGCTCACCACGAACGTGTGCTGCGGATCGTCCAGGATGGCGCTCACCCGGGCTCGCTGGTCGGGATCCCCGGGATCGATGCGATACACCAGCAGATTCGTGTCCAGGAAGACCCTAGCCACGGTGCAGCTCGTCGCGAGTCCACGAGCGGACGGGGCGCGGCTGCGCGCCCTGTGAACCGGCCTGCGCGATCTGGGCAGCCGCCGCGAAGACCATCGAGGCATCGGGCGCGTCGGCGTACTGCCGCAAGACCTCCGCGAGATAGGCGTTGACCGATTCGTTGCGCTGCAGCGCCCGGATCCGCGCTCGCCGCAGCACGTCTGCGTCCACGCTGATCGTCAGGTTGGTCATGCTTCAGGCTAGCACTCGTGGAGCACGACTTCCGTGCTCCACGAGACCCGGACGACCCTCGGCGACGGTGGCGCGGACCAGCGGAACGGCCGTCGCACTGCCCAGCAGCGCGCCGCCCGCCGCGACGGCCGCGTGCGGGGCGTAGTCGGCCAGGACCGCGCGGTTCGTCAGGGCCCAGCGCAGGAAGTCGACCCGACTCATGCGCAGCAGCTCGGGACCGAAGAGGTCGAAGGCGTGCCAGGCGTCGACCAGCACGAGCAGGCCCAGGCACGCGAGCGTTCCGGCCACGATCAGCATGATCAGCGGCGCCACGCCCCGCTGGAGGCGACCGCCCGAGGCCACGGCGTACGCCCGGGCCGCCGCCGCGGCCATCAGCACCGTCGCGCCCGAGGCCACCAGGCCGTATCCCGACAGCGCCACCGCCAACACCAGACCGGCCGCCACGGCGACCCCGGCGGCGCACAGCCCGAGGCCGACCTGCTCCGCCGGCATCGGCCGACGCCGACTGACTGGACGCACGCCCATCACCCGTCCCCCCACTGCTCCCCTGGCCCGCGCGCGGGCCCTCCCCAGGACCAGCACCCCTCGGCCAGGGTACGGGCTCGCCGACCACCCCGCCGGGTGGTTTCGGATCGACGGGCCGGACCGACGGGCCGGAGCGCCGGGAGTTCAGCTGCTGCCGGGGTCCACGTCGCCGTCGAGGTACATCCAGCGGCCACCCCGTCGCACGAACCGGCTCGCCTCGATCAGGACATGGCGGCTGCCGTCGATCCCGCGGGAGAGCGCCCGGTAGCGCACCATCCCCTCGGTCGCTTCGGGCCCGCCGCTCTCGACGGCGAGAATCTGCAGGCCGGTCCAGGCATGCCCGGGGGTCAGCTGCAGCGACTCGGGCCGGGTCCGCGGGTGCCAGGTGCGCAGCAGGTAGTCCTCGGCGCCGATCGCGAAGGCGGTGTACCGCGACCGCATCAGGGCTTGCGCGTTTGGTGCCGGCTCGCCACCGTGCCACCGTCCGCAGCAGGCTTGGTACGTCGTCCCGGGGCTCGGGTATCCGCCGCAGGGGCAGACGTCGTCCGCCGCCGCGGGCAGCGCGCCGAACGCACCCCCCGAGCTCCGGCTCACGCCGCCGAACCCGCTGTCGCCGCCGAACCCGCTGTGCCCGCCGAACCCGCTGTGCCCGCCGAGCCCGAAGACTCCGCCGAGCCCCGTAGGGCGGGGTGCGCCGGGAACGGGACGTCGTACGCGCGCAGCGTCGCCCAGCCGCGCTCCCGCGCGGCGTACGCCCCGAGGATCCCGAGCTGGGCCACCCCATTGGTGACGCGGCCGGTCAGCACGGCGGTCACGGCGTCCTCCAGGCCGATCCACACGGTCGGCATCCCCAGTTCCTCGCCGTCGCGCTCGTGCCGCTGCTCCTGCGGCACCTCGCGCAGGTCGCGCGCGAGGAACACCCGGATGGCCTCCCCGATCCCGCCCGGGGAGGGGAACAGGTCGGTGAGCACGTGCCACGTCGCGGCGGTGAGGTCGACCTCTTCGGCGAGCTCACGCGCGGCCGCGACATGCGCCGCTTCGCCGGCCACATCGAGCAGCCCGGCGGGCAACTCCCACTCGGTGGCCTGCACCGGGTGCCGGTACTGCTTGATGAGCACCACCTCGTCGCGGCCGTCCCGGTGCCGCAAGGCGACGACACTCACCGCGCCGGGGTGCTCGATGTACTCCCGGCTGACCTCCCCCGCCTCGCCCAGGTCGACCCGGTCCTTGCGCAGGTCCCAGACCATCCCGTGATAGACCGTCTGCGCCGCCAGGATCGGTTTGGCGCGGTAGTCGTCGCCGAGCGCGTCCGGCCCGACCAGCGGGGCGGACAGGCTCACCGGTTGCCCCCGGCCGCATTCCCCAGGGTGGTCATGACCTGCGCGGTGCCGGCCTGGGCGACGATCGCCGCCACGTCGGCGGGCGTCCCGGAGTCCTCGACGCGGCGCGGCACCTCGACGAGGCGACCCTCCTGCTGGCGCGCCAGGGCGGCGCCGATCAGGCCCGCGAAGAGCGGGTGCGCCCGGTTCGGCCGGGACAGGAACTCGGGGTGGGCCTGGGTGGCCACGTAATAGGGGTGGGTGGCCGCAGGCAGCTCGACGTACTCGACCAGCCGCCCGTCCGGGCTGGTCCCGGAGAACACCAGGCCCGCCTTCTCCAGGTCGTCGCGGTAGTCGTTGTTGACCTCGTAGCGGTGGCGGTGCCGCTCGTCCGCCCGGGTGGTTCCGTACGCCGTGGCCACCACGGAGCCTTTGGTGAGCTTGGCCGGATAGGTCCCCAGCCGCATCGTGCCGCCCATGTCCCCACCGGCACCCTCGACGAAGTCCTTCTGCTCGGCCATGGTGGCGATGACCGGGGCCGGTGAGGCGGGGTCGAACTCGCTGCTGCTGGCCGCCTCGATGCCGGCGACGTTCCGCGCGAACTCGATGACCATGCACTGCAACCCCAGGCACAGCCCGAGGGTCGGGATGCCGCGCTCCCGGGCCCAGCGCAGGGCACCCAGCTTCCCCTCGATCCCCCGGATGCCGAATCCGCCGGGCACCAGTACCGCGTCCACCCCACCGAGCGCCTCCTGGGCACCGTCGGGAGTGTCGCAGTCGTCGGAGGTCACCCAGCGGATGCTCACCTTGGCGTCGTGGTGGAAACCGCCGGCGCGCAGCGCCTCGGTCACCGACAGGTAGGCGTCCGGCAGGTCGATGTACTTGCCGACCAGGGCCACCTCGACCTGCTGGGCCGGGGCGTGCACCCGGCGCAGCAGCCGGTCCCAGTCGGTCCAGTCGACATCTCGGAAGGGCAACCCCAGACGACGTACGACGTAGGCGTCCAAGCCCTCGCCGTGCAGCACCTTCGGGATGTCGTAGATGGACGGGGCGTCGGTGCAGGCGATCGTCCCGTCCTGGTCGACATCGCAGGCCAGCGCGATCTTGCGCTTGAGCCCCTCGGGGATGTCCCGGTCGGCGCGCAGCACGATGGCGTCCGGCTGCAGGCCGAGCTGGCGCATCGCCGCGACCGAGTGCTGGGTGGGCTTGGTCTTGAGCTCCCCGCTCGGGGCGAGATAGGGCACGAGGCTGACGTGCAGGAAGAAGCAGTTGTCCCGGCCCAGGTCATGGCGCACCTGGCGGGCCGCCTCCAGGAAGGGCAGCGACTCGATGTCGCCGACGGTGCCGCCGATCTCGGTGATGATGACCTGCGGCGGGGTGGGCGAATTCGCCTGCTCGCGCATCCGCTCCTTGATCTCGTTGGTGATGTGCGGGATGACCTGGACGGTGTCGCCCAGGTATTCGCCGCGCCGCTCCTTGGCGATGACCCGGCTGTAGATCTGCCCCGTCGTCACGTTGGCCGCCTGGGAGAGGGGCACGTCGAGGAAGCGCTCGTAGTGCCCGATGTCCAGATCGGTCTCGGCGCCGTCGTCGGTGACGAAGACCTCGCCGTGCTGGAAGGGATTCATGGTGCCGGGATCCACGTTCAGATAGGGATCCAGCTTCTGCATGGTGACGCGGAGGCCGCGTTGCCGAAGAAGGAAGCCGAGGCTGGACGCCGTCAGGCCCTTGCCGAGCGATGAGGCTACGCCTCCGGTCACGAAAATGTGCTTCGTCTGCGCCACGGACCGCCAGTCTACGTGACGGTTCGAAGCCCGTCCGCCAGCCCCTCGCCGAACCGGCCCCGCTCGGCGTGTCGGGCCGATGCAGCCGGCCCGCTCGGTTCAGCCGGCCCGGTTCAGCTGCCGGCCCGGGACCTGGCCTGGGTCCGCAGTTCGCGGGCGTGCTCGATGGCCACTTCACTGTGCGCCCCGGCCATCATCCGGGCCAGCTCGACGAGTCGCTCATGGTCGTCCAGGACCGTCACGCCGCTGGCGGTGACGTGGCCGTCGCTGCTCTTGTCGATCAGCAGGTGCCGATCGGCATAGGCGGCCACCTGCGGCACGTGGGTCACCACCAGGACCTGAGCGCGGGTGGCCAGCCGGGCCAGGCGCGCCCCGACGTCCAGGGCGGCCCGGCCGCCGACGCCGGCGTCGACCTCATCGAAGACGAAGGTCGGAACATCGCCGGCGGCACCCCCGGTGACGACCTCGAGCGCGAGCATCACCCGCGACAGCTCCCCGCCGCTGGCCGCCTTGGCGACGCTGCGGGCCGGGGCTCCCGGATTGGCCGCGAGCCGGATCTCCACGGCGTCGATCCCATGCGGGCCGAACCGCACCCGCGTCCCGTCGGGCAGCGGCAGTCCGTCCGGATCCTGCTCGCGGTCGACGGCGACCTCGATCCGGGCTCGCCCCATCGCCAGGTGGGCCAGCTCCGCGGTCACGGCCTTGGCCAATCGCCCGGCCGCCTTCTCCCGCGCCCGACTCAACACCGTCGCGGCCGCCACCAGCTCGCCCTGCACGCGCACGGCCTGGGCCCGCAACGCGATGACGCGGTCGTGGGCCCCCTCCAATTCGTCCAGGCGCGCGGCGGCCCGCTGCCCCCAGTCGAGCACCGCATCGATCGTGTCCCCGTAGCTGCGCGTCAGCCGGGTCAGTTCGGCGCGGCGTTCCTGCACCACGGCCAGCCGGGCCGGATCGCTGTCGATCCGGTCCAGATAGGCCGCCAGGTCCGCCCCGAGATCCCCCGCGAGATAGGCCAGTTCGGCGGCTCGGCGGCCGAGGTCGGCCAGCTCGGCGTCGTGGTCCGCCGATCCGCTCAGCGCCCCGCGGGCTGCGGTCAGCAACCCCGCCGCTCCCCCGACCGAACCCGGCTCGTCGGTGCCCAGCAGCGCGTCGTGCGCGGCTCCCGCCGCCGCGCGCAGCGCGTCGCTGTGCGAGAGCCGCTCGTCCTCGGCGCGCAGGTCCTCATCCTCCCCGGGGCGGGGATCGACCCGTTCGAGTTCCGTCAGTCCGCCCCGCAGCACCTCGATCTCGACGGCCCGGTCGCGGGCCAGCTCGGTGGTACGCCGCAGCTCCGCCTGCACCTGCGCCAACGCGCGATAGGCGGACTCGTACGCCGCGGCCGCCGTGGCGAGCGCCGCGCCGCCGTACCCGTCGAGCACGACCCGGTGCTGTTCCGGTTGCCGCAGCCGCCACTGGTCCGCCTGCCCGTGGACGGCGACGAGCAGCTCGCCGAGCTCACCCAGCACCCCGATCGGAGCCTGCCGCCCGCCCACGTGGGCTCGGCTGCGCCCCTGCTCGGAGACCGTCCGGACCAGGATCAGCTCCGGGGAGTCATCGGCGCCGGCGTCGGCGGCGCGGTCCCTGGCCGGATGATCCGGCGGCAGCTCGACGATCCCCTCGACGAGCGCCTGACGCGCCCCGTGGCGGATCATCCCTGCGTCGCCGCGGGCGCCGAACAGCAGACCCAGGCCGGAGATGATCATCGTCTTCCCCGCGCCGGTCTCGCCGGTCAGGACATTGAGCCCCTCGGACAGCTCCAGCACGGCGTCGTCGATCACGCCCAGTCCCTGGATCCGGATCTGGCGCAGCATGACCTCAGGGTAGGCGGCGATCCCGACAACGCTGGTGCCCCCGGGTCGGGACACCCCGCGCCGTGCCGTGCTCGCCCGATTCCCGGCAGAGAGCTACCAGAGCTGACCGACCCGGCCGTCGAGGTCAGGTGTGCCGGTCGGGCGGACCGGCTCGAGACCGTCCTGCGCCGACCTGTCCCCGACCGTGGTCGCCTCCGCGACAGGGCTGCCGCGCCAGCCGTGCACGGGCAGGGCGAACTTGTTCACCAGGCGATCGGTGAACGCCTCGGAGGCGAGTTGCGCCAGCAGCACGGGGGTCGCGCTGCGCGTCACCTCGATCCGCGCCGAACCCGGCAGGTCCAGCGGGCGTTGCCCATCGCACCACATCACGCCGCGGCCCTCGGTACCGGCCACCAACTCCACCGCGATCCGCGAGTCCGGGCTGACCACCACCGGCCGGGCGAACAGCGCGTGCGCCGAGATGGGGACCAGCAGGAGGGCCTCGACGTCGGGCCAGACGACGGGCCCACCGGCGGAGAACGCGTACGCCGTGCTGCCGGTCGGGGTCGCCACGATGACCCCGTCACCGGCCCAACTCGACAGCGGACGCCCGTCGATCTCGAGAATCAGCTCCAGCATGCGCTCCCGCGAGGCCTTCTCGACCGTCACCTCGTTGAGCGCCCAGCGGCGGGCGATCTCCACCCCACCATCGCGGGCCACCACGTCGAGGGCGACCCGCTCCTGCACGGCGTAGTCGGCGTCGAGGATCTGCTGTGCGGTGTCCCCCAGCTCGTCCTGCTCCGCCTGGGCGAGGAAGCCGACGTGGCCGAAGTTCACCCCCAGGACCGGCACCCCCGAGCCGCGCACCATGTCGGCGGCCCGCAGGATCGTCCCGTCGCCACCCAGCACGCAGACGACCTCGGCGCCGTCCGCGGGACGATCCGGATCGGCGGCGACGACGCCGCGCACGTCGCCGGCCTCCAGGGCCTCGATGTCCTCCGGCAGCATCGCCACGTGCAGGCCGGCCCGTCCGAAGAGCACCGCCAGATCCCGGGTGTGCCGTCGCAGCGCGGCCCGAGTGGCGTTCGTGACGAGCAGGATCCTGCGGGTCATCATCGTCCTTCAAAGGTTCGTACGGCGTCCGCGGCGGCCGCCTCGTCGTCGGTCAGGGCGAGATCCGCTCGCCTCGTGACCCACCCTAGGTACTCGTGGTTGCCCGTGCTGCCGGGCACGCCCGTCGGGACAACCGCGCGGGGAGCCAGGCCGGCCGCGCGGCAGGCCGCCAGTACGCCGGCGACGGCCGACACCCGATCGGCCGGATTCTTGACGACCCCATTCTTGCCCAGCCGTCCGCGGCCCACCTCGAATTGCGGTTTCACGAGCAGCACGGCCTGGCCGTCTGGGCCGATCTGCGCGGCGATCTCCGGCACGACCAGCCGCAACGAGATGAAGCTGAGGTCGGCGACGACGGCGTCGAAGGGGCCGCCCAGCGCGGTCGCCTCGACGCCCCTGATCGAGACCCCGCTGACCTCCTCCACCCGCGGATCGGCGCGCAGCGTCGGCGCCAGCTGATCGTGACCCACATCGAGTGCGACCACCCGGGCCGCGCCCCGCTCCAGCATCACCTGGGTGAATCCGCCCGTGCAGGCCCCGACGTCGAGACAGTGCCGGCCCGCGACCGTCCACGGGGCCGGGTCCACCGCGCCGAAGACCTCGAAGGCCACCAGCAGCTTGTGGGCGGCGCGGCCCACCCAGCCGGCCGGCCTGTGGGTGAGTTCGAGGCGGGTATCAGCGTCGACCAGCTGCGCCGGCCGGTGGGCCAGCAGGCCGTCCACGAGCACCGCCCCGGCCCGGATCAGCTCGGTCGCGGCCCCGCGCGATCGCGCCAGCCCTCGAGCCACCAGCGCGGCATCGAGCCGCTGCCGCGTCATGCCTCCCCGGACAGGCGGTCCCGCAACGTCTCGTGCAGCTCGCCGGCTCGGGCGATGTGGCCGTCGAAGTCGTCGGGGTCGGTGGCCAGGAGAGCGTCCAACCGCTCGTCGATGTCGGCGTGCGACGGCGGCGTCTCGGGATCTCCAGCGGGGCGGCCGGCCCCGGGCAGGTCCGCGGGCGTCGCGGCAAAGGGGTTAGTCATGACGTTGTCCCCCGGCTCGCCCCGCCGATTGCGCCGGCGCTGTCGACAGGCCTTGCGTCGGCGCTGTCGGCAGCCGCGCCGACGGCCCGATCGACGGCCTCGCGGGGCGGGGCCGCCCCGGCATCGGCGGCGGCCCAGCAGGCGGCCACCAGGGCCCGGGCCCGCTCGATCGCCGATCCCGCCGCGGCGATGCCCACCTGGCCCCCGGCGACTCGGACCTCCGCGGGGCCACAGCGGCCCAGCCACGCGTGGCCGTCGGCGTCGATCGTCGCCGCGACGTACGGCTCGGCCAACCCCCGCAGATCCTCGCAGAGGAAGGTGGGTCGCTGGATCGGTGGGGCCATGGCGACATCCGCCACGCTGTTCACTCCCGTCAGCACCATCAGCGCCGGGATCCCCGCCCGGTTGGCGCCCTCGATGTCGGTGTCCAGGCGGTCGCCGATGGCCAGGGTCTGCCCGGGGTGAAGATCGAGCGCGGCGGCGCTGAGTTCGTACAGGGGCGTGTGCGGCTTTCCGACCACCACCGGGTCGACGGTGACGGCCACCCGGACCACCTGGACCAGCGACCCGTTTCCGGGGGCAATCCCCCGGGCCGTGGGCAGGGTCAGGTCGCCGTTGGAGGCCACCCAGAGCGCACCGCCGTTGACGACGTGGGCGATCTCGGCGAGGTCGGTCCACGCCACCTCGGGGCCGTAGCTCTGCAGCACCCCGGCCACCGCGGCGCCGCCGGCAGATTCGGCGGTCGTCACCCGAGTCAGACCCGCTTCGGCCAGGGCATACGCCACCCCGGGCCCACCCACCCCGAGGATGGGAGCACCGACCCCCAACCGGTCGCGCAGCAACGCGGCAGCGGCCTGGGCACTGGTCAGGACCGAACGCGCCGAGACCGTCAGCCCCAGTTCGGTCAAGTGCGCCGCGACATCCTGGGGGGTCCGGGAGCCGTTGTTCGTGGCGTAGACGAGGTCGACGCCACCGGCCCGGACGCGCTCCAGGGCTGCTACCGCATGGGGTATTGCGTGCGGGCCGCGATAGACCACCCCGTCCAGGTCGCACACGATGCCGCGGAAGCCCTCGAACGACACGGCACTCATCCCTGCTCGCCCTCCCCGTGCTCGACGGGTTCGCGCGGCCCAGCGTCGTCAGGCAGGCTCTGATCGGCGTCGACAGGTTCGCCCGGGTCGGTGGCGACCGAATCGGCTGGATCGGCCTCCGGCGCGGCCTCGTCGCCGCCGCCGAGATCCACGAAGACGACACCGTCGAGCTCGTCGAGTCGCTCCGCGGCATCGGTCTCGACGTCGGAGTCGGCGTCGGCCGCCTCGGCGAACCAGGCGCGGGCCAGGTCCCGGTCGCCGCGCTCCAACAGCGCGGCGGCGTAGGCGTAGAACAGTCGCGCCGACCAGGGGTCGCGCCGATTCGGATTGAGTTCCGGAGTCTCCAGAAGTACCACCGCGGCGTCGAGGTCGCCCATGTCTCGCCTGATCCCCGAGCACACGATGAGCAGTTCGATCCGCTCGGCCCGGCCGAGCGTGCGCGCCTCGGGTGATCCGGCCAACTCCAAGGCCCGTTCGGGGCGACCCAGCCCCCGCTCGCAGTCCACCATCAACGGGAGAAGATGCTGACTCCCGGACAGTCTGCGTGCCGTGCGGAACTCGCTCAACGCCAACTGATAGTCGGCCTCGCGGTAGGCCACCAGGCCACGCGTCTCGCGGACCGCGGCAACCCGCCCGGCACGGCGCACGGCGGTCTCCGCGTGCGCCCGCGCGGCGACCACGTCCGCGTCGAGCAGGCGGGCCACCATCACCAGATGCTGACCGACGCCCTTGGCGTTGTCCTTGCTGAGAGTGCGCAGTTCGTTCTTCACCGCGCGGTCGATCTCAAACCCCGTCACGTCCTCGTCAATGGCAGGCTCCGGCTTGCGCTCCTGCTTCGGCGCAAGCCGCGGACCGCCCCGCATCGCCACGCCATCGCGGCCTTGCTCGCCTCGACCGTCCCTGGCCTGTCCGGGACCGCCGCGCCCCGGCCGGCCGCGCCCCGAACTGCCCCGCCCCGGGCCCCCGCGGCCATCGGACCGGCCACCGGTCCGGTCACCGGACCCCCCATCGAACCGGCTACCGGACCGGCCGCTCGTCCGGCCCCCGCGATCCGCGCCGCCGTCATCCGCCCTGCTCGGGCCGCGTCCGGCGCGCCTCTCGCCGTCCGGGCGCTCACCGCCCTGCGTCACACCCTCAGCACGGCGCTCGCCCTGCGCCGGTCCACGCCACCCGGCATCGCGGCCGCCCCGCCCGTCGGTGCCCTCGCCGCGTCGCTCGCCACCGGGGTCTCGCCATTCGCTGCGTGGGCCACGACCTTCATTGCCTGCGCCTCGACCCTCACCGCGCGGGCCCCGCCCTTCACTGCCTGCGCCTCGCCCCTCACGGCGCGGGCCTCCACCTGCACCGGAGTCGCCCCCCGCACGCGCCCCACTGCGACCGAATCTCTGCCCCCGCGGTGCGCCGCGGCCGCGACCATCTGAGCCATCGGCTCCCCGACCATCCGAGCCACCGGCTCCGTTTCGCCCGCCACGTCGCCCGGACGGTCGGCCTCGGCCCGCGTCGGCGCGCCGACCTTCAACGCGATCGCTGGATTCGGGCCCCGGCTGCCCGGACGAATCGCCCCCGTGCTCGGGTGTCAGCGGTCGTTCCGTCGCGCTAGAAGAAGGTGCGGTGGGGCTGTCTCCCGAGGCCAGCGTCGGCCCGGGACCGCCGGTCCCGGACTCCTGGGGGCCCGCGGTCCCGGATTCGCTGGAGCCCGAGGACTCCGGTCGATGGCCTTGCGTCGTCCCCGACTCCACGCGCGACCACCGCGACTCGTCGTGGGCAGGACCGTCTCCGGTCACCGGCTCTCCCCTTTGCTCAGCTCGTCAGTCGGCACTGATCGTGGTTCCCTACCGGTCACCGCATCCGACCCGGTCCACCTTAGCGAACAGCAGGTCCGGCGGGCCGAGCCGCCCAGAATGCTCCCGGCACGGGCACACCGGAACCGGAACTCGCCCCATGGCAGCCCCTTGGCAGCCCCTTGGCGCGGTGCCAAATGCATGAAGGGGCTCTACCCTCACGGGTAGAGCCCCTTCACCTTTCAATGATTGTCCGGCGGCGTCCTACTCTCCCACACCGTCACCAGTGCAGTACCATCGGCGCTGTCAGGCTTAGCTTCCGGGTTCGGAATGGGACCGGGCGTTTCC
This sequence comes from Actinomycetota bacterium, assembly GCA_020161845.1. Lineage (GTDB taxonomy): Bacteria > Actinomycetota > Actinomycetes > Actinomycetales > Dermatophilaceae > Austwickia. Next base: position 253,407 of record JAIUNK010000002.1, read on the forward strand.
CTGACGCTATGACCGCCGTAACCTTCTCGTACTAACCACCCACAGGTGATGTTCCGGGAACCAGATAGTGAACGCGAGCAAAAAAACTTTGATAGTCAAGTCATCGGCTTATTAGTACCAGTCAGCTCCACACATTACTGTGCTTCCACATCTGGCCTATCAACCCAGTCGTCTAGCTGGGAGCCTCTCGAGGATCGAATCCTCATGGAAACCTCATCTTGAAGCGTGCTTCCCGCTTAGATGCTTTCAGCGGTTATCACTCCCGAACGTAGCTAATCAGCGGTGCCCTTGGCAGAACAACTGACACACCAGAGGTTCGTCCATCCCGGTCCTCTCGTACTAGGGACAGCCCTTCTCAAGTTTCCAACGCGCACAGAGGATAGGGACCGAACTGTCTCACGACGTTCTAAACCCAGCTCGCGTACCGCTTTAATGGGCGAACAGCCCAACCCTTGGGACCTACTCCAGCCCCAGGATGCGACGAGCCGACATCGAGGTGCCAAACCATGCCGTCGATATGGACTCTTGGGCAAGATCAGCCTGTTATCCCCGGGGTACCTTTTATCCGTTGAGCGACCACGCTTCCACAAGCCATGGCCGGATCACTAGTCCCGACTTTCGTCCCTGCTCGACATGTCTGTCTCACAGTCAAGCTCCCTTGTGCACTTACACTCAACACCTGATTGCCAACCAGGCTGAGGGAACCTTTGGGCGCCTCCGTTACCTTTTAGGAGGCAACCGCCCCAGTTAAACTACCCACCAGGCACTGTCCCTGAACCAGATCATGGTCCGAAGTTAGACATCCAGTACAACCAGAGTGGTATTTCAACGTTGACTCCACCCATGCTGGCGCATGAGCTTCACCGTCTCCCACCTATCCTACACAAGCCGTACCGAACACCAATACCAAGCTATAGTAAAGGTCCCGGGGTCTTTCCGTCCTTCTGCGCGTAACGAGCATCTTTACTCGTAATGCAATTTCGCCGAGTTCGCGGTTGAGACAGTGGAGAAATCGTTACGCCATTCGTGCAGGTCGGAACTTACCCGACAAGGAATTTCGCTACCTTAGGATGGTTATAGTTACCACCGCCGTTTACTGGCGCTTAAGTTCTCAGCTTCGCACCCCGAAAGGCACTAACCGGTCCCCTTAACGTTCCAGCACCGGGCAGGCGTCAGTCCGTATACCTCCACTTACGTGTTCGCACGGACCTGTGTTTTTAGTAAACAGTCGCTTCTCCCTGGTCTCTGCGGCCCTTCCCCCTAGCAGGCGAACTGCTTCAAGGGTAAGGCCCCCCTTCTCCCGAAGTTACGGGGGCATTTTGCCGAATTCCTTAACCACGATTCACTCGATCGCCTTAGTATTCTCTACCTGACCACCTGAGTCGGTTTAGGGTACGGGCGGCTCAAACCTCGCTAGAAGTTTTTCTCGGCAGCATAGGATCACCCTACTTCCACCACACGGTGTCACCATCACATCTCAGACATCATGGAGCCCGGATTTACCTGGACCCCGTCCTACCTGCTTGGACGTGGACAACCATCGCCACGCGGAGGCTACCTTCCTGCGTCACTCCATCGCTTACCTACTACCAGATCGGATCACACGCTCCACACACCCCCAGAAACCACCCGAAAGTGGACCAGAAGCGGCTTCAGATGTTTAGCATCACTGGATTCGATATGGGCGGTTCTTCGCCGGTACGGGAATATCAACCCGTTGTCCATCGACTACGCCTGTCGGCCTCGCCTTAGGTCCCGACTTACCCAGGGCAGATTAACTTGACCCTGGAACCCTTGGTCATTCGGCGGAGGAGTTTCTCACTCCTCTTTCGCTACTCATGCCTGCATTCTCACTCGTGTAGCGTCCACACCTGGATCACTCCGGCGCTTCACCCGCCACACGACGCTCCCCTACCCAGCAACACCCCTGAACCCCAAAGGGCTAGAGAACATGTCACTGCCACAGCTTCGGTGGTGTGCTTGAGCCCCGCTACATTGTCGGCGCGGAATCACTTGACCAGTGAGCTATTACGCACTCTTTCAAGGGTGGCTGCTTCTAAGCCAACCTCCTGGTTGTCACGGCAACTCCACATCCTTTTCCACTTAGCACACGCTTAGGGACCTTAGCTGGTGATCTGGGCTGTTTCCCTCTCGACTACGGAGCTTATCCCCCGCAGTCTCACTGCCACGCTTACACTTACCGGCATTCGGAGTTTGGCTGACGTCAGTAACCCGGTAAGGCCCATCAGCCATCCAGTAGCTCTACCTCCGGCAAGAAACACGCAACGCTGCACCTAAATGCATTTCGGGGAGAACCAGCTATCACGGAGTTTGATTGGCCTTTCACCCCTACCCACAGCTCATCCCCTCAGTTTTCAACCTAAGTGGGTTCGGTCCTCCACGCCGTCTTACCGGCGCTTCAACCTGGCCATGGGTAGATCACTCCGCTTCGGGTCTAGACCCCGCGACTAAAACGCCCTATTCAGACTCGCTTTCGCTACGGCTACCCCACCCGGGTTAACCTCGCCACGAAGCACTAACTCGCAGGCTCATTCTTCAAAAGGCACGCCGTCACCCCACAAAGGAAGCTCCGACGGATTGTAGGCACACGGTTTCAGGAACTATTTCACTCCCCTCCCGGGGTACTTTTCACCTTTCCCTCACGGTACTTGTCCGCTATCGGTCACCAGGGAATATTTAGGCTTAGCGGGTGGTCCCGCCAGATTCACACGGGATTTCTCGGGCCCC
>JAIUNK010000080.1 GCA_020161845.1 Actinomycetota bacterium
TGGCCAAGAACTGCTCCCGGCGGGAGACCCGGCGCCGCTGGCTGTACTCCACATCAGTGAAACTGGGCTGGTCGCGATCCACACCCCATCATTTCGCCGTCCCCGCGCCCGAGCCAGACACCACCCCGAGGCAGCAAGAAAATCAGCGCTTCCCTAGATCCCGCCGCCCACGCCAGGTGCAGGCCGCCGATGCTCACGATGGCGGCGGCGGTCGCCGTACGACTCACGCTGGACACGTGTCACACCTGACGAGGGTCCGCGCCCCCTCCGTAGGGTGGGCGCCATGACCGAATCGACCAGCGGCAGCGACCTGCCGGAGCCTCTGCCCGAGCCCCTGCCCGCGCTGCCCGACGAGTCTTGGTCGCGCGTGCTCTGCGTAGTCGCCCATCCGGACGACATGGAGTACGGCGCGTCGGCCGCCGTCGCGCAGTGGACCCGGCGGGGCGTCGAGGTCAGCTACCTGCTGCTCACCAGCGGCGAGGCCGGGATGCAACGCCCGCCCGAGGAGGTGGGCCCGATGCGAGCCGCCGAGCAGCAGCGGGCCTGCGCCGCGGTGGGGGTGCGCGACCTGCGAATCCTGAACCACCCCGACGGCATGCTCATGCCCACGCTGGAGCTGCGCCGCGACATCGCAAGGGTCGTGCGGCAGGTCCGCCCGGACGCGGTCGTCACCGCGAACTACGACTTGGAGGCCTACGGCGGCCTCAACCAGGCCGATCATCGGGCCGCGGGGCTGGCGACGATCGACGCGGTCCGGGACGCCGACAACACCTGGGTGTTCCGCGACCTGGCCGACGCCGAAGGCCTGCCGAAGTGGCACACCCGGTGGATTCTGGTGGCCGGCAGCCCCAACCCCACCGTCGCGGTGCCGGTCGATGACGCGGCCGTCGCGGCGTCGGTGGCCTCGCTGGAGAGCCACGAGGCCTACCTCGCCGATCTGCCCGGCCACCCGACGCCGGCGGACTTCATCCCGCAAATCCTCGCCGACGGCGGGCGTGCTGCCGGCAGCAAGCACGCCGTACTGTTCAAGGCCTTCGACTTGGGCCCCGGCATGCGGGCGGCCGCAACCGACGAATCTGCACCCTGAGCCAAAGGAGAGCCTCGTGGCCGACGTACTGCTGTTTCACCACATCCAGGGACTGACCGACGGCGTCCGGGCGTTTGCGGACGACCTGCGCGGGGATGGCCACACGGTGCACGCCCCCGACCTCTTCGACGGCCGCACGTTCGGCAGCATCGAGGCGGGTTTCGGCTTCGCCCGGGAGATGGGGTTGGACACGATCCGGGAGCGAGGTATCCGGGCGGCGGACGGGCTGGCCAGCGGCCTGGTCTACGCAGGGTTCTCCTTCGGCGTGACCATCGCCCAGGAGTTGGCGCAGACCCGACCCGGCGCGCGCGGGGGCGCTACTGATGTATTCCTGCCTGCCCATGTCGGAGTTCGGCGGGGTGTGGCCGGCCGGGGTGCCGGTCCAGATCCACGGCAAGGAGGGCGACGAGTTCTTCGACGAGGACCTGCCCGCCGCTCGCGAACTCGCCGACTCCACCGGCGCCGCCGAGCTGTTCCTCTACCCCGGCGACGAGCACCTCTTCGCAGACTCCTCCCTGCCCGCCTACGACCCGAAGCCGTCCGCGCTGCTGATGGAGCGGGTGCGCGCCTTCCTCGCCGCGATCTGACGAGGAATGAGCCCGTAAGGCCAAGGTCGCCAGATCCTCCCAGCAGGCCCCTGTCCGACCCCATGGATCTCCCATATAGTTAGTCATATAGACCACAAGGGGGCTCATCATGGCGTTGACCAGTGTCGACCTGGACCCACAGCTGATCGAACGCGCCCGCGCGCTCTCTGGCGCCAAGTCGAACCGCGCTGTCATCGACCTCGCACTCCGTCGCCTCATCGCCGCAAAGCAGAAGGGCGCGATGATCGACGGCATCGCAGCGCTGCAGCATCTGCCCGCAGGGCTCGGCGCCCCTGTCGCCCGGCCCCCTCACCTGGCCCCGTGACCGACTACCTCGTCGACAACTCCATCTGGGCCAGGCTCGCCGCAAAAGACCCCCGCGTCGAGGCGAGGCTGCGGCGCATCGAGCGCGCACCGGCGGACCTGTTCGTCACGTGTCCGCCGCAGGTGCTGGAGTTCTGCCATAGCGCCCGCACGCCCGAGGAGCACGCGCGGTCCAGGGACGAGATCAGCCTGGGGTTCCCGCTGGAGATTGCGCCCGACGAATCCCTTGTGCTCGACATCCAGAGCGCCCTGTGGAACGCCGGGGTCGTCCGTGCCGCTGGGTCGTTGGACATCCTCATCGCGGCCTACGCCATCGTGAACGACGCGACCGTCCTTACCGCCGACCGCGACTTCGTTCATATCGCCCAGGTCAGCTCCCTGCAGCACGAGTACGTCGCAGGCTGAGGGGCGGCCAGCCTACGCAAGGAGCAGCTCGGACCAGGCGGCGATGTCGCATTGGCCGTCCTCGTTGGCGCCGGTCGCGATGGCGGTGCCATCGGCGCGAAGGCCAACGGTGTGCCGGGACCCGGCGGCCACGGCCACCACGCCGTACCAGTCGGCGACGTCGCACTGACCAGCCGAATTGTCACCCGCGGCGACGACCCGACCACCCGCGGTGAGGCCGACCGTGTGGTAGCTACCGGCGGCGACGGCGACCACCTCACGCCACCCCGACACCGCCAGCGCGGGGGAGCTGCGATCGCCCGTGGCGAGCACCCGCCCGTCTGCGGTCAGGCCCACCGTGTGCAGGTAGCCGGCGGCGACCGCCACCAGGCCCGACCACGCGGCGACACTGCCTTGACCACGTCGGTTGGCGCCGACCGCGACGGCGGTCCCGTCCGCGCGCAGGCCGACGGAGTGCCAGTCCCCGCAGGACACCGCCACGATCTCGCGCCAGGTCTCGACGTTGCAGGCACCTTCCGTACGTCGCCCGGCGGCAAGGACCGACCCGTCACGGCGTACCCCCAACGAGCGGCGCCAGCCCGCCGCCACCTGGACGAGCCCATCCCAGCCGCCCACGTCGCACTGGCCGTCCTGGTTCCAGCCGGTCGCGGACGCGGTCCCGTCCGCGTGCAGGGCGATCGTGTGCGAGCGGCCGGTGTTGACGGCCGTGTGTACATTGCCGGCTGCGACGCTGTCCACGTTCGCCCAGCTGCCGACGTTGAGTTCCCCCGCCGCGCCGTGGCCGACGGCCCCGACGCTGCCATCGCGCCGGACTCCGACGCTGTGGCGCCGGCCAGCCGCAATCGACGAGGGTCCCGACACAACACGCACGCGCTCGATGCTGCCAGGGAGGACCGCGGCAGGCTACGGCCCGGGCCTGCGCCGGCTCGTCGACGCGGAGCCAGCCGAGGCGAGGTCCGTGCGGTCGCGCCGCAACAGATCGCCGAGCGCCTGAGTGCCGGCGAACCTGGGCGGTCGGAGTCCCCCATCGCCGCGATGGCGTCGAGAACGTCCTGCTCGGTCTTCCTCCCA
>JAIUNK010000040.1 GCA_020161845.1 Actinomycetota bacterium
GCTGCTCCTGCAGGGGGAGCTGCCGGAGTCCGCGACCTCGCTCGTGGCGCAGTTGGCGCAGGAGCGCGGTGCGCGGGTGTGTCTCAACCTGGCACCGGTCATCGAGCTGCCGGCGGTCGTCGTCAGCCTGGCGGACCCGCTTGTCGTCAATGCCCACGAGGCGGCCGGCGCCGCGCGGCTGCTGGGCCTCGCGCCGGGCGATGTCCCGGACGTCGCCGCGGACCCGCACGCCGCGGTCGCCGTACTCCGCGCGGCGGGGGTGCGTTCGGTGGTGCTCACCCTCGGGGCGCTGGGAGCCGTGGTGGCGGACGCGACCGGCGTCGTGGCCGTCCCCGCCGTTCCCACCCGGGTGGTCGACACGACCGGCGCCGGGGACTCGTTCACCGGGGCGTGTGCGGCGGCCCTGGCCCGGGGCGAGGCGCTCGTCGACGCCGCCGCAGCGGGCGCCCGGGCAGCGGCCGAGACGGTCGCCCACGAGGGCGCCCAGCTGCCTGACCGGGCCGCTGCCGACGCGTGACGCCAGCGGCGCCGACGCGTGATGCGAGCGGCCGCCGACGCGTGACGCGCCCCTGCGGCGACCACCCAGATGGGGCGACCAGCGAGATTGCAGGTGTCGTTGCAGGGTAGGTGTCGTGATAGCAGCCCATAACCTGCAACGACACCTGCAATCTCGATGCGACACCTGCAACCTCGACGCCCAGCGCGCCGCCCTGGACATTCCCTCGGCGTTCGGCCCCGCAGCTGCCGGCGAAAGCCGGACCAAGGCCCTCCGAGGTCACGCGCGGGTGGCGATGCCGGCGCATGCGCGTGCGTCGCTACGGGCGCTTGGTCTCGTCGAGGTAGGTGGCGACGGCGGCTAAGGTGCCGAGTCCCAGCCCCAACAGGGCCCGCGGCCGGCTCACGCCGCTCGCCCGCAGCCGGCGTACCACCGCCTGCTTGCCCCGCGACTCCGCGAGCGTCTGGATCACCATCACGGTGACGACACCGGCCGCGGCGAGTCCGGCGAGCTTGGGATCGGCCAGCGCCGACGCCGATTCGGCCAGCTCGCGGTGCCGGTCGTGCGAGGTGTCGGCAGCGTTGCCGAACGCCAACGAGCGGCTCGGTGCCACGGCGACCAACACGGGTACGGCGGTCGCCGCCAGCGCCGCGCGCGCGCCGATCAGGCGGTTGCGGGAGGAAACGAGGTCGGGCAGGGCCTCCCAGGCGGCGACGACCACGCCGGTGGTGAGGGCCCCGGCCAGCCGCCGGGAGCGGGGATCGAGGGCAGCGCTCTGACTCACTACCCCAGGCTAGTGCGGTGCGCGGCGGGCCTGGAGGGTGAAGGAGGCGGCCAATCGTTCGGGGCGGTCGGTTGGGCGCCACTCGCCGGTCGCGTCGTCGCGGGTCATCAGGGGGCCGAGCTGGGGCCAGGGCAGGCTGTCGTGTTCGGCCAGGCCCGTCATGGTCAGCCCCGCGTCGAGGCAGCCGGTGACGATCTCGCCGAGGCCGTGGTTCCACTCGTACGTCGTGCCGTGCTCCATGGTCGCGCCGACGATGTACGACAGGCCGTCATCCCAGCGGGTCGGTCCGGCGGCCTCGGTGTAGGGATACTCCAGCCGCACCGGGTCCTGCGCTGTCTCGGCGTCGGCGAGCGCGTTCATCACCGGGTGCGCGTCCCGGACGAACAGCCGACCGCCCGGGCGCAACAGCGCGGCCACGACGCGCGCCCACGCCGCGATGTCCGGCAACCAGCACAGCGCCCCGATGCCCGTGTAGACCAGGTCGAACCGCTCCCGGCCGAGGAGGTCCGGGGCGTCGTACACGTTCCCCTCGACGTACTCGATCGCCGCCCCCGCGCGGCGCGCCAGCTCGCGGGCCTGCCCCAGCGAGGCCCCGGAGAAGTCGAGCCCGGTGACACGCCCACCCAGGCGATGCAGGCTGAGGGTGTCGGTGCCGATGTGGCACTGCAGGTGCACGATGTCGAGCCCCGCGAGGACGTCGGGGCCGGCTGGGACGCCGGGACCGGCCAACAGCGGCAGGTCGAACGCGACGACCTTGCTGATCGCGGCGGCGTCGGACAGCAATCGGTCGATCTCGTATGCCGGGCTGGCGGCGTGCTGCTGCGCCCGATCGTCCCAGTTGAGCCGGTTGGCGACCATGCGCTCGCCGTCGCCGCTCAACTCCGGCGTCGAATGCTCTGCCACGCGGGTCATCGTAGGTCGGGCCGGTAGGTTTCCCGGCATGACCTTCGAGCGCCTGCACGACCCGAGCTCGCGCGGCTTCGCCTCCGACAACGCCTCCGGCGTGCACCCGCAGGTGCTGGCGGCGCTGGCCGTCGCGAACGGCGGGCACGTCACCAGCTACGGCGCCGACCCCTACACGGCTCGGCTGCAGGAGGTCATGCAGGGCCACTTCGGGGCCGCCGCGCAGACCTACCCGGTGTTCACCGGCACGGGTGCCAACGTCGTGAGCCTCATGCTGCTGGCCCGGCCGTGGGACGCCGTGATCTGCGCGGAGACCGCGCACCTGAACACCGACGAGTGCGGTGCCCCGGAGAAGATGGGCGGCCTCAAGCTCGTGCCGATCCCGACGCCGGACGGCAAGCTCACCCCGGCGCTGCTCGACACCAAGGCGCACGGGTACGGCGTCGAGCACCACGCCCAGCCCCGGATCCTGTCGATCACCCAGTCCACCGAGCTGGGCTCGCTCTACACCGTGGCCGAGCTGCGGGCGCTGATCGGGCGGGCCAAGGAGCACGACATGGTCGTGCACGTCGACGGCACCCGGCTGGGCAATGCCGCCGTCGCGCTCGGCGTGCCGATGTCGGCGATGACCACCGACCTGGGGGTCGACGTGATCTCCCTCGGCGGCACCAAGAACGGCCTGCTCGGCGCCGAGGCCGTCGTGGTGCTCAACCCGGACGCGGTGGCCGGGCCGCTGTACGTCCGCAAGCTCGCCATGCAGCTGGCCAGCAAGATGCGGTTCGTCTCGGCGCAGCTCATCGCGCTCTACGGAACCGACCTGTGGGTGGCCTCGGCGGCGCACGCCAACGCGATGGCGGCGCGGCTGGCGGCCGGGGTGCGGGACCTGCCCGGCGTACGGCTCACCCGCGAACCCGAGGTGAACGCGGTCTTCGCGACCCTGCCGCGGGAGGCGGCGGAGCGGGTGCGGGAGCGCTACTTCTTCTACGACTGGGACGCCGCCACCGGCGAGGTGCGCTGGATGTGCGGCTTCGACACCACCGAGGCCGACGTGGACGGCTTCGTGGCGGCGATCCGCGACGCGCTGCCCTGACGGTGCAGCCCCGGCTCAGGTCTGCGGCGCCACGGCGGGGCTGATCAGGTGCTGGCGCCGGGCCCAGCTGGTGGAGCGGGATTCGCCCGAGCGGTCCGTGAGCCGGCGGCCGGCCCCCACGGGCTCGCGGCGGGCGGACAGCGCCGCATGGCCGGCAGCGCCGAGCTGGCAGCGCGACCGCAGGGCGGCGGCCTGAGTCATCACGCCGTCGCGCAGCGAGTAGCGGCCGAGGACCCCGGCGACCGGGCAGGAGGCCCCGGTGAAGTGCACGGAGATGTGCGTGCGGGTGGTGTGCTCGTCCAGGCTTTCCAGGCGGTATTCACCGCGGGAGTCGCAGTCGCCGCAGGAGTTCTCCCAGGCCAGGGTGGTGCGGTCCACGCCGGGCCCGACGTACCACACGCTCGGCGTCGAATTCACCCGCGCGACGACGTACGCGTCCGCATACGCCTCACCCAGGGACCGGTCGACCATCTCGACGGCGGCGATGTCAGGCATCCAGCGGGCCCATCCCACGACGTCCGTGAGTACCTCCCACACCGTGTCGGGGGTCGCACTCACGTCCACGTAATGATGGATCTCCACGCCGGGCTCCCGCTCTGCTGCGTCGCAACGAATAGGGTCCATTAGAAGGGCTTTGTTTCCGCTACGCCAGAGTCGGATGTATGCGTTGTCGCAGGTCCGCACGTAGCAAACGCAATTCTGACCGGCGCTTACCCGCTACCGATCAGTACTAGACCTTCTCTTGAACGTGCGTCTCGATCGCCGGATGTGGTCTCCGAAAGTTCACCCGGAGCGGCCCCCGCAGTGAACGGCCGAATACGGGCCGAACCGGGTCTATCCCGCACGGCGGACGCCGCGCGTGGTCGGCCGCCGCCGCCGTACGACGTGAGCTGGCCGCCCCTTAGTCGTACGGCGTGAGCTGCGGGCGCTTCGCCGTACGGGCGTCCCCCGAGCTGCGTCCGCGCAGCCGCCGCCCCACCCAGGGGCTGACGTGTTCCACCAACCAGGCCCGGTCCCCGCGCAGCCGCTCTCCCCGCGGGGCCGGCGGCTTGGGCGGCAGCGGCACCTCCCAGTTCGCGTCCTGCGGCGCGTAGCCGAGCGCGGTGAAGGCGTTCAGGGCGACCCGGCGGTGGCCCTCGCTGGTCAGGTGGATGCGGTCCGGCGCCCACATCCGCCAGTCCTTGAGCGAGGTCATGCCCCATTGATCGATGACGTGGCAGCCGTGCCGACGGGCGATGGTCCAGATGTTCGCGGCGTGCGTCGCATGCCGGCCGCGCAGGTGCCGGATGACCGGCGCCCCCTCGGGATCGGTCGGCGTGGCGAGCAGCACGTCCGCCCCGGTCGCGCGGATTGCCACGACCGCTTCCTCCAGCCGGGCCGCGAGCGCGCTCATGTCGGCGCGGGGCCGCAGGATGTCGTTGCCGCCGCCGACGATCGAGACCAGGTCCGGCGCCAACGCCAACGCGTCGCCCAGCTGCCGATCCGTCACGTCCGCCAGGAGCCGGCCGCGGACCGCCAGGTTGGCGTATTCGAAGGCGACCCCGTCCCGGGCTGCGACCTCGGCCAGCAGACCGGCGAGGCGGTCGGCCCACCCGACGTACTCGCCCGGCGAGCGCGGGTCCGCATCGCTCATCCCCTCGGTGAAGGAGTCGCCGATCGCGACGTACCGCCGCCACGGCCGCTCCGGTGGGGACATCCGGGCCAGCGTCATGCGCCGGCCCCGGGGGTGACGGTCGTCGCTGTGGTCCTCACGGCAGGCTCCAATCGATTGGTGCGGCACCAGCGTCCACGAGCAGGGCATTGGCCCGGCTGAACGGCCGGGACCCGAAGAACCCCGAATGCGCCGACAGCGGCGAGGGGTGCGCGGATTCGATGCGCGGCACGGCGGCCAGCGCCGGGGCCAGGGTGCGCGCGTCGCGGCCCCACAGGATCGCGACCAGCGGCTGCCCCGCGGCGGCGCGCTCGGCGAGCACCGCGATGGCCCGGTCGGTGACTGCCTCCCAGCCCTTGCCGCGGTGGCTGGCGGCGGCGCCGGGGCGCACCGTGAGGACGCGGTTGAGCAGGAGTACGCCGCGGTCGGCCCAGGGGGTCAAGTCGCCGCTGGACGGAGGCGGTACGCCGAGGTCGGTGGTCAGCTCCGCGAAGATGTTGACCAGGCTCTTCGGGATCGGAGCCACCTCGGGGGCGACGCTGAACGACAGCCCCACCGCGTGTCCCGGCGTGGGGTAGGGGTCCTGGCCGACGATGAGGACGCGGACGTCGGGCAACGGGCGCGTGAAGGCCCGCAGGACATGCTCCCCGGCGGGCAGATAGCGGTGTCCGGCCGCGAGTTCGGCGCGCAGGAAGGCGCCCATCGCGGCGACCTGGTCGGCCACCGGCGCCAAGGCCTCCGCCCAGGTCGGGTGGACCAGGTCGGTCAGCGGACGTGGGGTGGACACCGCATCACCTTAGCCGGGGCGGCGCCGCGGGGCGTGGGGTCCGGCGTGGGGTCCGGCGTCGGGTCCGGCTGAGCGTGCGTCCAGGGTTCCGGCCGAGCGTGCGTCCAGGGTCGCAGGCCGATCCGACTCAGGGTGGGAATCGATCCGTCTCAGGGTGGAACCCGGCGATTCCCTGAAGATTTCAGGGGCGGGCGCTCCCTACAGTGAGAACCGACCCGGGGGAAGCGGATCAGTGCGCAACCTCGGTGCCGCCGGCGCTCGACCGACGCCGGCTCGGCTTTCACAGCAGGGGTTTTCGATGGCACTGTTCGGACGCAAGACCCGCGAGGACGACACGGCAACGGGGGCCGAGTCCACCGCGGTCACCCGCCAAGCCCCCGCCCCGCCCGCCACCGCCACCGGCGCGCCCGCCACCGCCACCGGCGCGCCCGCCACCGCCACCGGCGCCACCGCCACCGGCGCCACCGCCACCGGCGCGGTCGCCGCGAGCACGCACGACCTCGTGAAGGTCTACGGCACCGGGTCGACCCAGGTGGTCGCCCTCGAGGGCGTCAACGTCCAGATCTACGCGGGGGAGTTCACCGCGATCATGGGCCCGTCCGGGTCGGGCAAGTCCACCCTGATGCACTGCATGGCGGGGCTCGACTACGTCACCCAAGGTGGCGTGGTGATCGGCGGGGTCAACCTCTCCCAGCTGAACGACAAGGCCCTGACCGCGCTGCGTCGCGACAAAGTCGGCTTCGTCTTTCAGTCGTTCAATCTCATCCCCACGCTGACCGCGCAGGAAAACATCATGCTGCCGCTGTCGATCGCGGGTCGTAAGCCGGAGCCGCAGTGGTACGACACGGTCATCTCGGCCACCGGCCTCGGCGACCGCCTCACGCACAAGCCGACGGAGCTCTCCGGCGGCCAGCAGCAGCGGGTCGCCTGCGCGCGGGCGCTGATGTCCCGGCCCGACATCGTCTTCGCCGACGAGCCCACCGGCAACCTCGACTCGCGCTCCGGCGCGGAGGTGTTGGGATTCCTGCGGCGCAGCGTCGACCAGTTCGGCCAGACCATCGTCATGGTCACCCACGACCCGGTCGCGGCCAGCTACACCGACCGGGTCATCTTCCTCGCCGACGGACACGTGGTCTCCGAGCTGCGCGAGCCGACGCCGGAGAAGGTGCTGGAGACGATGACCGCCCTGGACCGGCAGGCCAAGGAGCGCCTGGCCGCCACGAGCGCGGGGGTCTGACGCCATGCTCAAGGCCTCCCTGAAGAGCCTGTGGGCTCGGAAGGTCTCGCTGGTCCTCTCGGCGCTGGCGATCGTGCTGGGCACGGCCTTTGTCGGCGGTTCCTTCACCTTCACCGACATGCTGAACAGCGCCTTCCAGGGCATCGTGTCCGGGGCGTCCGCGGACGTCAACGTGCAACCGAAGAACGCCTTCGAGTCCATGAACAGCAGCTCCGACGCCACGCTGACCCCGGCAGCGATCGACAAGATCCGCTCCGTCGACGGCGTCCAGGCCGCCTATGGCACCGTCGGCGCCAACGACGCCTACCTGCTGGGCACGAACGGCAAGCCGATGGCCGCGGGGGCGCCCGGGGTCGCTACCAATTACATCGACGCCCCCGCGGCCGGTGGCCAGGTCGGTCTCCTAATGAAGTCCGGCCGCGCCCCGAACGGTCCCAATGAGGTGGTGATCGACCCCGGCTCGCTGGAGAAGCTCGGCGCCGAGCTCGGGCAGACGGTGCGGATCTACACCAGCGGCAAGCAGGGCGTCGTCACCAAGACGATCGTGGGCACGGCGCTCTACGGCTCGAAGGGTTCTACCGGCGGCGCGACGTACGCCATCTTCGACACCCCGACCGCCCAGCAGCTCTTCCTCGACGGCAAGGACGCCTATCAGGGCGCCTGGGTCGTCACCAAGCCGGGCGCCGACCCCAAGACGGTCGCCGGGGCCGTGGCCTCCGCGCTGCCGTCCGGCTGGGAGGCCAAGACCGGCCAGGAGATCGGCGAGAAGGTGAACGAGATGATGGCCTCCGGCCTGAAGTTCATCACCTACATGCTGCTCGTCTTTGCCGGCATCGCCCTGCTGGTTGGGTCCTTCCTCATCGTCAACACCTTCACGATCCTGGTGGCCCAGCGGGCCCGCGAACTGGCATTGTTCCGGGCGATGGGGGCCAGCCGCGGCCAGGTCCGCCTCTCGGTGATGATCGAGGCGCTGGTGTTGGGTGTGGTCGGCTCGACGCTCGGTTTGCTGCTCGGGTTTGGCCTGGCCTTCGGCATCTCGAAACTGTTCGGCAGCATCGGCCTGGACATCTCGGGTGCCCAGATGCGGCTGACGCTGCCCGCGGTGGCCTGGACGTACGCCGTGGGGGTGCTGGTCACCCTCGTCGCCGCGCTGATTCCGGCGCTGCGGGCCAGCCGGGTTCCGCCGGTGGCCGCCATGAGCGGCGACTTCGCGACCGGGCAGTCCGGGCTGGGCTGGCGGGCCGCGCTCGGCGGCGCGCTCACCGCGCTGGGTGCGGCGGCCCTGCTCTACGGCCTGTTCGGCGATCCGCCGTTCAACCGGATGTACGCCGTGGCCGGTGGGGCCGTCGGAGTCCTGCTCGGCGCCGCGGCCATCAGCCCGATCCTCGGCGCGCCCGTGATCTGGCTGCTCGGCCGGATCGGCAACGGCGTCTTCGGGGCGACCGGGCGGCTCGCCGAGGTCAACTCGGCCCGCAACCCACGGCGTACGGCCATCACCGCCTCCGCGCTCATGGTCGGCCTCGCGCTGGTCACGGCCCTCGGGGTGGTGGCCTCCTCGGTGAACGCGAGCACGTCCAAGATCATCGAGTCGAACCTGCGCAGCGACTACATCGTGCAGACGATGAACGGGATGCCCTTCTCCCCGGCCATTGGCGATGACATGGCCAAGGTCGACGGGGTCGATCAGGTCTACCGGTTGCGCTACACCCCGGCCCAGCTGCAGGGCGACAACGCCTACCTGGGGGCGATGGCCCCGAATGCCTTCGACAAGATCATGAAGCAGTCGATGGCGACCGGGAACCTGGCCGACTTCCGGACGAACACGGTGTTGCTGCGCGATGAATACGCCGCGGAGAAGGGCTGGGCCGTCGGCACCAAGCTCACCTCCGAGCTCAACAACCAAACGGTGCCGTTGACCGTGGTCGGCACGTTCACGATGGACCGCAATGCCTCCCTCGGCAACGTCCTGACCACGATCGACACCCTCGACGCCGTGGGGATGCGGACGATGGACTCGTTCCTGGCGATCGACGTCAAGCCCGGCGCCGACAAGGCCGCGGTCCAGTCCAAGCTGGACAAGATCCTGGAGCCGTTGCCGCTGGTCAGCGTCCAGGATCAGAAGGCCTATGCGGACGCCCAGGCCCAGGGGATCAACATGGTGCTCTACATCTTCTATGCGCTGCTGGGGCTGGCGATCATCATCGCCATCTTCGGGATCGTCAACACGCTCGGGCTGTCGATCATCGAGCGGACCCGGGAGATCGGGCTGCTGCGGGCCGTCGGCCTGAACAAGGCGCAGGTGCGCCGGATGATCGTGCTGGAGTCCACCACGATCTCGCTGCTCGGTGCCGCGCTGGGGATCGGGCTGGGGCTGCTCTTCGGCCTCGCGCTGCAGCGGGCGATGGCCGACCAGGGGCTGGACCAGCTGGCGTTGCCCTGGCCGCAGCTGGGGATCTCGGTGGTCGTGGCGCTGATTGTCGGCGTGCTCGCCGGCCTGTGGCCCGCGGTGCGAGCCACCAACCTGGACGTCCTGAAGGCGATCACCACGCAGTGATCGCGCCCCGCCGCGGGACGGTGGGTGCTCGGGACGTCATAGCCGACCGGTCGTGCGGAGCCGGTCGCAAGGTCGCAGACAGGGAACAGGGGCCCGGTCTGTCGACCGCAGGGGCGGCACTCCTTCGGAGTGCCGCCCCTGTTCTCGTCCAGCGCGCTCCGGCTCTGAGCCGGAACGCGGATAGGCCAGATCAGATCCGGAGCGCGTCCCGCCCGCGCCCCGCCCGGCTCAGATCCGGAACGCGGACAGCTGCTCGCGCAACAGACCGGCCAGCTCGTCCGACTCATCCGCGCTGTGCCGCGCCGACCGGATGGCCGTGGCCGAGGCCTTGGCGCCATCGTTGACCGAGGAGATCGCGGTGCGCACCCCGTCGACACCGTGCGAGGCGTGGCCGATGGCGCGCGAGACCTCGGCCGTTGTCGCGCTCTGCTCCTCCACCGCGGCGGCGATCGTGGCCTGGGCGTCGTTGATGTCGCGCACGACCGCGGCGATCCGGGTGATCGCATCGACGGCGCGGCCGGTGTCCGCCTGGATGTGCTCGATCCGCCGGCTGATGTCGTCGGTGGCCTGGGCCGTCTCCCGCGCCAGCTCCTTGACCTCGTTGGCCACGACGGCGAAGCCCTTGCCGGCCTCGCCCGCCCGGGCCGCCTCGATGGTCGCGTTGAGCGCCAGCAGGTTGGTCTGTTCGGCGATCGAGGTGATCGACTTGATGACCGCCCCGATCTCGGCGCTGGACTGGCCCAGCGCCGACACCGCGGCCTCGGTCTGTCCGGCCAGCTGGGTCGCCTCCGCGCCGATCTCCGCGGCCCGCGCCGCGCTGCCGGCGATGTCGCGGATCGAGGCAGACATCTGCTCGGTCGCCGCGGCGGCCGTGGCCACGCTCTCGACGATCTCGGCCGAGGCGGTCTGCGCCCGTTCGGTCTGCGCCGCCGACCGCGTCGCCGAGTCGTCCAGGTCGCGGGTCACCGCGGCGATCTCCCCAGCCGCGCGGTGGACGCCGTCCGAGGCCTGGGTCACCGCCGCCACCGCCGTGGCCACCTTGGCGACGAATCGGTTGAACGCCCCGCCCAACTGGCCCACCTCGTCCCGGTCGTGATCCTCGACCCGGGCGGTCAGGTCGCCGTCGCCGTCGGCGATCTCCGCCATCCGGTCGCGCAGCCGCACCAGCGGCGCGGTGATCCGGCGGCCCAGGGCCAGGGCGGCCGCAAGTCCCGCGGCGGCGACGCCGACCGAGAGCACGATCAGGGTCACGAGCAGTTGCTGGCGGCCGGCGTTGAGCCGCTCGACCGGTGCAGCGAAGTCGGCATCCCGGGTGATCACGGCGATGGTCCAGTCCCAGGGGGCGTAGTAAACGGTCCAGATCTTGCTGGGTTGGCCGTCGCCGGCCACGAAGGGCACAGTCGCCGACTCGCCGGGCTTGAGCGTGGCGGCCTGGGTCAGCGCGGCCTCGACGTACGCCGTACCGTCCTGCCCCTTGGCGCCCAGCAGATTCTGGCCCTGCTGGGCCGCATCCTTGGCCAGGCGCACGGCGCCCTTGTTCGCGCCCGTGGTGCCGAGGACCAGCACCTGCCCGTGCGCCCCGACCGTCGCGCCGAGGATGGCGTCCCGCAGGGTGGCCACGCTCTCCTGCTTGACGCCGACGTAGAGCATCCCGATGATGCGGTCCCCCTCGTCGAACAGGGGGGCGTACTGGGTGACGTACCAGGAGCCCACCACGTTCGCCGTACCCGTGTAGGTCTTGCCCGCGAGCACCGCGGCCAGCACCGGGTTGGCGGCGCCGTCGGCGCCCTTGGCGGCGATGGAGGTGCCGATCACCCGGTTGCCGTCCGTGCCCAGGATGTTGGTCGCCACCCGCAGCATGTCGCCGGCGTCGTTCATCCGCTGGAAGATGGTCGCCGTGTCGCCGACGGCCGCCTTGGTGGCGTCCACGACGGGTACGACGGCCTGTGCCGAGCGCTCCGGACGCAGCGGCGTCGAACCCACCATCGGCTGCGGCAGCCGGACCGAGCTGACCGCCCCGGAGGTCTGGTTCTTGGCCTCCCAGGCCAGCGTGCCCGCGCCGAGCCGGAAGCCGCCGGCGGCGGCGAGCTTCTCCTGCGCCACCCGCAGGTCGGTGGCCACCCGCTGGTTCAGCGATTCGCCCTGGGTGGCCAACACGTTGTACATGCCGTGGGTCGTGGCGCCGACGCGCTCATCGACGGCGCGCACCATGTCGGCCTCCGCGTCGTTGGCGAAGGCATTGGTGCGCAGGCCGCTCGCCGCGGACAGGGCGATGGCGGTGAAGGCGACCAGGGCGACAGAGAGCAGGATGATCATCCGGCGGATGGACAACCGCACAGTTCCTCCAGGGGTGGCGACGTTGCTGCCAGGCCTGTCGACGTGAACACCGTTTGCTTGAGGCGATATTCATGAGAAATGGGTCACGGGCAGGTCGCGGCAGGGACGCAACACCAGGGCGCCACGAATGACATGAGTGTCATTTCCTGGCACAGTGGATCCGCCCGGACACTGCGAAGGAGGACGTCGATGGAGGCCGTGGCCCACCAGGACCGTGCGGGGGCGCGGGGGGAGCTCACCGCTGCCGAGCGGGAGCTGCTCGCCTTCGAGCGCCAGTGGTGGAAGTACGCCGGGTCGAAGGAGCAGGCCGTCAAGGACCTGTTCGACATGAGTTCGACGCGGTATTACCAGACGCTCAACGCCCTGATCGACACCCCGCAGGCCCTGGAGTTCGATCCGATGCTGGTCAAGCGGTTGCGCCGGCTCCGGGCGACGAGGCAGCGGCAGCGTTCGGCGCGGCGCCTCGGCATCCACCTCTAGCGAGGCGTCACAGCTTGGCGGCCAGGCGCACCGCCTGGTCGATCGCCCGCTTGGCGTCCAATTCCGCGGCGACGTCCGCGCCGCCGATCAGATGCACCCGGATGGCGCTGCGGCGCAACGGCTCGACGAGCTCGCGCACGGACTCCTGGCCGGCGCAGACGACGATCGTGTCGACGGCGAGGACCTGCTCCTGCCGAGGAATCGAGGACTCTCGCGGCCCCAGGCCCGCGCGGCCGCGCAGTCCCTCCACCGCGGACGTCATGGCCGAGGTCACCGAGTTGGCGCGCTCCAGGCCCGCCTCCGCCCGCGACCGGGCCGGACCCGGCAACCGGGCGATCCCCAGCCCGCTCAGCTGGCCCGCGGCGCGTGCCGAGGTCGCCGCCATGCCGGTGACGCGGGCGGCCGTTCGTCCCACCTGTTGGGCGGCGGTGCGGCTGCCGGTCTTCGCCTTGTGCCACAGGTCGGCGGCGTCGCCTTTCGGCTCGGTGGACGGGAGGCGACGTGCCGAGGCGGTTCTGTCCCGCTCCTGGCGCGGCACGGTGATGTGCAGCCCGTCGTCGTCGATCCACTCGTAGGTGACCCCGGAGAGCAGCGTGACCCCTTTGGCGCGCAGCGAGGCGCGATGCACCCACCCGGTCGTCTTGCCCAGGTCCTTGCCGATCGGAGTGGACTTGCGTTGCAGCAGGAACACCTGGCGGGGGCTCGGCTCGGGCTGCGGTTCGACGAGCCCCGCCGGTGCGGTCTCCGGCTCCCCGACGCCCCACTCGCGCCGCCACGCCTCGACGTCCAGCGCCGGGGAGTGGGCGTGGGTGAGGAACTCGCACACGTCGACGCCGATGCCGCCCGCGCCGAGCACGGCGACCCGGGGGCCCGCCACGACCTTGCCGGAGAGCAGCTCGGCATAGCTGACCACGCTCGGATGGTCGATCCCGGGCAGGTCCGGCATCCGGGGCTCGACGCCGGTGGCCAGCACCACGTCGTCGTACCCGCCGTCGATCAGCGTCCGCGCGTCCGCCCGCGTCGACAGGTGCACCCGCACCCCCGTTTCGGCCAGGCGCGTCGAGAAATACCGGATCGTCTCGGTGAACTCCTCCTTGCCCGGAATCCGCGCGGCGAGCTCGAACTGCCCCCCGATCGACGGGGCGCCCTCGAAGAGATCGACGGCGTGGCCTCGTTCCGCCAACGTCGTGGCCGCGGCCAGGCCGGCCACGCCCGCCCCGATGACGGCGATGAACCGCCGCGCGGGGGCTCGGCTGACGGTCAGCGTCAGCTCGCTCCCGGCCCTGGGGTTGACCAGGCAGGACACCGGCCGTCCTGTGAACGTGTGGTCGAGGCAGGCCTGGTTGCAGGCGATGCAGGTGTTGATCGCGTCGGCCCGGCCGGCCTCGGCCTTGGCCACCCAGTTGGGGTCGGCCAGGAACGGGCGCGCCATCGAGATCAGGTCGGCCTGGCCGTCGGCGAGGATCCGCTCGGCGACCTCAGGAGTGTTGATCCGGTTGGAGGCCACGACCGGAACACCCACGACGGCGCGGACCCGGGCGGTGATGTCGGCGAAGCCCGCCCGGGGCACCGACGTCACGATCGTGGGGACGCGCGCCTCGTGCCAGCCGATCCCCGTGCTGATCAGGGTCGCGCCGGCCGCCTCGACCGCCTCGGCGGTCGCGAGCACTTCGGCCCAGGGCTGGCCGTCGGGCACCAGGTCCAGCATCGAGAGTCGGTAGGAGATGATGAAGTCCGGGCCCGCCGCGGCGCGGACGGCCCGCACGACCTCCTCCGCCAGCCGCCGCCGGTTCGCGGGGCTGCCACCCCAGGAGTCGGTGCGCCGGTTGGTGCGCGGCGCGAGGAACTGGTTGAGGAAGTAGCCCTCGCTGCCCATGATCTCGACCCCGTCGTAGCCCGCCTCGCGGGCCAGCTCCGCGGCCTTGGCGAATCCGCCGATCTGGCGCCGGATGCCCGCCTCGGACAGCGCCAGCGGGGTGAACGTCGAGATGGGCGCCTTGACCCGGGACGCCGAGACGACGAGGGGGTGCAGCCCGTAGCGGCCGGCGTGCAACAGCTGCAGCAGGATCTGGGTGCCGTGCTGGTGCACCGAGTCGGTGAGCAGGCGATGACGGCCGACGTGGCGTGCGGCGTACATCCCCCCGGCCCCCGGATAGAGCGCGCCCTCCGGGGTGGGGGAGAACCCGCCGGTGACGATGAGTGCCACGCCGCCTCGGGCGCGCTCGGCGTACAGGGCGGCGAGATCGTCGAAGGTGCCCGGCGTGTCCTCGAACCCCGTGTGCATGGACCCCATGACCACGCGATTGCGCAGTGTCGTGAACCCCAGGTCGAGCGGGCTCAGCAGGGTGCGGTACGGCGTCACGGTGGTGCTCCTGAGCGGATCGCGGTGCGCCGGCGGCGTCGTACGGCGTCCGGCGCGGGCCACTGAAGTCGCGCGTGGGTTATCACGCAGGTGTCTGCACAGGAACGTAACACCGGCGCGGGACCCCCGCCTCTTCCGGACCGGGCCGCGGGCGTGTGCTCCGACCAGCGGTCGTCGTGTGGGCTGAGAGGCGCCGCACGTCATTTGCACTCGAGGGGGTCGAGTGCTAATCATGGTCTTAGCACTCTCGGTGCATGAGTGATAACGCGTCGCGTCGTTGGACGTGGTGCGGCTCGGGATCTGTGGAGTGACGCAAGACCCATCCTGACCGGGGCCGGTGAGGCCCGGGGTCGCGGCGCGAACGGCGTGCCGGGGCTTTGGACCGTCCGTCGCGGGCGCCGTCCGGTCGACACATCCGCCTCTGTGGGAGGAAACCACCGACAATGGCCAAGATCATTGCTTTCGACGAGGAGGCCCGCCGCGGGCTCGAGCGGGGCATGAACCAGCTCGCCGACGCGGTCAAGGTCACGCTCGGCCCGAAGGGTCGCAACGTCGTCCTGGAGAAGAAGTGGGGCGCCCCCACGATCACCAACGACGGTGTCTCGATCGCCAAGGAAATCGAGCTGGAGGACCCGTACGAGAAGATCGGCGCCGAGCTCGTCAAGGAGGTCGCCAAGAAGACCGACGACGTCGCCGGTGACGGCACCACGACGGCGACGGTGCTGGCCCAGGCCCTGGTCAAGGAGGGCCTGCGCAATGTGGCCGCCGGCGCCAACCCGATGGCCCTCAAGCGCGGCATCGAGAAGGCCACCGAGGCCGTCTGCACCGAGCTGCTCGCGCTGGCCAAGGACGTCGAGACCCGCGACCAGATCGCGGCGACCGCCTCCATCTCCGCCGCCGACACCCAGATCGGCGACATGATCGCCGAGGCCATGGACAAGGTCGGCAAGGAAGGCGTCATCACCGTCGAGGAGTCCAACACCTTCGGGCTCGAGCTCGAGCTGACCGAGGGCATGCGGTTCGACAAGGGCTACATCTCGGGCTACTTCGTCACCGACCCCGAGCGCATGGAGGCGGTGCTGGAGGACCCGTACGTCCTCATCGCCAACTCCAAGATCGGCTCGATCAAGGACCTGATCCCGATCCTCGACAAGACCAAGCAGGCCGGCAAGCCGCTGCTGATCATCGCCGAGGACGTCGAGGGCGAGGCCCTGGCGACGCTGGTGCTCAACCACCTGCGCCGCAACATCTCGGTGTGCGCGGTCAAGGCCCCCGGTTTCGGTGACCGCCGCAAGGCCATGCTGGGTGATATCGCGATCCTCACCGGTGGCCAGGTCATCTCCGAGGAGGTCGGCCTGAAGCTGGAGTCGACGGACCTGGACATGCTCGGTACCGCGCGCAAGGTCGTCGTCACCAAGGACGAGACCACCGTGGTCGAGGGCGGCGGCGACGCCGACCAGATCGCGGGCCGGGTCAAGCAGATCCGCGTCGAGATCGAGAACTCGGACAGCGACTACGACCGCGAGAAGCTCCAGGAGCGCCTCGCCAAGCTGGCCGGCGGCGTGGCCGTCATCAAGGCCGGCGCGGCCACCGAGGTCGAGCTCAAGGAGCGCAAGCACCGCATCGAGGACGCCGTACGTAACGCCAAGGCGGCCGTCGAGGAGGGCATCATCGCCGGTGGCGGCGTGGCGCTCATCCAGGCCGGTGACGCGGCGTTCGGGAAGCTCTCGCTGGAGGGTGACGAGGCGACCGGCGCGAACATCGTCCGCGTGGCTGTCGAGGCGCCGCTGAAGCAGATCGCGATCAACGCCGGCCTCGAGGGCGGCGTCGTGGCGGAGCGGGTGCGCAACCTGCCTGCGGGTCACGGGCTGAACGCGGCGACGGGTGAGTACGTCGACCTGGTCGCGGCGGGCATCATCGACCCGGCGAAGGTGACGCGCTCGGCGCTGCAGAACGCCGCCTCCATCGCGGCGCTCTTCCTGACCACGGAGGCCGTGATCGCGGACAAGCCCGAGAAATCCGCCCCGGCGATGCCGGGTGGCGACGAGATGGGCGGCATGGGCTTCTGACGAAGCGCGCCAGCGCGAGGAGGAAGCCAGTCAAGCATGGGCTTCTGACGAAGCACGCAACGCAGGTCGAGGGCCCGGGTGCTTTTCCCGGGCCTTCGGCCGTAGTGGAGCGCGAGGAAGAAGCCAGTCAAGCATGGGCTTCTGATCTGAGTCGACGAAGTGTGCAGCGACGGGTGAGGCGAGCGAAGCGAGACTCGCCCGGAGTGGAACACGAGGAGACGAAGGATCAAGGACGAAGCGCGCCATCGTCCGATGGCAACGGAGGGCGGTCACCCGGATGGGTGGCCGCCCTCCGCCGTACCCCCAAGGCCGGGCGAGGCTGCGGCGGGCTCGGCCGGGCCGGGGTGACCGTTGAGCGCGCCCCACTTCATACCGTGGTATGAGGAAGCGTGCGGTGAGTGGTCGCGACGGGCGGGGGCCGGGGGGGTGTAGCTCGCTCGGGGGTTAGGCGGCGGCCGCGAGTTGGGCCGCGAGCTCGCGGCGGAAGAGGTCGAGCATGGCGTCGGCGTCGTACGGCGTGTGCTGGAGCCGCCCGTCGCTCCTCGCATGAATCTCGATCCAACCCGCCTCGCAAAGCACGAATCGGAACCGAGCCGTACCCCGCACCCCCTCAATCGTCACGGACGCCTCGCCGATCAACCCGGTAGCCAGCGCCTCCACCAGCGGCGGGGGCGTCGCGAAGCCGGCTCGATGGGCGGCCGCCGCGATGCGAGCCGGGTCGCCGGCGCGCATCTGCAGGACCAGGTCCCGCGCGTGCGGCGGGGCCAGGGCGACCGGTTGCAGGCCGAGGGGCGTGGGTCCTCCCGACGGCACGTGGTGCAGCATCTCGTGGGCGAGCCGATGCACCGGGAAGGCACTGAGGACCACGCCGTCCAGGAGCTGGGGCGCGCCGTCGGCAGGGACGACCAGCTGGCGAGCCAGGGAGGAGGCGGCGACGCCATTCGTCCACCCCAGCATCATGCTGCCCTCGCCGCACACCGAGGCCTGCACGTCGACTTCGAGGGCCGCGGCGGCCTTGAGGCGCAGGGCTCGCTTGGTGAGGTCGTCCTCGCTGTCGAGGATGTCGGGCGTGCCGAGGTCGGCCCCGGCGGCCGCGCACCAGGCCCGGACCTGCTCCGCCGGCGGGACGAAGACGTCGGGCAGCTGCAGGTGGCGCAGGCCTGCCGTCAGGGGCAGCCAATCCCGTTCCTGCACGGCGCAGCGCAGGGCGCCGTTGCTGACCGCCATGTGGACGCGTGGCATCGCGCTCCTTCCGGGCGAAAGGACTTCTGCGCCAAGCACATCGGCGGCTCCGCCCGATTCTCAACCGGTTGTCGGAGCCGGCTGTGGCCGACACCGTCCGCCGCCGGGCGCGCGCGGGGCGTGAGCAGTGGGGGCCTAAGGTGTAGCGCGGCCCACGCCGTACCCCCCCGTACCCCCAAGCCCCTCGACAGTTCGGAGATCGCGATGCCCCGCAAAGACGCCGCCTTGGCGGTGACGGTGGCGGTGGTCTGGGGCGTGAACTTCGTCGCGGCCGCGATCGCGATGGAGTCGCTGCCGCCCCTGCTGTTCGCGGCGCTGCGATTCACGCTGGTCGCCATCCCGGCGGTGTTCTTCGTGCGGCCCCCCGGCAACGGCTGGGCCACGGTCGTGGGCTGTGGCGCCGCGATGGGCGTGGGCCAGTTCGGGCTGCTCTACACGGCGCTGGCCTGGGGGATGCCAGCCGGGCTGGCGTCGCTGGTGCTGCAGGTCCAGACCGTGTTCACCGTGGTCATCGCCTCGTTGTGGCTGCGCGAGCGGCCGACGGCGTACCAGCTGTCCGGCATCGCCGTGGGCCTGGCCGGAATGGCGATCATCGGCGCGAAGCACGTGGCGGTCGCGCCGATCCTGCCATTCCTCATGACGATGGGCGCCGCCGCGGCGTGGGCCTTGGGCAATGTGCTGACGCGTCGCCGACCGCCGCGGGACGGCTTCTCGTTGGTCGTCTGGTCCGCGCTGGTCTCCCCGGTGCCGCTGCTGGCGCTGTCGTTGGCCCTGGAGGGCCCGGAGCGGGATTGGGCGGCCCTCGGCCAGCTGACGCCGCGTCCGTTGGTGGCCTTGGCGTTCGTGACGTACGGCGCCTCGATGGTGGGCTACGGCCTGTGGAATCTGCTGCTGTCCCGACACGCCGCCTCGACCGTGGCGCCCTGGTCGATGCTGGTGCCCCCGGTCGGCAGCATCGCCGCCTACGTCTACAACGGCGAGCAGCCGGGCGTTCTCGGGCTGGTGGGGGGCGCTGTGGTCACCGTGGGTGTGCTGATGGCCCTCGGCGTACGTCTGGGCGTACGGCGCCAGGGGGTACGGCGTCCGGACCCGCCGCGCCGCCGCCCGGCGATCAAACCGCCGGGGCTGTAGAGCGATGTCAGTCCGCGGTGACCGGCCAGCCGCCGCCGCGCAACCGTTCCGAGACGCGCGCCATCTCCTCGGGCGTGGGTAACTCCTGGGTGCGCTTGAGGATGCCGACGCCGACGTCGATGCGGTCGGCCGGGATGATCCCGGTGCGGACCAATTCCCGGCCCAGGTCTTCGACTTCGTCGTCGGACAGGCGTCGCCGCAGCAAAGCCATCAACGGGATGTAGTCCTGATCGGGGATGCCGTTGGGGTAGCCCGCGCGCACCCAGTTGATGAACCGATCCAGGGCTCCCATGCCGACCTCCCTCCGCGTGGTCCCGACAGGCCGGGGCCGGCGGCCCCGCCCCTCGTGGCGGCCCCGCCCATCCCGGCGGCCCCGCTCACCCCGGCGAACGAGCGGCCCCGGCGAACGAGCGGCCCCGGCGAAAGAGCGGCCCCGAGCCACATCGTCACGGGTCCGCGCGAGCGACGCAAGCGAACTCTTGGTGCGCCGCGCGGCCGGGCTCCGGCGCCGCACGCTAGGCCCCTGGTGTGGCGGGCTCCGGTGCGGCTGTGGCTGATTGCGCCGACTCCGCCGCCTGGGAAGCCGCCTGCTCGCCCATCCCGCCGGGATCGGCGGCGCCCCCGGCGTCCTCGGCGGGTGCCGCCGGGGCGGCCTCGCCGGCCAGCGGCCAACCGCCGGCGGCCAGGCGCGCGGCGACCCGGCGGACGTCGTCGTCGCTTGCGTGGCCCTTGAGGTGCTCCTCGATGCGGCGGCGGATCTGGTCGTCGTCGATCGGGGCGTCCCCGTTCTTGGCGCGGATGCGCTCGCCGACACGCACGATCTCCTCCTCGGTCAGGTGCCGCTGCAGCACCCCGAACAGGGCGATGTAGTCCTCGCGCGGCACGCCCTGGGGGTAGCCCTCGCGCAGCCAACCCAGGATTCGGGAGAAGGAGAAGCTCATCGACCACGCACCTAGTCCTCGACGACGACGGAACCCGCCGGATCCGCTGCCGAACCCGGAGCGCAGGTCGCCGACGATTTGAGCATCGTAGTGCGCCGGGACCACACCGGTGCCCGACCTGCGAGAAGAGGGGCTTCCGGGTCAGCCCTTCGGGACGAAGGTCGGGAAGATGTGCTCGAAGCTGACGGACATCCCCAGGCCCGACGCAACAACGATGGCGATGCCGGTGCCGATGAAGAACAGCACCAGCGTGAAGATGGCCACGCCCACGACCTTGCCGATCGGGTGTGGCGCGGCCTGGTCGAGTTCCGCGGCACCGCCCGCCCCGTAGGCCATGGATTTCACCCCGAGCGCAAAAAGGGCAGGCAGCCCCGCGCCGACGAGCAACGAGATGACGAGCACTTTTCCGGCAGCGGTGGCGAGTAGGCCGAGCATGTCCGACTCCTGTTCAGGCTCGTGCGGCGGGCGTGGTCGCGGTGTCGTCGGCTGCCGCAGCGGCGCGCCGGGAGAGCTGGTTCTCGTCCCAGTCGTCGTTGACGTTGCGGTGGTCGACCGGGGCTCGGCGGGATCGCACCCACATGTAGCCGGACAGGGAGAGCAGGATGACGAAGACGACGATCGGACCGACGTAGCCCCCGAAGGCGTGGCCCACGAAGTAGGTCAACGCCCCGACGATTCCCGCGCTCGGCAGCGTGATCAGCCACGCGGCGACCATGCGGCCGGCCACCCCCCAGCGGACCTCGGCGCCCGGCTTGCCGACGCCGGTGCCCAGGATCGAACCCGTGGCGACATGCGTGGTCGACAGCGCGAAGCCGAGGTGACTCGAGGTGAGGATCACCGCTGCGGAGGCGGACTCGGCGGCCATCCCCTGCGGCGAGGAGATCTCCACCAGGCCCTTGCCGAGGGTCCGGATGATCCGCCACCCGCCGAGGTAGGTGCCCACGGCGATGGCCACGGCGCAGGAGACCTTCACCCAGAACGGGATGCTGTGGGTGTCGCTCCAGGAGCCGTGCGCGATCAACGCGAGCGTGATGACGCCCATCGTCTTCTGGGCGTCATTGGTGCCGTGGGCGAGGGACACCAGCGAGGCCGTGCCGATCTGACCCCACCGGAACCCCGCCTCCTTGTATCGGTCGGCGACATTGGCCGTGATCCGGAAGATCAGCCAGGTGCCCACGGCCGCGACCAGGCCCGCGACGACGGGTGACACCAGGGCCGGCATGATCACCTTGCCGATGACGCCGTCGAGCTTGGTGCCATCCCCGGACCAGTTCACCCCGCCCCAGCCGATGCCCGCGACGGTGGCGCCGATCATGCCGCCGAACAGGGCGTGGGAGGAACTGGAGGGCAGGCCGAGCAGCCACGTCAGCAGGTTCCAGACGATCCCGCCGACGAGGCCGCACAGCACGATGAGCAGGAGCGCCTCGCCATGGTTGGCGAGGAACTCCGCCTTGGGCGCTCCGGACTTGTCCTGGATCTTGATGACGGCGTTGGTCACGGTGAGCGCGACCTCGACCGACAGGAAGGCCCCGACGAGGTTCAGCACCGCCGACAGGGCGACAGCGGTCTTGGGCTTGAGCGCTCCGGTCGCGATGGACGTCGCCATCGCGTTGCCCGTGTCGTGGAAGCCGTTGGTGAAATCGAAGGCCAGGGCCGTGACGACCACGAGGGCCACGAGGAGCAGAGCTACGTCCACATGGGCCATTGTGGCGTTCGCGGATGGTCGGTCCGCACCGATCGGGCACCTTTTGTCGCGATTTTCACCCGCGACCAGGGCGTTCCCGCCGTTTGTTCAACTGATGTTCGCCTGACCGTGAGCCTTCTCACGGTCCAGAACGCCTCATCGTCCTCCTCACGGTCCCCCTCACCGGCGAGCGAACAGGGCCGCGTTCGCGGCCTCGACGTCGGCGTACTGCGTGCCGGCCCGCGCCAGCGCCGTCTCGATCGCGTCCAGGGACTCGCGCACTTGCCGCTGGGTCGCGCTCCACTGGGTGACCACCTGCTGGAAGCCGGCGGCGGCGGAACCGCGCCAGGCGTTCTGCAGGGCCGACAGACGGGCCATCATGCTGGCGACGTCGGATTCGATCTGGCCGGACATGCGCCGGATATCCCCGCTGGCGGCGGCGATCTGCTGGGTGTCCACCTGGAATTGGGTGCTCATGAGGACTGCCTTTCGGGTGCGGTGCGACCGGTGGCCGCGACTGCCCTCACGGTAGGAGGGCCCGCGGCCGGCCGATCGGCGTCGTCCACAGGGCCCCGCCGGGGCCGGGGGTGTGGACAACGCGCGACCCCGACGTACGTCGTCGCGGGCCGGCAGCGCCGACGAGGTGCCGTACGGCGTCGCGGGCGAGGCCTCAGGACCGTTCGCCGAGCGTCACCCGCAGCTCCTGGCGCGCGCCGTCCCGGAGCACCGTCAGGGTGACCTGGTCGCCGACCTGCCGTTCGCGGATCTGGGCCTGCAGCGACGCCGCGCCGTCGACGGGCTCGCCGTCCACCGCCACGACCGCATCGCCCACGCGCAGCCCCGCCAGCTCGGCCGGTCCGCCCGGCACGGTGATCGCCGCGATGCCTGCAGCGGCCCGCCGGTCCGGACCGTCGGCGGCGACGACGTCGCGCACCTGCACGCCCAATTGGGCGTGCCGGGCCCGACCGGTGCTGAGCAGCTGCTGGGTGACGCTCTTGACCTCATTGACCGGGATCGCGAAGCCGATGCCGATGTTGCCCGAGCCCTGCGACAGCGAGGCGATCGAGGAGTTGATGCCGACGAGCTGGCCCGAGGCGTTGACCAGGGCGCCGCCGGAGTTGCCGGGGTTGATCGCGGCACTGGTCTGGATCGCATTGGTGACCACGGTCGTACCGCTGCCCGACGCCGCGTCGCCGCGCGTCGTCACCGGCCGGTTCAGGGCGCTGACGATGCCGGTCGTCACCGTCCCGGACAGCCCGAGCGGGTTGCCGATGGCCATGACCGGATCGCCGACGGTGAGCTTGGTGTCGTCCCCCAACGCGATGGGCCGCAGGTCGCTGGGCGGGTTCTTCAGCTGCAGAACGGCCAGGTCGGTGTCGGGGTCGGCGCCGGTGACCTCCGCGTCGTACACCCGTCGGTCGCTCAGCGCCACGGTGATCTGCCCGCCGGACCCGCCGGCGGCCACGACATGGTTGTTCGTGACGATGTGCCCCTTGGTGTCGAGGATGACGCCGGAGCCTTCGCCGCCGGAGGAGCCGGCCGCCACCCGGATGGACACCACGCTGGGCGTGACGACCTTCGCGGTCGTGGTCCAGTTCGGGGCGTTGGGATCGGCCTGCTCGACGGTACGGGCGGACTCATCGACCGTGGGCTGGTTGGCGGTCCGGGTCAGCGCCCAGGTCCCGCCGGACGCCAGGGCGGCCGCGAGGAGGGCGACCGCGAGCAGCTGACCCAGGCGGCCGAGGCCGCCGGACCGGGGGGGCCGGCCGGGTCCCGCGGGTTCGGCGGCGGCCGGTACAGCGGGCCCCACCGGGGCACCCCAGCCGCGATGGCCGCCCTGGTGCCCGGGAGGGCTAGGCGGGCCGTACGGCTGGCCGGTCGGTGCGGCACCGTAGCCGCCGCCGACGGGGCGGGAGCCGTCGCCGTGCGCCCACGTCGTACCCTCCGGCCGCGCCTCGCCCTGGGTGCGGCCGGCGTCGCCCCCGGCCGGCGCACTGGCGGCGCCGTCGGGATAGTCGGGCCGGGGTCCTGGGGTCGTGGGCTGGCTCATCGGGCTCCTTCACTGGGCGGGGCTGCAGGGGGCGCGGTCGGGTCGGGCGGGTCGGTCGGTGGTTGCGGGGGCAGCTCGACCACGAAGGTGGCGCCGCCGCCCTTGGTCCGGCGGACACCGACACGACCGGCGTGCGCGGTCACGATCGCCATGACGATCGCCAGCCCCAGCCCGCTGCCACCGGATGTCCGGCCGCGGGAGGGATCGCCGCGATGGAACCGTTGGAACACCTTGTCGATGTCGGCCTCGGGGATGCCCGGACCGTGGTCGCGGACCTCCAGACGTACGCCGACCGAAGGTCGGGCTCCAGCCCGGGCGGGCCCCACCGCCACCTCGACGGGCGTGCCCGGCGGCGTGTGCTGCACGGCGTTGGCGACGAGATTCGTCACGACCTGGCGCAGCCGGCCCTCGTCGCCGCGGACCACCGCCGGGCCGATCGGGCGGTCCGCGAGCCCGACCAGGCGCACCGGACGGCCGGGATCGCGCACCCGCGCGTCGGCGACCGCGTCGGCGGCCAACACCGTCAGATCGACCTCGCCCAGCGAGAGCGGCCGGCGGTTGTCGAGCCGGGCCAGGGTCAGCAGGTCCTCGACGAGGCCGCTCATGCGGGTGGCCTCGTCCTCGATCCGACGCATGGCCGCCGCGGTCGCCTCGGGGGTCGCCGCCGCGCCCTGGCGATAGAGCTCGGCGTAGCCGCGGATCGTCGCCAGGGGAGTGCGCAGCTCGTGCGAGGCGTCCGTGACGAACCGGCGCATCCGCTCCTGCGAGGCCTCCCGCACCGCGAACGAGCTCTCGATCTGCGTCAACATCGCGTTGAGGGACTGTGCCAGGCTGGCCACCTCATCGCGCGCCGGGTGCTCCGGGATGCGGCGGGTGAGGTCGCCGTCGGCAATCGCCGCGGCGGTGTCCTCCATGTGCCGCAGCGGCCGCATGCCGCGGGTCACCCCGACGTACCCGATCGCCACGCACGCACTGGCCACCATCAGCCCGATGCCGAGCGAGGCGACCTGGAACTGCCGGATCGTCTCGTCCCGCCCGCGGGTCGAGATCGCCACCGCGTAGGTTCCCGAGGCCCCCCGCAGGGGGCCGGACTTCACCAGCCACCGGGGTTGGTCGGCGATGCTGCCGTCCGCGGTCAGGGAGCCGACCCGGAAGGCCGTGCCCGAGGTGACCCGCGGATCGCCCAGGGGCAGCGTGGGCAGGGCCGGGGTGGCGCTCTCCTCGGTGGACTGCTGCAGATAGAAGGGGCGCCCGTCCGGGTCCATGTAGAGGACGGCGTAGCCGCTCGGGATGCCCGGTGTGGTGACGTGATTGGACCGGACGATGTCGGGGGCGTAGTTGTCCGCCGCGGCCGAGGCGGCGGCCGACAGCTCGTCCATCGTGCGGTTGTCGAGGTAGTTGCGCAGCACCATCTGCGTCACCATGCTGCTCAGCGCGAGCGCGGCCAGCAGCAGCACGACCAGCACGGCGACCAACCGCCAGGTCAGCGGCCAACGGCTGAGTTGACGCCGGGCGGGCGCCAGCAGCGTCTGGGCGCCGGCGATCGGGCGCGCGCCGGCGCCGGCGGCGAGGCGGCGGACCGGGGAGGAGGAAGCGGCCACGACGGACCGGGTCAGACCCGCTCGGGCGGAAGCCGCAGCACGTAACCGACGCCGCGCCGGGTGTGGATCAGGTGCGGCTCCTCGACGTCGATCTTGCGGCGCAGGTAGGAGATGTAGGACTCGACGATTCCGGCCTCGCCGCGGAAGTCGTAGTCCCACACGTGGTCCAGGATCTGCGCCTTGGAGAGCACCCGGTTGGGGTTGAGGAGCAGGTAGCGCAGCAGCTTGAACTCCGTGGGGGAGACGTCGATGACGCGCCGGCCACGGCGTACCTCGTGACTGTCCTCGTTCAGCTCCAGGTCGTGGAAGCGCAGCACCTCGTCCTCGCCGGCGTCGCCGCGGGTACGGCGCAGCACGGCGCGAATCCGCGCCACGACCTCCTCCAGACTGAACGGCTTGGTGACATAGTCGTCGCCGCCGACGGTGAGCCCCTTGACCTTGTCCTCGACCGAGTCGCGCGCGGTGACGAACACGATCGGCATGTGCCGCCCGTTCTCGCGCAGTCGGCGGGTCACGGTGAAGCCGTCCATGTCGGGCAGCATCACATCGAGCACGAGCAGATCGGGCTGCTCCTTCTCGGCGATGGCCACCGCGGTGGCGCCGTCCCCGGCGGTGAACACCTCGAAACCGGCGAATCGCAGTGAGGTGGCCAGGAGTTCGCGGATGTTCGGCTCGTCCTCGACGACGAGGAGCCGGGCCTCGGGCGCAGGGCTATTCACCCGTCCAGTGTCCAAGCGGTAGCTGGGAGTTCGCTGGACGGCAGTGGCGGCGCTAGTCGTGCCCGCCGCCGGCCATCAGCCGCCCGATCTCGGTGCGGTCGGCCGTAGCCGGATCCAGTTCGGCGACGACCTTGCCGGCGTGGATCACCGCGACCCGGTCCGCCAGCGAGAGGATCTCGTCGAGTTCGGCCGACACCAGCAGCACCGCCGCGCCGGCGTCGCGGGCCTCGACGATGCGCCGGTGGATGAACTCGATCGACCCCACGTCGACCCCGCGGGTGGGCTGGGCGGCCAGCAACAGCCGCGGCCGGGCGCTCATCTCCCGAGCCACCACGACCTTCTGCTTGTTGCCCCCCGACAGACTCCCGGCGGGCAGATCCCCGGACGGCGTACGGATGTCGAACTCCTCGATCCAGCGCTGCGCGTTGGCCCGGATGGCGGCCCGGTCGCGCACGAAGCCGTTGGCGAAGGCGTCCTCGTCGTACCGGTTGAGCACCAGGTTGTCCGCGATCGAGAACGTCCCGACCAGGCCGTGGACCTCGCGGTTCTCCGGGATGTGGCCCATCCCGGCCCGGTGCGTCTGGCCGGGGTCGGCGCGGGTGATGTCCTGCCCGAGCAGGCTCAGCGTGCCCGATTCCGAGCGGCGCATCCCCGCGATGGCCTCCACCAGTTCGCGCTGGCCGTTGCCCTCGACGCCGGCGACCCCGACGATCTCGCCCTCCCGGACGGACAGGGTGAACCCGTCGACGGCCGGTAGCCGCCGGTCGTCGCGCACGTGCAGGTCGGCGACGTCGAGCACGGTCTCGCCGAGCTTCGGGGCGCCCTTGTCGACGCGCAGCACGACGCTTCGGCCGACCATCAGCTGGGCCAGGCCCGCCGTGTCGGTGTCCCTCGCGGCGACCTCGCCGACGACGGCGCCCCGCCGCAGCACATAGACCCGGTCCGCCACCGCGAGCACCTCGCGCAGCTTGTGGGTGATGAACACGATGGAGGTGCCCCGCTGCGCCAGTTCGCGCATGACCTGGAGCAGTTCGTCGGTCTCCTGCGGGGTCAACACGGCCGTCGGCTCGTCGAGGATGAGCAGTTTCACCTCGCGGGAGAGGGCCTTGATGATCTCGACCCGCTGTTGCGTGCCGACCGGGAGGTCCTCGATGCGGGCGTCCGGGTCGACGGCCAGGCCGTGCCGCTGCGAGATGTCCCGCACCAGGCGCCGCGCCGCCGCCAGGTCGAGACCCAGACCCTTGACCGGCTCGTGACCGAGGATGACGTTCTCGGCCACGGTCATCACCGGGACGAGCTGGAAGTGCTGGTGCACCATGCCGATGCCGCGCCGGATCGCGTCGGTGGGGTCCTGGATGCGGGCCGGGTCGCCGCCCACGACAATCGTGCCGGCGTCAGGGCTGACCAGCCCGAACACCTGCTTGACCAGGGTCGACTTGCCGGCGCCGTTCTCCCCGAGCAGGGCGACGATCTCGCCGCGGTCCACGTGCAGGCTGATGTCGTCGTTGGCGCGCACCGTGCCGTAGACCTTGGTCAGACCGGTGATCTCCAGCAGGCGCTCGCGCGCCGGTACGTCGGGTGCCGGGGGCGGCCCGCCGGCCGGTACGTCGGGTGCCTGCGTCACGATCCTTCTCCCTTCACGAACGGCGTACCCTCCGCCGCCGGCGCCCGCACCCGGCCCGCGGCCACGGCGAGAACCACGAGGGTGAGCACGTACGGGAGCAGGTTCACGAACTGCTGCGGGATGGCGACGACGCGGTCGGCCTGCAGCTGGCTGGCGATGCCGGCGGTGAGGCCGAAGAACAGTGCCGCGGCCAGGGCCCGGCCGGGGAACCAGGCGCCGAAGATCATGATGGCCAGGGCGAGGAAGCCCTTGCCGGCGCTCATGCCGCGCTCGAACGTGCTGGTCTGCTCCATCGACAGGTAGACCCCGGCCGCGCCCGCGAGCAGCCCCGCGAGCGTGGTGTTGACCAGCCGCATCCGGTTGACGTCGATGCCGGCGGTGTCGGCGGCCGTGGGGTATTCGCCGATGGCGCGGGTGCGCAGGCC
Organism: Actinomycetota bacterium; assembly: GCA_020161845.1. GTDB lineage: Bacteria > Actinomycetota > Actinomycetes > Actinomycetales > Dermatophilaceae > Austwickia. Next base: position 28,168 of record JAIUNK010000040.1, read on the forward strand.
CCAGCGGGTGCGGAACAGCGCATAGGCCAGCCCGGCCACCGCCAGCAGGGTGAAGAAGGCGATGATGCCGCCCCGGAAGAACACCGGCCCGATCAGCGGGATGCTGGACAGCAGCGGGATCTCGAAGACCGGCATCGCGGCCGGCAGGGACTTGCCCTGCACGTAATAGAACGACGTCACGCCGGTGGCGACGATGTTGAGCACGACGCCCGCGATGATCTGGTCCATCTGGAACTTGACCGCTACCCAGGCCAGGAAGGCGCCCATGACCAGGCCGGTGAGCATGCCCGCGAGCAGGCCGATCCAGACGCTGCCCGTCGCGGCCGCCGTGAAGAAGCCCGCGAAGGCCGAGGCGAGCATCTGACCCTCGATGCCGATGTTGACGATGCCGGAGCGCTCCCCGACGACACCGGTCAGGGCACCCAGGACCAGCGGGATCGAGAAGGTCCAGGCGAACCGCAGGATGGACGTGGCCTTGGTGGCGTCGAGGGCATACCAGACGTACGCCGCAACGAGGAACGTACCCACGATCAGCAGCATCACGCGATTGGCTCGGACGAACGCGCCGAGGGCGGCGCCGCGGCCATCGGTCGCAGGGCTGTGGGCGGTCATGCCAGGCCCCCCGTCGCCGGGGCGGACACCGGGCTGGACACCGGCTCCTGCGCACTCTTGCGGAACAGGAGCTTGGTCAGGATCGGGATCGAGACCAGGAGCAGCGTGATGGCCAGCAGCATGTCGACGACCTCCGGCTGGATGCCGGTCTCGAACTGCAGGTTCGAGGCGCCCGCGCGCAGCGTGCCGACGAGCAGCGCCGCCGGGATCGTGCCCAGCGGGTTGCCGCGGGCGAGCAGCGCGATCGTGATGCCGTCGAAGCCCAGGCCGGCGTTGAAGCCCGACTCGTAGCGGTGCGTGACGCCCAGGGTTTCGATGGCCCCGCCCAGCCCGGCCAGCGCCCCCGCGATGAGCATGGCGAGGGTGATCGTGCGGCCCAGCTTCATCCCGGCGTACCCGGCGGCGCTCGGGTTCTCCCCGACCGTCGTGAATCGGAAGCCAAGTGTCGTGCGGGCGAAGACCCAGGCGACCAGCGCGGCCAGGGCCACGGCCAGCGGGAAGCCGACCGGGACGATCCCCAGGTCGGGGAGCATGGCTTGCTCGGCGATCTCCGGGGTCCGCGGCAGGATCTGGCCCGGCTCCTTGAACGGACCGGCGATGAAGTAGTCCACGAGTCCGGCGGCGATCGAGTTGAGCATGATCGTCGAGATGACCTCGTGCACGTTGCGCTGGGCCTTCAGGACGCCGGCGATCCACGACCAGAACGCCCCGACCGCCATCCCCATCGCGATCGCGAACGGGACCAGCACGATCCCCGGCAGGTCGAGGAATCGATAACCGACCCACGCACTCGCCAGGCCGCCGAGGATGAGCTGGCCCTGCGCGCCGATGTTGAACAGGCCGACCCGCAGCGGGATCGCCACCGCCAGGCCGGTCAGGATCAGCGGGGTGGCCTTCTGCAGGGTGCGCAGGATCCCGTCACTGGAGAACCAGGCGGCCTGGAACAGGGAGGTGTAGGCGTAGGTCGGGTTGACGCCCTGCGCGCGAATCAGGATGGCCCCGATGCCGAAGGCGACGGCCAGGGCCAACACGGGAATGAGGATCGACTGGAACCGGGCCACGGCGGCCAGCGGCCCGCCGCCCCGGGTGGGGACGGCGGGCCTCCTGGTGTTCGCCGGGCCGTCGGCGGGGACCTCCGGCATGGCTGGGGCTCGGCGTCAGCCGAGCTTCACACCGGTCTGCAGCGTGCCCGCCTTCAGGTCGGTGACGACCTTCTCGACCGCGGCCTTGACGTCGGCCGGAAGCTTGGCATCGAAGTCGTGGTAGGGCGCCAGGCCGGCCTTGCCGGTGAAGTTGCCGCCCTTCATGCTGCCGTCCTTGGCCTGCTTCAGCAGGTCGGTGGTGCCCTCGGCGATGAGCTTCATCGCCGAGGTGACCAGGCACTTCTGCGCCTCGGGCACGGTGTTCCACTGGTCGGTGTCGACGCCGATGCAATAGATCGAGGTGCCGGCGCCGGAGGCCTTGGCGATCTGCGCCAGCGCGCCGTTGCCGGTCTTGCCGCCGGCGCCGAAGATGACGTCGGCCTTCTGATCGATCTGCTTCTGAGCCTCGGCGGCACCCCAGGCCGGGTCGGTGAACCCGTTGTCCCCGGCCGGGTGGTAGACGGTCGTGACGGCCGCGGCGGGGTTGCTCGCCTTGGCGCCCGCCTCGAAGCCCTTGGCGAACTTCTCCACCGGCGGGATCTGCAGACCCAGCACCTGGCCCAGCTTGTTGGTCTTGGTGATCTTGCCGGCCAGGTAGCCCGCGGCGTAGCCGGCCTGGTCCTCGGGGAAGATGAGCCCGGTCAGGTTCGGCAGGGCGGTCTTGGCGTGGTCCTGGTCGACGCCGATGAACTTGACCGAGGGGTTCTCCTTGGCGGCCTTGGCGGTGGCCTCGGCCATCAGGAAGCCAACGGTGACGATCGCGTCGTACTTGGCGTCGGTGAACTTCTTCATGTTCGCCGCATAGTCCTTGGTGTCGGTCGTCTCGACGTATTTCGTCTGCGAACCCGAGATCGCCTTCTTCGCGGCCTCGACGCCCTCCCAGGCGGACTGGTTGAAGGACTTGTCGTCGACCTTGCCCATGTCGGTGA
>JAIUNK010000081.1 GCA_020161845.1 Actinomycetota bacterium
GAGCGGGTCTATTCGCTGCTCGCGGACTACCTGGCCATCGGCCTGGACCCGGCCCGGACGACGATCTTCACGCACAGCGCGATCCCCGAGCTCAACCAGCTCATGCTGCCGTTCCTGGCGCTGGTGACCGACAGCGAACTGCGTCGCAACCCCACGGTCAAGGCCGAGCTGGAGGCGACCGGGAACCGCCCGATGTCCGGGCTGCTGCTCACCTACCCGGTGCATCAAGCGGCCGACATCTTGTTCTGCAAGGGCAACCTCGTCCCGGTGGGCAAGGACCAGCTGCCGCACCTGGAACAGGCCCGCGTGGTCGCCCGGCGCTTCGACGAACGATTCGGACGCGCCGACAAGCGCCGGCCGGTGTTCCCGGCCCCGGAGGCATTGTTGTCCTCGGGAGCCAACATCCTGGGCACCGACGGCACGAAGATGTCGAAGTCCCGGGGCAACGTGATCGAGCTCGGGATGTCCGCCGACGAGACGACCAAGCGGCTCAAGCGGGCGGTCACCGACTCGGATCGACACATCACCTATGACCCGGTGAACCGACCCGAGGTGGCCAACCTCCTGCTCATGGCGGGCCTGCTCGCCGATCGCGACCCGGCGCAGCTGGCCGCCGAGATCGGCGACGGCGGCGGGGCCCGGCTCAAGGCCGTGGTCACCGAGGCCGTGAACGAGCACCTGGCCCCGATCCGGGCCCGGCGCGCCGAGTTGGTCGCCGATCCCGGGCACCTGCGCGAGGTCCTGGCCGACGGCAACGCCCGCGCTCGCGAGGTCGCGGCGGCGACCTTGGCCGAGGTCCGCACGGCGATGGCGATGAACTATGCCTGAACACCCCCGCGGCCGGCGTCGGGTGACGCCGGCCTCGCGATCCGGCGCGCGGATCACCGACCGGCTCGGCACCGGGAGACAATAGGCCCATGACGGGGAGTGGGGCCCACGAGGCCGGCATGGAAGTGGGCAGTAGCGCCCTGCGTGATGCGGTGGTCGAGATGACCCATGCTCAGGGCGAAGGGGCTTCCAGCCGGGCCGAGGGTGCCAGTGTCGTCGTCTCCCGACGTACGGACTTCCTGCGCGTCAGTCCGCGCGCGGACGGCGGTCTCGACCTCACCTTCTCCTATCCGAGCGGCGCGCCGGTCCACCCGCGCCTGGAGCCGCAGCCCGACGGGACGCACCTGGTGCGGGTGTCCGCGAGCGATGTCGATGCCGATCTGCTCGCCCTGGAACCGTTGATCGAGGCCGCCTATGCCCAGAACGGCTGACGCCCACCACTGGTACGACGCCGCGTGGATCGAACGCACCGGGACGTGGCGGCGCCGGGCCGGGGCGGCGTCCCGACGGTCGCTGCAGGCCAGGCTCAAGCGCTGGCGCAACCGGGGCTTCTTCATCGCCCAGTGCGCGATCACCGCGGGGGTCGCCTTCTTCATCGCCGGCGGGGTGTTGGGCCACGAGATCCCGATCTTCGCCGCGATCGCCGCGGTGATCGTGCTCGGGCAGTCGTTCGGTCAGCGCCTGCAACGGGTCGCCGAGGTCGTCGCCGGGGTTGCGGTGGGCGTGTTCGTCGGCGACCTCTTCGTGCACTACGCCGGCAGCGGCTACTGGCAGCTGGCGGTCGTGGTGTTCGCGGCCATGTCGGTGGCGACGCTGCTCGATGCGAGCGTGGGGATGACCGGCATGGCGGGCACCCAGTCGGCCGTGGTGACGATCCTCGTGCCGCCGCCCGGCCAGGCCTTCACGCGGTGGTCGGATGCGGTGATCGGGGGGTTGGCCGCGCTGGTCGCCGCCACCATCACCCCGGTCTCGCCGGTGCGGCGGCCGCGCCAGTACGCGGCCGAGGTGATCGTCGAGATGTCGGCGATCCTGCGCGAGGTGGCGAGCTCGCTGCGGGCTCGCGACCTCGTCGCCGTGGACGAGGCGATGGATCGGGCCCGGGCCTCGGAGGACATGCTGGAGGAGTTGCGCGATGTCGCCGACGACGGTCTGGCCGTCGTGCGGACCTCACCGTTCCGGCGGCGGCATCTGCCCGCGGTGCAGGTCATCGCGGACCTCCTGGTGCCGCTCGACCGGGCCATCCGCAACCTGCGGGTGCTGGCCCGGCGGGCGAGCATCGCGCTGCATACCGGCGAACCCGTGCCGGGCGCCTACATCGCCATGATCGAGGAGCTTGCCGACGCGACCGACCAGATGGCCGGCACGCTGGCGGTGCGCGAGGTGCCGCTGAGTTCGCGGCGGGCGCTGGTGGAGTTGGCCGAGCGGACCACCTATGTCGACGAACGTCCGGCGCTGTCCTCGGAGGTGATCCGGGCCCAGATCCGCTCGATCGTGGTGGATCTGCTGATGGTGACGGGATTGAGCTACGACGCGGCGGCCGACTACATCCCGGAGTCGTTCGAGCTGGTGGACGGCACGGAGTACGAGGTCGACCTGCCCACCGATGCCGACGAACGGGACGACCTGCGCGAGGCCGGGGACGGCGTCGGGTCCGGGCCGCGCGGCCGCGGCACGCCGCAGTCCGGACCCTGACTCGGGTCGGGCGGGAATCGAGCGGAATCGAGCGGAGTCGCGCGGGATCAGGCGGGATCGTGGGGGTCCAGCGGCTCCGGCTCGGGCGCACTGGAGTGCACGTGGACCAGCGCGGCCAGCCGTCCGGCGAGGGTCCGGCCGTGTGCCCCGTCGGCCTTCTGGATGGCCATCACGGCGACGGTGTCGGCGTCGTACAGGTCCAACGAGGCCCACGGCGCGCCGCCACCGAACTGCATCCGCACGATCTCCGGCCAGGTCAGCCGCCGGGTGATGAGCAGATTGCGGACCACGATGCCGGTCGGCGACGGGACCGCCTTGATGGTGGCGAATCGCCAGATGAACCAGGCGATGGCCGCGCCCAGGACGAAGATCAGCCCGCGATCCATCAGACTCCAGTCGCCCTTTTGCCGGTCCCGGCCCGGCACCGTGACCGCGGCGTACGTGAACGCCAGGAACACCACCGCGGCCAGGGCGATCGCCACGACGCGGCCGCGCTGGGGGCGCATCACGGCGTACGGATCTGGTTCGGCCGACCGGGTCTGGTTCACCTGGCCCACGCTAGTCCCGCGGCGGGTCCCGTGGCGCTGCGGCGGCAGCGCCGACCAGCCACGCCGCGGACCGCGCTCACAACCGGCAGGCGGCGATGTCGGTGATGAGGATGCCGCGGGCGCCGAGGGCGTACAGGGCGTCCATCACCCGGTTCATCCCCTTGCGCGGCACCATCGCGCGGACCGCGACATAACCCTTGTCGTGCAGCGGGCTCACCGTCGGCGACTCCAGCCCGGGGGTGATCTCGCAGGCCGCCTCGACGAGCTCGACCCGCACGTCGTAGTCGACCATCACGTAGGTCCGGGCCGTGATCACCCCCT
>JAIUNK010000082.1 GCA_020161845.1 Actinomycetota bacterium
ACCCCGCGTCCGGTGAGTGCTTGGGTGAGTCGGACGCTGTCGCCGCTGGTCTGGCAGACGTGGGCGTGGTGGAGTAACCGGTCGACGGTGGCGGTGGCCAGCGTTTTGGGCATCAGCTCATCGAACCACCGAAGGGTGCAGGTTCGAGCTGATCGCGACCGAGCGTTTCTCGTAGGCGGCGTCGACGATCCGGTAGAGCCCCTCGGCGGCGTCCGCGGCCACGGGCAGCAGCCCGATGTCATCGACCACGACGAGATCGGCTCGTAGGACGCGGGCGATCGCCTTGGTGACGGTGTCGTCGGCACGATGCCTGCGTAGGAGCACGCCGAGGTCTTCCAGGGTGAACCAGGCGACCTTGAGTCCCTGTTCGACGGCGTGTTGGCCGAGGGCTTCCAGCAGGAACGTCTTCCCGGTTCCTGACGGGCCGCACACCACGAGGTTCTCGCGGCGGTGGACCCACTCCAGGGTGCGCAGCGCCTGTTGGGTCGGGGCGGGATGGAGGATGCCTCGGGCTGCCACGCGTCGAAGGTCTTTCCGGTCGGGAACCCTGCCGTCGCGCGTCTGGTCGCCAGTGCTGAGCGTTCCCGCCCGGCGACCTCCTCGCCGAACAGGGCCTTGAGGACCTCAACCGGCTCCCAGCGTTGCGCTTTCGCGGTCGCGACGATCTCGGGGGCGTGGCGCCGGATGTGGGGTAGCCGCAGCCGGCGCAGCAGGTCCTCCAGGTCCCCAGGCAACGGCGGCGCCGAGGTGATGGGGCTCCTCGTGGTCATCGGACCGCCTCGTTGTCGCCGTCGTCGTGGACGGGCTGGCCGAGCTGTTGGCCGAGTCGTGCCCAGGCTCTGGTGCCTTGGGTCAGCGACCGATCCTCGCTGGCCCGGTGCTCACCGCTCTTGGGGGCACGGGCGTGGTGGTCGAGGATCGAGGACAGGTCGGCTTCAGCGACCCTGCCGTGCACCGCGGCATGCCCCAGTGCCCAGTCGACCTCGACCGGATCGACCAGCTTCGCCAGCGCGAGGGCCTCGGCCATCTTGACCCGCATCCGTGGCGTGCCCGCGGCGGCGGCCTCGCCCAGCCACAGCCTCGCGCCCTCGCCCAAGTCGAGGAACTCCGCCTCCGCTGCGTTCTTAGCCAGCGGCTGGCGGTTGCACGGCCCGGCCGGCTGGGGCGGGAAGTGCTGCTCCTCGATCCGAGGTGTGCCAGGCGTGGCTCGGTGGTGGCGGGCGACCTCGACCGGCCCGTGCTCACCGACGTGGACGATGACGACCTGCTCATCGGCGCCGACGCCGTGGGTGCGGACCCAGACCGTTGCCCCGAGCAGCTGGTGCGGGACGGAATACTGCCCGGACTCGAACGTGATCATCGGCGTGTTCGCCGGGACCTGTCGGGTGGTGCCGAACGCGACAATGTGCGCGCTGACCGCGACCGGGTGCAGTCGGAGCCGTTCCTCGGCAAGCATCTCCACCGGCGGCCGCTTCGTCACCCGGTGGGGACGGGTGTTGACCTTCTCGCAGAACGCCTCGCAGGCGGCCTCGAGCTCGCCGAACGAGGTGTACTCGGCAAGGAGGTTAGTGTCCTTGGGCACCAGGTCGGCCTTGCTGATCTTCACGCTCGATTCCGTGCCGCCCTTCGATGCCGGATCCGCGGGAACGCAGGTGTGCACCGTCACCGAGTAGTGCTCGGCGAACGCCACCAGCGCTGGGTTGCGCACGGGCACGCCGGCGATGTGCTCGCGGGTGACGGTCTTCTCGTTGTCGGTCAGCACGTACGTCGGTGCCCCACCCAGCCGCCGGAACGTCACATCGAGCGCGGCGAACAGGCTGGGCATGGTCTTATCCCGGATCGGCAGCACGACCCGGAAACGCGACCAGGCCAGCCAGGCGACGAACAACACCGTCTTGACGCCGTCGATGACCGGACCGTCGCCGTAGTCGTACTGCAGCCACATCCCGGGCTCGGTGACCCACGGCCGATGTACCCGGACCCGGCCCGCCCGGTAGGCGGTCTTCACCGTCGCGACCGCACGTCGAGTGGTGCGCTGCGAACCGGTGTACCCCAGCGCGACGAGCTTGTCGTGGGCCACGCCCGCACGCACCTTTCCTTTGGGCCGCTCGACCCACTCCTCGACCTTGGGCAGGAACTCATCGATCAGCATCGGTCGGGCCACAGCCCGACCCAGAACACCGGCCGCGGCACGCCGCTCGACGTAATGCTTCACCGTGTGGTGCGAACAACCGGCCAGCTCCCCGGCATCACGCAACGACCCCGTCAGGTCGTAGGCATTCAGGATTTCCATGATCTCCTTGGCAGACTTCAACTCATCCCTTCCTCGGGGCGATAGGGCGCTTCAGCACCGCTCATCGCACCCGAGGAAGGGGCCTAAACCCCGCAGGGCAAGGCAGACGACGTCGTGTCGGGCAGATCCCCTGACCGTCAGTGGGCAGTTCCCACGTCCGCCAGCGGGCAGCTTCGTGGCCGTCTCCGGGCAGTTTCTCGTGGCCGCCGACAGATCTGCTGGACCACGTGGGTGCGGTCGCGGCGTCGTGGGTGCGGTCGCGGCGTCGTGGGTGGAACGGACCAAGGGCGTACGGGCGCATTCGGCGCAACGACGTCTTCTCGCGCTGCTCGCGGACCGACCGGTTCTGACGGTGACCTATGCGCGCAAGCACATCCGGTACGTGGATCGCCGAGGCGAGGAACGGCCGTATTCGCGCGTCGCCCTCGGAAATGCGCTTGCGGAGCTGGAGCGGCGCGGCATCGTTCGCCGAGTCGCGGTGCGGGATCGGGCAGCGTTGTGTTCGCCGCTCAGGAGATCGTCGATCTGCTGCTGCTGTCGGAGCGCCGGTTGGGCTCGGTTCTTCGGGACACCGTGGCCGCGCCGCTGCGTCCGGCTTCACGGCGTCGCACCCCACCCCTGCCGGACCATCTGCGACCGAACCCAGCAACCAGCACGACCTGGAAGCACGTCTCCGGCGCTGAGCCTGACGCTGCAACCGCGCATCGCCGAGGACACGGGAGTCCACAAACCCGCCGCGACTAGGCTCCACCAGAACCTGGTTTGGCTCCTCGTGAGTACATATTGCCGTGGCCCTGCCCCAGTCCCTGGGGGCCACCTGGGGGAACCGCGCCCTCTAATCCGAAAATGGAAGGTGACCACACGGGTGGCCACGTCGTGAGGTGCGGGTTCGTGGTCAGGCGGCCGGGCTGAGGGTGACGCTGTAGCCCAGGGCGTTCAGGCCGCGGATGTGGTTACGGACGGCGCGTTGGGTGCCGACGCGGTTGGTGTAGT
>JAIUNK010000041.1 GCA_020161845.1 Actinomycetota bacterium
CCCGTCGGAAGCCGGCCGCGCATGGCCGAGGGCCGGTCGGGTAACGGGCGGACATGAGCGACGCACTCACCCCCGGCCCCGACACCGACGGCATCGACGAGCGGACCGCGGAACTTCTCGCCGAGACGGAGTCCATGCACCCCGCCTCAGAGGGCGACGAGGCCGACCAGGCCTGAGAACCACATCTCTGCGTGTCAACGCCGACCCCGCGCAAGTCCGACGGACCATTGCCTTTCGAGGGCGGCGACCGCGTTGGCGGTGCCGGTCTCGTCGCGGAGCTGTTCGGCCAAGGCCATCGCTGCCCGGCGGTGCGCGGCGGACTGCGCTTCTTCGATTGCCAGGGCTAAGGCGTCGGCGGTCATCTGGTGGGCGGGGATGGGCGCGGGGCTCACGCCGAGTTCGTGGACGCGTCGGCCCCAGAACGGCTGATCCGCCATGTGAGGTACGACGACCTGTGGTGTTCCGGCTGTGAGAGCGGCTGCCGTGGTGCCCGCGCCTCCGTGGGAGACGGCGACGGACGTCCTGGGAAACAGCCAGTCGTGAGGCACTGCGTCGATGAGAAGCACGTCGGGGTGGTCTATCGCCAGGCCGGCCGTCCCGCGCAGTACGACCGCGCGCAGACCCATTTTGGTGACTACCGCACGGATCAGTCGGCTCATGTCCCCTGCGTCGTTGGTCGGCGCGGACCCGAAACCGACGTAGATCGGGGGTGGGCCGACGGTGAGGAACTCGGCCAGGTGTGGGTCCGGCTCCCAGCGCGGATCGGGAGGGAGCTGCCAGAAGCCGGTGGCCTCGATCGGGACGGGCCAGTCTGCGGCCACCGGGGTGACGAGTGGGGATGAGGCCAGGAAGTACTGCACTTGGGAGGTTCGACGGATGTATCCAGCCCACGACAGCCTTGATGCTCCTGCTAGGCGGACGGTGGCGTCGACCACGGGCCGCAGCACATGTCGCAGGTAGATGGTGGCCGCGCCACCGGCCATCTGGTTGACGATCGAGCGGCCAGGGCGAACCGCGTACATCGTGGACCGGGCGTCGGCGGAGGCCACCCCTGGCTGCAGCATCGCGCACGAGAGGCCCACCGACGGCGAAAGGGACAGGCAGAGTGTTGCTTCCAACGTGATGGGGTTGGTCACGACTGCGTCGTAGTCGTGTCGCGTGCGGACGAGCATCGCAGCCAACGGACCGGCCGCGGCCGCCAGGAATCTGCGGAGGCCGTTCAAGTCATCGAGAGTGCTGGCACTTCCGCCGAGGTAGCGGCGCCCGGCTGGGGTGGCGGAGAGTTCGGCCAGGTCGGTTTCGATGGGTTCGAAGGTGACGCCGTGGCCGCGGATCCAGTCGCCGAAGTCGACCATGGCGGCAATGGCGACCCGATGTCCGCGCTCCTGGAGCCGTAGCGCCAGCGCCAGCGCGGGCTGTACGTCTCCGCGGGAGCCCCAAGCATGGAGCAGCACCTTCACGACGACTGCACCTCCGGAGATCGACGACCACTCTGTGATCAGTGGTCTCTTAGCGGTCGATGCTAGCGTGCCAGGCGCGGGAGCCACGTCTAATAGGAGGCAAGTCCGGTGGGAACGAGTGGTCCGACCCGCAGACAGCAGCGCCGAGCGGCGACCAGCGAGGAAATCGTTGTCACAGCGCGCGCGCTGCTCGGCCGGGGCGAGGTTGTGTCTCTCCGAGCGGTCGCCGGCGAGATGAGCATCGCGCCATCTGCGCTGTACCGATACTTCGCGAGCATGGACGAGTTGCAGCGCTCAATCGCAGATCGTGTCTATGTAGAGATCCTCCAAGATGCCCGGGCCGCCGCCGAAGCCTATGCCGATCCGCTGTCCCAAAGCGTCGCTGGCCTGTGTGCTCTACGCCGTTGGGCACTGACCCACCCCCCAGAGGCGCAGCTGGTCTTCGCCTCTGCCGACAGCGGTCTGCGCCTGGGCGCCCTCGCGCCTGGGAATCTTGACCGTCATCCGGGATTCGTGGCCTTCAGCACTTACTTCATGCAGCTCATTCTGCGGGCGCGTCAGGACCGCACGATGCGCGAAGCCATCCCGCTGCGGCAGCTGAGCGCCCGCGCCCGGGGCGCTCTGCTCCATTACCAAGAGCGGTGGGCCGGGCAGAACGAACCACCGGGAATCCCCCTCGAGGAGTGGTGGGTGCATTACGTCGCCTGGGCGCGCATCGTCGGCATCATCATCCTGGAAGTTACGGAGCAAATGCCCCACGAGCTGGTCAGCCCGGGTGCGCTCTTCGAGGAAGCGCTACTCAGCTTCATCGAGCAGTACGTCGGAGTCCCCAACCCCCAACTGCGCGCGGTCATCGACACCTGCCTCCAGTGAGTTCAGGCAGTGCTGCGCGAGCAGGCGATCACTGTGTCTCTCGTGCCACGCCACGGGACGGCCGCGCACAAGGTCGTGTCCTAATGATTGAGACATAAGGACACGACCTGAGCCCTAGGGTGCCGGTCAGCGGACGTCAGGTGATCGCGCGGACCGCGGCGAGGGCGCCGTCGAGATAGCGGTCCACGACCGCCCGATCGGCGGGTGAGAGGGCCGAGTCCATCGCGGCCAGGCCGGCGAACATCGGCGCCAGCATGCGCAACATCTCGGTGCGCCCCGATTCCGTCAGAACCACTTCGGTGCGACGCCCGTCGGCGGCGTGCGGACGCCGTACCACATGCCCATGGCTGACCAGCCGGTCCACCACACCTGACGATGCGGCCGTCGTCACGCCCAGGCGGCGCGCCAGCTCCACGGGCCCGACGGGGCCGACGGCCAGATGCCGCAGCGCGTGCAGTTCGGAGGTGGACAATCCCTCGCGGCGGGCCACGGCCGCCGGGGCGGCGGCGGAGAGGTCGATGAGCTGCTGCAGCTTGGTCAGCGTCGAGGTCTGGGTCCAGCCGTGATCGGCCATCGCGTCGACGCGTGTCGAAGGTTCGACGGGCCTGGTGCTCCGGCGCGGCAGCCTGATAATTTTGCTCACCTACTTAGCAATCTGGTAAGTAACTCTCTTAACGATACCTGCGTCAAGGAGCGGTCGATGGCTCGATCCGGTGAAGCACCCCCCACGCGTCGGGAGCGTCGGGAGCGTCGCCTCGGGCGCCCCGCCGCCGGCGGGCCCGGCATCGGCCGGGGGATCCTCGCCGGTGCCATTCTGCTCGTCATCGCCTGGCTGGCGATCGGCGGCATCGGCGGCCAGTCCATCGGCAAGCTGTCCTCCCTGCAGAAGAACGACAACGCCTCGTTCCTGCCCGCCGATGCCGAGTCCACGCGGGTCGCGGAGGCCCAGGCCGGGTTCGCCCAGGACAAGACCCTGCCGATGATCATCGTGGCCGAGCGCGATCAAGCCCTGTCCCCGGCCGACCTGGCGGCCGCCCAGACCTTCGCCGCCGGCTTGCCGGGCCGCGCCTTGGCCCTCGACAACGGGGCGACCATCGCGGAATACCTGACCAGCCCGCGGGTCGCGGCGGTCCCCAGCAAGGACGGCCGGGCCTTCCTGGTCGTGCTGCCGCTGAACGGCGAGAAGGTCTCCGAGGCCGTCGGCAAGACCACGCCGCTGGCGCAGATCTCCGCCACGCTGAAGACCGCGGTCGAAGACGACCTGCGGGCCGAGGGCTACACGGCGTACGTCACCGGTCCCGGCGGCTTCATCGCCGACCTCGTCAAGGCCTTCGGGGGGATCGACGGGATCCTGCTCATCGTCGCCCTCGGCGTCGTTCTGGTCATCCTGCTGGTCGTCTACCGCAGCCCGGTGTTGCCGTTCGCGGTCCTGGCGACCGCCGCGTTCGGGCTCTCGGCCGCCGGCTTCGTCGTCTACCGCGTGGCCGAGGCCGGCTACATCACGGTCAGCGGCCAGAGTCAGGGGATTCTCTCGATCCTCGTGGTGGGCGCCGCGACCGACTACGCGCTGCTGCTGGTCGCGCGGTACAAGGAGGAACTGCACGATCAGGAGTCCACCTGGGCTGCGCTGAAGGTCGCGTGGCGGGCGACCGTGGAACCCATCGCGGCCAGCGCGGCCACGGTCATCCTCGGCCTGCTCGCCCTCACCCTGGCCGAACTCAAGGGCACCGCCGGCCTGGGCCCGGTCGCGGCGCTCGGCATCCTCGGCGCCCTGCTGTCCGCGCTGACCTTCCTGCCCGCGGTGCTCCTCCTCGGCCGTCGCTGGATCTTCTGGCCGGCGATCCCGCGGGTCGACCATGTCCATCGCGCCGATGCGATCAACAGCCGCCGCGGCTGGGGCTATATCGCCCGCATGGTCGGGCGCCGGCCCCGGCTGACCTGGGTCGTCACCACGGTGGTGCTGCTGGCCGCCGCCTCCCAGCTGCCCACCCTGAAGTCCGACGGGATCGCGCAGTCCGACATCTTCCTGACCCGTGTCGACGCCGTCGCGGGGCAGGAGGTGCTCGCCAAGCACTTCGAGGCCGGCTCGGGCAGCCCGATGGTGATCCTGGCGCCGCAGCAGAGCGCCGACCGTGTCGTTGCCCGCCTCGGCGAGGAGAGCGGGGTCACCTCCGCGGCGGTCGTGACCGCCGGGCCCCCGCCCGGTGCGGGAGCTCCGCCGACCAGCGCGGCCCAGCCCCGCGTCGTCGACGGGAACGTGCTGATCCAGGCGACCCTCGTGGACGCCGCGGACAGTCCCGCGGCGGCCGATACGGTACGCCGGGTGCGCGCCGACCTTCGTCAGATCAGCCCCCAGGTGCTCGTGGGTGGGCAGACCGCGCAAACCGTCGACGTCCGCGCCTCCGCCGACCGCGACATCAAGGTGGTCATCCCCGCGATCATCGGCGTGGTCTTCGTCGTGCTCGTGGTGCTGCTGCGCGCGCTCGTCGCGCCGCTGTTGCTGGTGCTGGTCAACGTGCTCTCGTTCGCGGCGACGATGGGCGTCTCGGCGGTGCTCTTCAACCACGTCTTCAAGTTCCCCGGGGGGGACCCGACGACCGAGCTCTATGGGTTCGTGTTCCTGGTGGCGCTGGGCATCGACTACTCCATCTTCCTGATGACGCGGGCCAAGGAGGAGGTCGGCCGGCAGGGTCCCCGCAAGGGGGTGCTCACGGCCCTGGCCGTGACGGGTGGCGTCATCACCAGCGCCGGCGTCGTCCTGGCTTCCACCTTCGGCGCCCTGGCAATCCTGCCGCTGCTCTTCCTCGCCCAGATCGCGTTCATCGTCGCGTTCGGCGTGCTGCTGGACACCCTGGTGGTGCGCTCGTTGCTGGTCCCGGCCCTGGCGGTCGATCTCGGTCGGTGGACCTGGTGGCCCGGCGCCGCCAGCCGGGCCTGGCTGGACACTCGCCCGGACGAGCAAAGCCGGCACGCGCAGGCGCCCGGGGAACCCGCCTCGGCGGCGCCCAGGGAGTCGGCCTCCGCGGCGCCCGGGGACTCGGCAGCGCCGGCGGCCGAGCCGGCGCGCTGATCGGTCAGGCGGGCTGACGCAGGTGCAGGCTGTTCTCCAGGGCCCGGGCCTCGGTGACGATGTCGCCGATCAAGGTGGGCACGCCGATCCCCAGCGAGGGTGCGCGGCGGGCCGCCGGGCCACCGACGGCCGTCGGCGCGACCTCCGCCAAGGCGGCCACGTCCAGCGCGGCCGCCCGCAGCGGACCCGGCCGCGTCGCCGAGATGACGATCGCCGTCGGGGGGTCCCGACGGGCCAGCGGGACCAGCGAACGCAACGGGGTGTTCGCGCCGAAGAAGCGCACGGCCCAGCCCTCGTCGGCGGCGACCAGGCCGAACGCCATCAGGGCCAGGTCGTGCAGTTCCTTCGGCGGGCAGGCGAGCCACAACTGTGGCGCACCCATCGGCAGTGCCCGGCGCTGGCGGCCCAACAGGGCGCTGCGGACCACGTCACCGGCGAAATAGGCGTGCGCGATCCCCATCCCCCCGGAGCCGTCGGTGAGCACCGACAGGGAGCGCAGCAGCGGAACCACCACCTCGTCGACGAAATCGTCCGTGGCCAGCCGCTGCGAGGCCTCGGCCAGGGTGTCCCGCACCGCCGGCTCGTCCAACCGGGTGCAGCCCCGGACGAGGACCTCTCGCCAGCGCTCCAACTCGGCGGTCGGGACCGCCTCGGCGGCCGGGCCCATCGGCGTGCAGTGCGGATCGGAGGCCCGATCGCCGGGACGTTCGTGCGGCAGTCGGCGCAGCACCAACCGGGCCGCCTCGGCCGCGGTGGTCCCGCTGGCGATGCGCGCCATCATGGCCTCGGCACGACGAACGTCCTGCGCGTCGTAGATCCGGTATCCTCCGCCGCTCCGACGCGGTTGGAACAAGCCGTACCGGGCCTCCCATGCCCGCAGCGCGTGGGTGCTCACCCCCAGGTGGGCGGCCAATTGGCCGACGCGCAGGCCCGTCTCGGTCATGCGCGCCAGCCTACGCAGATGCGGGCTGGGCGCGGGCCGCAGCGGCCGAGAACGTTAGACAGGGACTCGGACGTTCGATCCGGCACTGAAAGGCTGGGGGCCATGTGTGCGCACGAGGCGATTTCGGAGGCGCTGCGCAGCTATCTGCGCGGGGTGCGGGACGCCCTCGCCGCCGCAGTGGGTAGCGCGACGACGACCCGGACCCGGTTGATCGCCGGGCTGGAGCCCTCGGAATTGGAAGGCGCCACCGCTCTGGAGGAGTGCCTGGCCGATCTGCTGGCCTCGGGCGGCAAGATGATCCGGCCACGGGCGCTCTATCTGGGCTACCTGGCGGCCACCGTCTCCGCGACGGCCGCACCGGCGGATCCGGCCGAGGCCGCGGCGCGCGCCGCCGGGGACGACCGGCTGATCCGGCTGGGCTGCGCCGTCGAACTACTGCACGTCTTCGGCTTGCTGCAGGACGACGTCATGGACCAGGGCGCGACGCGCCGGGGTCGGCCGACCGCCCATCAGCACCTCGCCGGCCGGCACGATGCGGCCGGGGCGCGAGGTGACTCTCACCGATTCGGCGAAAGCCTGGCGGTCCTGGCCGGTGACCTGGCCTTCGCCCTGGCGCAGCGGCAGCTGCGCGGCCTGCCCAGCGCGGTCTGTGTCGCCTGGGACGACATGGTGGTGGAACTGGTGCAGGGGCAGCGGCTCGACCTGGTCTTCGCCGCCGAAGGCCGATTCGACCAGGCGAGCACCCTGGCGGTCGCCCAGGCCAAGACGGCCGCCTACTCCGTGGCCCGGCCGCTGGAGCTGGGTGCCCTGCTGGCTCGCCCGGACCAGCCCGTCCCCGCCTGGCTGGGCACCTTCGGGGCCTGCGCCGGGGAGGCGTTCGCGCTGGCCGACGACTTGCTGGGGGTGTTCGGCGATCCCGCGGTGACCGGCAAGCCGGTCGCCGACGACATCCGGCAGCGCAAGCCCTCCACCGTGCTCGGCATCGCCGAGGATGTGCTGGGCGGGGCGGTCACCCAGCTGCTGGGTCCGCAGCGGCCGACGCCGACCGAGCCGCAGATCGAGCAGTTACGCCGCGCGATGGCCAACGGCGGGGTGCAGCGGGAGGCCGAGCGCCGGCTGTCGCGCTGCCTGACCGAGGCCGAGGCGGCCGTCGCCGTTCTGGACTGCGTCGCGGTCGGCGGGGAGCTGCTGCGTTGGGCGCGGGGCCTGGCCAGGAGGGCGGCATGAGTCCCGACGCCCCGGCGGCCCAGGGGCGCCGCCTGGCCCGCGAGCTGACCCGCGAGTTCGGCACGACGTACTACTGGGGCACGCTCTTCCTGCCCGCCCACCGCCGAGACGACGTCTACGCGCTCTACGCCCTGTGCCGCCTGGCGGACGACATCGTCGACGAGCCGTTGTCGCGGCAGCGGATCGAGCTCGACGTCCCCGCCGACGCGCTGCCCGCCGAACGGTTGGCGGCGTTCGCGGACCGGTTCTACCGTGCCCTCGACCGAGGCCTCGACGGTGCCGCCGAGGGCCTCACCGACCCGCACCCGCTGATGCGCACGATCGTCGCCGCGATCACCCGGCTGCAACTGGCCCGGGATTGCTTCGACCGGTTCTTCGGCGCGATGCGGCTCGACCTGGACCGCACCTCCTGGTCCTCCTGGCCGGAGCTGCGCGACGTCTACATGGAGGGCTCGGCCGCCGTCATCGGCGAGATGATGCTGCCGGTGCTGGAGCCCTACACCCCGGCGGCCAAGGAGCCGGCGCGCGCGCTGGGGCTGGCCTTCCAGCTCACCAACTTCATCCGCGACGTCGGCGAGGACCTGGACCGCGGTCGCGTCTACCTGCCGGCCGACGAGCTGGCCGAGCACGGCGCCGACCCCTGGTTGCGGCGCGTCACCCCCGCCTGGCGCAGCTTCCTGGCCGCCCAGATCGACCGCAACCGCGAGCTCTACCGCCAGGGCGAGCAGGGCCTGCCGATGCTGCCGCCGGCCTCGGCGCGCTGTGTCGGGGCGGCGTTGACGATGTACTCCCAGATCCTGACCCGCATCGAACGGGCCGACTACGACGTCTTCGCCGATCGACGCCGGGTGCCTGCGCCGGCCAAGGTCGCCATCGCGGCGCGGGTGGTGGCGACCGGGCGGGCCGCGACGGCCCCGGCGCTCCGGCCGACTGCCGCCCCGTTGAGTCCGTCCGCGCTGCTCAACCACCCCGCCGTCGCCGAGCGCATGCCGCTGCGCCGGCTGCCCCAGCCCGACCCCGCGCGGATCGCCTCGACCTGGCGGCAGGCGGCCGTGCCGCGGATCGAGCGCGCGCTGCGGCGCGCGCAGCAGCGTGACCCGGGGGGCTGGTACGTCGTGGGCGCGGCGACGGATCTGCGCCCCGGCACCACGCTGGTCCGCACGGTCGCCAACCGCGAG
Organism: Actinomycetota bacterium; assembly: GCA_020161845.1. Classification (GTDB taxonomy): domain Bacteria; phylum Actinomycetota; class Actinomycetes; order Actinomycetales; family Dermatophilaceae; genus Austwickia. The sequence continues at coordinate 8,752 of JAIUNK010000041.1, forward strand.
GTAGCCCTGTGGCGCACCGCCGACGGCCAGGTACTCGCCGGGCCGGGCGCCTGCCCGCACATGGGCGCCCGCCTCGACGGCTGCGCGGTCGTCGGCTCCGACATCCTGTGCCGCTGGCACGGGCTGCGCCTGCCCGGCGAATGGCCGGGCCAGTGGCCGCTGCTGCCCGCCCGCGACGACGGCGTACTGCTCTGGGTGCGCCTCGACACCCCCGGCGAGCGCGCGACGCCGGAGCCCGCCCTGCCGACCCGGCCGCCGCTGGAGCAATCGTTGGCCGCCGTCTACGCCCGCGCCGGCCGGTGCGAGCCGCAGGACGTCATCGCCAACCGGCTCGACCCCTGGCACGGCGCCTGGTTCCACCCCTACGCGTTCAGCCACCTGACGGTCGACGAGACCGCCAGCACCGACGACGTCCTGGTCACCGACGTGGCCTTTCGGATCGACCGCGGCTGGGGCGTGCCGGTGCGAGCGGAGTTCGCCTGCCCGGACGCCCGGACGATCGTGATGACGATCGTCGACGGCGAGGGTACCGGCAGCGTCGTCGAGACGCACGCCACCCCGCTGGGCCGCGACGCGGCCGGGCATCCGGTCACCGTGATGACCGAGGCGACGATCGCCTGCTCGCCGCGGCGCGGTTTCGCGGTTGCCCGCAACCTCGCGCCCCTGGTCCGGCCCTTGATGCAGCGCACCCAGCAACGACTCTGGGACGACGACATCGACTACGCCGAGCGGCGCTACGCGGTCCGGCAGGCCAGGATCGGATCATGACGATCCCCACGAAACCGATGATGGCGCTGCGGTTCATCGCCACCGTCGTCCTGTCGGCGGTGGTCGCCCAGGCGGGCTGGGCCGCGGCGTACCTCGGCGGGGATCGCAGCTACCTGCGGCAACACACGCTGGGTGGCGGCGTGACGCTGGCCGTGTGCGTGCTGGCCGCCACGGCGTACGTCGCCCTGCGGCGGGCCGCCGGCCGGGTCAACGTGGCCCTGGCGATCTTCCTGGCCGCCGCTGTCGGCGGGCAATACGCCCTCGGCGCGGTCGAGGCGGTCGGCCCGCACATCTTCCTGGGCGTGCTGATCGCCATGATCGCGACCGCGCTGACCTCCTGGACCTACCGTCACCAGGACAGCTCCGTGATCACGTCCGGGGACGGGCTCGCGCCGGGGTCCGGCCGATGACTGGCTCCTGGGACCCCTACCAATACCTGCTGCTCATGGCGGGTTGCCTGGCCATCACGCTGCCGCTGGAGCTGGTGCTGCGGGCCCGTGTCTACTCCCGGCCGCGGCGGCTGCTCGCCGCCCTGGTGCCCGTCGTGCTGGTGTTCTCCGCATGGGACGTCCTCGGGATCGTGCGCGGCCACTGGTCGTATTCGGAGCGCTACACCACGGGCCTGCTCATCCCGGTGATCGGGATGCCGGTGGAGGAACTGGTGTTCTTCATCGTCGTGCCGATCTGCGGACTGCTCACCTATGGCGCGGTGGGCACGGTCCTGCAGTGGTCCGCCGGCTGGCGCCGGGCCGTGCGGTCCGGTCGGCGCGGGACGGGGGCCGGGCGTGCCTGAATACACCGTCCTGGCCGTGCTCTCGGTGCTGGCCGTCGTTGCGCTGGAACGCTTCCGGTGGCGCACCGGGATTTTTCGCAGCGCCCGCTATTGGCTCTCGATGGGCATCGTGGCGTTCTTCCAGGTGCTCGTGGACGGCTGGCTGACCAAGCTCAGCGCGCCGATCGTGATCTACGCCCCAGAGCACCACCTGGGCGTTCGGTTCCCGTGGGATGTCCCGATCGAGGACTTCCTGTTCGGCTTTTCGATGGTCACGCTGGCCATCCTGTGGTGGGTGCGCGCCGCAGGCGACGCCCCCACGGCCGGTACGCCGGACGCCGTGACCACCCACCCGCAGGACCGCTGCACGGAGGCTCGATGAGACCCGACCCCGCCCCGATCCGCGCCGCCTCGTCGACGGTGACCCCGGAGTTCGACGAGATCGGCGCCCACTACGACCGGCTCACCGGGATGTCGCCGGGCTATGCCGCCCAGTTGCTCAGCTCGGCCCGCCTGCTGGTGGGCCAGCTGACCAGCGGCCCGCTAGCCGCGCACGGCCCGCACGCCGGGGGACGGCCGGTCCGGATCGCCGACATCGGCTGCGGGTCGGGCGCCTCCACGGCCGCGCTGGTGCGGGCGCTCACCGAGAGCGGGCTGGAGTTCGAGCTGGAGGGCATCGACGGCTCGGCGGGGATGTTGGCCGCGGCGCAGCGCAAGAGCTGGCCGGCGACGGTCACCTTCCGGCACGCCCAGGCCGAGGACCTTGTCGCCGAACAGCCGTGCTATGACGCGGTGTTCGCCGCCTATCTGGTGCGCAACGTCCCCGACAAGGACGCCTTCCTGCGGTGCGTGCGGGACATGCTGGTGCCCGGCGGCTCCTTCCTCGTGCACGACTACGGGGTCGCCGGTCGGCCGCTGGACGTCATCGCCTGGACGGCGCTGTCCTGGGGGGTGATCATCCCGTCGGCCTGGGTCGTTACCCGACGCCCGCAGCTGTTCACCTATCTGTGGCGCAGCGTGCTCGACTTCGACACCGACCAGCAGCTGCGCGACCGGTTGGCCGCCGCCGGGTTCGTCGACGTCGGGCAACGGCCGGTGCCCGGCTGGCAGCGCGGCATGGTGCGAGCGACGTGGGGGCGGCGACCATGAGCGGCGCAGCAGACCTGATCCGCGCGGTGGGCGCGACGCTGCCGAGCGTGGCCCGCGCCGCCGTACCGCCCCGGCTGCGGACCGGGCCGGCCGACCGCGGTTGGCGGCCCGGGGTGGACCCGCGGGCGGTCCGCATCCCCGCCCCGCCGGCCGGCGCCGCGGCCCACGCAGGCACCGCGACCGCCGTCCCGCGCACCGAGCGCGGCGTCGTCGTGGTGGGCGGCGGCATCGCCGGCATCGCCGCAGCGACGGCGCTGGTCGAGCGCGGGGTGCGCGTCACCCTGCTGGAGGCCCGCGACGGCCTGGGCGGGCGGGTCCGCAGCTGGCCGGTGAGCGTCCCCGGCGACCCGACCGGCCGGGCCACCATGAGCCGGGGGTTCCACGCGTTCTTCCGGCAGTACTACAACCTGCGTGGCCTGCTGCGCCGGGTCGACCCCGAGCTGTCCGGGCTTCGCCCGGTGGCGGACTATCCGCTGCTGCACGCCGACGGTAGCCGCGACTCGTTCACCGCGATCCCGCGACGACCACCGTTCAACATCCTCGGATTCGTCGCGGCCAGCCCCTCGTTCGGCGCCGCCGACCTGCTGCGCGTCGACATCGACGCGGCCCTGGGTCTGCTCGACGTGGACTTCCCGACCACCTTCACGGCGTACGACGGAGTCAGCGCCGCGGACGTGCTGGACCGGCTCCGGTTCCCGCCGGGCATGCGGGACCTCGCACTCGAGGTCTTCGCGCGCAGCTTCTTCGCCGACCCCGCCGAGTTCTCCGGCGGGGAACTGGTGGCGATGTTCCACAGCTACTTCCTCGGGTCCGCCGAGGGCCTGCTCTTCGACGTCGCCACGGACGACTTCGACGCCACCTGGTGGGCGCCGTTGGGCCGCTACTTGACCGAGCTTGGGGTCGAGATGCGGTGTGGCACCACCGTGGCCGGGCTCGAACGGATCGCCGCATCGGCCGCGGGGGCGCCCCCCGGGATCCGAGTGGCCCTGGCCGATGGCGGGTCGGTGGACGCCGACGCGGTCGTTCTGGCGACCGATCGTGAGCCCCTGCAGCGACTGGTGGCCGCCAGCGGCTGGCTCGGCGACCCGGGCTGGCGGGCCGCGGTCGCAGGGCTGGCGCGCGCCCCCCGCTTCGTCGTCCACCGGATCTGGTTCGACGCCCCCATGCGGCCCGACACCGCGCCCTTCCTCGGCACCGCCGCCTACGGCTACCTGGACAACGTCTCCGCGGTGCACCTGCTGGAGGACGGCGCGGCGCAGTGGGCCCGACGGACCGGTGGCAGCGTGGTCGAACTGCACGCGTACGCCGTGCCGGACGACGCCTCCGACGAGACGGTGCTGGCCGACCTTCGGGCGCAGCTGAGCCGACTGCATCCCGAGCTGGACCGGGCCCGGATCGTGCACGAGGAGATCCTGGTGGAACAGGACTGCCCGCTGGCCGGCACCGACCCGTGGGCCGACCGGCCCGGGGTGGCCACCCCCGACCCCGCCGTGCTGCTGGCCGGCGACGGGATCCGCTGCGAGCTGCCCGTGGCCCTGATGGAGCGCGCCGCGACGACCGGCTTCCAGGCCGCCAACCGGCTGCTCGCCGGGTGGGGAGAGGCCGGCCACGACCTGTGGAGCGTGCCCCTCGCGACGCGCTTCGGACCCACCGTGCCGACGATGCGGCGCCTCGTACGACGTACCGTCGGGCGGTCGCGTCCCGCCGACCCTCGCGCTGCCCACGCCGAACCCCGCACTGCCCCTGTTGCCCAGCCCCCTGCTGCGACCCTCCGAGGTGCCCCGTGACCGCTCGACGTACCCTCACCTGGACCATCCCCGGCACCCCCGCGCAGATCCTGCACCGCCTGGGCGACCCCGACGTCGCGCGGCGCCGCGCCGCCGCCGACCCCGCGCTGGCCGCCGAGGTCACCGAGCTGGCCACCGACACCCCCGACGGTGCGGCGCTAGTCATGGCGGTGACGGCGCAGGTGCCCACCAGCTGGGTGCCCGCCCGCGTGGCTGCCGCCCTGCCCGCCGCCCCCCGCATCGTGCGCCGGGAGGTGTGGCGGCTGACCGGCGACGACGCGGTCGCCGACGTCGCGGTGCGGCTGGAGGCGATCCCCGCGACCACGATGACGACCGGCGCCAGCCTGCGGCCGACGGCACCCGGGGCCGACACCAGCACGCTGACCTACGAGATCCGGCTCGACGTCGGGATCCCGCTGGCCGGCTCCGCCATCGAACGCGCGGTGATCGAGCAGATCAGCCGCGGCTACGACCAAGAGGCCGCCGTCATCGCCGGCAGCTGACCCAACGAGCGAGAAGAGCCGAGAAAGACACCGTGCTGCACCCCACGCAACCCGCACGCCCGCCGGCGACGGAAACCGACGACCTCGTCGTGCTGCTCGCCGACGACGGCACCCCCGCCGGCACCGCCCCCCGGACGTCGGTGCACACCGCGCACACCCCGCTGCACCTGGCGTTCTCGACGTATCTGTTCGACGCGGCCGGACGGTTGCTGCTGACCCGCCGGGCGCTGCACAAAGTCACCTGGGCCGGGGTCTGGTCCAACTCCTGCTGTGGCCACCCGCGCCCCGGCGAGGACGTCGCCGCGGCCGCAACCCGCCGGGTGCAGGAGGAGCTCGGGGTCGCCCCGAGCGAGCTGCGCCCGGTGCTGCCGGACTTCCGCTACCGCGCCGTCGACGCCAGCGGCGTGGTCGAGAACGAGCTGTGCCCGGTGTTCGTCGGCCGCCTCGACCCGGCCGGGCTGCGACCCTGGCCCGAGGAGATCGCGGAGGTGGCCTGGGCCCCGTGGGCGGCCGTCGTCGCCGCGGCGCGCACCACGCCGATGCTGCTCAGCCCCTGGGCGGTGCAGCAACTTCCACTGCTCGACGAGGCGCTGGGCGGGGACCCGGAGGCGGCCGTCGCGGTCCGCCCGACACCACAGGAGCGTGACCGGACGTGAGCCACGTTGTCGTCATCGGGGCCGGGCTGGCCGGCCTCGCCGCGGCCTGCCACCTGCGCGGCCAGGGCCACGAGGTCACCGTGCTGGAGCGCCAGAGCGGGCCGGGTGGCCGTGGCATCCGGCTGGAGCGGGACGGCTTCACGTTCGACACCGGGCCGACGGTGCTGACCATGGTCGATCTCGTGGACGAGGCGTTGAAAGCGGTCGGGACTCGGGTCCGCGACGTGCTCGACCTGGTGCTGCTCGACCCGGCGTACCGGGCCAGCTATGCCGACGGCTCCACCCTGCTGGTGCGGGCCGGGCACGACGCGATGCGCGCCGAGATCGCCGCGGAGTGCGGCTCCCTCGACGCGGCGGCGTTCGACGACTTTGTGCTGTGGCTGCGCGCGCTCTACCGGCTGGAGATGCCGCACTTCATCGACGCCAACTTCGACTCCCCGCTGGACCTGCTGCGCTCGCCGGGTGCCGCGGCCCGGCTCGTGCGGATGGGCGGCTTCGGCCGGCTCGGCCCCGCCATCCGAGCCCGGTTCCGCGACCCGCGGCTGCACCGGCTGTTCTCGTTCCAGGCGATGTATGCCGGGTTGGCGCCCGAGCAGGCGCTGGCCATTTATGCGGTCATCACCTACATGGACAGCATCGAGGGCGTCTGGTTCCCGCGCGGCGGCATGCGGGCGGTGCCGGAGGCGATGGCGGCCGCCGCCACCGCGGCCGGGGTGCAGATCCACTACGACCAGACCGTGACCCGCCTGCTCACCAGGTCCGACGGCGTGGTGACCGGGGTGGCGACGCAGGGCGCCGACGGCTCGGGCGACGCCGAGCGGGTTCGCTGTGATGCGGTGGTCTGCACCCTCGACCTGCCCACGGCGTACCACCGGCTGCTGCCCGACCTGACGCCCCCGCTGGCGGTGCAGCGCCCGACGTACTCCCCGTCCGCGGTCGTCTGGCACCTCGGCGTCCGCGGGGTGCCCCGCGACAAGGCCCACCACAACATCCACTTCGGCGGCGCCTGGGAGGAGGCGTTCGAGGATCTGCTGGTGCGCGGCACGCGGATGGCGGATCCCTCCCGGCTCGTGTCGGTGCCCTCGCTCGACGACCCCAGCGCGGCGCCGGAGGGTTGCGCCACGCTCTACGTGCTGGAGCCGGTGCCCAACCTCGCCGCGGGTCGGGTGGACTGGTCGAGCGAACGGCCCAGGATGCAGGCGGACCTCATGCGCTTCCTGGAGCAAGCGGGCTACCCCACCGACGTGGTCACCGACGAGTTCGTCGACCCGACCGACTGGGCTCGGGCGGGCATGGCGGGCGGTACGCCGTTCGCGCTGGCGCACACCTTCGCCCAGACCGGGCCGTTCCGCCCCTCGAATGCCGAACGGCGCCGCCCCGGCCTCTTCTTCGCCGGCTCGGGGACCGTTCCCGGGGTGGGTGTCCCGATGGTGTTGATCTCCGGCAAACTGGCCGCCCGCCGGATCGCGGACTACCTGCCGGCTTCCCTGACCGGTCGCTGAGCGGTCGGCCGAGCCGTGCGCATCGTCCTGGCCGCGGCCGGCAGTCGGGGGGATGTGCTGCCCTTCGCGGCCCTCGCAAGGGGGCTGGCCGAGCGGGGCCAGGAGGTCACGCTGCTGACCCACAACGTCCTGCTGCCGACGCTCGACCTGCCTGCGGGCGTCTCGGGCGTCGGGGCGCCGAGCGATCCCGGGACCTTGCTCGCGGGGCCGGCCGCCCAAGCGCTGCGCCGCGGTAGTCCGCGGGCCCTCAATCGCACCCGGCATCTGTTCGCGGACTTCGTGCACGCCTTCGCGGCGCCCGCCCGCATCGCCGTGACCGGCGCGGACGTGGTGATCGCCTCGTCCTTCGCCGTCGCTGCGGTCGATGCGGCCCTGACCGCCGGCGTGCCGGTGATCCGGGCCCACCAGTGGCCCGAGCAGCCGGGGCTGGACGGGCCGATGCCGCTGCTGCCGTATGCCTGGCGCCTGCCCGCACCCGCCCGGCGACTGGCCCGCGGTGCGCTGCGCGTGGTGGAGCCCTATCTCGGGGGACTCGACGGCTGGTGGGAACGGGGCCGCTTGCAGTTGCACGCACGGCACCCGGTGGGGCTGACCACGACGACCCTGGGCACGCTGCACGCCGTGAGCCCGAGCGTGGTTCCCGACCGGGCCCCGGGCATCTGCGTCACCGGTTGGTGGGTGGGACCGGACGGCGGGCTGTCGGAGGCTGCCGCGGGATTGCTCATGCAGCCCGGTCCGTGGGTGTTCGTGGGCTTCGGGTCGATGCAGCAGAGCGACCCGGAGCAGCTCCTGGACCAGATCGCCCGAGCCTGCGCCGCGCTCGGCGTACGTGCTGTCGTTCAGCTTGGTGCCGCCGGCGATCCGCGTCGGGGCCCGGCGACCGACGCCACCGCGGTCCCGATCGGCCCGGAGCCGCATTCGGCGCTGTTCCCGCGGATGTCCGCCGTCGTGCACCACGGCGGATCGGGCACCACCGGGGCCGCGGTGCGCGCCGGCACGCCGTCCGTGGTCGTGCCGCACTTCGCCGACCAGTACTACTGGGGCCACCGACTGGCCGCCCTCGGGGTCGCCCCGTCGGCGATCCCGCGGCGGCGGTTGACCGCCGCCGCGCTGACCCGGCGCCTGGAGGAGGCGCTGCGGCCGGGGATGCAGCGGCGGGCCGTGGACCTGGGCGCGCGGGTGCGCGCGGAGGACGGGGTGGCGACCGCCGTGCGCTACATCGAGCGTCGCGTGGCCGATTCGTGAGCTCGGCCCCGCTGTGGCGGATCGCGGGGCCGCCCGCGTTGGCCGTCGCCGTGGTCCTGCTCGCGACGGCCGGTCGGCACGGCCTGCACGGCGACGAGCTGTATTTCCGGATGCTGCCGCTGGCCTGGTGGTACGACGACCAGCCGCCGCTGACCATCTGGCTGACCCGCCTGGCCGCGTCGACGAGCGACGCGGTCTGGGTCCAGCGGATCCCGGCCGTGGTCGCCGCCGCAGCCGGTTCGGTGCTTGCGGCGCTGTTCCCAAGGCTGCTCGGCTACGGGCCGGGGGTGCAAGCGGTGGCGGCGTGGGCGCACGCGTTCACGGTGTATCCGCTCATCCATGGCCATGTCTTCCTCACCTCGACCCTCGACCTGCTCGCCTGGCTGCTGGTGATCCTCCTGGTCGTCGCGGCGATCCTGCGCCGGCCGCACGCGCTGGCCTGGGCGGGCGTCGTCGCGGGGCTGGCCTGCTGGAACAAGCTGCTCGTGCTGGTGCTGGTGGCCGCGCTGGGAGTCGGGCTGCTGGTCGCGGATCGCGCCCTCCTGCGCAGCCGGGACGCCGCTGCGGGGGCCGTCGCCCTGGTCGGCCTGGGCGGTCCGCAGGTGCTCGCCCAAGCGCTGCACGGCTGGCCGATGTCGGCGGTTTCGGGTGGTCTCGTCGAGGTCCAGGGGAGCGCGAACCGCTGGCTGGTCGTCCCGGTGCTGCTGGCGCTGGTCGGCCCCCCGTTCGCGCTGGTCTGGACCCGCGGGCTGGCCTGGCGCGGCAGACGTCAGAGCGGGGTCCCCGTCCTCGCCGTCGCCGCGCTCGTGCTGGTGGCGTGGAACCTGGCGGTTCCCGCTCAGCCGTACTACGCGGTCGCCCTCGTCCTGGCCGCGCTGGCCCTGGGCTGGGGGCCGCAACGCGACGCCGGAACGCGGCTCTGGCGTCGCGTTCGGACGGTGCTGGCGGCCAACGCGGCGGTCTCCGTGGTCGTCGCGCTGCCGGTGCTGCCGCCGGGGACCGCGGTGTTCGATGCGCTCGCCGCGATCAATCCGGTGCTGCGGGATCAGACCGGCTGGCCGGACTATGTGCGTCAGGTCGCGACCGCGGCGGCCGCGGACGCCGGCGAGCGCACGGTGCTGACCTCGTCGTACGCGCTGGCCGGCGCCGTGGCGTTCTACGGGCCCGCGGTGGGCCTGACGCGGGTGGCTTCGGGTCACAACGCGCTGTGGTCGTTGGGTCCACCGGGGACTGAGCGGGTGCTGCTGGCCGGACCGGTCGCGATCAGCCACGCGCACCTGTTCGCGCGCTGCGAACCGGCCGGTGAGCTTCGCCCTGGGGGGAGCGATCCGTTCGGTCTCGGCGGCTCGCCGATGGCCCGGTGCGACGACCCGGTGGGCGGATGGGCCGCGGTGTGGCCCCTGTTCCGCCGCCTCGGCTGAGCCCGGGCGGGTGGTGGCGTCTCTGTGGGGAGGGTTTGCTCCCGAGTTCGGTGCGGATCACTCCCCAGAGGCCCCGCCCGGTTCACCCGGGGGCCGGCCCGCGCGCACGGGTGGACCGGGATCGACCTCCCTGCGCAGAACACCTAGCGGCGAGCGCCGGCCGCGGCGTACGACTCGAACAGCAGCAGGGCCACAACGATGCTCAGGGCCAACACCTCGGCCGCCCCGCGGGGCATCAGCTCGGTCTGCGGCACCAGGTGCACGAGGTTCAGCAGCAACGCGCCGGCTCCCAGCGAGGCCCGGACCGGCGCGGGTGTCGAGGCCCGGCACCGAGCTCGCAGCGGCCGTAGCGCGGACAGCAGCCAACCCGCCGCGGGGACCGGCAGGGTCAGCACCGCCCCGGCCAGGTGAATCCGGGGTGCGACGTCGGAGGGGAACGTCCCGAGGATGACCAGCCCCGCCGACGTACCGCCGATCCCGGCCGTCAGGGCCCACCCCCACCGGCGGGCCAGCAGCGCCGCCCCGGCCGCCATGAGCAGCCCGCTCGCGATCAGGGCCGCGTTGAACGCGGCGTGCCTCGGGGCGCACACCCAACGACCGTCCGAGGGCTGGCAGGTCGTGCGGCCGAGATCGCTGAACATGTTGTGCCACCAGGAGTACGACGTGGCCGGGTCGGCCAGCACCCACCCGCTGCCGGCGAGGAACACCAGCACCGACGCGCCGAGCAGAACACCACCCAGACGGTCGGGGGCAAGCCGGCCGAGCATTCGGGGACCGTGTGGTCGGTCGGGCCGCATCTGCCAGCCTCCCCTCGCGGCGCGAACGTCTGGACGTCACCCTAGGGTGGCGGCGGGCGGCCGCGATGACGGCGACGCCCACCCGACGTACCGGATCCGGCCACCCACCCGTCGTACCCGATCCGGTCAGTCGTCGCACCGGCGACCTTCGACACCTGTTGCGGCGTCCCGGACCCGATGTTCGACTACAGGCGCGACGTCGGCCCCGGTCGGGGCGGGACGAGGGCGGGACGGGAAGGACCTGAGCGTGAACCCCGTGCGGGAGTTGCGTGCGTTTCTCGCGGCAGCCTTGCTCACCCCCGTGGCCCGGGACCATCTCGAGAGCCCGGCGCGGTGGCGTCGTCGCCAGGTCGTCGTCGCGGTGACGCTGGTGCTGGGCGCGGTGGCGCTCGGTCGGGCCCTGGCGGTGCAGCCCGGCGATCCGATGTTCTATCCCGCGACCTTCGCCGTGGCCGGGATCTGGGCCGGGGGCGCGCTGGCCTCGGGCCGGCTGCACCTGGGCCGGGCGCACACCCGAGACGGCACCCAGGGCGGGCGGGCCGTTCTGCAGGGTTTCCTGCTGGGCGCGGTCCTGCTGGCGATCTTCTGCCTCGGCGCCCTGGTGGTCGGCCGCATCCCGGTGCTGCGCGAGCCGGTCGACGGCCTGCTCGATCACGCCCGCTACGGCTCGCTCGGCGTGGTGGCCCTCGTCACCGCCGTCAACGGGGTGGCCGAGGAACTGTTCTTCCGGGGCGCGGCCTACGCCGCCCTGCCCCGCCGCTGGAATCTTGCGGGCTCGACGCTGCTCTACGCCTTGTCCACGGTCCTGTCGGGGGTGCCGCTGCTGACCTTCGCGGCGCTGGCCGTCGGCCTGCTGACCGGGGCTCAACGGCGCGTCACCGGCGGGGTCCTCGGCCCGATCGTCTCCCATTTGACCTGGTCGCTCGGGATGTTGTTGCTCCTGCCCATCGCCCTGTCCCACTGATGTCCCGCTGATGTCCCGCTGATGTCCCGTTGCTGCCCCGGCCGTCCGGCCGTCGCCCCGGCCCCCAAGGAGTCGTCATGTCACGCACCGCCCTCGTCACCGGAGCCAGTGGCTATGTCGGAGCCCAGCTCGTCCCGGCGCTGCTGGACGCGGATTGGCAGGTGCGGGTGCTGGCTCGCACCCCGGACCGACTCCCGCAGGCCTGGCGCGACCGGGTCACGGTGATCACCGGCGACCTCGCCGACGACGCGGCCTGCCACGAGGCGCTCCGCGGGGTGGACGTCGCCTGGTACCTGGTGCACTCCATGGACGGCAAGGGCGAGTACGCCGAGCGCGACCGCGACCTGGCCCGGGGGTTCGGCGCCGCCGCCCTGGCCGAGGGCGTCCAGCGGCTGGTCTACCTCGGCGGGCTGCACCCCCGCGGCACGGCCCTGTCCGAGCACCTGGCCTCCCGCGTCGAGGTCGGCGAGATCCTGCTGTCCTCCGGGGTGCCGACGGCTGTCCTGCAGGCCGGCGTCGTGCTCGGGGAGGGCTCGGCGTCTTATCAGATGCTGCGGCACCTGACCGAACGCCTCCCGGTCGCCGTCGGTCCGCGCTGGCTCACCAACCGGATCCAACCGATCGCGGTGGACGACGTGATCTTCTACCTCGTGCGTGCCGCCGACCTGCCCGCGGAGGTGAACCGGAGCTTCGATCTCGGCATGGATGAGGTGCTCACCTATGTGGCGATGATGAAGCGATATGCCCAGGTCACCGGGCTCCGGCCGCGGCACATGGGCATCGTGCCGGTGCTCACCCCCGGACTGGCCAGCCACTGGGTGGGACTGGTCACGCCGGTGCCGGCGGGCGTCGCCAAGCCCCTCGTGGGAAGCCTCATCAACGACGCCGTCGTGCACGAGCGGGACGCCCGCACCATGCTGGGGGTACCCGAGGGTGGCATGCTCGGTTTCGACGACGCCGTGCGCGCCGCCGCTGCGTCGTACGATCCCCAGCGGTGGGGCCGCCGGGCGGCCCGGGTCGGCGCCGGGATCGTGGGCGCGTCAGCCGTCGCGGCCGGCGCGGCCGTGGCGGCGGGACTGGTCGGGCGCCGCCGGGATGACGGAGGACAACGTTGACCGAGATCGTGGTGGTCGGTGCGGGCCTGGCGGGGCTGCGCTGCGCGGCCCGCCTGCATCAGCTCGGCCACGACGTCCTGGTCCTGGAGGCGGCCGACGAGGTGGGCGGTCGCCTGCGCACCGACCGGATCGACGGCTACCTGTGCGACCGCGGTTTCGCGGTGATCAACCCGGCCTACCCGGCGCTGCGCCGATGGGTCGACATCGACGCCTTGGATCTGCGACCGTTCCGCGCCGGCCTGCTCGTCCGCACCGACGACCCGGGCCGTGAGCTGGTCACACTGGCCGACCCCCGCCGCGAACCGACACTGCTGCCCGCGACCCTGGCCAGCGGCTACCTCGACCCGCGCGAGATCGCGGCGCTGGTGCGCTGGCTGGTGCCGGCGCTGGGTTCTGTGCAGTCCCTGCTGGCCAGCAGGGACGCCACGCTCGCGGAGTCCTTCGACGCCGCCGGCCTCACCGGGCGGCTGCGCCACGAGGTCATCGAGACCTTCCTGGCCGGGGTGCTGGTGGACTCCCACGGCGGCTCGTCGGCGATCTTCACGCGGTTGCTGGTGCGGATGTTCGCGCTCGGATCCCCCGCGCTGCCCTCGCGCGGGATCGACACCCTGCCGCGGGTCATGGCGGCCGCCCTCCCGGCGCCGGTGCGCACCGGAACCCGCGTCGTGGACATCGCCGAGGTCGGCTCCGGGGTGCGCGTGCGGACCGAGGAGACGACGTACGACGCGGCCGCGGTCGTCGTCGCGACCGATCCGGCGGGGGTGGCCGCCCTGCTCGGCTCCGCGGGCCGGGGGGTGACCGGCGGCGCGACCGTCCCCAAGCTGGGCGCCCTGCGTCCGATGCACGGCCTGGTCACCTGGTGGTTCGCCACCGACGAACCGCCGCATCGCCTGGCGATGCTGGCCATCGACGGGCGCCGGGCGGGCGGGCGGATCCCGGGTCCGGTGTGGAATGCGGCCGACGTCAGCGCGGCGGCCCCGACCTATGCCCCGGCTGGGCGCCGGCTGGTGCAGGCCACGACGCTGCTCGACCGCCCGGAGATCCCGGCCGGCGAGCGCGAGGTGCGGCGGCACGTCGGACAGATCTACGGACGCGACGCCTCCGGCTGGGACCTCGTCGCGCGGCACGAGATCCGTGAGGCGCTGCCGACGGTGACCCCGCCCCTGCGGCCGCGGTTGCAGCAGCGGGTCAGCGACGCGGTGTTCGTCGCCGGCGACCACCGCGACACCGCCTCGATCCAGGGAGCGCTGATCTCCGGGCAGCGTGCGGCGAATGCGGTCAGCTCATGTCGACGACCGCGTGGTCGCCCTCCGGCGCCGCAGACCCCGTCGCCGAGGTGAGTGGCGCCGGCCGGGGTGCGGTCGAGGCAATACGCCTCACGGCGTAGACAGGGATCGGCTCCAGACGACCACTTGGAATTCCCGAAAGCCCGTCGGGCGACGAATCTTGTTCGCCCGTCATCTCTTCCGGCTCCACTTTCCGCTGGCCCGTAACGTTCGACGTGTCGAGAACGATGAGTCTTAGGCGTCGCTCTTTCGGCGTTGCTCGCTTTCCTCCAGCCGCACTATTCGTACTCCTCGGGGCCTACGTTGACCAACCGCCAAGAGCCTGTCCGCTCGGGCCGTGGATCGTCGGCGCGGTCCTGGATGCGGATAGCCGTGGGACTGACCGGCGCGGCGCTGCTGCTCTCTGGTTGTGCCGCTGGTGCGCCGCGGGACGGGGGCCAGTCCGCGGATCGCTCATCCGGCACCGCCAACGTCCCGGCGTCCGAGACGGCCTCGTCAGCTGCAGGACCGCCTCGGGCCACGGTGCCCACTGCGGCGTTCGTCAGCGTCTATGGGCCGGATACCGATGCTCCCGGCGCTCTCCTGCCGATGGTGGCCACGCTGCGCGGAGCAGCCGCGGAGGAGTCCGCCCAGTTCACCATCGAGCTGGACGGCCAGCCCGGGGTGTGCTCGGGCCCCCAGTGGCGGCACGCCACTGGGCTCTCCCAGGAGTGCTGGGTGACGCTGCCCACGCGCCCGGGCAAGGCACAAGTCACGGCCTCTGCCCGGGTGACCTCACCTGGCGGGGTCGCGATCCCCGCCACGGGCAAGTACGGGGTCGAGGCCACAGGCCCCCGGGCGCGCGCAGTCACGGACGCGGAACGGGACCGTATCCGCCGGTGCGGGAACCCCACGGAGCGTGTCTGGCTCACCTTCGACGATGGGTTCGAGTCCATGGCAGCGCTCCACGCCACTGTTGACGCCTTGACCGCCCGCCACGTACGAGGGCGGTTCTTCGGCACCGGCGACTGGGCGCGCCGTAATCCGCAGATGCTCGCCGAGATCCGGCGCCAGGGACATCTCATCGAGAATCACTCGGGGAGCCACCGGTGGTTGAACACCCTCGACGACGCGACCTTGCGGGCGGAGATCGCTGCGGGACCCGACGCCGACGAACCCAGACTGCTCCGGCCGGGATACGGCGGAGGAGTCTTCACCGACCGGGTGGGAAGCGCGGCGGCCGCTCTGGGGCTCGGCATGTGCTTCTGGACGGTTGACCCCCGCGACTGGGCCGGCCCCGACGCCGACCTCATCCTCTCGCGCGTGCTGACCGGCGACGACAAGACGCCTCCGGTGCGTGCCGGAGGCGTCGTGCTCTTTCACATGACGGGCGCTCACACCGTCGAGGCGTTACCCAGGGTGATCGACGCAATCCGGGCGCAGGGACTGGAGCTCGAGGGGCTGTGATGACCGAAGGCACAGGCGACGGGAGTGACCACATGGAGGAGCGACACCTCGGAAGCGGCTACCTGCTAGATCGCCCACTCGGGGAGGGGGCGAGCGGTCAGGTCTGGTTGGGCCGGGATCGATCGGGGCGGCCGCGAGCGGTCAAGTTGCTGCGACACGACCTGGCCAGCGATGTCCGAGTGCTCCAGCGGTTCGTCCAGGAGCGCAGCATCCTGGAGTCCATTCATCACCCCAACGTCGTGCAGGTGCACGATCTCGTCGTCGAGGGCAGCACGCTGGCCATCGTCATGGACTACGTCGACGGCCCGGACCTCGCGACGGTCCTTGGCGAGCGAGGCAGCCTGCCCCCCTCTGACGTCGTTCGGCTCGGGCGGGAGGTGGCGACTGCGCTGCACGCCGCGCATGTCAAGGGCGTCGTGCACCGTGACGTCAAGCCCGCCAATGTGCTCCTAGAGACGGCGACCGGCCAGGCTCGGCTCACCGACTTCGGCATCGCGAAGGTCACGGACGCCTCGCACCAGCGGACGATGCTGCTCGGAACCCCGCTTTACCTCGCCCCCGAGCTCCTGGAGGGCGCGGAGCCCACCGGCGCGGTGGACGTGTACTCGCTCGGACTCATGCTCTACGAGCTGCTGTGTGGGATTCCCGCGTTCGCCGGAAAGCCGTCCGCCATGGCCTTGATGCGGACCCACGCGACGGAAGACCCTGGCCGACCGGAGGGAATCCCCGACCGGCTCTGGGCGCAGATCTCGCTGATGGTCCGCAAGGACCCAGCCGCACGTCCCTCCGCGGCACATGTCGCGGACGTCCTGCGCTCGCTGGAGCCCGAGTGTCACGGGGTGCCGGCCGCGCCCGTCCTCACCACGCCCCCACCGACGGTTCCCGCGGCGGGTGGGGCGGCCAGCGGCGCGGCTGCCGTCGACGCCGCCACCGTCCTGGCGGCGCCGCAGTCGACGGGCGGTCCCCATACCACCGGGTCCAGCTGGGCGCCGCAGACCATGCCGGTGCCGACCCCAGAGAGCCTTCGGGCCAGCCAGGAGACCTCGCTGGGGTTCGCGTACGGCGCCGGGCCGCGAACCTCCGGCGCCGGAGGCTTCGCTACGTCGGCCGGGCAGAGTGGTCCAGTGGGCTCGGCGGCGATGGGCGGCGCCTACGTCGGCGCGCCCGCACCGGCCACGCCGAAGCGCCGGGGACCGGCTGTCTGGATGCTCGTCGTCGGGTCGGTCGTCCTCGGTGGGGCCGTCGCTGTAGCAGCAATCAAGCTCGGCAGCTCCTCCGGCGACGCGCACCCCGTGGCGAATACCACCACCGGCATCGTGGCGCCGCCCACGGCGACCACCAGCCCACCCGCGACCTCCGCGTCGCCGTCGGTGCCCACCAGCTCCACGGCTCCGAGCGGCTCAACGGCTTCGCCGACCACCCTCACCGGCACCGGCAGCCAGGCTGCTCCCACCCAACGGGAGGCGGATGGCGCGGTCATGGACTATTTCGCCCAGTTCGAGGGAGGAACCCTGACCGCCGGTGACATGTCCCGGCTGTTCACCCCGACCGTGGACTGGTATGCGGCCTCGCTGAGCCGCGACGATCTCTACGGGCGATTGGCCTCGACGGACCTGGTCAAGTACCGGCAGACGTACGACCCGCCGCGGTACGTCTCGTACGTCGCCCCCACCACGTTCGCCGGCCAGCCCGCGGCGCGGATCGACTACTACGTCAGTTATCACAAGCCGGCGAACTCGGGCACGGTCCGGGTCACCTACACCGTGGTGCGTGGCCCTGACGGGGCGAACCGCATCGCCGCCGTATCGGAACGGCCGGCCTGACCGAGGGCCGACCTCAAACGCAACCAGCCGTGGAGGCTGCCATGGGACAGGACACTCGGGCCGCGGACGTTGTCCACCTGATCAGCGACGACGCCGCGTGGCCGCTCGAGGTGGGACGCACCTACCGGCTCGGCCGCGATCCCCACTGCGACATCTGCATTCCGCACCAGGAGGTCTCCCGCGCGCACGCCGAGGTCTTCTACGACTCCACGTCGGGATGGTCGATTCGGGACGGACGGTCACTCAACGGCGTGTACGTCGACGGCCGAAAGGTGTCGCAGGCCTCGCTGGACGGAGGTGCAGGAGTCGCGCTCGGCCCATCGCCTGAGGCGCGTTGTGTGGGTTTGGTCTCGATGGCGTGTCGGTGCCTGACGTGAGGGTGCCCCTGGCCAGCGTGGTGGGTGTCGAGATCGCCACCTGGCAGGGGCACTTCTATGGTGAACGTCGAGGACCT
>JAIUNK010000003.1 GCA_020161845.1 Actinomycetota bacterium
TCGACGTTCACCATAGAAGTGCCCCTGCCAGGTGGCGATCTCGACACCCACCACGCTGGCCAGGGGCACCCTCACGTCAGGCACCGACACGCCATCGAGACCAAACCCACACAACGCGCCTGAGGGGGCTGCGCTGGCCGCCCGAGACGGTCCGTGGCAGAATCCTGCGCCGGAGGGGAGTATCCCGTTCGCGGCGGTCTCGTCAGCACGGCGGCTCGACATGCAGAGGCGCCCGGGACCCCTGGCCATCCCTGGTGGGAGAGACCTCTGGCCGCTTGAGCGTGTCCGGAAGGAACCCCTGTGAACGTCCCCGCTTGGCTGTGGCTCGTCACCCTCGGTGCGACGACCCTCGTACTCCTGCTCGACGTGGTGGTGATCGCACGCCGCCCGCACGTGCCGTCCATGGCCGAGTGCGCAAGATACCTGACGGTCTACGTCGGGGCGGCCATCGCGTTCGGCATCGGGATCTGGGTGCTCGCCGGTCACCAATACGGTGCCGAGTTCTTCGCCGGCTGGCTGACGGAGTATTCGCTGTCGATCGACAACCTCTTCGTCTTCCTCATCATCATGGCGAAATTCGGGGTGCCGGAGAAACTCCAGCAGAGCGCCCTCATGGTCGGCATCGTCATCGCCCTCATCCTGCGCGGCATCTTCATTGCCGTCGGCGCCGCGCTGATCAACCAATTCGCCTGGGTGTTCTACATCTTCGGCGCCTTCCTGATCTACACCGCCGTCAAGCTGGCCAAGGAGGCCATGGCGGACGACGACGACGAAGAATTCGAGGAAAACGCGCTCCTGCGCTGGGTGGAGAACCGCTTCCCGGCAACCCAGTCCTGGGAGCATGGCACGGCGCTCTTCGCTCGCGAAGGTGCCAAGCGCCTCATCACCCCGATGTTCGTCGTGATTCTCGCGCTCGGCACGACCGACCTGCTGTTCGCGCTCGATTCGATTCCCGCCATCTACGGCCTCACCAAGGAACCGTTCCTGGTGCTGACCGCCAACATCTTCGCCCTCATGGGGTTGCGGCAGCTGTACTTCCTCATCGGCGGATTGCTCAAACGGCTCGTCTACCTCGGGCTCGGCCTCTCGGTGCTGCTGGCCTTCATCGGCGTGAAGCTGATCCTGCACGCGCTGCACGAGAACACCCTGCCGTTCATCAACGGCGGTCAGGGCGTGCACGCCGCCCCCGAGATCCCGATCGGGGTGTCCCTCGGCGCCATCGTGCTCATTCTCGCCCTGACGACCATCGCCAGCCTGCTCAAGTCCCGCAAGGACGCCAAGGCGCAGCTGTCGTACGACGACATCCACGCGGGTCGACGCGAGCACGGCCACTGAGCGTCCGACCAGTCCCGACCAGTCCCGTCGAGGGCCGGCCCCGGCCATCGGGCCTAACGCACAGCCCCGACCATGCGCAGCGCCAGCTCGGCGTACTCCTGCGCCACCGTCGCCACGCTCCACCGCCCCGGCGACCGGAACCAGTGCGCGACGTCCATGCCCAGGGACAGCACCGCTCGGGCGGTCAGGTGCGCGTCCGCCACCACGAAATCGCCACGCTGCACCCCGGCCGCGATGATGTCGCGCACCAGCTTCTCCATCGCCCGCCGGTGCTCGTCCACCTCGCCCCGATGCTCCGGCGAGAGCGCATCGAGTTCGTCGTTGACCACGCGGGCCACGTCCCGACGGGCGGCGTGCTCGGTGACGAACGCCCGCACCAGGGCCGCGAGCTGCCCGGCCGGATCGTCAGCCGCGGCCACCGCAACCTCCAGCGCGGCTCGCAACTCCAAATGCCCCGCGATCGAAATGAGGTAGAGCAGGTCCTCCTTCGACGGGTGGTGCACATAGACGGCGGCCGGGCTGAGGTTGGCGGCCCGAGCGATGTCCCGCGTGGTCGTGGCGTGGAAGCCCTTCTCCCCGAAGGCCGCGACAGCGGCCGCAAGGAGCCGGTCGCGGCCGGCATCGCCGGTGGGGGAGCGGCCGGCATCGCCGGTCGGGGAGCGGCCGACATCACCGGTCGGGAAGCGGCCGACATCGCCGGTCGGGAGCGTCTCGTCCGCGGGGCCTGCGGCCGGGTTGTGCGCCATCCGTCCTCCCGCTGTGGAGTCGCGCATCCAGGGCGCGAAACCGATAAGCAAGCGCTTAGTTACCGTAGGATAGCCGGAACACCCCACGGCCCACGGCGAAGCGACCGAGGGCTGGCTCGCATCGACGACGGACCGATCCACGAAGGAGCAGTCATGCCGCGCAACCTGTACAGCGAGGAGCACGAGGATTTCCGCAACTCCGTGCGCGAGTTCGTGGACCGCACGCTCAAGCCCCGCGCCGAGCAGATGATCAAGGACCACGTCATCGCGCGGGACATCTGGCTCGAGGCCGGCAAGCAGGGCTTCTTCGGCCTGGCGATCCCCGAAGAGTACGGCGGGGCGGGCGTGGAGGACTACCGGTTCAACGCGATCTTCGCCGAGGAGATGGGCAAGTTCACCGCGGCCGCGGCGTCCTGCTTCGGCATCCACGCCGACATCACCGCGCCGTACATCGTGCACATGGGCACCGATGAGCAGAAGCAGCGCTGGCTGCCCCCGGTGGCGGCCGGCGAGCAGATCCTGGCCATCGGCATGACGGAGCCGTCCGGCGGCTCCGACCTGGCGAACCTGAAGTCGACCGCGGTCCGGGACGGCGACGACTGGATCGTCAACGGATCCAAGACGTTCATCACCAACGGCCACCAGTGCGACCTCGCCGTCGTCGCGGTCCGCACCGACCCGAGCAAGGGCGCGCGCGGCATCTCGCTGCTCGTGCTCGAGAAGGACATGCCGGGGTTCACCAAGGGCCAGCCGCTGGACAAGGTCGGCCAGGTCGAGTCCGACACCTCCGAGCTGTTCTTCGAGAACGTCCGGGTCCCGGCGAGCAATCTGCTCGGCCAGGAGGGCATGGGCTTCATCGCGATGATGCAGCACCTGCCGCAGGAGCGGATCGGCAACGCCATCGCGAACGTCTCCAACGCCAAGCAGATCCTGGAGGAGACCATCCAGTACACGAAGGACCGCAAGGCCTTCGGTCAGTCGATCGGCATGTTCCAGCACAACAAGTTCAAGATCGCCGAGATGGTGACCAAGGTCGAGGTGGCCGAGGCGTACGTCGATGACTGCATCGCCGCTCACGTCGAGGGCAAGCTGACGGCGGTCGACGCGGCGAAGGCGAAGTGGTGGGCGGCCCAGATGCAGAGCGAGGTGCTCGACGAGTGCGTCCAGCTGCACGGCGGCTACGGGTTCATGAACGAATACCGAGTGGCCCGCGCGTGGCGGGACGCCCGGGTGCACAAGATCTGGGCCGGCACGAACGAGATCATGAAGGAGCTCATCGGTCGCGACCTGGGCCTGTGACGAAGCGCGCAGACCCCGCGATGCGCTCGTCCGCAGCCGTCAGTCGACGGGTGCGGCCGAGCGCATCGTCACGACCGCCGAGGCGCAGACGACCAGGGCCATCCCGGCGAGCTGGATGGCCGTCAGGCTCTGGTGCAGGATGAGGAGCCCGGCAAGCGCGGCCGCCGCGGGTTCCAAGCTGAGCAGGATCCCGAACACCCGCGGGTCCAGGCGGCGGAGTGCGAGCAACTCCAGGGAATACGGCAGGACCGAGGACAGGATGGCGATCCCGGCGCCCTTGATGAGAGCGTCCGGGGCGAACAGCGCCGTACCGTCGACGACGAGTCCGGCGGGCACGACCAGGGCCGCCGCGACGACCATCGCCCAGGCGAGTCCCTCAGTGCCGCCGAACGCGCGGCCGGTGCGTGCGGAGAGCAGGATGTACGCCGCCCACGCCGCGCCGGCCAGGAGCGCCAGCCCGATGCCGATCACGTCGACCTGGTCCCGTGCGGTGGATGCGACCTGAGAGATCAGGACGACCCCGACGCCGGCGGCCAACACCGCGACGCCGTCCAGGAGATGCCGGGACAACGCGGCCGCGAGCAGCAGCGGCCCGAGGAACTCGATGGTCACGGCGACGCCGATCGGCAACCGCCCCAGGGCGCCATAAAACGTGGAGTTCATCACCGCCAGCGCGATGCCGAACGTGGCGGCGGTCAGCCAATCGGCCCGGGTGTGCCCACCGATCCGGGGGCGGGCCACGGCCAGCATGACCAGGGCGCCGATGCCGAGCCGGAGCGCCACGGAGCCGAGCACCCCGATGACGGGGATCAGGGTGGCCGCCAGCGCCCCGCCGAATTGGACCGACAGGATCGAGGCGAGCACCAGGGCGACGGGATAGCCCGACGTCGTCGTACCCAGCCCGGTGCTGCTCGTGCTCACAGCGGCCATTCTGCCCCCGCGGCGGGGACCCCTCTGGAGCGGGGCTGGCGGCTACCGCGCGACGGCGGCCTCTTCGACCGGCACCATCGGCCGGAACTCGTCGCGTTCCCTGGTCAGGAGGCTGACCAGGATGATGGCCGTCGCGGCGGCGAGGAACCCGGGAATGATCTCGTAGACGCCAGGACCACCCAGGAACGCCTTGTTCCAGCCCGCCTGGATCCACAGGATGACGACGGTGGCACCGGTGACGAGTCCGGCGACCGCGCCGGCGCCGGTCATCCGTCGCCAGGTCAGGGAGAGCAGGATGAGCGGGCCGAACGCGGCCCCGAAACCCGCCCAGGCGTTGGCGACGAGGCCGAGCACCTGAGAGTTCGGGTCGCCGGCCAGCAGGGCGGCCGTGAGCCCGACGAGCAACACGCAGACCCGACCGACGGTCACCGCCTCGCGCTCGGAGGCGTGCCGGCGCAGGAACAGCCGGTAGAAGTCCTCCGTCAGGGACGACGAGGCGACCAGGAGCTGGCTGGAGATCGTGCTCATGATCGCGGCCAGCAGCGCGGCGTACAGGAACCCGGTGACGAGGGGGTGGAAGAGGGTGTTCGCCAGCAGGATGAAGATGGTCTCCGGGTCGGTCAGGTCGATGTTGTTGCGGGCGGTGTAGGCCCGGCCGAAGATGCCGACGCCGATGGCTCCCGCCAGGGAGATGCCCATCCACGCCATACAGATGTTGCGTGCGATCGGCACATCGCGAACGCTGCGCACCGCCATGAACCGGACGATGATGTGCGGCTGACCGAAGTAGCCCAGTCCCCAGGCCACGGCCGACAGGAAGCCCACCACCGTGAGGCCGGAGGTCAGCGACAGGAAGTCGGGCTCGATAGAGCGCAGTCGGTCGGCAGCCGCCCCCACGCCGTCGCCCTTGCCGGTCGTGAGCACCAGCGTAGGCATGACGACGAGCGCAACCATCATGATGCAGCCCTGCACGAAGTCGGTGAGGCTGACCGCGAGGAAGCCACCGATGACCGTGTAGGTCAGCACGATCCCCAGGGTCAGCCATACGCCGATGCCGTAGTCACTGAGCCAGCTCAGGTCGAACATGTCCCCGAACGCGCTGTCGAAGAGCTTGCCGCCGGCGACCAGCCCGGAGGCCGTGTAGACCGCGAAGAAGACGACGATGACGATCGCGGAAACCGTGCGCAGCGCCAGGGCCTGGCTGGGGAACCGGTTGGCCAGGAAGGCCGGGATCGTCAGGGAGTTGTCATAGCGCTCGGTCTGCTCGCGCAGCCGCGGCGCCACGATGATCCAGTTCAGCAGCGCGCCGATGAAGAGGCCGATGCCGATCCAGGCCTCCACCAGGCCGGCGGCGTACAGCGCACCGGGCAGCCCCAACAGCAGCCAACCGCTCATATCGGAGGCTCCGGCCGAGAGCGCGGCGACGGCAGGTGGAAGCTGCCGCCCGCCCAGAACGTAGGCCTCCGAGCTGTCGGTGGATTTGCGGTAGGCATAGAAACCGATCGCCAGCATGAGCGCGAAGTACGCGATGAGGCTGATCCAGATTCCAGTCGCCATGAGACCCTCCAGTCTGGGGCGTGAGGCCGGTGTCGATCTGGCGTCGCGGCGACGGCGGCCGCGGCGCCCCGTTCGTCGGACACTGTTCCACACCGTGCGGGGGGTGCGACCGACGTGGCGCCAATCTGCGGGGGCCGGCGTCGGCGAGGGGCCCCGTCGGCACGGTCAGCGGTCACTCGGGTCCCTGTGGGTCCCCGGCCCCGAGCCCCCGCTCTCGCTCACCAGCCGCGAGCGCGCCATTCGGCGAGCTGCGGTCGCTCGGCCCCGAGGGTGGTGTCCTTGCCGTGACCCGGGTAGATCCAGGTGTCGTCGCCGTACGCCGCGAAGACCCGCTCCTCGACGTCGTCGATGAGCCGGGTGAAGGCGGCTGGATCGCCGAACGTGTTCCCGACGCCGCCGGGGAAGAGGCAGTCGCCGACGAACAGGTGCGCTCGGCCGCCCTCCGGCTCGGTCCAGGCGAGCGCGACGCTGCCGGGGGTGTGCCCGCGCAGCTCGAGCACGGCCAGCTTCTGGCGGCCGAGGACGATCTCGTCGCCGTGTGCGAGGCGGCGGTCGGGGAGAAGTGGGATGTCGTCGGCGTCGTGGCGGCCCGCGAGGGTCGCGGCCTGCGTGGTGCGCGCCATCTCCGCCAGGGCGCGTACGTGGTCCCAGTGCCGGTGGCTGGTCACGATCATCGACAGATGCCCGCTGCCCTCGCCGACGAGCCGGGTCAGCCGAGGCGCGTCGTCGGCCGCGTCGATGAGCAGCTGCTCCTTGGTGTCGGTGCAGGTCAGCAGATAGCAGTTGTTGTCCTGCGGGCCGACGGAACACTTGCGCACGGTCAGCGGTCCCAGCTCACGGACGTCACTGGGTCCGCCGGGGGTGACGTCGCCGGTGTAGCCGTCGGTGGGGGTCGGGGTCTTCTCGCTCATCTCGATCGTCCTTCTCGGGTGCGGATGTCGTCGGTCAGGCCGCGGGTGATCCACCCGAGCAATGCGGCGGCGGGGCCACGCACCTCCGGGCCGCCGCCGCGCACGTCGTACCGGTCGCCCTCGTCGCTGATCAGCGTGCCCGCCGCCGCCGTGGGATCGGCGTCCAGCCGCGTCACGGCGAGCTCCAGGAGATCGGCGACGGCGAGCGGGTGGGCGTCGGCGAGGGTGAACCCGGCGTGCAGGTCGAGATGATGTAGGACCACCTCGTTGAGGCGCCGCAGCGGGAGCGCGCGCGGGTCCGCCGGGCCCGAGCTCATCTCGATCTCGTGCGTCGCCAGCGGCAGGGCCAGGGCGGCGAGGGCGTCCCGGACGAGGTCGCACGAGCCGCGCAGGTCCTGCTCCTGCTCCTGGGCGGGCCGCGGCGCGCCGTCCTCGATGTCGGCGTCGCGGCTGGCCTGGGAGGGGTATTGGTCGGTCCGTACGCCGGTGCGCGCCCAGACCACGAGGCGGACCAGGCTCTCGGCGTTGCGGGCCAGGTGGCTGACCACGTGGCCGCGGGTCCACCCGGGGCACAGCGACGGCTCGGCGAGGTCGGCGTCCGTCAGCGTCGACACCGTGGCCAGCAGCTTGCCGGTCTCGACGTCGAGCAGTTCCAGGGCGGCGGGAATCCCGGCGGGGGACAGGTGTTCCGACGTCTCCGGCGGGATGCTCTCGGGTTCAGGGGTGCTCGCGGCCATGGCAGCCATCCTGTCGTACGTCGCCTCCGGGAGCACCCGGCACGGCGTACGACCGGCGTCTGCGGCGGGCCGGGACGGTGGCCCGGCCACCCCCTCGACCCTCGACCCTCGACGGCGGTCCGAGCGTTGTCGGAGGCGGCGCATAGCATGTCCGCGTGACTTCAGGTTCCGGCGCCACTGGACGCTCCCACGACCGCCTCGTCGTGCGTGGCGCGCGCGAGCACAACCTCAAGAACGTCTCGATCTCGATCCCCCGGGACGCGCTGACCGTGTTCACGGGGTTGTCGGGGTCGGGCAAGTCGTCGCTGGCGTTCGACACGATCTTCGCCGAGGGGCAACGGCGGTACGTCGAGTCGCTGTCGGCCTATGCCCGGATGTTCCTCGGCCAGATGGACAAGCCGGATGTCGATTTCATCGAGGGCCTGTCGCCGGCGGTCTCGATCGACCAGAAATCGACGAACCGCAATCCCCGATCGACCGTGGGCACGATCACCGAGGTCCACGACTACCTGCGGCTGCTGTTCGCCCGGGCCGGCACGCCGCACTGCCCGGTGTGTGGGGAACAGATCACCCGGCAAACGCCGCAGCAGATCGTGGACCGGCTGCTGGAGCTGCCGGAGCGCACCCGGTTCCAGGTGTTGGCGCCGATGGTGCAGGGGCGCAAGGGCGAGTTCGTCGACCTGTTCGCGGAGCTGCAGACGAAGGGTTACGCACGGGCGCGGGTGGACGGCGAGACGGTGAGTCTGGCCGAGCCACCCGCGCTGGAGAAGCAGAAGAAGCACACCATCGAGGTCGTCATCGACCGACTCGTCGCCAAGGGCGGTGACCCGGGGTCCAGGCAACGGCTCACCGATTCGGTGGAGACGGCGCTGCGGCTGTCCGGGGGGTTGGTGCTCGTCGACTTCGTCGACATCGGTCCCGACGACCCGGAGGGACGCGCGCCCGAGCGGCGGTTCTCCGAGAAGATGGCCTGCCCCAACGACCATCCGATCGCGATCGACGAGATCGAGCCGCGCACGTTCTCGTTCAACAGTCCGTTCGGCGCGTGCCCGCAGTGCACCGGCATCGGCACCGAGCTGGAGGTCGACCCCGACCTGCTGGTCCCGGACGAGGAGCTGTCCCTGCGACAGGGCGCGATCGCGCCGTGGGCGCAGGGCCAGAAGATGAACGACTATCAGATGCGGGTCGTGACGGCCCTGTCCGAGGACCTGGCGTTTTCCCTCGACGCGCCGTGGCGGACGCTGCCGGAGCGGGCCCGGGACGCGCTGCTGTTCGGCCGGGACTACCGGGTGCACGTGAAATATCGCAACCGGTTCGGGCGGGAGCGGTCCTACACCACGGGTTTCGAGGGTGCGGTCTCGATGGTCAAGCGCCGCCACGGCGAGACCGACAGCGACTATGCGCGGGACAAGTACGAGGCCTATATGCGGGAGGTGCCGTGTCCCGCCTGTCAGGGCGCCCGGCTCAAGCCCGAGTCCCTGTCGGTGCTGATCGACGGGCGCTCGATCGCCCAGGTGTCGCGCCTGTCGATCGCGGAGTGCGCGGAGTTCCTGCGCGGGGTGCGGCTCGGGGCCCGGGAGGCCCAGATCGCGGAGCGGGTGCTGCGGGAGATCGCGGCGCGGCTCGGGTTCCTCCTCGACGTGGGGTTGGACTATCTGTCGCTGGACCGGCCGGCGGCGACCCTGTCCGGCGGGGAGGCGCAACGGATCCGGCTCGCCACCCAGATCGGCTCGGGTCTGGTGGGGGTGCTGTATGTGCTCGACGAGCCGTCCATCGGGCTGCACCAGCGCGACAACCAGCGGTTGATCGGCACCCTGACCCGGCTGCGGGACCTGGGCAACACGCTGATCGTCGTCGAGCACGACGAGGACACCATCCAGGCCGCCGACTGGATCGTCGACATCGGCCCGCGGGCCGGTGAGCACGGCGGAGAGGTCGTCCACTCCGGCACGCTCGACGACCTGCTGACCTGCCCCGACTCGCTGACCGGCAGCTACCTGTCGGGGCGGCGCAGCATCGAGCTGCCGGCCGCGCGCCGACGCGTCGACCCGCAGCGGCAGGTGAGCGTGCTCGGCGCCCGGCAGAACAACCTCCACGAGGTCGACGTGAGCTTCCCGCTGGGGGTGTTCGTCGCGGTGACCGGCGTGTCGGGCTCGGGGAAGTCCACGCTGGTCAACGACATCCTCTACAACGTGCTCGCCAACCGTCTCAACGGCGCCCGGCACGTGCCCGGCAAGCACCGCACCGTGACCGGGCTGGAGCATCTCGACAAGGTCGTGCACGTCGACCAGAGCCCGATCGGCCGGACCCCGCGGAGCAACCCGGCCACCTACACCGGCGTGTTCGACCACGTCCGCAAGCTGTTCGCGGACACGACCGAGGCGAAGATCCGCGGCTATCTGCCGGGCCGATTCAGCTTCAACGTCAAGGGCGGCCGGTGCGACGCCTGCTCCGGCGACGGCACCCTGAAGATCGAGATGAACTTCCTCCCCGACGTCTACGTGCCGTGCGAGGTGTGCCACGGCTCCCGCTACAACCGGGAGACGCTCGAAGTCCACTTCAAGGGCAAGACCATCGCCGACGTCCTCGACATGCCGATCGAGGAGGCGGTCGACTTCTTCGCCGCCGTGCCGGCGATCTCGCGGCACATGCGGACGCTGTACGACGTGGGGCTGGGCTACGTGCGCCTCGGGCAGAGCGCCACGACGCTGTCGGGCGGCGAGGCGCAGCGCGTCAAGCTGGCCTCCGAGCTGCAGCGCCGCTCGACCGGGCGGACGATCTACGTGCTCGACGAGCCGACCACCGGGCTGCACTTCGAGGACATCCGCAAGTTGCTCGAGGTGCTGCAGGGCCTGGTCGACAAGGGCAACACGGTGATCGTCATCGAACACAACCTCGACGTGATCAAGTGCGCCGACTGGATCGTCGACATGGGCCCCGAAGGCGGCGACAAGGGCGGCACGGTCGTCGCTCAGGGCACTCCTGAGCAGGTCGCTGCCGACCCGGCCAGTCACACGGGTCGGTTCCTTGCTCCCGTCCTGGCCCGTCACGAGCCGGTGCGGCTCGCCGCCGTTCCTGCGCCCGGCGACCCAGCGGCCGGCGGTCCGACGGCCGGAGGCCTAGCGGCCGGCGGACCGGGTTCGGCGAAGACCGCTGCGCGGGGCGGCGGGTCGCGGGCCACGGCGAAGGCCGGGAAACCAGCCGCTGCCGCTGCCGGGCGCCAGGTCACGGCCGCTGCGGCAAAGACCGGTGCAGCTGCCACCGCGACGGTCGGCAGGCCGGTGGCCAAGAAGGCCTCAGCGGCCGCGAAGCGCCGCGCCCGCCAGGCCTGACCGAGCCCCGGTGGTGTTCGGTCAGCCGGACGCCCGCAGCGCTGAGACCGGCATCTGGGCGTCGCACTCGCTCAGGCTGCCCGAGTCAGCCAGGCGATGGCGGCCTCGATCCGGGCGGCGATGACGGCGGGCCGGAAGATCTCGGGCCAGGTGAAGTGGATGACATACCAGCCGGCCGTCCTGATGTCCTCGTCCCGCGCCCGCTCTGCGCGGATGCGGGCCCGGCGCACTGCCTCGTCTTCACCGGGGCGTAGCGCGTATTTGTCCATGCCATCGAACTCCAGGGCGACCCGGTATCCGTCGATGACCAGGTCGACGCGGTAGTTGTGGCCGCGACAGCCGGGGTCGACCTGACTCCTGACCGGGTAGCCCAGCTGGAGCACTCGCCATCGCAGCAGGCTCTCGCCGACCGACTCGGCCAGGTGATCGACGGCGGCAACGGCGGGCCGTACCTCGGACATCCCAGGGGAGTGGGCGTAGTCGGTCACCGCCGCCTGGAGCTCTTGCCGCGTCACCAGTCCGCGGTGCATGGCCTGATCCGCGGACGGCAGCAGCGCCTCGGCACCCCACCGCAGCCCGGTCTGCACCAGGGCATGCGCCACGTGCACCCGGCCGTCGAGACCGGTACCGACCCGCTCGGGAGAGTCCGACGGAGGGCGGGTGGACACGTCCGCGGCGTGCAGGACGTGATCGGTACGGCGCCGGTACCGCGCTCCGCGAAGCGAGGTCACATGGGCCACACCGAGAGGCACTCCGTGCAGGGGCAGGCCCGCCGCAGCCAGCGCGCTGTGATGACTGAGCACGGCCCGGCCTTCGTAGCGCCGCAGGGTCGCGGCAGCCAATCGTTGGTGTGCCTCCTCAGGGCTGAGGTGTGGCCGTGGTACGCCGTACGTCGCGCGACCTACCCGGACGATGACGCCCCTGCGTATCAAGTCCTGGAGCCGAGTCTCCGTCACGCCGAGGGCCACCAGGTCAGCGCGGGGGAGGTCGCCACGAACGGCGAGCAGACGCGGGACGTCGAGGGTCATGGCTCAGCCTGCGCCAGGGCGGAGCGGTTCTGCCGGAGAAGCCTTGGCCCTGTGGACGACGTCGAGGTGTTGACGGGGGTGGGGACAAAATGGTGTGGGTTCGACGTGGGGTGGGGTCGCCGTGGGGCTCGACCTTGAGGTGGGGGGCCATGTACTGCCCGGCGCCAACCACCGTCCGCGCCGCCGTCGACACCAACTGGCGCCATTCTCGTGTGACTGGCGCCCGTTTCGCGTGACTGGCGCCCTGGTTGAAGTGGGGCGCCAGTGGGGTGAACAGGGCGGCAGTCGGGTGAAGCGTCTTGTGTTAAGCAACTGGAACCATGGATCGTGTGACTGGCGCCCTGGTTGAAGTGGGGCGGCAGTCGGGTGAACAGGGCGGCAGTCGGGTAAAGCGCTTTGTGTTAAGCAACTGGAACCATGGATCGTGTGGCTGGCGCCTTTCGTGTGACTGGCGCCCTTTTCGCGTGACTGGCGCCCGTTTCGCGTGACTGGCGCCCTGGTTGAAGTGGGGCGCCAGTGGGGTGAACAGGGCGGCAGTCGGGTGAACAGGGCGGCAGTGGGGTGAACAGGGCGGCAGTCGGGTGGCGGGTACCTGGGGTAAACCGGGGGTACCGGAGCCTCAGCGGGTGGTCGATGAACGTAGGGTGAAGGGACCCGCGGCCCCACACACCGCCCCCGACGACTAAGGAGCACCAGGTCGTGACCACTGACGTGCCCGCAGCACCCGCCGTACCGCCGTCGCGCCGGGATATCCTGCGCGCAGCTGGGACCGTGACCATCGCGGGCCTGGCCGTCACGGTGATCGCCGGATGCGGCGGCGGCGGCGCCCAGGCGGGCTCGGACGCCAGCACCGGCACCCGACTGCCGCAGCTCACCGACGCAGCCAAGACCGCCATCGCCGCCGCGATCAAGGGTGGCGAAGTACCGGTGGGCAAGCCCAAGATCCTGTACCAAGCCGGGGTGGTGATCAGTCAGCCGACGGCGGGTCAGTACGTGGCGTTGAGCACCTACTGCCCGCACGCCGGCGGCAAGGTCAGCGAGATTTCGCCGCGCGGTTTCCTGCGCTGCCCCCTGCACGGCAGCGAGTTCGACCCCGCCACCGGCGAGGTCAAGGTCGGTCCCTCGAACAAGCCGCTCGGCGTCCAGAAGATCGCCGTCGACGGGGACAAGGTCACCCCCGCCTGAGCTGCCGAACGGCGTCGGCCGGCCTGCCAAATCTCATCGGCCCGGCCGGCCCGCCCGGACCGGTCAGTCTTCGCCGAGGTAGGCCTTGCGGACCTGGTCCGAGGCCAGCAGTTCCTTGCCGGTCCCCGAGGCGACGATCTTGCCGACCTCCAGGACATAGCCGTAGTCGGCCAACGTCAGTGCGGCCTGGGCGTTCTGCTCCACCAGCAAGATCGTGGTGCCCTGCTCCCGCAGCGTGCGAATGGTCGCCATGATCTTCTGCATCATCAGCGGGGACAGACCCATCGACGGCTCGTCCAGCAGCAGCAGCCGCGGCTTGCTCATCATCGCCCGGCCCATCGCCAGCATCTGCTGCTCCCCACCGGAGAACGTGCCGGCCGGTTGATCGGCGCGCTCGCGCAGGATCGGGAACAGCTCGTACGCCGCCTCCAGATCCTCCGCGATGCCGTGATCCTTGCGGGCGTACGCCCCCAGCAGCAGGTTCTCCTTGACCGTCATCCGGGGGAAGATGTGCCGACCCTCCGGAGACTGCGCCACCCCCAGGGTGACGATCTTGTGGGCGGGCGTGCCGTCGATGCGGCTGCCCTCGAACGACACCGACCCTCGGGCCGGCGAGAGCAGGCCCGAGATGGTCCGCAGGGTGGTGGTCTTGCCCGCCCCGTTGGTGCCGATCAGGCAAACCACCGATCCCTGACGCACAGCGAACGAGATGCCCTTGACCGCCCTGATCTTGCCGTAGGCCACGACCAGGTCACGTACCTCCAACAACGGCGTGTCCGACGCGGTCATCCGATGCCCTCCTCGTCGGCGATCAGTTCGTCGTCGTCGGGGGCCTCCAGCGACTCCGGCGTACCGATGTAGGCCTCGACCACGCGCGGGTCGGCCTGAACCTGCTCCGGGGTGCCCTCGACCAGCGCAGCGCCGCGCACCATGCACAACACCCGATCGCACAGGTTGAAGATAAACCGCATGTCGTGCTCGATGACGAGTACGGCGAGGCCAGAGTCGCGCATCTTGAAGATGAGCGCCTCCGCCTCCCGGGTCTCCTGCGGGTTCATCCCGGCGGTCGGCTCGTCGAGCAGGACCAGCGCTGGATCGGTCGCCAACGCCCGGGCGATCTCGAGACGCCGCTGATCACCGTAGGGCAAGTTCCGGGCGAGATGCTCCGCCGAGTCCTTGAGGCCGACATAGTCCAGCAGCTCGAGGCCACGCCGGCGGGTCTCGGCCTCCTCCCGCCGGAACTTCGGCCCGCGCACAATCGAGGTCAACGGTCCGGACGTGGTGCGGCAGTAGCGGCCGACCATCACGTTCTCCAGCGCCGTCATGTTGGCGAACAGGCGGATGTTCTGGAACGTCCGGCTCATCCCGGCCTTGACGACTGCCCGGGGCTTGGGCGGCAACACCGTGCCGGCGAACCGCACCTCGCCCTCGGTGGGCTTGTAGAGGCCGGTCAGGCAGTTGAAGAAGGTCGTCTTGCCCGCGCCGTTCGGCCCGATCAGGCCGACGATCTCGCCCTGACGGACGACCAGGTCGACGTTGTCGACCGCGACGAGACCACCGAACCGCATGGTGACGCCGCGGGCCTGCAGGATCGGCTCGCCGATCTGGTGCCCGGGGTCGCCGGGAGTCCCGTCGCCGGGCAGGGCCACCGGCCCCGCTGGGCTCATTGGGCTCATGGGGCTCATTGGATCTTCTCCAGACGGACGTGCTCGACCTTCTCGGCGAGTTCGGTGTCCTCCTCGTGGAACTCGAGCTTGCGGCGGCGGTTCGCCACCAGGCCCTCGGGCCGGAAGCGCATCATCAGCACCAGCAGCAACCCGAACAGCAGCAGGCGGTTCTCGGAGAAGAACCGCAGCTTCTCCGGGAGCAGCTTGAGCACGACCGCGCCGAGCAGGACACCGCCGACCGTGCCCATGCCGCCGAGCACGACTGCCGCCAGCAGGAAGGCGGATTCCAGGAACTGGTAGGAGTCCGGCGATACGGCCGTGTCGGCGTGCGCTTTGATGGTGCCCGCCATCCCGGCGAGGAATGCGCCGCCGGCAAAGGCGAACAGTTTCAGCCCGAACACGTTCACCCCCATCGCCTCGGCCGCCTTCTCGTCCTCGCGGATGGCGATCCAACCCCGCCCGATCCGGCTGTTGTTGAGTCGAGTGAACACCAGGATGATGAAGCCGATGACCAGCAGAAGCAGCAGGTAGTAGTTGGCCATCCGGCTGATCTCGAACCCGCCGACGAGGTGGGAGTCACCGAAGTCGAAACCGAAGAGGTTCAGCTCGGGAATCGCGTTGATCCCGTTCGGGCCGCGGGTCAGGTTCGGGCCGTTATTGCCGTCCAGGTTGAACATCGCCAACCGGAAGATCTCCCCGAACGCCAGCGTGACGATCGCCAGGTAGTCACCCGAGACGCGCAGCGTGGGCGAACCGATAATCAGGCCGAGGACCGCGGAGACACAGGCTCCGATGAGCACGATGACCAGGAACGGTGGGTTCCAGCCGATCGTCGCGAACGCCGATCCCGACAAGGCCGCCGCGACATAGGCGCCGGCCCCCAGGAAGGCGATGTAGCCGAGGTCGAGCAGGCCGGCGAGGCCGACGACGATGTTGAGCCCCATCGCGGTCGCCGAGAAGATCAACACGTTGGTGGCGATGGCCATGTTGGCGTCGGAGCCCTGCTGGGTCAGCGGGAACGCCATCGCCGCGACGAAGGCCGAGAGCATCAGGACGATCCGATGGTGCGCCGTGACGATCCAGAGCCAGTCGAAGAATCCGCCGCCGCCGAGTCCGGCGGTCAGCGCGCCGATGAAGGCGAGGAAGGCGAGCAGTTCCATCCCGTCGGCGAGGCCGAGGCCGTACGCCGCGCTGACCAGCACCAAAGTGATGACGCCCACGATGACGAGGATCTCCACCCAGCCCGGGAAGCGGCGGTGCTCCTCGATGATGTGCTGGTCTGCGGGGAGCCATCGGGCCGCCAGGACCAGGCTGCCGGCTGCGACCAGAGCCACCCACGCCCCAGGGTCCAGGGCCGCGACCTTGGCCGGATCCTGCAGCACGATGATGAGCGCCACGAGCACCACGAAGGCGAGGATGCCGACGCTGAGCCGGCGCAGGCCGGACTGGCGCCCGAAGAGTCGCCGCCACCGGTCCGCCCGCGGCAGTCGCAGCGCGACCAGCCCCGCCGCAAAGACGGCGAGAGCCACGAGCATGAGCTGGGTGGGCGAGGGATAGCCCAGCACCGTGAGGTCGTCCAGGATCGCCGGGTTGTAGGTCCACGGCAGGAAGGTGCTGACCACCAGCATGGCGATGGCCACGGCGCTGGTGATGATCGCGGGTCGGTTGCTGCGGGCGGTCGCCCCGTCGTCGGGGGCGGTACGGCGCAGCCGCTGCAGCAGGGGCGGTACGTCGCCACCGAATCGCCCGCTCATGCCCGACCTCCGCGCTCGTCGCGCTCCATTGCGGCGGCCCGCGTCCACGGCACCCGACGTACTCGCGCTTTCTCGCCGCTCATGCCCGATCCACCACCCGAGCGCCCATGATGCCCTGCGGGCGGAACACCAACACCAGGATGAGCAGGGCGAACGCCACGACGTCCTTCCACGGTCCGGCGTTGAAGTAGATTCCGATCGCCTCGACGACGCCCAGGGTGAGACCGCCGACGACGGCCCCGGCGATATTGCCGATCCCGCCGAGCACCGCGGCAGTGAACGCCTTCAGGCCGGCCATGAAGCCCATCCGGAAGTCGATATTGCCGTTCTGGAGGCCCTGCGCGACGCCGGCGATGGCGGCCAAGGCCGCGCCCACGGCGAACGCGATGACGATGACCTTGTCGACGTCGATCCCCATCAGCCGTGCGGTGTCCGGGTCCTGCGAGACGGCCTGCATCGCGCGGCCCTGTCTGGTGCGGTTGATGAACCACCACAGGAATGCCGCACACACGACCAATGCGCCCATCGTGAACAGGGCCGGGCGTTGGAAGGTGACGCCGCCGAGGACGAACGGGGTGCCGGTGAATCCCTCCACCGCAGGGAACGGGATGTTCTGCTTGGCATCGGGCAGGCCCGGAATCATGCCGTAGTAAAGCCGGACGACCTCTTGCAGGAAGATCGAGATGCCGATGGCGGTGATCAGCGGGGCCAGCCGGGGCGCGTGCCGCAGCGGCCGGTAGGCCACCCGCTCCATCAGCACCGCGGTGAGCACCGCGGCAACCATGCCGCCCAGGATCATCAGGATGAGCACCCACCAGGCGGTGGTGTCCTTGAACAACACGATGTACGTCGTGAGGGCGCCGAAGGCACCGATCATGAAGACCTCGCCGTGGGCGAAGTTGATGAGTTGCACGATGCCGTAGACGACGGTGTATCCGACGGCGATCAATGCATAGAGCGAGCCGAGGGTGAGCCCGTTCACGAGCTGCTGGAGAAGTTCCACGCAACTCCTTCCTGAGGTGCCGTGCGCTGAGGTGCCGGGTCCGGTGGGGCGGCGCCTGGTCGGGCGGTGTGTGGTGAGGCGGGTGAGATCAGCGCCGGACTGGGGCGGCGAGGAGTCCTCGCCGCCCCAGTTCCGACGCGCTGTCAGGAATCGCCCTACTTGGCGACCTCGCCGGTCTTGTCGTCCTTCCACGCACCGTCGGTCACCTTGTAGACGGTCAGCGTACGGGTGGTGCTGTCGCCGTACTGGTCAAAAGCGACTTTCCCGCTCACCCCGTCGAAGGAGGCCTTGCCGATCGCCTCGACCGTGGCCTTGCGCGCATCCTTGGCCGACGTGGCGTCCTTGAGGGACACCTTCAGGCCCTCGATGATGGCCTTGGCCGCGTCGTAGGCGTAGGCGCCGTAGGCGGACGGCTCCTCCTTGTAGTTGCCCTTCTTGTAGGCGTCGAGGAACTCCTGGCCCTTGGCCATCTTGGCGATGGGCGCGCCCACGGACGTGGCCAGGTCGTTGGTCGACCCGGTGCCCGCGAGCTTGATGAACTGCGGGTCGAAGATGCCGTCGCCACCCATCAGCGGGACGGCCAGGCCGGCCGCCTTCATCTGCTGCGAGAGCGGGCCGGCCTGCGGGTATTCGCCGCCGTAGTAGACGGCCTTGGGGGAGGCCGCCTTGACCTTGCTGATCGCCGCGGAGTAGTTCGCATCGTCGGGGTTGATCGTCTCGGCCGCGACCACCTTGCCGCCCTTGGCGGTGAACTCCTTGGTGAAGGCCTCCACCAGACCCTGGCCGTAGGTCTTCTTGTCGTGAATCGTCGCGACGCTGTTGATGCCCTTCTCCAGCAGGTACTGCGCCGCGAAGGGGCCCTGGACGTCGTCGGTGGTGCAGGTGCGGAAGTAGCTGGCGTAGAGCCGCTTCGGGTTGGCCAGGTCGTTCCCGCGGGTCAGGCTCGGGTTGGTGTTGGCCGGCGAGACCATCGCGATGTTGGCCCCGTTCAGGACCGGCTGGACCGGCCCGGCGACGCTGGAGTTCAGCGTGCCGACGACCCCGACCACGTTGTCGTTGGCAGCCAAGGCGGTGGCGGCGTTCTTGCCCGGCTCGGGCTTGGCCTCGTCGTCCTTGGCGTCCAGCTTGAGCGTCCAGCCGGGGATGGTGTTGTTGTCGTTGGCCTGCTTGATGGCCAGGTCGACGGAGTTCTTCATGCCGAGGCCCATCGCCGACAGGCCACCGGACAGCGGGGCGATCAGGCCGATGACGGCCTCCTTCTTCGCACCGGACGCGGCGCCGCCCGTCGCGGTGCTACCGCTCTCGGCACCCCGGGAGCCACAGCCGGCGAGGCCGACCACCGCGGCGAGAACGGTGACGCCGACACCGGCGCGCACGAGCGAGTTCTTCATTGATCCTCCTGGGAAGCGTCCGTCCGGGCCTGGCGACCCGGCGATCCGACCGCTCGGTCGGCGGACTGCGAGTGCGACGGGAGCGTAGGCGATGTCTCGGCGATCACGGAAGCAGGCACGGCGGCATGGCCGTGTTGCGGTGTGAAGACGAGCGTCCAGCGGTCCATGCTCCCGGTCAAACGGTCGGTCAGTTGCGCCGTACGGCGCCAGCCCCGCCCCGGATCCGGGGTGCCGCCGCAGGTCAGCGAGGCGCCGAGGGAACCTGCGGGGTCGTCGGTGGTACGTCGTACGCTGAACCGCGTGGCCGACCCCTCGACATACCGCCCTCGGCCCGGCGAGATCCCCACGGACCCGGGCGTCTACCGCTTTCGGGACGGCCACGGCCGGGTCATCTATGTCGGCAAGGCGAAGAGCCTGCGGCAGCGGCTCTCGTCGTACTTCCAGGACGTCTCCGGTTTGCATCCGCGCACCCAGACGATGGTGCGCACCGGGGCAAGCGTCGAGTGGACCGTGGTGGCCACCGAGGTGGAGGCGCTGCAGCTGGAATACAGCTGGATCAAGGAGTTCGAGCCGCGGTTCAACGTCAAATATCGCGACGACAAGTCCTACCCCTATCTGGCGGTGACACTCGGCGAGGAGTTTCCCCGCGCCCAGGTGATGCGCGGCGCCAAGAGGCCGGGCACTCGCTATTTCGGGCCCTATGCGCACGCCTGGGCGATCCGGGAGACCCTCGACCAGCTGCTGCGCGTGTTCCCCGTGCGGACCTGTAGCAAGGGGGTCTTCCATCGGGCCGAGCTCTCCGGCCGGCCGTGCCTGCTCGGCTACATCGACAAGTGCGCCGCGCCCTGTGTCGGGCGGGTCGACGCGGCGGAGCACCGCCGGATCGCCGAGGAGTTGTGCGACTTCCTCGGCGGCACCACCGGGCGCTTCGTCAAACGCCTGGAGCAGCAGATGCGGGAGGCGGCCGCCGAGCTGGACTTCGAGACGGCCGCCCGGCTCCGCGACGACCTCGGCGCGTTGGAGAAGGCGCTGGAGCGCTCCGCGGTCGTCCTCGCCGACGCCACCGACGCCGACGTCTTCGGAATGGCCGGCGACGAGCTCGAGGTGGCCGTGCAGGTGTTCCACGTCCGCGGGGGCCGGGTCCGGGGGCAGCGGGGCTGGGTCAGCGAGCGCGAGTCGGCCGACGACGCCGAGCTGGTCCAGCAGCTGCTCATGCAGGTCTACGGCGCCGAGTCCGCCGAGGGGGTTCCCCGCGAGGTGCTGGTGCCGACGCCGCCGGCGGACGCGGACG
The DNA here is from genome assembly GCA_020161845.1 of Actinomycetota bacterium. Classification (GTDB taxonomy): domain Bacteria; phylum Actinomycetota; class Actinomycetes; order Actinomycetales; family Dermatophilaceae; genus Austwickia. The sequence goes on from JAIUNK010000003.1 coordinate 20,167, forward strand.
CGGTGACCGCGCTGCTGTCCGAAGTGCGTGGGTCGCGGGTGTCCGTGCGGGTCCCACAGCGCGGCGACAAGCGGGCCCTCGCCGAGACCGTGACGCGCAACGCGCAACAGTCGCTGGCCCGACACAAGGTCGCCCGGGCGGGTGACCTCACCGCGCGCGGGCAGGCCCTGGCGGACCTGCAGGAGGCCCTCGGGCTGGCCGAGGCCCCGCTGCGGATCGAGTGTTTCGACGTCAGCCACGTGCAGGGCACCAATGTCGTGGCGTCGATGGTGGTCTTCGAGGACGGGCTGCCGCGCAAGAGCGAATACCGGCGGTTCGTGGTCCGGGGCGACGCCACCGACGGCGGCGGGGCCGTCGACGACCTGGCCGCGATGCACGAGGTGCTCACTCGCCGGTTCCGCCGCCACGTCGCCGGCCCGGACGCCGGGCCGGTCGCCGGCCCGGATGCTGCGGCGGCCGGGGGCGAGGTCCCGGCGGGTATCGACCCGGACAGCGGCAAACCGCGCCGGTTCGCCTACGCCCCCCAATTGGTCGTGGTCGACGGTGGTCTGCCCCAGGTCACCGCGGCCGCGGCCGCGCTGGAAGCGGTCGGCGTCCCGGACGTGGCCCTGGTCGGGCTGGCCAAGCGGCTGGAGGAGGTGTGGCTGCCCGGGGAGCAGTTCCCCGTCATCCTGCCGCGCAGCAGCGAGGCCCTGTTCCTGCTGCAACGGGTCCGCGACGAGGCGCATCGGTTCGCGATCACCTTCCATCGCCAGCGGCGCAGCAAGGCGATGACCGCGAGCGCGCTCGACGCGATCCCCGGCCTCGGGCCGGCCCGCAAGGCCGCGCTGCTCAAGGCCTTCGGCTCGGTCAAGGCGATGCGCGCGGCCAGTGCGCAGGAGTTGGGGAGCGTGCCGGGGATCGGCCCGGCACTGGCCCAGACGATTCTGGACCGACTCGCCGCCGGGGTTGCCCAGGGCACTGCCGCCGTGAACGTGATGACTGGTGAGATCGTTGACTAGGCCACGGTGCGCGGCAGGGGCAGGGGCAGGGACACTGTGGGTGGAGGTCACGGTGACCCGATCAGTCAGGAGGCCGCGACGATGAGCGAGCAAGGTCCAGAGGCGCTCGAGCCGAACCATCGCGTCGAGGGCGCCGCGGCGCCCGACGACGACGACTTCCAGGTCGCCATCCTCACCGGGATGAGCGGCGCCGGACGCTCTACCGCCGCGCACGCCCTGGAGGACCTCGGCTGGTATCTCGTCGACAATCTGCCGGCGTCGATGCTCCCGCAGCTTGCGCAGCTGGCGGCCGCCCCGGCCTCCAATGTGACCCGGCTCGCGGCGGTCGTCGACGCGCGCTCGCGGGGCTTCTTCGACGCCTTCCGGGGCGCCTTGGCCGCGTTGCGCGGGATGGGGCTGCGGCCCCGGATCATCTTCATCGACGCGAACGACGAATCGCTGGTGCGCCGCTTCGAGAGCGTGCGCCGCCCACATCCGCTGCAGGGCGACGGCCGCCTCCTGGACGGGATCCAGGCCGAGCGCCGCAAACTGGCCGACCTGCGCTCCGACGCCGACCTCGTCGTCGACACCTCCGGCCTGAACGTGCACCAGTTGTCCGCGAAGGTGCGCGACATCGTCAGCGACGGGGCGCCGACGACGCGATTGCGGATCGCGATCGTGTCGTTCGGGTTCAAATACGGCCTGCCGCTCGACGCCGACCTGGTCTTCGACATGCGCTTCCTGCCCAACCCCTACTGGATCCCGGAGCTGCGCAATCACACCGGCCGGGACGAGGATGTGGCGTCCTATGTGCTGGGCCGGCCCAGTGCCGTGGAGTTCGTGGAGCGGCTCGTGGCGCTGATGGAGCCGATGTTGGATGGCTACCTGCGGGAGGGGCGGCGCTACATCACGGTCGCGATCGGGTGCACCGGCGGCAAACACCGTTCGGTGGCCGTCGCCGAGCGCTTGGCGGCCCGGCTGCGCACCCCCGAGTTGGCGACCATCCTCTTCCACCGGGATCTCGGACGGGAGTGACGTGACGCCGAATCGCCCGGCGGTGGTGGCCCTGGGCGGCGGGCACGGCCTGGCCGCCTCACTGACCGCCTTGCGCCACGTCTCGGACCGGATCACGGCGGTGGTCACGGTCGCCGACGACGGCGGCAGCAGCGGTCGGCTGCGCCGCGAGTACGACGTGCTGCCGCCCGGCGACCTGCGCATGGCCCTGGCGGCGTTGTGCGACGACTCGCAGTGGGGACTGCTGTGGAGCGACGCCCTGCAGCACCGCTTCGCGGGCAACGGCCCGCTCGGCGGGCATGCCATGGGCAACCTGCTCATCGTGGCCCTGTGGGAGCTGCTGGGTGATCCGGTGCAGGGACTCGATGTGGTGCGTCGGCTGCTCGGCGCCCGCGGCCGGGTCCTGCCCATGGCGGCGGTGCCCCTGCACATCTCGGCGAGCGTGCGGGGCCTGGACCCCCTCGACCCGGCGGCGGTGAGCGAGGTGCGCGGCCAGGCGCAGGTGGCCACGACCGCCGGCGAAGTGCTCGAGGTGCGACTCGACCCGGCGGACCCGCCGGCCTGCCCCGAGACGATCGCGGCGGTGCGGGGGGCGGACTGGGTGGTGCTCGGGCCGGGTTCCTGGTTCACCTCCGTCCTGCCGCACCTGCTGGTGCCCGAGTTGGCGGCCGCTTTGGCGCAGACCTCGGCGAAGCGCCTGTTGACCCTCAACGTGCAGATGCAGACCACGGAGACGATGGGCTTCACGGCCGCCAGGCATCTCGACGTCCTCGCCGCGCACGCACCGCAGCTGCGCCTCGATGCCGTGCTGGCCGACCCCGGCGTGGTCGACGATCGGCACCTGCTCGAGGCCGCCGCGGACCGTCTCGGCGCCGAGCTCGTGGTGGCCAGCGTCGTGGCGACCGATCGGCCCAAGGTGCACGACGTGCTGCGGCTGGCTGCGGCGTACCGCGACATCTTCTCCTAGCGCGCCCCGCCCGGCGCCACCCGCCGGGGCCGGACCAGCCGGGACGTCCACTTGGACATTCGTTCGAGAGTCGAGGCCCGCGGGTGGGTGTCCGGAGCACCCGTGCGCCGGTGGCACTATGGTCCGCATGGCCATGACCGCAAACGTCAAGGACGAGCTCAGTCGGTTGCCGGTGACGAAGCCGTGCTGTCGCAAGGCCGAGGTCTCGGCGTCGTTGCGGTTCGCCGGCGGGTTGCACCTGGTGGGCGGCCGGATCGTGGTCGAGGCCGAGCTGGACACCGGCGCGGCGGCGCGGCGGCTGCGCCGCGACATCGTCGAGGTCTACGGGCACGGCACGGAGCTGATGGTGGTCGCCGAGGCGGGGCTGCGCAAGGGGAGCCGGTACGTCGTACGGGTGGAGCACAACGGCGACGACCTGGCGCGTCAGACCGGCCTGGTGGACCTGCGCGGCCGGCCCGTGCGCGGGCTGCCTCCCCGGGTGGTCAACGGAGCCGTCTGCGACGCGGAGGCCGCGTGGCGGGGGGCCTTCCTCGCGCACGGCTCGCTCACCGAACCCGGCCGCAGCAGCTCGCTGGAGGTGACCTGCCCCGGGCCGGAGGCGGCGCTGGCGCTGGTCGGTGCGGCGCGGCGGATCGGCATCTCGGCGAAGGCCCGGGAGGTGCGCGGGGTGGACCGGGTCGTCATCCGCGACGGCGACGCGATCGGCGCCATGCTCACCCGGATCGGCGCCCACGACGCCGTCCTGGCCTGGGAGGAGCGGCGGATGCGGCGCGAGGTCCGCGCCACCGCGAACCGCCTGGCCAACTTCGACGACGCCAACCTGCGCCGCTCCGCGCGGGCGGCGGTGACGGCGGGGGCGCGGGTGGCGCGGGCCCTGGAGATTCTCGGGGCGGAGATCCCCGAGCACCTGCGCGAGGCCGGTCAGCTCCGGCTGGAACACAAGCAGGCCAGCCTCGAGGAATTGGGCGCGCTCGCGCAACCCCCGATGACCAAGGACGCCGTCGCCGGGCGCATTCGGCGGCTGCTGGCCATGGCCGACAAGCGGGCCGCTGACCTGGGCATCCCGGGCACCGACGCGGGCTTGTCCGAGGAGTTGCTGGACGCCTGAGCCGGGCCCGGACCGGCGTCGCCGCGGCATTGAGCCGATTGCCTGGGTGCTATCCGGCGCGCGGACCCGATAGGGTCGGAACCGTCGTACGACGGCGTGCGGACCCTCCGAGATCGGTGGCGCGACATCCCGCGCGCACTGCTCCGGGGTCCCCTCGCCAGACCGAGTTGTTAGGCAACCCCAGGAAGGCAGCGTTGTGACTGTTCGCGTTGGCATCAATGGATTTGGCCGCATCGGCCGTAACTTTTTCCGGGCCGTCGCGGCCTCGGGGGCGGACATCGAGATCGTCGCGGTCAACGACCTCACCGACAACAAGACCCTCGCCCACCTGCTGAAGTACGACTCGATCCTGGGTCGGTTCCCGGGCGAGGTCAGCTACGACGACGAGTCGATCACCGCGGGCGGCAAGAAGTTCGCGGCCTGGGCCGAGCGCGACCCGGCCAAGCTCGACTGGAAGTCGGTCGGTGCCGACATCGTCGTGGAGTCCACCGGCTTCTTCACCGACGCCACCAAGGCCAAGGCCCACATCGACGGCGGCGCGAAGAAGGTCATCATCTCCGCGCCGGCGACGAACGAAGACATCACCATCGTCATGGGTGTCAACGACAACCTGTACGACGGCAGCCAGACGATCATCTCCAACGCCTCGTGCACCACGAACTGCCTGGCCCCGATGGCCAAGGCACTCAACGACGAGCTGGGGATCGTCAAGGGCCTGATGACGACGATCCACGCCTACACCCAGGACCAGAACCTGCAGGACGCGCCGCACAAGGACCTGCGTCGGGCCCGCGCCGCCGCCCTCAACATCGTCCCGACCAGCACGGGTGCCGCCAAGGCCGTCGCGCTGGTGCTGCCCGAGCTCAAGGGCAAGCTCGACGGTTACGCGCTGCGCGTGCCGACACCGACCGGCTCGGCCACCGACCTCACCTTCGAGGCCGGCCGCGAGACCACCGTCGCCGAGGTCAACGCCATCGTCAAGAAGGCCGCCGAGGGCCCGATGAAGGGCAAGCTCGTCTACACCGAGGACGCGATCGTGTCCAAGGACATCGAGACCGACCCGGCGTCGTGCATCTTCGACGCCGGCCTGACCAAGGTCATCGGCAACCAGGTCAAGGTCGTCGGCTGGTACGACAACGAGTGGGGCTACAGCAACCGCCTCGCCGACCTGTGCGTGCTGGTCGGCAGCAAGCTCTGAGCGAGCCTGCGCCCCTGTGATCGACCCCGTGCGTCGGGTGGCCCGCCCGGCCACCCGACGCACGGTCGTCCCTGCGCCGATCCGCCCACTCGACAGGAGCACCCCATGAAGACGGTCGAAGACCTCGTCCGCGAAGACCTGCACGGCAAGAAGGTCCTGGTCCGCAGCGACCTCAACGTGCCGCTGGATGCCGACAAGAATGTCACCGACGACGGTCGGCTGCGCGCCTCCGTCCCCACCATCAAGGCCCTGACCGGTGCCGGCGCCGCCGTCATCGTCGTGGCCCACCTCGGCCGGCCCAAGGGCGCGCCCGAGGAGAAGTACTCCCTGAAGCCCGTCGTCGCCCGGTTCTCCGAGCTGCTGGGCACAGACGTCAAGTTCGCCACGGACACCGTCGGTGAGTCCGCGCAGAGCGTGGTCGCCGGCCTGGCCGACGGTGAGGTCGCCCTGCTGGAGAACCTGCGCTTCAACGCGGGGGAGACCAGCAAGGACGAGGCCGAGCGTGGCGCCTTCGCCGACCAGCTCGCCGCGATGGCCGACTACTACGTCTCCGACGGCTTCGGGGTCGTGCACCGCAAGCAGGCCAGCGTCTACGACGTCGCCACCAAGCTGCCGTGCTATGCCGGGGGCCTGGTGGGCGCCGAGGTCGAGGTGCTCAAGCGGCTCACCCAGGACCCGCAGCGGCCGTACGCCGTGGTCCTCGGCGGCGCCAAGGTCGCCGACAAGCTGGCGGTGATCGAGAACCTGATGAAGACCGCGGACCGCCTGCTGATCGGTGGCGGGATGGCCTACACCTTCCTGAAGGCCCAGGGTCACGAGGTCGGCAAGTCCCTGCTGGACGAGACGATGCTGGACACCTGCCGCGGCTTCCTGGAGACCGCCAAGGCCAAGGGTGTCGAGCTGATCCTGCCGGTGGACACGGTGATCGCGCCGTCGTTCGGCACGGACGGCCCGATCTCGACCGTGGCCGTCGACGCGATCCCGGCCGACATGATGGGCCTGGACATCGGCCCCGAGAGCGCGGAGCTGTTCGCCGGCAAGATCGCCGACTGCAAGACGGTGTTCTGGAACGGTCCGATGGGCGCGTTCGAGATGGCGCCGTACGCCGCGGGCACCAAGGCTGTCGCGCAGGCCCTGGTCGAGGCGACGGCCGCCGGTGGGCTGACCGTCGTCGGCGGCGGCGACTCGGCGGCTGCGGTGCGCCAATTGGGCTTCGCTGACCACCAGTTCGGCCACATCAGCACCGGTGGCGGCGCGAGCCTGGAATACCTGGAGGGCAAGACCCTCCCCGGCATTGAGATTTTGGGAGCCTGAGGCATGACGACGCGAATCCCGCTGATGGCGGGCAACTGGAAGATGAACCTCGACCACCTCCAGGCGACGCATCTCGTGCAGAAGCTGGACTGGTCCCTCAAGGACGCCAAGCACGACTACGGCGTCGTGGAAGTGGCGGTCTGCCCGCCGTTCACGGACCTGCGCACGGTGCAGACGCTGGTGGAGGGGGACAACCTCGCGCTGAAGTACGGCGCGCAGGACCTCTCCCAGCACGACGACGGCGCCTATACCGGCGACATCTCCGGCCCGATGCTGGCCAAGCTGGGCTGCAGCTACGTGATCATCGGCCACAGCGAGCGGCGCGAATATCACCACGAGTCCGACGAGCTCCTCAACGCCAAGGTCAAGGCGGCCTACAAGCACGGCCTGACCCCGATCCTGTGCTGCGGCGAGGGCCTGGAGATCCGCAAGGCCGGCAACCAGGTCAGCCACGTCCTGGCGCAGATCGAGGCCGACTTCCAGGACATCCCGGTGGAGCAGGCCACGACGATCGTCGTCGCCTATGAGCCGATTTGGGCGATCGGCACCGGCGAGGTCGCCACCCCGGAGGACGCCCAGGAGGTCTGTGGCGCGATCCGCGGCAAGCTCGCCGAGCTCTACGACCAGGCCACGGCCGACGGCATCCGGATCCTGTACGGCGGGTCGGTCAAGTCCAGCAATGTCGCCGCGATCATGGCCCAGCCCGACGTCGACGGCGCGCTGGTCGGCGGGGCCTCCCTGCAGGCCGAGGAGTTCGCGGCGATCTGCCGGTTCACCGAGCACCACGCGGGCTGACGCCGGCCCGTACGACGTACGCGATGGCGCCCGTGCCCCGCCACGGGCGCCATCGGCACGTCCAGGGATCGCCTCCAGTGTGTCGAACGTCCGAGCAGCTCGGGATCGCGCGGGGCGTCAGGTACCATCGAGGCTGCCCCTGGAGCCATCGGCTCGAAACCGCCGCACCACCCGACCGGACAAGGTGACCTGCACGTGGATGTTCTGAAAGTCGTGTTGGACGTCTTCCTTGTCTTGGGCGGCCTGTTCCTCGTCCTGCTCATCCTCATGCACAAGGGGAAGGGCGGTGGCATGTCGGACATGTTCGGTGGAGGATTTTCGAGCACGATGGGCGGATCGTCCGTCGCCGAGCGAAATCTCAACCGCATCACCGTCACCGTCGCGGTGATGTGGTTCGCCTGCGTGGTCGGCCTGCAACTCCTGGAGCGGTTCCACGGCTGAACCCCTGTTTCCCGGCAATGGCGCCGGGCTTTCCGAGGAGGAATCCCCATGGTGGGTGCAAACGCGATTCGTGGTAGCCGAGTTGGCGCGGGACCGATGGGAGAGGCCGAGCGGGGCGAAGCCGCCCCCCGCGTGACCATCTCCTATTGGTGTGCCAACGGTCACGAGACGAGCCCCAGTTTCGCCGTTGACGCCAGCATCGGCGTCCCCGAATTCTGGGATTGCCCACGCTGCGGTTTTCCCGCAGGTCAGGACCCCGCGAATCCTCCGGCGCCGGTACGCGTGGAGCCCTACAAGACGCATCTGGCCTACGTGAAGGAACGGCGCACCGACGCCGACGGCGAGGCCATCCTCGAGGAGGCGCTGACTGCGCTGCGTGAGCGGGGCCTCGTCGTCTAGCCCTCAGCCTCGACCGGAGCCGGCACCCTTCCCACGAGGTGTGGGTGTCGGCTTTGCCGTGCCGCCGCCGACGCTGCGGGGTGGCTTCTTGGTGCTCTCCGTGCGTTCGGCCTGGACCTGGTCGCGCTGGGCTGCGCCGCGTCGCCGGACGTCCTCGTCCGAGGCCTGCTGGGTCGGCGCCGGGCGTTCGACCATGGCCGCGCTGCCCTGACCCCCGGCCGCCTTGGCGATCTCCGCGGCGATCCGACGGGCCTCGTCCAGCTCGGGGGCCAGGCCGGCGGCGACCGCCTCGGTCACCGTCTTGAGGGCCTTTCCGCGCAGCAGCGGCAGGCCGTGCCGGAGCGTCTCGTCGTAGACGTCGTCGGGGTCGAGCCGAGCGAGCTCGTCCGAGAGGCATTCCTCGTCGCTGCGGCGCGCCAGCGCGAGCCGCCGGATCGGCTGGCCAGGATGGCTGAGGATGGCGACCAGTCCGTCCGGGCGCACCAGGTCGATCGGGCCGGATTCTCGCTCGAGGCGCACAGAGAGCAGCCCCGCCCCGGCGGGCGCCCGGCCGCGGACCACGGGGCAACCGAGTCGGTGCCCCAGCCAGGCGGCCAGCAGGTCCGTCGATCCCGAATCGAGACCGCCGCACACGGTGACGCGACGGACCGGCTCGAACGGCGGCTGATCCAGCGCCGCGGCGAGCAGACCGCGCCAGCGCGTGGTGCGCGTCCAGACCAGGTCCGTGTCCCCCGGCCGGTAGACCTTGGCCCGGGTGGCGATGGCCGTGGCGGCGTCGGCGGCGTGCTCGGCGTCGGTGATGCGCCGTTGCGCCAGCGCCCCGATCGGGTCGGCGCCGGGATCCTCCGGCGCGTCATAGGGCCACCACGCCACGATGGGGGAGTCCGGCAGAAGCAGCGGCATGACCACCGACTCGGCGTGATCCACCAGCTCGCCGTACAGCCGGAGCACGATGATCTCCGAGGCCCCCGCGTCGCCACCGAGCCGCAGTTGGGCGTCGATGCGGTTGGCGCCACGACGGGTGCCCGCCGCGATCGCGACGATCCGACTGGGATGCTGATGGGTGGCGCGGGCGGCGACGGTGAGCGCCTCGTCCGCGCGCGCGTCGTCGACCACGACCACGAGGGTCAGGACCCGCGACAGCGCCATCGCGCCGGCGGCGTCGCGCAGGTCGCGCAGCTTGCTGGCCACCGCTGCGACGCTGGTCCCCGGCAGGTCGACGATCATGGCTTCCTCCAGGTGCGTCCGTCGCGGGCCAGCATCTCGTGCGCGCTCGCCGGGCCCCAGTGGCCGGCCGGATAGTCCTGCGGCGGGGTGGCGGAGCGGGCCCACGCGGCGGTGACCGGGTCGAGGATCCGCCAGGACAGTTCGACCTCCTCGTGCCGGGGGAACAGCGGGGGGTCGCCGAGCAGCACGTCGAGGATCAGGCGTTCGTAGGCCTCGGGGCTGGACTCGGTGAAGGCGCGCCCGTAGCCGAAGTCCATCGTCACATCGCGCACCTCCATCTGCGCACCGGGCACCTTGGCGCCGAACCGCAGGGTCACCCCCTCGTCCGGCTGCACCCGGATCACCAGCGCGTTCTGCCCCAGTTCTTCGGTCTCGGACTCCGTGAAGGGCAGGTGCGGTGCGGGCTTGAAGACCACCGCGATCTCGGTGACCCGCTTGGCCAGGCGCTTGCCGGTGCGTAGGTAGAACGGCACGCCGGCCCAGCGGCGGGTCTGCACATTGAGCTTGATGGCGGCAAACGTCTCGGTCGTGGAGTCGGCCGCGACACCCTGCTCCTGGGCGTAGCCGATGACCTCCTGACCCGCCTGCCAGCCTGCGGCGTACCGCCCCCGCGCCGTACACGTGGCGACCGGCCCGGCCAACCGGACCGCCGAAAGGACCTTTTCCTTCTCGGTGCGCAGGTGGTCGGCCTCGAACGAGACGGGTTCCTCCATCGCGGTCAACGCCAACAGCTGCAGGAGGTGGTTCTGGATGACGTCGCGGGCCGCCCCGATCCCGTCGTAATAGCCCGCGCGGCCCGCGATCCCGATGTCCTCAGCCATGGTGATCTGCACGTGGTCGATGTGGCTGGCGTTCCAGATGGGCTCGAACAACTCGTTGGCGAAGCGCAGCGCGAGCAGGTTCTGCACCGTCTCCTTGCCCAGGTAGTGGTCGATGCGGAAGACCGCGTCGGCCGGGAACACGCTTTCGACGATGGCGTTCAGCTCTCGAGCGCTCGTCAGGTCGTGCCCGAACGGCTTCTCGATGACGACGCGGCGCCAGGCGTCCGCCGGTCCGGAGGCCAACCCGGACCGGTGCAGCTGGCGGCAGACGGGGCCGAAGAAGCCGGGCGGAATGGACAGGTAGAACGCGTGGTTGCCGCCGGTGCCGCGCTGCTCGTCGAGGAGCCGGACCGTGTCGGCGAGCAGGTCGAAGGCGGCGTCGTCGTCGAAGGTGCCGGGGACGAAGCGGATCCCCTCGGCGAGCTGGTTCCAGACCTCCTCGCGCCACGGGGTGCGGGCGTGTTCGCGGACGGCGTCGTAGACGAGCTTGCCGAAGTCCTGGTCCGCCCAGTCTCGGCGGGCGAACCCGACCAGGGCGAACCCCGGTGGCAACAGACCCCGGTTGGCCAGGTCGTAGATCGCCGGCATCAGCTTCTTGCGGGCGAGGTCCCCGGTGACCCCGAACATCACCATGCCGCACGGGCCGGCGATCCGGGGGAGCCGCTTGTCGCGGTGATCCCGCAGCGGGTTGATGCCCCTGGCCACCCGGGCCGGGCTCATCGGCCGCCGGCCTTGGCCAGCTCGACGCCGACCGTCTCGAGCAGCTCGGCCCAGGAGGCGTCGAACTTCGCGAGGCCCTCGCGCTCCAGCTGCGTGACGACGTCGGGATAGCTGATCCCGAGTCGTTGCAGGTCGTCCAGGGCGGCCGAGGCCTGCTCGAAGGTGCCGCTGATGGTGTCGCCGCGGATCTCGCCGTGGTCGGCCACGGCGTCCAGGGTCTTTTCGGGCATGGTGTTCACGGTGCCGGCCGCGACCAGCTCCGTGACATACATGGTGTCCGGGTAGGCCGGGTCCTTCACCCCGGTGGACGCCCACAGCGGTCGCTGCCGGTGGGCCCCGTCGTCGGCCAGATTCGCCCACCGGGGGGTGGCGAAGGTCTCCTCGTAGGCCTGGTAGGCCAGCCGTGCGTTGGCGATCGCCGCGGTGCCGCGAAGCTCGGTTCCCTCCGGATCGCCGATCTCGTCGAGACGCTTGTCGACCTCGGTGTCGAACCGGCTCACGAAGAATGAGGCGACCGAGTGGATCTGCGCCAGATCCCGGCCGTGCTGGCGGGCCTGCTCCAGGCCGGTCAGATAGGCGTTCATCACGCCCCGATAGCGATCCAGCGAGAAGATCAAGGTCACGTTGACGTTGATGCCTTCCTCGATGGCCGTGGCGATGGCCGGCAGGCCCTCCACGGTCGCCGGGATCTTGATCATCACGTTCGGCCGGTCCACGGTGGTCCACAGCCGCCGCGCCATCTCGATCGTGCCCGAGGTGTCCCGGGCCAGCCGGGGGTCAACCTCGATCGAGACTCGACCGTCCTGGCCGTCGGTGCCGTCATAGATCGGTCGGAGGATGTCGCAGGCGGACCGTACGTCGTCGGTGGTGATCGCCTCGACGGCCGTCTCGGCGTCGGCGCCCGCCCGGGCGAGATCGGTGACCTGGTCGGCGTAGGCCTCGCCCTGCCGCAGCGCCGCCGCGAAGATCGTCGGATTGGTCGTCACCCCCACGACGCCGCGCTCCACCGTCGCCCGCGCCAGCTCGCCGTCGACGATCATCGCGCGGCTGAGATCGTCCAGCCAGATCGAGACGCCGTGCCGGGCCAGCGCGTCCAGGTTCGGGTTCGTCGCCATGTCAGTGCCCTTCCACCGTGTGCATGCTCTGCCGGGCGGCCGCCACGACATGGTCGGTCGTGAAGCCGAACTCCCTCATCAGCACCGAGCCCGAGGCGGACTCGCCGAAATGGTCGATGCCGATGACGACACCGGCGTCGCCGACATATCCGCGCCAGAGCCGCGGCTCGGCGGCCTCGACGGCGACGCGGGCCCGCACGGCCGGGGGGAGCACCTGATCCCGGTAGGCCTGATCCTGCGCCTCGAACCATTCCCAGCAGGGCATCGAGACGACGCGGGCCTTGACGCCCTCGGCGACCAGGTGCTCGTACGCCCCGACCGCGTGCTGCACCTCCGAGCCGGTCGCCATGAGGATCACCTCGGGGTTGCCGTCGGGCGCCGCGCAGGCCAGGACGTAGGCGCCCCGGGCGGTGCCGTCGGCGCTGGCATAGGTCGTCCGGTCCAGCACCGGCAGCGCCTGGCGGGACAGCAGGAGTCCCTTGGGATCCTGGTGGGAGGCGAGGATGGTGCGCCAGGCGACCACCGTCTCGTTGGCGTCGGCCGGCCGGATCACCTGGAGATTGGGGATCAGCCGCAGGCTGGGGATGTGCTCGATCGGCTGGTGGGTCGGGCCGTCCTCGCCCAGACCCACCGAGTCGTGGGTCCACACGAAGACCACCGGGACCCGCTGCAGCGCCGCCAGCCGGACCGCCGGACGCATGTAGTCGGAGAAGGTGAGGAACGTGCCGCCGTACGGCCGGGTCAGCCCCTCCAGGGCGATCCCGTTCAGGATCATGCCCATCGCGTTCTCGCGGATCCCGAAGTGCAGGGTGCGGCCGTAGGGATTGCCCTGCCACATGGCGGTCTGGTGCTGGGTCGGGACGAAGCTCGGCTCGCCCTCCATCGTCGTGTTGTTGGACTCGGCGAGGTCGGCCGAACCGCCCCACAGTTCGGGCAGCACGTCCTTGAGCGCGGTGAGCACCTTCCCCGAGGCCGCCCGGGTCGCCATGCCCTTCTCGGTGTCGGCGGCGAAGGTGGGCAGGGCCGCCGCGAAGTCCGCCGGCAGTTCGTGGGCGCGGACCCGGTCCAGCAGCGCGGCCCGCTGCGGATGGGCCGCCCGCCACGCCTCGTAGGACTCCTGCCAGGCCGCGTGCGCCGCGGCACCGCGCTCGGCCAGGCCCGTGCGGGTGTGCGCGATGACCTCGTCGGCCACCTGGAAGGACCGGTCCGGATCGAAGCCGAGCAGCCGCTTTGTCGCCGCCACTTCCTTCTCGCCGAGTGCCGCGCCGTGCGCCTTGCCGGTGTCCCGCAGGGTGGGCGCCGGCCAGCCGATGATCGTGTCGAGCACGACGATCGTCGGCTTGTCGGGCACCGCCCGGCCGGCCTCGATCGCGGCGGCCAGGGCGTCGATGTCCTCGACGTAGCCGCCGGTGGCGTCATTGCGCCAGGCCACGTGCCGCACGTCCCAGCCATAGGACGCGAAGCGCGCCGAGACGTCCTCGCTGAACGAGATGTCGGTGCGGTCCTCGATGGAGATGCGGTTGGCGTCGTAGATGAGCGTGAGCCGGCCCAGTTGCTGGTGGCCGGCCAGCGAGCACGCCTCGCTGGCCACCCCCTCCTGGAGGCAGCCGTCGCCGGCGAGGACGTAGATGTCGTGGTCGAACGGGCTGGTTCCGGGGGCGGCCTCGGGGTCGAACAGGCCCCGTTGGCGCCGCTGCGCCATCGCCATGCCGACGGCGCTGGCCAGGCCCGAGCCGAGCGGGCCCGTGGTGATCTCGACGCCGGTGGTGTGGTGCACCTCCGGATGTCCGGGGGTCTTCGACTTGAAGGTGCGCAGCGCCTCGATGTCGGCCAGCTCCAGGCCGATGCCGGCCAGATAGAGCTGCACGTATTGGGTCAGGCTCGCGTGCCCGTTGGACAGCACGAAGCGATCCCGACCCAACCACTGCGGGTCGGCCGGGTCGAGCCGCATGACCTGCTGGTAAAGCAGGTAGGCGACCGGCGCCAGGCTCATCGCGGTGCCCGGATGCCCGTTGCCCACCTTCTGTACGGCGTCCGCCGCGAGCACTCGAGCCGTATCGACGGCGCGAACGTCGAGGTCGGTCCAGCCGACCCGGTCGGCCACCGGGGCCGCCAGCGAGGGATCCCTGACCAGCTGCTGCTCCGTAGTCACCGTGAGCTCCTTCCTGAGGCCGTCACGCCTCCGAGCCTACCCACGGGCGTTGAGCAGGAAACCTGGCCCGCCCCGCGCGCCCATCGGCCCATCCGGCCCGTAGACTGGACGCGCGCCGTCCGTACTCCCGGGCGGCGATCCTCCCACCTGGGCGCCGTTCGGGCCCACCGTGGGGCCCGCCCACCCGGTGCCCGAAGGACGATGTGACCGCGCTGCAACCCCGCCGCCACACCGCCGCCGCGACGCAGGACGCGCCCGCGGCGACCGTGGGCGACTACCTGTCCCTGATCAAGCCGCGCATCATCGAACTCCTGCTGGTCACGACGTTCCCCGTGATGTTCCTCGCGCAGCGCGGGGTGCCCGCCCCGACGCTCATCCTGGCCACGCTCCTGGGGGGCACCCTGTCGGCGGCCAGTGCCAACATCCTGAACTGCTACCTGGACCGCGACATCGACCGGTTGATGCACCGCACCGAGAACCGGCCCCTGGTCACCGGGGCGATCTCGCCGCGGCGCGCGCTGACGCTGGGGATCGTGGTCGGGATCGCATCCGTCGCCGTCCTCGGGGGACTGGTCAACTGGCTGTCCGCCTGGCTGTCGCTGGGCGCGATCGTGCTGTACGTCGGGTTCTACACGGCCCTGCTCAAGCGGCGGACCACCCAGAACATCGTCTGGGGTGGCGCCGCCGGCTGCATGCCCGTGCTGATCGGCTGGGCCGCGGTGACCGACGGCTTGGCGTGGCCGCCGGTGATTCTCTTCCTCGTGGTGTTCTTCTGGACACCACCGCACTACTGGCCGCTGTCGATGCGGTTCAAGGACGACTACGCCGCCGCCGGCGTGCCGATGCTGCCCGTGGTCGCGCACGACGTCCTCGTCGCGCGCCGGATCGTGATCTACGCCTGGGCCACGGTCGTCACGTCGCTGGCGTTGATCCCGATCGCGCCGATGGGCTGGCTGTACGTCGTGGCCGCGCTGCTGGCCGGGGGGGTGTTCCTGCTGGAGTCCTACCGCCTGCTGGCGCGCGCCAAGGACCCGGCGAACACGACCCTGACCTCGCTGAAGCCGATGCGGCTGTTCCACTACTCGATCAGCTACCTGACGTTGGTCTTCGTGGCCGTGGCCGTCGACCCGCTGGTGTATCTGCCGTTGCCGATCCGCTGACGCGCTGAAACGGGTGCTAGCTGGCCCGGGTGGGGTGCGCGTCCGGGACGCCGCCGGCCGCCGAGAGGCGGGTCAGCTGCTCCTGGGTGCCGAACGCGATCAGCACGCTGCCCGGCTCGATGACGACCTCAGGATGCGGCGTGGCGGTGAAGCTGCGGGCGCCGGGCTGCCGGATGGCCAACAACAGGCAGCCGATCGTGCGCTGCAGTTCCAGGGAGCCGACCGTGCGGCCGGCCAGCAGCGACCCCACGCGCACGTCGACCTGCTGGATCCGGTAGTCGAACTCCTCGTCGTGCATGACGACGTCCATGAACTGGGTCGCCGCGGGGGCCAGCGCGAACGAAGCCAGCCGGCGCCCGCCGATGCCCTGCGGGTTCACCGCCCGGTCCGCGCCGGCCAGCACCATCTTGGTTTTCGAATCGGCGGTCCGAGCCCGCGCGACGATCACCAGGTCGGGGCGAAGGGCGCGCGCCGAGAGCACCACATAGACCGAGTCCGCGTCGGTCTCCAGGGCCGCGATGAGCGCCCGCGCCCGGTCGATGCCCGCCTCCCGCAGGATGTCGTCGTTGGTGACGTCGCCTACGACGTACGGCACGTCGCCGATGCCGACCAACTTGGCGGGGTCGCTGTCGACGATCACCATGCGCTCTCCGGTGGCGCGCAGTTGCTCGACCGCCGCGCGCCCGACCCGGCCGTAGCCGCACACGATCACGTGCCCGCTCTTGGCGGCGATCCGCTTGTCCATATGGCGTCTCTCCAGGTAGTCGCGCAGGTCGCCCTCGGTCAGTGCCTCCAGGAGCACGGTCAGGTTGTACAGGCACGTGCCGACCCCGAGCACGATGAGGGTGATGGTGAAGAGCTCACCGGCGGTGGTCAGGGGTCGTACCTCGCGAAAGCCGACCGTGGCGACGGTGGTGACCGTCTGGTACAGGGCCTCGATCAGGGTGAACCCCAGCATCAGATACCCGATCGTGCCGAAGACCGTCACGATCAGCAGGGCACCGACGGCGGTGGTGATGCGCCGGAGGCTGTTCACGCGCGGCGAGGCACGATGAGCGAGACGGGCGTCATGCCCTCAAGTGTGGCGCCTCCCGGGCCGGGACGGCAGCGCTGACGGGCCGCCGCGTGGCCAGCACCGCGCGGGTGATCACGGCCGTGAGGAGGGCCGAGACCCCCATGTGGATGGCGACGAGCGCGCCGGGCAGCCCGAGGAAATACTGGAGATAGCCGATAGCGCCCTCCACGATCGCCAGGTGCAGGGCGGCGGTCCACCACCGCCGGTAGTCGGGCGGCACGTCGTCCCGGTGGCGGGCGCGCACCAGGACGGCGATGGCGACCAGGCAGACGACGAACAACCAGGCGGCACCCGAATGCAGCCGCGAGGTCGCCACCGGGTCGAAGCCGAACCGGATGGGCTCGTCGGCGTCCCCCGAGTGCGGGCCGGACCCGGTGACCGCGGTGCCCAGGACGACCAGACCCGCGAATCCCACGGCCGCAAGGGCGGCCAGGCGGCGCAACAGCGGCGGTACGGCGAGTTCGGTGGGCGCCCCACCCTCGTCGTACCGCACCACCAGCCACGCCGAATAGGCGACCAGCACGATGGACAGCAGGAAGTGCGGTGAGACCGTCTTGGGATCCAGCTTGGCCAGCACGATGATGCCGCCGACGATGGCCTGAGCCACGATCCCGAGCAGCGGCACCGCGGCCCACCAGGCGAACCGGCGCGCGGCCGGGGTGCCCAGCCGGGCCGCCCGCCGGATCGCCCCGACGAGCACCCACACCGCGGCCGCGGCGAGGACGAAGGTCATCAGCCGGTTGCCGAACTCGACGAAGACGTGCCAACCCTGCTCTTGCTGGGGCACCGGGGTGAACGATCCGGGAGTGCACTGTGGCCAGGTCGGGCAGCCCAAACCCGATCCTGTCAAGCGGACCAGGCCCCCTGTGACGATGATCACACCCTGCAGGACAAGGTTTGCCAGGAGTGCGACGCGGAGGTGGTCGCGCAGTCCGGCCCGGGTCGCGGCGGTGTCGACGGAGGTCACCCGGGACATGCTACGGGGTTCGCCCGGACCGCCTCGGCCCCGTCCGCGGCCGCGAGTGCACGCGCACAAACCCCTCCTGAAGTCGGGATATGGTCGTCGTATGTCCCAGCTTGCGGACGGGCGGCAAAGGATACTCATCAGTCACTTCCTCCGCCACCTGCATAAACGCGTGAGTCCCGCCACATTTGCCGGATGGGGACTGGACGGCCCTTCCAGCGCGACCGCCGAAGGCACTAGTGTCCGGAATCACACCGCCTAAAAACGCCATATCCAGCACTGTTGCCGGAGTAGGGGACCCATGAAGATCGTTGTGCTTGTCAAGTACGTCCCGGAGCCTTCCGCTGCGTGGAAGTTCGCGCCGGACCTCACGTTGGACCGAGCAGCCGTCGAGGGACGACTCAGCGAACTCGACGAATACGCGGTCGAACAAGCCGTGCGGCTGGTGGAGTCCGGGACCGACGCCACCATCACCTACCTGACGGTGGGTCCGGCGCGCGCCGTCGACGGGCTGCGCAAGGCCCTGGCCATCGGGGGCACCGACGCCGTCCACGTCGTCGACGACGCGATCCACGGCTCGTGCGCGATCGCGACCTCCCGGGTGCTCGCCGCCGCGCTGGCCAAGACCGGTTATGACCTGATCCTGACCGGGATGGCCTCCACCGATGCGGAGATGTCGGTGATGCCCGCGATGCTCGCCGAGCGGCTGGGCATCAACCAGGCCACCTTCGCCGGCGATCTTCAGGTCGCCGGGGACGAGGTCACCATCCGCCGCGAGACGGACATCGAGACCCTGACGGCCAGCACCAAGCTGCCGGCGATCGTCAGCGTCACCGACCAGACGCCCGAGGCGCGCTACCCCGCCTTCAAGGCGATCATGGGCGCGAAGAAGAAGCCCGTCACCACGATGACCCTGGCCGACCTGGGCGTGGACGCCGCGTCCGTCGGTGCCGGCGCCGCGACCACCCAGGTGCTGTCGCTGGAGCCCGCCCCCGCGCGCGCCGCGGGAACGATCGTCACCGACGACGGCACCGGGGCCGAGCAGATCACGGCCTTCCTCGGCGCCCGCGGCCTCGTCTGAGCCGCCCGGTCCCGCACCCTTCATCCCCGATCTTTGACGCAGGAGACATCGATGTCCCAGGTTCTGGTTGTCGCCGAGCAGGCCCCCGGTGGGGTCCGCAAGGCATGTTTGGAGCTGCTCACCATGGCCCGCGAGCTCGGTGAGCCGGCGGCCGTGCTCGTCGGCGACGCCCCCGCCGAGGCGGTGGCGCAGCTGACGGAGTACGGCGCCGAGAAGGTCTACGTCGTCGGCGGCAACGAGCGCAGTGACTACCTGTCGGTGCCGGTCGCGCGCGCCGTGCAGGCGGTCGTCGGGCAGGCACAGCCGCTGGCCGTGCTGCTGGTCAGTGGCCCGGAGGGCAAGGATGTTGCCGCCCGCCTCGCCGTACAGCTGGAAAGCGGCCTGGTCACCGACGCGATCGCCATCGAGAAGGACGGCGACTCGGTGGTCGCGACGCAGAGCGTCGTCAACGGTCAGTACCGCGCCAAGACCAAGGTGACCCGCGGCCCCGCGATCGTCACTGTGCGACCCAACTCGGTGAGCGCGACGGCCGCGGCCGGCGCCGGCGAGGTGGTCAATGTCGACGTCAGCTACGACGATGCGGCGCGCGGCACGGCGATCACGGGCCGCACACCGAAGGGTTCCACGGGTCGTCCGGACCTCGTCGACGCCGCGGTCGTGATCACTGGTGGCCGCGGGGTCGGCTCCGAGGAGGGCATGGCACTGATCGGCCAGGTGGCCGACGCGCTCGGCGGGGCGGTCGGGGCGACCCGGGCCGTCACCGACCTCAAGTGGGCGCCGCACGACCTGCAGATCGGTCAGACCGGCAAGACGGTCGCGCCGTCGCTCTACCTGGCCGCCGGAGTGTCTGGGTCCATCCAGCACCGGGCCGGCATGCAGTCCAGCAAGACGATCGTGGTCGTGAACAAGGACCCCAAGGCCCCGATCTTCCAGGTCGCCGACTTCGGTGTCGTCGGCGACCTGCACAAGGTGCTGCCCGTCCTGGTCGAGCAGGTCAAGGCCACGCGCGGCTGAGATCTGGGGGTCGTCCCCGAACCGCTCCGGCCGGGCGGCGGTGTCTTCCGCCGCCCGGCCCGCGGTCCCGTCCCGATGTTCCGCGAGCACCGTCTGCGCAGCCGGTGGGAAGAAGTCGCACATGTTCGCCGTACGTGTCGTCCTTGGCCTCCTGATCGTCCTCGGGGGGCTGGTCATCGCCGGCCGCCGCCTCGCCTATCTGTACTCCGTCGGTCGGACCGCCCAGGCCGTCGAGCCGGGTCGTCCCCGGGACCTCAAGGAGGCGGCGTCGTCCTGGCTGGGCGAGGTCGTCGCCCAGCGCAAGCTGGTGCGCTGGACCGCGCCCGGGTGGGCGCACGCCTTCGTGTTCTGGGGCTTCTGCGTGCTGCTGCTGACGATCGTCGAGGCCTTCGGCGCGATCGTGAATCCGCTCTTCCAGATCCCGGTGATCGGCAACTGGCCGGCGCTGGGGTTCGTCGAGGACCTGATGGCGCTGGCGTGTCTCGGCGCCGTCATCGTGTTCGTCATCCTGCGCCGCCGGCAGGCCCCGCAGGCCCTGGGCCGCAGCTCCCGGTTCTACGGCAGCCACCTCGGCCCGGCCTGGATCACCCTGGCGGGGATCACCGGCGTCGTGCTGACCGTGCTGCTGACCCGGGCCGCCCAGATCAACGCCCAAGAGGTCAACAGCACCGACCGGCTGCCCTTCCTGCGCGGCGCCTTCGCCTCCCAGGCGCTGGCCGCGCCGATGGCCCCCCTGGGGGTCCACGCCAACGAGATCCTGGAGACCGTCTTCCTCCTGCTCGGTCTCCTCGTGCTGATGGTCTTCGTCGTCTTCGTGACCTACAGCAAGCACCTGCACATCATGGCCTCGCTGCCCAACGTGTGGCTGGCCCGCCGGCCGCGCGCACTCGGCAACCTCAAGGGTCTCTACATCGACGGCAAGCCGGTCGACCTGGAGTCGATGGACGAGCTCGACGAGGACGCCCCGCTGGGCGTCGGCAAGGTCGAGGACTTCACCTGGAAGGGCATGCTCGACTTCGCGACCTGCACCGAGTGCGGCCGCTGCCAGAGCCAGTGCCCGGCCTGGAACACGGACAAGCCGCTCTCCCCGAAGCTGCTGATCATGGGCCTGCGCGACCACGCGTTGGCGAAGGCGCCCTACCTGCTGGCCGGCAAGGACGCGGAGGGCAACCGCACCGGCGTCCCCGACGCGGCCGCTGCCGAGGCCGAGCGCCCCCTGGTCGGTCCCGAGGGCGATGAGACCGCCGTCGTCGACGGCCACGGCGTGCACGGCGAGGGCGTCATCCCCTACGACATGCTCTGGTCCTGCACGACGTGCGGCGCCTGTGTGGAGCAGTGCCCGGTGGACATCGAGCATGTCGACCACATCGTCGACATGCGGCGCTACCAGATGCTGATGAACTCGGCCTTCCCGGAGGAGGCCGCGGGCATGCTCAACGGGCTGGAGCACGCGGGCGACCCGTGGGGCCGCGGCGCTCGGCTGCGGATGGACTGGGCGACCGAGCTGGACTTCGAGGTCCGCGTCTTCGGCGCCGAGGGCGAGGAGAAGATTCCGCAGGACGTCGACTACCTGTTCTGGGTCGGCTGCGCCGGCGCCCTCGACGACACCGCGATGCGGACCAGCCGGGCCGTCGCCACCCTGCTGCACGAGGCCGGGGTCAACTTCATGGTGCTCGGCGACGCGGAGGCGTGCACCGGCGACCCGGCCCGCCGGGTGGGGCACGAGTTCCTTTTCCAGATGATGGCCACCCAGAACGTCGAGACCCTCAACGAGGTCGGCGCCACCCGCATCGTCGTCACCTGCGCGCACTGCTACAACACCCTGGCCAACGAATATCCGCAGTTCGGCGGGCACTACCAGGTCGTGCACCACGCCCAGTTGCTGCAGGACCTGGTGGCGCAGGGCCGGCTCACCCCGGTGACACCGGTGGCGCAGACGGTGACCTACCACGACCCCTGCTACCTGGGTCGGCACAACCGCATCTTCACCCCCCCACGCGAGGTGCTGGCCAAGGTGCCCGGCGTCCGGCTCGTGGAGATGCCCCGCAACAGCGAACGCTCGTTCTGCTGCGGCGCCGGCGGCGGCCGGATGTGGATGGACGAGAACATCGGCAAGCGGATCAACCTGGAACGCACCGACGAGGCCCTGTCGGTCAACCCCGGCACCATCGCCGCGGCCTGCCCGTGGTGCATCACCATGCTCGACGACGGCCTCAAGCAACGCCGCCAAGAGGGCGTCATCGGCGACGACGTACAGGTCACCGACCTGGCCGAGCTGCTCCTGGCGAGCGTGCGCCCGGCCCCCACCGCACTACTGGATCACCCCACCACCGAGGAGAAGGACGAGTCATGACAGAGCCGGCAACGTTGGGTCACGTCGGAGGCGCGGGCCTCGACCTGGGCTCCCTGAACCTCATGCTGGAGGCCCTCGGCGACTTCGTCGACGCGGCCATGACGCCCGAGCGGCAGCTCGACCTGGACCACGAGGACGTCTGCCCCGAGGACATCGTCCGCGGCATGTCCGACCCGGAGCAGCTCGGCGTGCAGCTCGTCTTCATCCCGGAGGCCTACGGCGGCCTCGACGGCGGCGCCTTCGACGCCTACCGGGTCTGCGAGGCGATGGCCCGCAAGGACATCGGCCTGGCCACGGCCGTCTTCGCCACCTTCCTCGGTTCCGACCCGATCGTGGTCGGCGCGACCGAGGAGCAGAAGCTGGAGTGGCTCGGCGCGATCGCCGAGCAGGGCGTGGTGTTCGCCTACGGCGCGACCGAGCCCGGCGCCGGCTCCGACCTGGGCGCGCTGACCACCACCGCGGTCCCGATCGAGGGGGAGAACGGCGAGATCACCGGCTACCGGATCAACGGCAGCAAGCAGTGGATCTCCAACGGCTCGATCGCGGACTACACGACGATCCTGGCCAACACCCCCGAGGGGCCCACCTGGTTCGTCGTACCGAAGGACACCCCCGGCTTCTCCGCCGGACCGCCCGAGGACAAGCACGGTCTTCGGTTGTCGAACACCGCCGCCCTCACCCTCGAGGACGTCGAGGTGCCCCGGTATGCGCTCATCGGGGACGTACCCGGGCAGGGGCTGGTGCAGGCCCAGCAGGTGTTCGGTTACACCCGGCTGATGGTCGCCGCGTTCGGGCTCGGCGGCGGCTGGGAGGCCCTGGACCGGGCCATCGACTACTCCAAGCAGCGCGAGCAGGGCGGCAGCCTGCTGTGCGACAAGCAAGGCTTCACGCACAAGCTGATCGTGCCCAATGTCGTGCACCTGGAGGCCGCGCGGGCCTACATCGAGACCACCGCCGATGACATCGACCGCGGTCTGGGCGAGAACGGGGCCCGCAACACCGAGGGTGCCATCGCCAAATACATGGCCACCGTGTTCGGCAATGTCGCCGCCAACGACGCCATCCAGGCGCACGGTGGCTACGGCTACACCCGGCCCTACGTGGTGGAGAAGATCAAGCGCGACGTCCGGATCACCGAGATCTACGAGGGCACCAGCGAGATCCTGGAGATGACGATCGGGCGCGACCGCTGGCAGGCGCACCTGAAGTCCGGGTTCCGGCACTACGCGAACCTGGCCGGCGAGATGACCCAGCTGCACGCCCGGCACCCCCAGGTCGGTGCCGATGTCGCGGCGCTGGCCCTGCACAGCCTGGGCGTGATCTTCGAGGCCTGCCGCTCGGCCCGGCTCACCCGCAACCAGCACATCCTGTTCCGGCTGGGCGAGTTGGCCGCCTGGGCGGAGACCGCCGCGAACTACTGCGCTCGCGCGGCGGCGCTCGCCGAGGGTACGCCGTTCGAGAAGACGCCCAAGCGATTCGACGCCCGCGCCACCGCGCTGATGAGCAAGACCTTCGCGCGCGAGGCGGCCCACAAGGTGGCCCTGGAGGGTATCCGCTGGGTCGGCAGCGGCGCCGACCCGGGCAGCCCGGCGATGGCCGCCCTCGATTCGATCCCGGCGGCGCAGATCCGGGCCGCGCAGGCCGGCGGCATCGCCGACATGGATGCCATCGCGGACGTTCTCTACGACCGGGCCTGATCCGCGCCACACCGATCCGACCGGGCCCAGGCTCAGCCCGGCCCCGACCCGACGACCGACGCACCGCGCGCAGCGCGCCTTCGCAAGGAGACCACGGATGAGTACTCACGGCGAACCGATTGCCGTCATCGGGACGGCGGCCATCATGCCGCAGGCCCCGAACGCGGATGTCTTCTGGAACAACATCCAGCAGGGCGTCTACGCCATCACCGAAACCCCGCCGGAGCGCTGGGATCCGGCGCTGTACTGGGACCCGGACCACAGCGCGCGCGACAAGACCTACAGCAAGATCGGCGGCTGGGTCCGCGAGTTCGACTGGAACCCGGTGGCCTGGAAGCTGCCGATCCCGCCGACCGTGGCCAAGCAGATGGACGAGGGGCAACGCTGGGCGATCAGCGCCTCCCGCGCTGCTCTCGTCGAGGCGGGCTGGCCGAACTGGAAGGTCGACGGCGACCGGGTGGCGGTGATCTTCGGCAACGCGATCGGCGGCGAGAAGCACTACGTCTCCAGCAACCGGGTGCGCCTGCCCGAGGTGGTCAAGCACCTGGAGAAGGTGCCGTCGTTGACGTCGCTGGACAGCGACACCCAGCGCCGGATCATCGAGGAGACCCGCGCGGCGTTCCTCGATTCGCAGCTGGAGATCACCGAGGACACCATGCCCGGTGAGCTGTCCAACGTCCTGGCCGGCCGGATCGCCAACCTGTTTAACTTCCACGGCCCCAACTACACGACCGACGCGGCGTGTGCGTCCGGGTTTGCGGCCCTCACCAGCGCGATCTCGGGTCTGCGGGCCCAGGACTATGACGTCGTCCTGACCGGCGGCATCGACCGCAACATGGGCATCGAAGGCTTCGTGAAGTTCTGCAAGATCGGGGCTCTGTCGGCCACCGGCACGCGCCCGTTCGACGCGGCCGCCGACGGCTTCGTCATGGGCGAGGGCGCCGCGCTGTTCGTGCTCAAGCGACTCGCCGACGCCGAGCGGGACGGCGACCCGATCCAGGCCGTGATCCTGGCGGTCGGCGGCTCCTCGGACGGCAGGGGCAAGGGCATCACGGCCCCCAACCCGGCCGGCCAGAAGTTCGCGGTGGAGCGCGGGTGGGAATGGGCGGGCCTGGACCCGGCCACCTGCACGGCGTTGGAGGCGCACGGCACTTCGACCCGCGTTGGTGACGCCGCCGAGCTGGCCTGCCTCACCGAGGTGTTCGGCGCCTCGGGGGCTCGGCAGGGCTCCATCGCCCTCGGCTCGGTCAAGTCCAACATCGGCCACCTCAAGGCGGCGGCCGGGGCGGCCGGGCTGTTCAAGATGGTCAAGCAGCTGCAGCACAAGGTCCTGCCGCCGAGCCTGAACTTCCAGACCCCCAACGAGAATGTCGACTGGGGCTCGATCCCGTTCGCCGTGAACACCCAGCTGCGCGCCTGGAACTCGGCCGACTGCCCGGACGGGGTCCGGCGCGGCGGCGTCAGCGCCTTCGGGTTCGGCGGCACGAACTTCCACGTGGTCGCCGAGGAATACATCCCGGGCCGGCACAAGCCGCAGGCCACGATTCACGCCGCGGCGGCCGTCCCGACCGGCACCACGGCAGCGGTCACCGCTCAGCCTCGCAAGACCCCGCTGCGGGGGGCGCTCGTGGTCGGCGGCGCGGACGACGCCGCCGTGGTCGCCCAGCTGCAGGCGGTCCTGGCCGAGGCCAAGGCGGGGCGCGCCCCCGCCCCGGCGGCCCCCGACCCGGCCCTGGCCGGCGCGGCCGTTCGCGCCGCCATCGACTACGGCGACGCCGCCGAGCTGGCCGGCAAGATCGAGAAGCTGCTCAAGGCGTTCGCCAGCGGCAACCCGGCCGCATTCCGGCTGATGCGCCAGCAGGGCATGTTCGTCGGCCGCGGCCCGGCGCCCAAGGTGGCCTTCCTCTACACCGGCCAGGGCAGCCAGTACGTCAACATGCTGGCCGCGCTCCGCCAGACCGAGACCATCGTCCGCGACCGGTTCGCGCGCGCCGACCTCGTGATGGCGCCGCTGCTGGGCAAGCCCCTGTCCGAGTTCATCTTCACCGACCCGGCCGACGAGGCCCGGGTGAAGGAACTGACCAAGGGTCTGATGCAGACCGAGATCACCCAGCCGGCCGTGCTCGCCACGGACCTGGCCCTGACCGAGATGCTCGCCGCCTACGGCGTACGGCCGGACATGGTGATGGGGCACAGCCTCGGGGAGTACGGCGCTCTGGTCGCCTCCGGCGCCCTCGGCTTCGACCAGGCCCTGGAGGCCGTCAGCGCCCGCGGTCGCGAGATGACCAAGGTGTCGATGGGCGACAACGGTGCGATGGCCGCCGTGTTCGGCCCGATGCAGGACATCCAGGCCACGGTGGACGCGGCCGACGGCTATGTCGTCGTCGCGAACATCAACTCCAACAGCCAGGCCGTCGTGGGTGGCGCCACGGATGCCGTCGAGCGGATCGTCGAGGTCTTCAAGGCCAAGGGCATCAACGCGACCCGGATCCCGGTCAGCCACGCCTTCCACACCTCGATCGTGGCTCCGGCCTCGGCGCCGTTCGTCGAGGTGCTGCGGCGGCTCGACATGAAGCCCCCGCAGTTGCCGATCGTCGCCAACGTGACCGGCGACTTCTACCCGGCCGACGCGACGACCGAGACGATGCTGGAGTTCGCGGGCAAGCAGATCGCCTCGCCGGTCCAGTTCGTCAAGGGCCTGCAGACGCTGTACGCCGCGGGCGCGCGCGTCTTCGTCGAGGTCGGGCCGAAGAAGGCCCTGCACGGCTTCGTCGAGGACGTGCTGGGCGGCATGGACGACGTCGTGGCGCTCTACACCAACCACCCCAAGCAGCCCGACGATGTGGCGCTGAACCAGGCGCTGTGCGGCATGTACGCCGTCGGCGTCGGGCTGGCGGCGGAGGGGAAGATCCCGGCCGCCGCGGCTCCGGTTGCGCCGGCTCCGGTTGCTGCGCAGGTTCCTGCCGCTGCGCAGGTTCCTGCCGCTGCGCCCGCCCCGGCCGGCGGCACGGTCGCCGTGCGGCCCCGCGGCGGCGCGGTGCGCACGGCCGCCGACATCCACATCACCCAGGAGACCATCGCGCGGCTCGGGGAGCTGTTCGCCGGTGTCCTCGCGGAGGGACTGGACGTCTTCCGCTCCGACCCGGGCGTGGCCGCCCTCGCACCCGGCACCGCCCTGTCCGCGGGGGGCGGCGGGCGCGGCCGGGCCGACCAGCCGCTGGTCATCACCGGCGCCTCGCTCGGCCTGCCCGGCAACCAGCCGGCGTTCGACGACGAGAACGTCGGGCGGCTGCTGGCCGGCCAGCAGTTCATCACGGCGGTCCCGGCCAAGTACCGGGAGATGATGGCCGACATGCGGATCACCCGCCTCGTCAAGGACGAGTCGGGCTCGGGCAGCTTCCAGCTCGTGGACCGCGTCGAGGACGTCATCAAGCTCGCCGGCCAGATGGCGCCGTACGACATCATCGAGCAGTTCGGCGTCGACAAGGCGCGCGACGAGGCGCTCGACGTGGTGACCCGGCTCGGCATCGGCGTCGGCTTCGACGCGCTGCGCGACGCCGGCATCCCGCTGGTGATGCGCTACAAGACCACCACGCTGGGCACCCAGCTGCCGGACCGCTGGCTGTTGCCGGAGGCCCTGCGCGACGACACGGGCATCGTGTTCGCCTCGGCCTTCCCCGGCTACAACCGGTTCGCCGAGGCGATGGAGGGCTACTTCACCTTCCGCGGCCGGCGCGAGAACCTGTTGGCCCTGGAGGGGCTGCGCACCCAGGTCAGCGACCCGGACACGCAGGCCAAGGTGGACGCCCTGATCGCCGAGACCCGGTCGAAGCTGGAGAGCGAGCACTACGAGTTCGACCGGCGCTTCCTGTTCCGGGCCCTCGCGATGGGGCACAGCCAGTTCGCCGAGCTGATCGGCTGCCGGGGTCCGAACACGACCGTGAACGCGGCGTGCGCCTCCACCACCCAGGCGATGTCCATCGCCGAGGACTGGATCCGGGCCGGCCGCTGCCGGCGAGTGATCGTGCTGTCCGCGGACGACACCACCCACGAGAACTTCTTCCCGTGGATCACCTCCGGGTTCATCGCGACCGGAGCGGCGGCGACCGACGAGCGGGTCGAGGACGCGGCGACGCCGTTCGACGCCCGCCGGCACGGCATGATCATCGGCGCCGGTGCGGCGGCGGTCGTCGTGGAGAGCGCCGAGGCGGCGGCCGAACGCGGCATCCAGCCCATCGCCGAGATTCTCGGCACGGTCACCGCCAACAGCGCCTTCCACGGCACGCGGCTCGACGTCGACCACATCAGCGGCGTGATGGAGGCGCTGGTGCGTGAGGTCGAGGCGCGCGGCTACGACCGGCACGAGATCGCGCCACGCACCGTCTTCGTCAGCCACGAGACCTACACGCCGGCTCGCGGCGGGTCCGCGGCGGCCGAGATCAAGGCGTTGCGGGACGCGTTCGGCGCGGCGGCCGACCAGATCGTCATCACGAACACCAAGGGCTTCACCGGGCACGCCATGGGCGCCGGCATCGAAGACGTGCTCGCGATCAAGGCGCTGGAGACGGGCATCGTGCCGCCGGTGCCGAACTACAAGGTGCCGGATCCCACGCTCGGCAACCTCAACCTGTCGCGCGGCGGCAGCTATCCGGTGGAGTTCGCCCTGCGGCTAGCGGCCGGCTTCGGCAGCCAGATCGCGTTGACGATGATCCGCTGGACACCGATGCCGGACAAGGCTCACCGGGCGCCCAACCAGCTCGGCTACGCCTATCGGGTGATCGACCGCCAAGCCTGGCAGGCCTGGCTCGACACGCTGGCCGGCAGCCCCGGCAGCGCGCTCGAGGTGGACCACCGTCGGCTGCGGATCGCGGACCGGGGAGCCCCGGCGACACCGCACACGTGGACGACGCGGGTGCCGGTGCCGTACGTCGCAGAACTCAGCGGTACGCCGCAGCCGGTGGCGACCTCGGCCCCGCAGGGGGTCGCGGGTGCTCCCGCCCCGGTCGCGGCCCCGGCGCCCGTCCCTGCTCCGGCTCCGGCGCCGGCCGTGCCCAGTCCGGTGCCGGCACCCCCGGCTCCGGTGCCCGCACCGGTTGCCGCGGCGCCGACCCCGGCGGCCGCGACCGACGAGATCCTCGCCAAGGTCACCGACCTGGTCTCGGAGATGACCGGCTACCCGCCGGACCTGCTCGATCCCGAGCTGGATCTGGAAGCCGACCTGGGTGTGGACACGGTCAAGCAGGCCGAGGTGTTCGCCGCGGTCCGGGCCCATTGGGACCTGGAGCGGGACGAGGATCTGCGGTTGCGGGACTTCCCGACGCTGAACCACGTCGCGGGCTGGGTCCGCGGCAAGCTCGGCGTCGCGGCGCCCAGCGCGCCAGCTCCGGCCGGCTTGGTGGCTGCCGACATCAGCGCGGCCCCCGCGCCGGCGGTCGCGGGCGACGAGATCCTCGCCGTGGTCACCCGGCTGGTGGCCGAGATGACCGGCTACCCGCCGGAGCTGCTGGATCCGGAGCTGGACCTGGAGGCCGACCTGGGCGTCGACACGGTCAAGCAGGCCGAGGTGTTCGCCGCCGTTCGCAGCCACTGGGACCTGGAGCGGGACGAGAACCTGCGGCTGCGGGACTTCCCGACGCTGAACCACGTCGCGGGCTGGGTCCGCGGCAAGCTCGGCACCTCGGCGGCCCCGGTCGCGACGGCGGCCGCGGTGGTCAGCAGCCCGGAGGCGTCCTCGCCGATCTACGCGCCCGTTCCCGGGTCCGCGGCGCCGGCACCGGCCTCGCCGGCTGGCGACGAGATCCTCGCGGTCGTCACCAATGTGGTGGCGGAGATGACCGGCTATCCGGTCGAGCTGCTGGATCCGGAGCTGGATCTGGAGGCCGACCTGGGCGTGGACACGGTCAAGCAGGCCGAGGTGTTCGCCGCGGTCCGGGGTCACTGGGACCTGGAGCGGGACGAGGATCTGCGGTTGCGGGACTTCCCGACGCTGAACCACGTCGCGGGCTGGGTCCGCGGCAAGCTCGGGGTCGCCCAGCCGACGGCAACGGCGGCCACGGCGGCCGGTGCTGCGGCGACGGCGCCGGTGGTCACGGCGATGTCGGCGGACGTCTCGGTCCCCGGGGTGCCGGCTGCGGCCGGGCCGGTCGCGGGTGCGCCCAGTGGCGGCGCACCGGCGGACGAGATCCTGACGGTCGTCACCAACGTGGTGGCGGAGATGACGGGTTATCCGGTCGAGCTGCTGGATCCGGAGCTGGATCTGGAGGCCGACCTGGGCGTGGACACGGTCAAGCAGGCCGAGGTGTTCGCCGCGGTACGCAGCCACTGGAACCTGGAGCGCGACGAGAACCTGCAGCTGCGGGACTTCCCGACGCTGAACCACGTCGCGGGCTGGGTCCGCAGCAAGCTCGGCGTCGAGGCCCCGACGGCGACCGCTTCGGCGGCCGCGCCCGCCATGGCGCCGGCCGCGCCGTCGGCCGACCCCGCCGCCGGCGGGGCCGGGTCGGACGAGACCCTGACGGTCGTCACCAATGTGGTGGCGGAGATGACGGGTTATCCGGTCGAGCTGCTGGATCCTGAGCTGGATCTGGAGGCCGACCTGGGCGTGGACACGGTCAAGCAGGCCGAGGTGTTCGCCGCGGTCCGCAGCCATTGGAACCTGGAGCGCGACGAGAACCTGCAGCTGCGGGACTTCCCGACGCTGAACCACGTCGCGGGCTGGGTCCGCGGCAAGCTCGGCGTCGAGGCCCCGGCGGCGACCGCTTCGGCGGCCCCGTCGGCCGAGTTCGGCGCACCGACTGCGGCTCTGGGCGCCGGGGCGCCCTCCGGCGCGGCGGCCGCCGTGGCCAAGCTCGTCAGCGGCGACCTGGACGCCGTCGACGCGCTGCCGCGCCGGATCCCCGTGCCGTCGCTGCGGCCGGACCTGAGCCGCTGCGCACCCACCGGCGTCCAGCTGGAGGGGGCCCGCATCGTCGTCATGCTCGACGAGGGCGGCGTGGGAACGGCGCTGGTGGGCCGACTGGAGAAGGCGGGGGCCACGGCCCTGACGCTGGAGCCCGGGGTGACCACCGAGGACCTGGAGGCGGCGGTCTCCGGGTGGATCGGCGACGGCGGCGTCACCGGCGTCTACTGGCTGGCGGGTCTCGACCGTGAGGACGAGGTCGCCGACTACGACGCCGAAGGCTGGCGGGAGGCGACCCGGCGTCGGGTCAAGAGCCTCTACCGCACGATGCGGCTGCTCTCCGAAGCGCGCGACAACGCGGGCGAGGGCGCGATCGGCGCGTTCCTGGTGTCGGCCACCCACCTGGGCGGCTACCACGGGTACGACGCGGGCGGCGCGACCGGCGTCCTCGGTGGCGGCATCACCGGGTTCACCAAGTCCTACAAGAAGGAGAACCCGCAGTCGCTGGTCAAGGCGGTGGACCTGGCCGCCACCCGGCGTACGGCGGGCGTCGCGGACCTGCTCGTCGCGGAGACGCTCAGCGACCCGGGCTGTGTCGAGATCGGCGTGGTCGACGGTCGTCGCTATGGCGTGGCGTTCGTCGAGCGGCCGTTCGGCGAGCGGGACGGCGAGACCAGCCTCGGCTCGGGTGGCATGCCACTCGGTCCGGAGACGGTGTTCGTCGTGACCGGGGCGGCCGGCTCGATCGTCTCGGCGATCACGGCCGACCTGGCCAAGGCGAGCAAGGGAGTCTTCCACCTGCTCGACCTGACGCCCAAGCCGGATGCGGCCGACCCCGACATCGCGGCCTTCCGCGCCGGCTCGCCGGAGCTGAAGAAGACCTTGGCGGCCCGGATCACGCAGCGCGGCGACAAGGCCACGCCGGTGCTGATCGAGCGCGAGCTCACCGGCATCGAACGGCGCAGCGCGGCTCTGGACGCCATCCAGGCCGTCGAGGCGGCGGGTGGCACCGTCCACTACACCAGCGTCGACCTCACCAACGACGAGGCCGTCGCCGAGGCGGTCGGATCGATCCGCGAGATCAGCGGTCGCGTGGACGTGCTCCTGCACGCCGCCGGCATCGAGATCAGCCGCCCGCTGCCGAAGAAGGAGCCGCGGGAATACGACCTGGTGTTCGACGTCAAGACCGGCGGATGGCACGCCCTGTGGCGGGCCACGGCCGACCTTGAGGTCGGCGCGGTGGTCGTGTTCTCCTCGGTCGCCGGCCGGTTCGGCAACCAGGGTCAGACCGACTACTCGGCGGCGAACGACCTGATGTGCAAGGCGGTCAGCCACCTGCGGCGGGTTCGTCCGCAGACCCGGGGCCTCTCGCTGGACTGGACGGCCTGGGGCGGCATCGGGATGGCCACTCGAGGCTCGATCCCGACCATCATGGCCGCGGCCGGCGTACAGATGCTCCCGCCGGAGGCGGGCGTGGCGTGGATCCGGCGCGAACTGACCGACTCCGCGTTCAGCGGCGAGGTCGTCGTGGCGGGAACGCTGGGGATGATGGCCGCGGAGTACGACGAGGCCGGTGGCCTCGCCGAGGCGGCCCAGCCCGCGCCGAACTCGGCGGGCCCGCTGGTGGGCGACCTGCGCACCAGCGTGCACACCGGGTGGACCACTCGGGTCGAGCTGTGCCCGAAGACCCAGAAGTTCCTCGACGATCACCGCATCGACGGCATCGCCGTGCTGCCGGGCGTGATGGGCATGGAGGCCTTCGCCGAGGTGGCTGCGCTGGCCGCCCCGGAGGGCTACCGGGTCTCCAGCGTGGAGGACGTCGACTTCTCGGCACCGTTCAAGTTCTTCCGGGACGAGCCG
Source organism: Actinomycetota bacterium (assembly GCA_020161845.1). Classification (GTDB taxonomy): domain Bacteria; phylum Actinomycetota; class Actinomycetes; order Actinomycetales; family Dermatophilaceae; genus Austwickia. The sequence continues at coordinate 52,520 of JAIUNK010000003.1, forward strand.
CGGACGCTGACGATCAACGCCGTCGTCGAGCCCGACCCGGCCGGCGGGGACGACCTGCTGGCCCGGTGCAGCCTGACGGGGGAGCGCAAGCTTCCCGGCCAGGACGCGCCCGTGGTGACCACCCACTTCCGTGGGACGGTGCGGTTGACCACGGCCAAGCCGCCGCGCAGCCAGAAGTACGGCGAGAAGCTGGACCCGGCGGGGAACACCCTCGGCGCGGACCAGGTGTACACGTTCTACTTCCACGGCCCGGCCTATCAGGTCGTGGAGGAGGCGTGGCGGACCAACGAGGGTGCGACCGCGCGGTTGACGGCGCAGCTGCCGGAGGACCGGACCCCCGCCGACGCGCCGCTGGTGACGGCTCCGCGACTGGTGGAGCTGTGCTTCCAGACGGCCGGGCTCTGGGAGGCCGGTCGGGACGGCCGCATGGCGCTGCCATGGCGGGTCGGTCGGGCCGAGGTTGTCGCCGACCCGGAGACGGCGGCGACCCCGCTGGTCGCGCACTCGGTGCGGGGCGCGGACGGCACGGTGTCCGCCCGGGTCGTCGATGCCAAGGGCAAGGTGGTGGTCCGGCTGGACGGGTACACCACCATCGCGATGCCGACCAGCCTGCCGCCTGAGGTCGAGCCGGCCCTGCGGGCGACGTACGGCGACTGAGGGCGCGCAACGCCCAGCAGAAGGGGCCCCTCCCGTCTCGACGGGAGGGGCCCCTTCGGGCTGGCCGCGGCGGGATCAGCCGGTGGGCAGGATCGAGGCCAGGATCACGTCGCTGAGGTTGGTCTCGGTGTTGACGACGCTGGCCGTGCCGCCGGCGGCCGCGGCGATCGCGGTGAGCGCCGCCATATCGGACTGCGGGCCGAGCCCGGCCAGCGCGACCGTCACGGGCTTGTCCGGCCCTGGTCGTTGGGCCTTGATGCGCGCCACCAGCTGGTCCAGGGTGATCGTTTGCGGGTCGTATTCGTTGCGGCCGTCGGTCAGAACGACGATGACCTGGTTGGACTCCGGATTGGCCGCGGCGACCGCCTGGGCGTAGGCGTCCGAGATGGTGTCGTAGAGGCCCGTTCCGCCCTTGACGGTGGGGATGATCTGGTCGAACGCGTTGGCGAACTGCAGCGCCGCCGGCAGCAGGCTGCCGTCCGGCCCCGACAGCGGCGTCATCGGCACGACCACCCGATAGTCCTTGGCGCCGAACTCGGTGTTGCTCGCCATCTGCCACAGCGAACCCTTGGTGTTCGGGGGGACGAAGTTGAGCGCCGTCTGCACGGCCTTGGCCGTGAGCTCGATCCGGGACCCGCCGTATCCCGAGGGGTCGAGCATCGACCCGGAGGTGTCCACCACCATCAGCATGTTCACGGGCCGACTCAGTTGGGTCATCAGTCCGGTGACGGTCTGGACGGTCTCCGGGAGCGGTGAGTCCAGGGAGATCTTGACGTCCTGCGGCAGACCCGGCACGTTGGCGGTGCCCCGGTTGTCGACGCGGAAGCCGGCCGCCCGCAGGGCGTCCTGGGACTGCGGCGTGCGCATCTCGGCGGCCAGGGCGTCGACCGCCTTCTGCACCTTCGGGTCCATGTCGGCGGGGCGGACGGCGACATATTTCAGTGCGGCCAGCCCCTCGACCGCGCCAAGCGAGGTCAGCGTGGCATCGGAGTGCTGGGCGTTGAAGGCGGCCATGCGCTGCTCGGTCGCCGGGAAGACGACCGGGCCCTGCGCATTGCCGGGGACGGCGCGCTCGTAGAGCTGGTCGTCGGTGTCCGTGCTTCGGGCCAGCGGGACGAAGGCCTTGGCCGCCGCGAGCTGCGCCATCCGATCCTGACCGCTGTTGTGCCACGCGGTGAGCAGCAGCATGAGGGTGGTGGAGGACTCGCTCGGGTTGGCGATCTTGAGCGCGGGGAGGGACCCGGCCATCTGCTTGGCCATCGGCTGCTGCCCGGTGGGGACCTTGCCCTGCGCCACGATGGCGGCCGGCACGGCGAGCACGACGGGGGTGGACGCGATGGCCTCGGGGTAGACGGACACACTGCCCGGCTTCTGACGCAGCACCTGTGACGGCCAGACCGGGGAGTCGGCGATCCACAGGTCCGGTTCGGCGCCCTTGGCCATGCCCCGCGCGGCGACCGCGGCGGCCGCCTCGGCCTTGACCTGGTAGCGCGCGCACTGCGCGCCCTCGATCGCTGTGGCCCGTGCCGCGACGACGTCCTTGATGTCCGCCGCCGCGCTCACCCGCACGGTCGTGGGGTCGCTGCAGCCGGCCCCGCCGCCCGGTCCGCTCGGGTCGCCCGACTGCGGCGAGCCGCCGCTGCAGGCGGTGGCCCCGGCGAGCAGGCCGGCAACCGTGCCGGCCAGCCAGGATCTGCGGTGCACAAGGGGGGCTCGGTGGGGGAGCATGGTCAGGCCTTCCGACGTCGACGGCGGGTCAGGGCAGTAGGTCCGGGGAGGGTGTCAGGGCAGGGTCAGGATCGCGTCGTGCAGCTGGCTGGGCGTGCCGGCGGCGACGGCCCGGCCGCCCACCGCGTCCACCACCTGGTTCAGCAGCGTCATGTCTGCCCCGGGGGTGATGCCCACGAAACGCGGTGTCGCGGAGCGGGCGCGCTTGGCGGTCTCCGCCTTGGCGAACGTCACGAAGGTCGCCAGATCCGCTCCTCCGGAACGGCCGCCGTCGGTGATCGCCATGAGGATCGGTGCGGGATCCGAACCCGGCTGCCCGGCCAGCACGTGCTGGTAGCTCAGGGTCAGGGCATCGAAGACGGGCCGGTTGGTGCCCGCGGTCGTGGTCAGGCCCTGGACGGCCTTGACCAGCTGCTCGCGACGGTCGCCGTTGACGGGTTCGGCGGGAACGAGCACGGCGACGCCCGCGGGGGAGTACGTCGTGAGCCCGACGGTCACGCCGTCCGGCACCTGCCGGAACAGCTCGGTCAGGCTGTCCTTCACCGTCGGCAGGTGGGCGGCCATGCTGGCGGAGGAGTCCACGACCACGACGAGACGACCCGCGGCACGCAGCGCGGTGGTGGGGTCGGGGATCGGGGTGCTGGGGGCCGGGGCCGCCGTCGAGGTGGCCGCACTCGTCGTGGCGCTTGAGGCCGACATAGATGCCGTGGCCGACGTGGTGGCCGAGGCTGTCGACGGCTCGGTCGCCGAGGCCGAGCCGCCCGCGGGGGTGGCCACGGAGGTGGCTCCGGAGGCGGTCGATTCGGCGGAGGCGACATCGTCGCCGCGGCCCGGTCGCACCCACAGGTAGAGATTGAGCGCGATGAGGGCGATCACGAGAAGGACCTCCGCGGCCACCACGAGGACGCGTTTGCGCGGCCAGTTCTCGGACGGCTGCGGGGGCGAAGAGCTCACGCCGAAATAGTACTGGACGATTGCACAGGAATGGATGCGGTCTGGCCACGACGCGCCCGCTGACGACGCGCCGAACTGGTCGATTGTCGGCTATCTTGCGGCCCCCCGGGCGACGTCGGACCGGTGCCAATGCCGTCGCAGGATTGCGGTCAGCATGGCCCACCACATATCCCCATGGCAGGGGAAGTCTTTTCGCAAAGCTTGCCCCTCATTTCGCCCAGAGCGGACGGTTTTCGCGGTCGGGGGATCCTGGGCGATGCTGGGGGATCCTGGGCCACCGTCGTCAGGGCGAGCGCAGCGGGGCGGCGATCCAGGAGTGCACCGGCGTGGCCGTCGCCAGGTCCAGGCTGCCCGGCAGCGGCCGCGGCGGATCGCACGGATAGCGCGTCACGACGGTCAGCAGGAACCGGCCGTCTCGGCGCCACCAGCCGGGATAGGCGCCGGCCCGGTGATCGATGGTGAGCCGCGACCAGCCGTCGGAGCGATGGCCGCGCAGCACCGAGACGTCGACCGTGCGGGTGTCCGCACGCAGCCCCACCCGTTGCACCTTCAGTGCGGCCTCCTTGGCCGACCAGAGGAGATTGGCGCCGGCGGCGTAGGCGTCCGGGCTGCCGACCAGCTGACCGGTGAGCCAGCGCTGCTCCCGGCTGGTCAGGAAGTCTCGGACGAAGTCCTGGCTGCGCTCCTCGACGATCTCGACGTCGACCCCCAGGCCACCGACCGATCTGGACGAACCCTCCGGACCGACCAGGCAGACGGCATGCCCGGCCCGGTCCGTGAGGGAGACCTCCAGGCCGCAAGGCTCGTCGTCGAGCACGACGTACGGCGCCCCGCCGGGCGCGGTCAGCACTCCGATCCGGCCCAGGTCCTGCGGCGTGCTGATGTCGAGGCCGAGCGCGGCCGCCACGGCGTACTTGCCGGCGACCCGCCGCAGGCAGTATTCGGTGCGTCGCTTGGTAAACCGATAGCGGGACAGCCGCCGTTGTTCGCTGCGGTGCAGCCACGCCGTCCCGGCGGGGATGCGATCCTCGGCGCAGGCGTACCAGTGCAGCAGCGGGGCGGCGGTGGTCATCGAGACTCCTCAGTCCGACCAGCGGAAGAGCCGGACCGTCGCGAGCGCGAACAGCAGGCCCCAGCCGGCCAGGACCGCCAGCGGGCCCCAGGCGACCGCGTGCTCGATGGTGGCCGCCCGCATCCCGTCCGCCAGCGCGCCGGGCGGCAGCAGGGCGACGATCCGGTCCCACGGCGCGGGGTACCGCGCGGCCGGCACCAGCACCCCGCCCGCGCCGGCCATCAGCGCCCAGGCCAGATTGGCCAACGCGAGCACCGCCTCGGCCCGCAGCGTGCCGGCGAAGAGCAGCGCCAGGGCGACGAAGGTGGCGGTGCCGACGAGCCCGAAGGCCAGGACGCCCGGCAGCGCGGCCGGCCCGGGCCGCCAGCCGAGCAGCGCCGCGACGGCGCCGAGCACGACGAACTGGACGACCTCGATGGCCAGGACGGCCAGCACCCGCCCGGCGAGGAAGCCGTCCCGGCCCAGTGGAGTGGTGCCGAGCAGCCGCAACACCCCGTAGCGCCGGTCGAATCCGGTCGCGATCGCCTGGCCGGTGAACGCCGCCGACAGGATGGCCAGCGCGAGCACCCCGGGCGCCACCCAGGTGACCCGATCCGGGCCCGCGAACTCCGGCACCGGGGCCATCGTCAGGCCCACCAGGGCCAGCGCCGGAAGCACGATCGTGACCAGGAGCTGCTCGCCGTTGCGCAGGATCGTCGCCGCGTTGAAGCCGGCCTGGGCGCGGACGCGAGCGGCGGGGCCGGCGGCCCGGGCGGGTGCGTCGGGGCCAGCGGCGCGGGCTGGTACGTCGGGGCCGGCGGGTACGTCGGGGGTGGTCATCGGCCCGGTCCTGAGGTGAGCGCGAAGTAGGCGTCCGCGAGGCTGCCACCGGCGCGGATGCTCGGCAACGGTCCCGCCGCCGCGACCCTGCCGGCGTGCACGACGACGATCTGGTCGGCCAGTTCCTCGGCCTCCTCGAAGGAGTGCGTGGTCACCACGACGCAGGCGCCGCGGTCCCGCTCGGCGCGGATCAACTCATAGACGTCCAGGCGGGCGTGGGGGTCCAGGCCGGCGGTGGGCTCATCGAGGAAGAGGACGTCGGGCCGGCCGACCAGCGCCGCCGCCAACGCCACCCGCTGCTTCTGGCCGCCGGAGAGCCGCCGCACGGTGGTGCCGGCGAACCGGTCGATGCCCAGCCGCCCGGCGAGGGCGGTGACGTCGAGGGGGCGGGCATACATCCGGGCCAGGTGGTGCAGCACAGCCAGCGGCTTGGCGCCATTGGGCAACCCACCGTCCTGGAGCATCACCCCCACCCGGGCACGGTGCTCGGGGGCGGCGCGCCAGGGGTCGGTGCCGAGCACCCGCGCCGTGCCGCCGTCGGGCCGCTGCAGCCCGGCCAGGCACTCGATCCCGGTGGTCTTGCCCGCGCCGTTGGGGCCGAGGACGACCGTGATCTGTCCTGCGGAGGCCGACCACGTCATGGCGTCCAGGGCCGTGATCGGGCCGAAGCGCCGGACGAGCTCGTCCGCCTCGACCGCTGCGTCGCCGGGTCGCAGCCGCGTCGGCGGGTGCGGGGAGGGTTCGCTGGGCACGGCTCGCAGTCTAGGGCCGCGGGCGCATCGCGGACCCTGCTGGTCAACCGTCCGTGGAATTAGGTAAGGTTGATGTTGTGTATTCCCCTTCCGTCACCGACCAGCGTCCGGGCCGAGCCCCGGAGCGCTCGCGCGCGCACGACGCGAAGACTCGCGACCTCGTGCTTCGCGCCGTCGTCGAGAGCGGACCGGTGACCGCGGCGAGTCTCGCCGAGGAGTTCGAGCTCACCCCGACCGCCGTACGACGTCACCTCGACGCCCTCGAACAGGCCGGCCAGATCCGACTCGCCCCCGTCGCGGAGGCGCGCACCGGGGCCCGCAAGGGTCCGGGGCGGCCGGCCCGCGCCTATGTCGCCGGCGACCTCGGCACTCACGCCGACCCGACCGGCTTCGCCACGGACTACGACCACGTCGCCACCGACGCGCTGCGGTTCCTGGCCGAGCAGGCCGGCCCGCAGGCCATCACGGCCTTCGCCCAGCGGCGGGTGGCGGGGCTGGAGGAACGCTACGGTGCGCTGGTGCGCGCCGCCGGTCCCGATGCCCTGGACCGAGCTCGAGCGTTGGCCAAGGCGCTGGCCGAGGACGGGTTCGCGGCGACCACCCGGCCTGTCGGGGCGACCCTTCCGGCCCCCGCGGCGGGGGCGAGCCTGCCGATCGCCGCGGTCGGCGTGCAACTGTGCCAGGGGCACTGCCCGGTGCAGCACGTCGCCGCCGAGTTCCCCCAGTTCTGCGAGGCCGAGACCGAGGCATTCGCCCGGTTGCTCGGCGTCCACGTGCAGCGGCTCGCTACCCTCGCCGGGGGCGGCCACGCCTGCACGACGTACGTCCCCCATGCCCCCACCCAGGAAGGCAGCCCCGGATGAGCATCGACGAACTCAACCCAGGTCTGAAGGATCTCGGCCGCTACGACTACGGCTGGGCCGACTCCGATGTCGCCGGCGCGTCCGCCCGCCGTGGCCTGAACGACGAGGTCGTGCGCGACATCTCCACCCGCAAGGACGAACCGGAGTGGATGACGAAGCTGCGGCTGAAGTCGCTGCGGCTGTTCGACAAGAAGCCCATGCCGCATTGGGGCAGCGATCTGTCCGGCATCGACTTCCAGAACATCAAATACTTCGTGAAGTCCACCGAAAAGCAGGCCACCACGTGGGATGAACTGCCCGAGGACATTAAGACGACGTACGACCGGCTCGGCATTCCCGAGGCCGAGAAGCAGCGGTTGATCGCCGGCGTGGCGGCGCAATACGAAAGTGAAGTGGTCTATCACCAGATCCGCGAGGACCTGGAGGAGAAGGGCGTCATTTTCGTCGACACCGACACGGGCCTGCGGGACTACGAGGACATCTTCAAGGAGCACTTCGGTTCGGTGATCCCGCCGGGCGACAACAAGTTCGCCGCCCTCAACACGGCGGTCTGGTCGGGCGGCAGCTTCATCTACGTGCCACCCGGCGTGCAGGTGGACATCCCGCTGCAGGCCTACTTCCGGATCAACACCGAGAACATGGGTCAGTTCGAGCGGACCCTGATCATCGCCGACGAGGGCTCCTATGTGCACTACGTCGAGGGTTGCACGGCGCCGATCTACAAGTCCGACTCGCTGCATTCCGCGGTGGTCGAGATTATTGTCAAGAAGGGCGCCCGGGTGCGCTACACGACGATCCAGAACTGGTCGAACAACGTCTACAACCTCGTCACCAAGCGCGCGACCTGCGAGGCGGGCGCGACGATGGAGTGGATCGACGGCAACATCGGGTCCAAGGTGACGATGAAATATCCGGCCGTCTTCCTGATGGGCGAGCACGCGCGTGGGGAGACCCTCTCGATCGCGTTCGCGGGGGAGGGTCAGCACCAGGACGCGGGCGCCAAGATGGTGCACGCCGCGCCGCACACCTCCAGCTCGATCGTGTCCAAGTCGGTGGCGCGCGGCGGCGGCCGGACCAGCTATCGCGGCCTGGTCCAGGTCATGGACGGCGCGCACGGTTCGAAGAGCACGGTGCGCTGCGACGCCCTGCTGGTGGACGACATCTCCCGCTCCGACACCTATCCCTATGTCGACGTCCGCGAGGACGACGTGCAGATGGGGCACGAGGCCACGGTCAGCAAGGTGAGCGACGACCAGCTGTTCTACCTGCAATCGCGCGGCATGAGCGAGGAGGAGGCCATGGCGATGATCGTGCGCGGCTTCGTCGAGCCGATCGCGCGGGAGCTGCCCATGGAGTACGCCCTCGAACTCAACCGGCTCATCGAGCTGCAGATGGAAGGAGCCGTCGGCTGATGACGCTGGCGACCGACGAAGCGCCCGTGCGCAAGGACCCCGAGACCAACGTCAATGCGGCGTTGCGGCATCGGGGCCCGCACGCGAGCGCGCCCGAGCAGTCCCGCGGGGAACGGCGTACGTCGTTCGCCGTGGCCGACTTCCCGCCGCCGCACGGCCGGGAGGAGGAGTGGCGCTTCACCCCCGTCGACCGGCTCGGGGCGCTGCTCGGCGACGGGCCCGCGGCCGGCTCCCTGCAGCTGGCGACCGAGCTGCCCGCCGGGGTCAGCGCGAGCACCATCACGGCGGCGCAGGCCCGGTCATTGGGCATCCCCGCGCCGGCGGACCGCGCCGCGGTGCGGGCGGCGACGGCCCCCGAGGGCGTCCTGCACGTGGCCATCCCCGCCGAGGCGGAGCCCACCGAGCCGGTCCGGATCACCCTGAGCGGGACGGGCGCGGAGCCCTCGTTCGGGCACGTCGTGCTGACCGTCGGACGGCACGCCCGGGCGACGGTCGTGCTGCGCCACGAGGGCCGCGCCACGCACGCCCAACTGGTCTCGGTCGTGGCCGGCGACGGCGCCGAGGTCACCGTGGTCAGCCTGCAGGAGTGGGAATCGGGCGCGATCCACCTGGCCGAGCACGACGCGCTGGTCGGCCGGGACGCCACCGTGCGCCACATCGCGGTCACGCTGGGCGGCTCGATCGTGCGGGTGGCCACGAACGCCACGTACGCCGGTCCGGGCGGCACCTTCGAGGGGCTCGGCGTCTACTTCGCCGACGAGGGGCAGCACCTGGAACATCGGCTGTTCGTCGACCACGCCGTACCGCGCTGCACCAGCAACGTCGTCTACAAGGGCGCCCTGCAGGGCGAGACCGCACGCACCGTCTGGGTGGGCGACGTGTTGATCCGAGCCGCCGCCGAGGGCACCGACACCTACGAACTCAACCGCAACCTCATCCTCACCGACGGGGCGCGGGCCGACTCGGTGCCCAACCTGGAGATCGAGACCGGCGAGATCGTCGGTGCCGGCCATGCCAGCGCGACCGGCCGCTTCGACGACGAGCAGTTGTTCTATCTGATGGCGCGGGGCATCCCGCAGGCCGAGGCGCGTCGCCTCGTCGTGCGGGCGTTCTTCGCCGAGGTGGTGGCGCGGATCGGGGTTGCCGAGGTCAGCGACCGGATCATGGCGGCCATCGAGGCCGAGCTCGCCGCGACGATGGGCGCCGCGCAGCAGGGGGAGTCGTGACGTTCGAACGAGCCTGCGCCCTGACCGACCTGCCCGAGCTGGGGGCTCGTCGGGTGGATCTGAGCGGTACGCCGGTCGCGGTGGTCCGCGACGGCGAGGGCACGATCCGCGCCGTCGAGGACACCTGCACCCACGGCGCCGTCAGCCTGTCCGAGGGCGAGGTCGAGGGCTGCCTGATCGAGTGCTGGCTGCACGGCTCGCAGTTCGACCTGCGCACCGGCATCCCGCGGACCCCGCCCGCCACCGCCCCCCTGTATGTCTTCCCGGTCCGCATCGAGGGCGAGGACGTCTATGTCGACGTCGCCGCCCCGATCAACGGCCCGACCCGCTGAACGACCCAGCACGAGGAGATTGACGTGTCCACCTTGCAGATCCGCGACCTGCACGTCTCCGTCGAGACCGAGAACGGTCCGAAGGAGATCCTGAGCGGCGTGAACCTGACGATCCGCTCCGGCGAGACCCACGCCATCATGGGCCCGAACGGGTCCGGCAAGTCGACGCTGGCGTACTCGATCGCGGGCCACCCGAAATACACCGTCACCGCCGGCACCGTCACCCTCGACGGTCAGGACGTCCTGGCGATGTCGGTCGACGAGCGGGCCCGGGCCGGGCTGTTCCTGGCGATGCAATACCCGGTCGAGGTGCCCGGGGTGTCGGTGAGCAACTTCCTGCGCACCGCCAAGACCGCGATCGACGGGCAGGCCCCGAAGCTGCGCACCTGGGTCAAGGACGTCAAGGTCGCGATGGCCGCGTTGAAGATGGACGAGGCGTTCGCCCAGCGCGATGTCAACGCCGGCTTCTCCGGCGGTGAGAAGAAGCGCCACGAGATCCTCCAGCTCGAACTGCTCAAGCCCAAGATCGCGATCCTCGACGAGACCGACTCGGGTCTGGACGTCGACGCGCTGCGGGTGGTCTCGGAGGGGGTGGTGCGCGCCAAGGAGGCGAACGACCTGGGCGTCCTGCTCATCACGCACTACACCCGGATCCTGCGCTACATCAAGCCGGACTATGTGCACGTCTTCGCCGGTGGCCGGATCGTCGAGGAGGGCGGGCCCGAGCTGGCCGACCGGCTCGAGGACGAGGGCTACGACAAGTACGTCTCGCTCCAGCAGGCCGCCTCCGTCGCCGCACCGAGCGCGGCCGGCTGATGGGCGGCGGCGACGCCGCGGTCCTGGAGACGACCCCGACCGCGGCCACCCAGCCGGAGGTGGACGGACTGCGGCCCGGCAGTTCTGTGGCGCCGTTCGACACCGCCGAACTGGCCCGGATCCGCGCCGACTTCCCGATCCTGGGCCGACGGATGCGCGACGACAAGCCGCTGGTCTACCTGGACTCCGGGGCGACCTCGCACAAGCCGCGCCAGGTGCTCGATGCCGAGCGTGCCTTCTACGAGACGATGAACTCCGCCGTGCACCGCGGCGCCCATCAGCTCTCCGAGGAGGGCACCGACGCCTACGAGAGCGCCCGGGCGCGGATCGGGGCGTTCATCGGGGCGCCGGCCCGCGAGGTGGTGTTCACCAAGAGCGCGACCGAGGCGCTGAACCTGGTCGCCTACGCGCTGGGCAACGCCTGCGCACCCGGCGCGCTCGACGGGGTCGCCGAGTCCGTCGCCGCGCGGCTGCGGATCGGACCGGGCGACGAGATCTGCATCACCGAGATGGAGCACCACGCCAACCTGGTGCCCTGGCAGGAGCTGGCCCGGCGGACCGGGGCGACGCTGCGGTGGATCCCGCTGACGGCCGACGGCCGCCTGGATCTGAGCGTGCTGACCGAGGTCGTCACCGAGCGCACCAAGGTGCTCTCGTTCACCCACGTGAGCAACGTGCTCGGGACCCTCAACCCCGTCCGGGCGCTGGTGGCCCGGGCCCGCGAGGTCGGGGCCCTGACCGTGCTCGACGCGTGCCAGTCCGCGCCGCACCGGCGCCTCGACGTGGCCGAGCTCGGGGTGGACTTCATGGCCTTCTCCGGACACAAGATGTTCGGACCGCTGGGGCTGGGCGTGCTCTGGGGCCGCTACGCGCTGCTCGCGGCGTTGCCGCCCTATCTCACCGGTGGGTCGATGATCGAGGTCGTGCGGATGGAGGGCTCGACCTACCTGCCGCCGCCGGAGAAGTTCGAGCCGGGGGTGCCCGCGGCGGCGCAGGTCGTCGGCCTGGCCGCGGCCTGCGACTATCTCGACGCGCTGGGCATGGACCGGGTCGACGCGCATGTCCGGTCGCTGGCCGACCGGCTCCTCGACGGCCTGGCGCAGCGCCCCTGGGTGCGGGTGCTCGGCCCCGAGAAGGGTGCCGATCGCTCCGGGGCCGTCGCCTTCGTGGTGGACGGGGTGCACCCGCACGACGTCGGTCAGGTGCTCGACGACGAGGGCATCGAGGTCCGGGTGGGGCATCACTGCGCGGCGCCGCTGCATCGGGCGCTGGGTGCGGTGGCCTCGACGCGCGCGACGTTCGCGGCGTACAACACCCCCGCGGAGGTCGACGCGCTGCTGGCGACGCTCGACCGCGTCCCGACGATCTTCCGGTTGGAGGTGTGAGTTCGTGGACCTCTATCAGGAGCTGATCCTCGACCACAGCAAGCACCCGCAGCATGCGGGCCTGCGGGAGCCGTACGACGCGCAGGTGCACCACGTGAACCCGACCTGCGGCGACGAGGTGACGCTGCGGGTGCATCTGGCCGACGCGGCCAACGGAGGGGCCGCGACCGTCGCGGACATCAGCTACGACGCGTTGGGCTGTTCCATCTCGATGGCCAGCACCTCGATCCTGGCCCAGGAGTGCCTGGGGCATTCCGTGGCGGAGGTCCTGCAGACGTACGCCGCGATGAAGGCCATGCTGACCTCCCGCGGGCAGGATGCCGGCGACGAAGAGGTCATCGGCGACGGGGTGGCCCTGGCCGGCGTCGCCAAATACCCCGCCCGGGTGAAGTGCGCCCTGTTGTCCTGGTCGGCGCTCGTGGACGCGATGGCCCGTGCGGGCGCCGACCTGGCCGCCATGACCGACGAGGATTCCCTGCCGACCCTGGAGGAGACCCGATGAGCGAGACCAGCACCGATCCCGGCGCGGCCGAGGCCACCTCGGCCGACTCGGCCACCTCTGCCGACGAGGCGCCGGTCAACGTCTACGACATCGAGGAGGCGCTGCGCGACGTCGTCGACCCCGAGTTGGGGATCAACGTCGTCGACCTGGGGTTGATCTACGGGGTGCACATCGACTCCGGCGCCCACGCCGTGATCGACATGACCCTGACCTCGGCGGCGTGCCCACTGACCGACGTGATCGAGGACCAGACGGCGCAGGCGCTGGAGGGTCTGGTGGCCAGCCACCGGATCAACTGGGTGTGGATGCCGCCCTGGGGCCCGGACAAGATCACCCCCGACGGTCGGGAGCAGTTGCGCGCCCTCGGCTTCAACGTCTGAGCGGTTCGGCCACCGGTGAGCGTCTTTGCCGGCCAGGACCCGGCGCTACCCGCCGAGAAGGCCACCATCGCCCTGCTCCCCGATGCCGCCCGGGCCGTCACGGCGGTGGTCGAGGCGATCGGTCCGACCGCCTGGGCGGCCCCCTCGCCGTGCCAGGGCTGGTCGGTCCGCGATGTGCTCAACCACCTCGTCGCCGAGCACCGGTGGGCGCCCCGACTGCTGGCCGGGGAGAGCCTGGCGCAGGTCGGCGACGCCTACGACGGCGACGTGCTGGGCGTCGATCCCGTCGCGGCGTGGCGTCGGGCGATGCCGCTCTCGCTGCTGGCCTGGGCGCAGGCCGACCCGACCGGGCAGGTGCACAGCTCGATGGGTCCGCTGGGCGTGGGGGAGTATGCCCATCAGATGCTTCTCGATCTCACCGTGCACGGGTGGGACCTGGCGACAGGCGCCGGCGTGGCCTACCGGCCGGTGGCCGACGCGATCGAGGACGGCATCGCCTATGAGCAGCCGTTGGTGCAGGCCGGTCAGAAGACCGCCATCTTCGCCGCCCCCACCGGCTACCGCGGTCCGGACCGGCTCGGGGTCCTGCTGGCGCTCACCGGCCGGGACCCCGCCCGGGCGCCCGGTTCGCCGCGCTGAGGACCCGCACGGATTTCCGGAAAGGCCCGGGACCTGCGCAGACGGCACGCGTATGCTGGACCGCCGGCAGCGGCTCCGATCGATGCAGCGCCGGCAAGGGGGATCGGTGGGTGCAGATGAGGGGACGCGACGCCCGGAATTGACGATGTTCGCGGTCCAGCTCGGGCGTGCGATGGAGGCCCGTGGCCTGTCCCTGGAGCGGATCAGCGCGCACCTGCGCGCCCGGGGGCACCGCATCAGCGTCGCCACCCTGAGCTACTGGAAGACCGGACGCAGCATTCCCGGCCGGACCCCCTCGATCCGGGCCGTCGGCGCCCTCGAAGAGGTCCTGCAGGTGCCGCGCGGCAGCCTGGCCCGGCTGATCCCGCGGGCCGTGGCCGGTCCGGCGGCGTCGGCGACGGTTCGGATCGTCGATCTCTTCGAACAACAGCGGCTGGTCGATGAGATGGTCCGGGATCTCGGCCGGACCTGGGACGAGGGCGTCGAGCTGGTGGCCATGCACGCGGTGTCCACCGTCGACGAGCGCGGCCTGCTGGTCGCGACGACCTGCCGGGAGGTGCTCCGTGTGGTGCGCGAGGACACCGACAGCTACCTGATCGGCCTGGGCTACCCGCTGGGCGGGTGCCTGCCGACGATCGCGGCGGTCAGCGGCTGCCGCGAGGGTCGGTGGCGCTATGCGGCCGCGGAGTCGACGGCGGTGCGGGAATTGATGCTGCCCATGCTCGGGGTCGGTGCCACCCACGTCATCGACTACGACATCAGCTACGACGTACCCTCGCCCGCCGTCGTCGTCCCGATGGCCTACGTCCTCGGGACGACCTCCCCGGTCCGGGAAATCTACGTCGAGGTGCGGTTCACGCCGGGGGCCGAACCCGCCGAGGTCTCCACCATCGAGATGACCCCGGAGGCGGAATCGCTGCAGCGCAGCCCCGGCCGGGACCGGATGGCCTTGCACCGGCGGCTGTTCGGCCCTGGCAAGCTGGGCTTCGAGTGGGAGAGCCACCCGCCCGAGGAGGACTGATGCGCGCGGTCTGCTACGCGTCGTACGGCGCCCCACCGCGCCTGACCGAGCTGCCCGATCCGGACTGCCCGGCCGACGGCGTGGTGCTGCGGGTCGCGGCGACCGGGGTGTGTCGCTCCGATTGGCACGCCTGGCAGGGCCATGATCCGGTGCCGCTGCCGATGGTTCCGGGCCACGAGCTGGTCGGCGAGATCATCGAGGTCGGACGGGAGGTGCGGCGCTGGGCGCCGGGGGCCCGGGTGACCGTCCCCTTCGCGTGCGGATGCGGCCGCTGCGAACACTGCGCCGCCGGCGCCACCCAGGTGTGTCCCGCGCAGACCCAACCGGGCTTCACCCGCTGGGGTTCGTTCGCGGACTACGTGGCGATCGAGTCGGCGGACGCCAACCTCGTCGCCCTGCCGCCGGAGCTCACCTCGATCGAGGCGGCGGCGCTCGGGTGCCGGTTTGCCACCGCGTACGGCGCGCTGCGGCACCTCGGCGGGGCCGGCGCCGGTCCGGGCTCGGGGCTGGTGATCTGGGGCTGCGGCGGGGTGGGCCTGTCGGCGATCGCGCTGGCGGCGGCGACCGGCGCCCGCATCGTGGCCGTGGACCCCTCGGAGGCGGCCCGCGAGGCCGCAGCGGGCCTCGGGGCGATGGCCGGTCTCGATCCGAGCGGGCTGACTCCGGCCGCGGCGGCCGACGCGGTGCGCGACCTGCTGGGCGGCGGCGCACACGGCAGTATCGACGCCGTCGGCCGGCCCGAGCTGCTCGCCGCCGGCGTGCTGGCGCTGCGACCGCGGGGCCGGCACGCGCAGGTCGGACTCCTGCTGGGCGACGATGCCGCGACGGCCGTGCCGATGGGGCCCGTGATCGCCCGGGAACTGCAGATCCGCGGCGTGCATGGTCTGGCCGCCCAGCACTATCCGGCGCTGCTGGACCAGGTGCGCACCGCGGCCATCGATCTTTCCCGACTGATCGGTCGGGTCGTCGGCCTGGCCGAGGCCCCCGCCGCGCTGGCCGCGATGAGCGCGCCGGGCGCGGTCGCCGGGCTGACGGTGCTCGACCTCAGCCGATGAAGGTCGGAATCTACGGGACGGGCCGGGTGGCCGGCTCCCTGGCGCGCGCGCTTAGCGCGCTGCCGGGCGTGGCTGTCGTCGGGCTGGCCGGTCGCCGGCCGGACCGGGTCGCCGCCCTCGCGCGCGCCACCGGGGTGCCGGCCTGCTCCGCCGATGAGGTGACCCGGGCCGCGGACCTGCTGCTGATCCTGGTCTCCGACGGCGCGATCGGCCCGGTCGCGGCCGAGCTGGCCGCATCCGCCGACCTGCCCGGAGGCGACGACCAGGCGGGCCTGGCCGCGCGCTGGGTGGTGCACTGCGCCGGGTCGTGGGGGCCAGAGGTGCTCGCGCCCCTGACAGCGCGCGGCTGGGAGGCCGCGACATGGCACCCGCTGCAGGCGTTCCCCACCGCCCAGAGCAGCCCGATGATCGGCGCGACCTGGACGATCACCAGCGACGACGAACCGCTGGCGGCCTACCTTGAGGCGCTCACCGGGCAGCTGCACGGCCGGCCGCATCGGCTGGCCGCGCAGCACCGCGCGGCGTACCACGCCGCCGCCGTCATGGCGGCCAACTACCCGGCCGCGCTGGTCGCTCACGCGGTGGCGGTGCTGGGGGACTGTGGTTTTCCCCCGGACCGCGCGGTGCAGGCACTGCTGCCGTTGGCCCACGGCGCGCTGGACGCCCTCGCCGAGGCGGGAGTGCCCGGCGGGCTCACCGGTCCCGTGATGCGCGGAGATGTGGCAACCATCACGTCCCACCTGCGAATCCTGGACGAGCGTCCGGACACGGCGGCCCTCTATCGGGCGGCTGGCCTGGGAATTGTGCCGTTCGCGCAGGCCCAGGGGCTCCCCGAAGACGTCGCAGCGAGATTGCGGGCCGCCCTCACGCCCTCGGAGAACCTCCCTTAAGCTCTGTCGGACCCGTTGCACCGTCGCGCGGGCCCCATCGCGAACGACATCGAGTTCCGTAGGAGAACGCCTTGCCATTTCGCACCATGGTGACCGGCAAGATCCACCGCGCCCGCGTGACCGCCGCCGACCTGCATTACGTGGGGTCGATCACGATCGACGAGGATCTGCTCGACGCCGCGGGCATCCTGTCCTACGAACGGGTTCAAGTCGTCGACATCGACAACGGCGCCCGGCTGGAGACCTACACGATCCCCGGCGCGCGCGGCTCGGGGGAGGTCCAGCTCAACGGCGCCGCCGCCCGGCTGGTCTCGCCCGGCGATCTCGTCATCGTGATGGCCTACCAGCTCGTCGAGGCCCCGGTGGCGCCCGACTTCCACCCCCGCGTCGTCCTGGTCGACCCCGCCGACAATTCGATCGACCGGCTCATCACCAGCCGGGACGACCCTCACGCGCTCGTCGGCGCGACGATGCTCGCCGCTGCGGAGCGGGACTTCGGGGCGGGCATGGTCGCGGAGGCCGTCGCCAGCGCCGGTGCGGAGCGGGAGGGCTGATGCGCGTCACCATCGCCGAGGTGCACCGGCGCTACGGTCGCGGGGAGCGGATCACGATGGTCACGGCGTACGACTACACCGCGGCCCGCATCGTCGACCGCACCGAGATCCCCCTGATCCTGGTGGGGGACTCCCTGGGGATGGTGGTCCAGGGGCACGACTCGACCCTGCCGGTCACCGTCGACGACATCGTCTACCACACGCGCGCCGTGGGGCGTGGGGCGCAGCGGGCCCTCGTCGTTGCCGACCTGCCGTTCCTGACGTATGCGACCGAGCAGGACGCGCTGCGCAACGCCGGGCGGCTGATGGCCGAAGGCGGCGCCCAGTCGGTCAAGCTCGAGGGGGGCGTGGCCGTCGAGACGACGATCCGCCGCGTAGTCGACGCCGGCATCCCGGTCATGGGGCACGTCGGGTTCACCCCGCAGTCGGTGCACAGCATCGGGTTGCGGGTGCAGGGCAAGGACGCGGCGCGCGCCCGCGAGGTGTTGCGCGATGCGTTGGCGGTGCAGCGGGCTGGCGCCTGGGCCGTGGTGCTGGAGCTCGTGCCGGCGCCGCTCGCGCGGGCCATCACCGAACGCCTGGAGATTCCGACGATCGGCATCGGCGCAGGGCCGGATTGCTCGGGCGAGGTGCAGGTCTGGCACGACGTCCTCGGGCTGTACGACGAGTTCACGCCGCGACACACCCGACGATTCGCTGCGCTGGCGGATGAGGCGGCGCGCGCGCTCACGGCGTACGACGTGGCGGTGCGCGAACGGAGCTTCCCCGCGGCGGAGAATTCCGCGGGCCTCGACGAGCAGGTGCTGGCGGCCGCGCTGACCGGGGCCGAGCCAGAGGGCGCGGAGCCCGACAGTGCCTGACCTGCGCGTCGTCGTCCAGCGCGAGGAGATGCGCTCGGCCCGGGCGGCGCTGGGCGAAGTGGGCCTGGTGCCGACCATGGGCTATCTGCACGAGGGACACCTGTCGCTGGTTCGCCGCGCGCGGGCCGAGAACGACGCGGTGGTGGTGTCGATCTTCGTCAACCCGACCCAGTTCGGGCCCACCGAAGATCTGGCCGCCTACCCCCGCGACCTGGACCGTGACCTGGCCCTGCTGCGCGAGGCCGGGGTCGACCTGGTGTGGACCCCCCGGGTGCAAGACGTTTATCCGCCGGGGTTCGCGACATCCGTCGACGTGGAGGGGGTCGCGGCTCCTCTGGAGGGGGCGCGCCGCCCCGGCCACTTCCGCGGGGTGGCCACCGTGGTCTCGATCCTGTTGGCGGTGACGACGCCGACCCGGGCCTACTTCGGGCAGAAGGACGCCCAGCAGGCGGCGGTGTTGCGGCGGATGGCGGCCGACCTCGGCTTCGGCGCGCAGGTCATCGTGGCGCCCACGGTCCGCGAGCCGGACGGCCTCGCGCTGAGCAGCCGCAATGTCTATCTGAGTGGTTCGGAGCGGGCGGCGGCGCGGTGCCTGTCTCAGGCACTGCGGGCCGTCGAGGAGGCCTGGGCGGCGGGGGAGCGGGATCCGGCCCGGCTGCGGGGCACCGGCGCCGCCATCATCGGGGCGGAGCCGCTGGCCCACCCGGCATACTTCTCCGTCGCCGATCCGGACACGCTCGTCGAGATCGCCGACGGCGCGCTGGTCGACGCCACCCGGGGCGCGCTGGTGTCGACGGCGGTGCGGGTGGGCGCCCCGACGTTGATCGACAACACGGTGCTGTCCCCGCGCAGCTGAGGCGAACTGGTAGCGGGCGTCCCCGGACGACGGCAGGATGGGGGGGACCTCACCACAGTCAAGGACGCCTCTGATGAGCCTCACCGGTCACCCCGTGCCCACCCCCGCCCCCGCCCCCGCCGCCGCCCGCGTCCCCTCGGGGCCCCCTCGACGCGTCGCCGTCGTCGGCGCGGGAATGGTCGGCCTCGCGACCGGATGGTTCCTGCAGGAGCACGGGGTCGAGGTGACGGTCCTGGAGCGTACCGGCGTCGCGGCCGGCGCCTCCTGGGGGAACGCCGGGTGGCTGACGCCCGGCATCACCACGCCGCTGCCCGAGCCAGCGGTGCTGCGCACCGGCGTCCGCGCGGTGTTCTCCCCGAGCTCGCCCGTCTATGTCCCGCCGCGGGCGGATACCAACCTGGTGCGCTTCGTCGCCGGATTCACCCGCAACAGCACCGGCGCGGCGTGGCGGCGCAATATGGCGGCGTTGGTGCCGTTCAACGACCTGGCGCTGCCGGCGTTCGATGAGTTGGCCGCGGGCGGGGTCGCCGAGCCCACCCATGAGGCGCGATCGTTCATCGCCGGCTATCGGCGCGAGGAAGAGCGCGCCACCCTGCTGCAGGAGATCGAGCACATCAAGGATGCCGGCCAGAGGATGGCCTTCGAGGTGCTCTCCGGCGAGCAGGCGAGGTCCATCGAGCCGGTGCTGAGCGAGGCGGTGACCGCGGCGATCCTGCTCAAGGACCAGCGGTTCATCGACCCGGGGGCCTACCTGGCCGCCCTTGCCGAGTCGTTCGTCGCGCGCGGCGGGCGCCTCGAGACGGGCCTGGAGCTGATGGGCCTGGAGGCGCGCGCCGGCGAGGTCTTGCTGCACGGCACGCGCGGCTGGGCCGGTGACTTCGACGCCGTGGTCCTGGCCACCGGGGCGTGGCTCGGCGCGCACGCCCGCGCATTCGGGGTGCGCCGCGTCGTTCAGGGTGGGCGCGGCTACTCGTTCTCGGTGGCGGTCGAGCACCTGCCGAACGGGCCGGTCTACCTGCCCGCGGCCCGGGTGGCGTGCACGCCGATCGGCACCAGGCTGCGGGTCGCCGGGATGATGGAGTTCCGCCGCCCGGACGAGGCGCTCGATCAGCGCCGCATCGCCGCCATCGTGGCGGCCGCGCGGCCCCTGCTGCGCGGGGTGGCGCTGGATCAGCGCACCGACGAATGGGTCGGCTCGCGCCCGTGCACGGTCGACGGCCTGCCGCTGATCGGGGCCACCCGCAGCCCGCGGGTCTTCGTGGCGGGCGGGCACAGCATGTGGGGGATCAGCCTCGGCCCGGTGACCGGCAAGATGCTTGCCGAACAGATCGCGACCGGCCGGCGCCCGCCGGTGCTGGCGCCCTTCGACCCGCTGCGCTGAGACCGGTACCTGCGCGGGCCCACACCCGGCGAGCGTCAAACCGCTGCATGCCGACGCCCGTTGCGGGTGGCAACGGCCCCTGACCTACCACCGTGCGGCGCCGGCGCGGAGGCTGTCGGCTCCGGACGTACAGTACTCGTCGGCAAGGACCTCGGCGCTGGCCTTGAAACCTTCTGACCTGCATGTCTGCAATACCGCCGGCAGCACAGCGAGCGTGCGGAGGCAGTACTGTACGTTCGCAACCGACACCCTGCCGAGTGGGGCGTCGATCGTCGGTCAACGCCGAGCCCTCGCGAGATCGGCGGCGGTCCGCGGCGGTCCGCGGCGGTCCGCGGGCGAGGCAGCGGGCGGTCTGTCCGGCCTGTCGTTGGCTCAGCCCTTCTTCGCGGCCTTGGCCTTCGCCTTGGCCTCCTGCTTGGTGGCCCGCACCTTGGCCAGGCTGGCGTCGTCGAGCACGTCGGCGACCGATCGGAAACCGGCGGTGCCATAGTCGCCGGCCGCCCGCTCCCAGCCGTCGGGGGTCACGCCACGCTGCTTGCCCAGCAGCGCCACGAAGATCTTGGCCTTCTGCTCGCCGAACCCCGGCAGGTCCTTGAGGCGGGCGAGCAGTTCGGCGCCGGTGTCCACGCCGGCCCAGATCTGGGCCGCGTCACCGCAGTACTGCTCGACGAGCCTCGCGCACAGGGTCTGCGTCCGCTGCGCCATCGAGGCCGGGTAGCGGTGCAGCGCCGGCGGCGTGCGGAACCACTCCTCCAGGCGGGCCGGGTCGGCGTCGGCGATCGCGCGCGCGTCGAGCGCGGGCCGCCCGCCGCTGCTGGTGCCCATCCGTTCGGCCAGGACGGCGGGGGAGGTGAACGCCTTCTCCATCGGCACCTGCTGGTCCAGCAGCATGCCGACGAGCAGCGCCAGGGGGTCGCGGTCGAGCAGGTCGTTGGCCTCGGGCGTGGTGGCGAGATGCATGGTCCCCATCCTGTCAGCGGGCTGATCCGGTCAGCGGGAACGTCGACACGCGGCGCCAGGGCCCGCGGCCGCTGTCCAGCGGGGGACCGGACCACAGCTCGACGGCGCAGACGCGCTGGTGGATCGGCAGGCTGCGGCGTACGTCGTGCTCCGCCGCGCGCAACGCATCCGGCTCGCCATGGCCGATCGTCACGTGCGGCACGACGTCGGGGTGGGCGCCACGGTACGGCGGGTAGGCGGGGAACACGCCCGCCACCAGCCGGGTCAGCGCGACGAGGGGGTCCGGGTCCTGCGGGGCGAGGTAGAGCACGTCGGCGCCGAACCATGCCGTCCGGGACAGGGTCAGCTCGACCGGCGGGGTGGTCGCGCACAGATTCTCCAGCACCCGTACGTCGTGCGCGGTGAGCACCTCGACCGGCTTGAACGGGTAGACGATCGTGGCGTGGGCGGGGACGCCGACGCGCGCGGCGGCGTCGTAGCGCTCCCGGTGCGCCCCGATGATCGGGTCGGCCGCCGGCACGGTGACGATCACGGCGGCCTCGCTGGCAACGTCCTGGAACATGCGGCCAGCCTGCTTCTTTGTCGGCCCCGTTTCAAGATCGGCCGGTCCCTGCGGCCGGCGTGGCGGCGGCCCGGTCGTGGCTCAGCGGGTCAGGCACACGACGTACGTCCCGTCCGCCGCACCGGGCGCCGGGACGAAGCCGGCCCGCCGATACAGGCGCACGGCCGGATTGCCGTGCTCCACGCTGAGGCTGACCGACGGGATCCCGCGAGCGGTGGCCTCCTCCAGGGCCGCGGCGAGGAGGGCCTGGCCGACCCCGCGGCCCCGGAACTCAGCCCAGACGGTGAGACTCAGCTCCGGCACGCCGTCCGCGACGAAGCCATACCCGGGGTCGTCCGAGCCGAGGAAGACCAGCCACACGACGCCGAGTACCTGCTGCGTCGCCGGACCACCAACCGCGTCCGCCGCGGCAGCCGCCTCCGCGACGAGGGCGAAGTCGCCCCGCGACAGGTCGCAGCTGCACGTAATGGCGCAGGTCGTCCCGCTCGTCGACGTCCGTCTCCGCTAACCGCTCCTCGCCGGTCCAGTTGATGTTGATCCAGGTGGCGCTCCGGAGCAGGTCGCCCTCGCCCGCGGCGATGGGTCGGATTGTCCACGGCCGCGTCATGGCGCCAGAGCCTACGGCGTACCGATTCCTTCAAGCCGCGCTCGGGGCCGCTCGGGCAGCCTTGCCTCATGGACATCATCTCGATCACCCCGAAGCTGCCGGTCCGCGACGCGGGAGCCGCGTTGGCGTATTACGCGGCGGCGCTGGGCGCCGAGGTCACCCAGCGGTACGAGCACGCCGGAGCGGTGGTCTTCGCGGAGCTGCGACGAGGCGCGTTGGCGGTGCAGGTCAAGGACGGGGATGCGGTCGACCCGGCGCCCGAGCCGGGCCGTCGTTCCGGGGTGCTGCTCGACGTCGGCACGCCGGACCCCGACGGGCTGGCCGAGGCGTTCCTGGCCGGGGGCGGCGAGGTCGTGTTCCCGATGGCGGACCAGCCGTACGGCGTGCGCCAGGGTCGCATTCGTGACCCGTTCGGACACGAATGGATCATCGGCAGCCCGAACACCATGACTCCCGCTCAGGTGCAGGCGGCCCTGGAAGACACCTGAGTGCTGCCTGACCGTGAACCGCAGTCCTTGTTGGGCAGGGGATGGAGAGTCGCGGCGTCACGCCGAGTGGAGGTAGGCGGTGAGGGCCTCACGGACGATGTCCGCAGGGCTTTGACCGTCGCGCCGAGCACGCTCGTCAATGGCCTCAAGGAGGTCGGCTGGAACGAGCGCACGACGCTGAGAGTGCGGATTCGTCGTGGTGGACAATTCGCCCAGTTCGTATCCGGCTTCCGCCTCCGCGACGAGTTCAGCGACTCGCTCGTCGGTGACTCCGGGGACGTGGTCGATTATCTCGAAGCTCACTGCCTTCCTCCTTTCGGTTGATACCGCTTCCGCAGCTTCATGGCGTGGATGATGACCTCCTGACCATCATCGGCCAGGAGACTGACGATTTCCAGGTGCCGTCAGGCAGCATCCACGCCGACATAGGGCCAGCGGGTCGGGTCTTCACCGAGCCGTGTTCTCCGCAGGCCTGTCGCGACGGCATGGGCGATCTGCTCGGCCGTGCACCCGTGTTTGAACGCAGAACGAACGATCTGCACCGTTGGAGACTGGCGCAGAGGTCGGACATCGCACAGCCCGCGAAGCGGTTCGAGCGGTCGTCAACGCAGCAAGGGCACAGAGAGGTCGAACGCCAGAACCAGCGCCCTAGCAAGCGAGTCTTCTTGATCGCCGTGAAGAAACCCGATGGTACGCCCGAGATCAGCACCATCGATCGTCACGACATTGTCGAGGGAGACGGCGCAGACGTGGTCCAAGCCGTTCTCTGGCCCGACGATCACCTCGCTGGAGAGGCCGCGCACGGTGCCGGTGATGGGAGCCACCGTCACTTTGGTCATCGCGGCGCGGGCGGCTTCCCGGGTGAGCACCAGCACGGGTCGCGTCTTGTCGAGCCGGGCCAGGCAGATCTCCCGCACGTCAGTCATCCATGGTGAAGTTCTTTGCCGTCCAGGCGACGAGATCGTCGAGATCCTGGTCAGGCCCCTGCGCCCGCAGAATGTCCACGTCACGCAGCGCAGCCTGGCGACGCATCTCTCGCTCCAGCGCCGTCGCCACGAGGGCTGCCCTGCTCGGGGCCACACCGTCAGCAACGCTGCGGTCGAGAAATGCGACGACCTCATCGGGGAGGCGCACGGCGATCTGAGTACTCATCACGCCATCATACCGAAACGAATCCCGATTCGGTACCCACCTACCATCCAGGGCGGACAACGTGCAGGTTGTCTCAGCGTGCAGGCTTCACTGCGAACGGTGCAGCGATTCGGCGCTCGCGGTTTCGAGGTCTTGCCACTCGCCCTACGGCTTGGCGTAGGCGCCCACGTCCAGCATGAACGCGCCGATCTGGGCGCCGAACTCCGGGGCACCCTCCATGATCAGCTTGCCCGCAGCCGTCGATTCGAGCATGTCGTCGGTGTCCAGCAGGATCCCCAGCGCGGAATCCAGGGTGTCGAAGCGCAGCGTGAAGAACGGCTTGCTGCGCCGGTACTCCCCGCGGGCCGCCTTCGTCCGGCCCGCCTTGACCCGCAGGTACGCCGCGACCTCCGGATGCCCATCGACCGCCCACGCGTAGACCCGATCGGGGGAGCGGGCGGCCCACGCCGCGATGTTGGGGTGGCCGGCCTTGTTCAGGCCGCTGATGCCGGCGGACAGCAGCGCGAAGTACATGCGCACCACCAGCACCTTCCTCGCCTCGTCCGGCGGCGGCTCCGTGGCCCCCAGCAGCGAGGACATGACCAGCAGCGTGCGCAGGAAGGACGCGAACAGCGCGATCCGCCGGGGTGAGCGCAGTCCGCGGATGGCCGGCAGCCGCTTGCTCGTGCCGCGGAAGAAACCGTTGAACGCCGCCAGCGAACCGAAGCGCAGCTCGACGTCCGGCCTCTCGTACGCCCCGAGCCGCACCTGCACCCCGCCGTCGATCACGACGAAGTGCACCGCCTGCAGGTCACCCTGGTGGCGCGCTGACACCTGCACGATCCCGTTCTTGCCCCGCCAGGCCGACCGCAGCCCCGGCTCCTGCTCAGCCAGGATCTTCACCAGCGGCAGGACGCCGCGGAAGAAGACGACGCTGGCGAGCTCGACCTCGCTGGGCTGACCGTTCGGCGCACCTCTCTCCATACCGTGGTATGAGGGGGGCAGCGGCGAACGGTCCGCAGATCTTGGAGGCGGCGCGGCCATCAGAACTCGTCGTCCCAGTCGTCGGTGTCCTCGAAGTCCAGCTTCATCACCTCGCGGACCGAGGCCATGATCCCCGCCGTGTCGAACCCGTGGTAGCTCATCAGGTCCTCGTGCAGCCCGATGGGGGAGAACCGGTCCTGCAAGCCGAGGCGCCGGAACGCGCACGCCTTGCCGCCCTCGGCGATCACCTCGGCGACCGCGCCGCCCAGCCCGCCCAGCACCGTGTGGTCCTCGACCGTGATGATGCGCCGGGTCTCCTGCACGGCGGCCCGGATCGCGTCAGCGTCGATCGGCTTGATCGTGTGCATGTTCAGCACGCGAACGCGGACCCCGTCCGTGGCCGCCAACTCCCGCGCCGCCTGCAGCGCCTGGAAGACCGCCGACCCGCACGCGATCAGCGTCAGGTCGGTGCCCTCGTGCAGCTGCACGGCCCGTCCGATTTCGAAGCCGTAGTCCATCGCGTCGTAGACCACCTGGTCGAAGCCGCGGTTGATGCGCAGATACACCGGCCCGAACCGCTCGTACGCCGCGACCACCGCATTCGCCGTCTCGATCCCGTCGGCCGGGCAGATTACGGTGAGATTGGCCATCGACCGCATGATGGCCAGGTCCTCGGTGCAGTGGTGGGTCGAGCCCGCCTGGCCGAAGCTCAGCCCGGCGTGCGAGCCGATCATCTTGACGTTGAGGTTCGGGTAGCAGACGTCGGTGTGCACCTGGTCCAGCGCCCGCATCGAGTTGAAGATCGCAAAACTGGAGGTGAACGGCACCAGCCCGCAGGCCGCCATCCCCGCCGCCGCGCCGATCATGTTCGCCTCGGCGATCCCGAAGTTGTAGAACCGCTCCGGGAAGCGCTCGGCGAACACCCCCACCTTCGTCGACTTCGCCAGGTCCGGGGTCAGCGTGACGATCTCGGGGTGCTCGGCCGCCAGGTCGGCCAAGACCGTGGCGTAGATCTCCGCCGTCGACAGCTTCGTGGTCTCCTCGACCGTGTAGGTCAACCCGCCGGCCATGTCAGCCCACCCCTCCCGCGGTACGCACCGGCTCTCCAGTGCTAACACCAGCAAGCGGTACGCCGGGTGCCGGCGCCGCCCCACCCACAGCCCCAGCCGGGGCGTCCACCGCGGCGAGCCGAGCCGCGGCGTACTCCTCCAGCGCCGCCACACACCGCCCGTGCATGTCCTCGTTGATCGCCCCGTAATGCCAGCGGTAGTCCCCGGCCATGAAGTCGATCCCGTTGGCCTTGACCGTGTCGGCGACGATGCAGAACGGCCGGCCCGAGCAGACCTTGGCCGCCTCGAACGCCTCGTGCAGCGCGTCGTAGTCGTGCCCGTCGACCCGACGTACCTCGAAGCCGAACGCCGCGAACTTGGCGTCGATCGGCTCGATCCCCATCACGTCCTCGGTGGGGCCGTCGATCATGCACCGGTTCCGGTCCACGATCACCACGAGGTTGTCCAGCCGGTAGTGGGCCATCGCCATCGCGGCCTCCCAGTTGGACCCCTCGTTGAGTTCGCCGTCGCCGACCACGCAATAGGTCCGCCAGGACTGGCCCAGCTGTCGCGCCGCCAGCGCCATCCCCAGCGCGATCGACATGCCGTGTCCGAGCGAACCGGTGGACGCCTCGACCCCCGGCACCTTCGTCGCATCCAGATGGATCCCGAGCCGCGACCCGGTCAGGTTGAAGGTCCGCAACTCCTCGGCGGGGATCCAGCCCAGGTCGGCGAGCACCCCGACGTAGGCGACCCCGCAGTGCCCCTTGGACAGCAGGAACCGGTCCCGGGTGGGGTCCGTCGGGTCGGCCGGGTTGACGTGCATCCCGTGGTAGTAGAGGTAGGTCAGCACGTCGTTGACGCTCAGCCCGCCGCCGAGGTGGGCCGATCCGGCCCAATAGGTCACGTCCACGGTCGACCGGCGCAGCTGCGCGGCCTTGTGCTCCAGCGCCAGGCGTTCGTCGCGGCTCAGTCCCATGCCTGCCTCCTCAGCCCAGCTCGGGGTGGTTGGCCTTGACGACACCGAACGCCTCGTGCGCCACCTCGAGGGTGTGCGCGATGTCGGCGTCGGTGACCGCCAGGTTCATGAACAGGTTGTGATGGCTGGTGAAGAACACCCCGCGGCGCACGCACTCGGCGACCCACTCCTGGTGCAGGACCAGGTTGTCGTCGTCGGTGATCCGCATGTACCACATCGACGGCTCCCCGGAGATCCGCAGGTCGAAGCCGTGCTCGGCGCCGGCCGCCCGCAGCCCGTCGGTGAGCGTCCGCCCCAGCGCCAGCATCCGCTGCGCGCCGTTCAGCTCCCGCAGCTTGCGCACGGTCGCGATGCCCGCGGCGAACGGGACCGCGCTGAGCCAGTACGAGCCGGTGTACATCACCGAACCCGCCGCCGACTTCAGCGACTCCACCCCGACCAGCGCGGACACATTCCAGCCGTTGGCCAGCGCCTTGCAGTAGCACTGCAGGTCGGCCTCGAAGCCGTAATGCGCGGCCGACCCGCGGTTGTCCAGCCGGAAACCGGCCCGCACGTCGTCGATGGCCAGCACGATCCCGTTCTCGGTGCACAGCTTGCGCACCTCCGCCCACCAACCCACGGGCGGCAGCTGGTTGTCCTCGAAGATCGGGTGGTGATATGGCGTGGCCATCAGGATCGCGATCTGACCCTTGTTGGCCTCGATCGTGCGGCGCAGAGCCCCCAGATCACCCCACGGGCAGTAGAGGTTGTTGGACACATCGGCCGCCGTGATGCCCGGGTGGCCGAGCTTCTGGGTCCACGGCGCCACGCCGTGGTAGTGGCCGTTGAACAGGATCGCCTTGTCCCGGCCGGTCGCCGCGCGGGCCACCATCATGGCCAGCGAGGTCGTGTCGCCGCCGTTCTTGGCGAAGAACGCCCAATCCGCCCCGTCGATCGTGTCGCACAGCAGCTCCGCGAACTCGATCATCTGCACGGTCGGCAGGGTCGTGCAGTTGCCGGTGTCGAGCTGGGCCCGAGCGGCGGCGTCGACCTCGGGGTCGCCGTAGCCGAGCACGTTCGGCCCGTAGGCGCACATGTAGTCGATGAACCGGTTGCCGTCGACGTCCCAGACGTAGGCTCCCTGGGCGCGGCTGGCGTAGAACGGATAGCTCGAGACTGGGATGAAGCATCCCTCGCTGGGGCCGAGGTGGCCGTAGATCCCGGCGGGGATGACCTGCAGCGCGCGGGCGAACAGGTCGCGGCTGGTCGGGTAGTCATAGGTCTTCATGGGCGGCGACCTTTCGTCGATCCGGCTCGTGGCCAGCTCAGGGCTCGGGGCTCAGGCGAGATAGCGGGCGACGATCGCCAGCAGCTTGTTCATGTGGTCCAGCATCGGGATGTAGCCCGAGACCGCCAGCCGGCCGTCGCCGATGGCGGCGTAGGCGTCCAGCTCGCCGGTCAGGATGCCGCCGGCCGTCTTCAGGGAGTCGAAGACCATCCGGGCCCGCGCCGTCGCCGCGACGCCCTTCGTGACATTCAGCTGGCCCCCGCGGACGTGGAGCGTCACGCCGGGCCCGCCGGTGATGTCGACCGCGACGGCGCCGTCGGCCATCCGCGCGGCATTGGCGCGGCCCAGGGTGTCGAGGTTGCCCACCTCCGCGAGGGCGAAGAAGGCCGCGTACGCCGTGAGCACGGTCGCCAGGCGCTCGTCGTCGGGGGACCGTGGTGCCCCCGGGGCCGGCCGCAGCACCTCTTCCAGGCGCCCCGTCAGCGCCGTGAACTCCTTGGTCAGGAACCCCAGGCCGCGCCACCCGCGCAGCGGGATGGGCATGCCCTTGCCGGCGATCAGCGCGTTGACATGCGCCGGGCTGACGAAGCCGAGCTGAATGTCGGTGTGGCCGGCGGGCAGGGGTCCCGGCCGGGCGCACGCCGTACAGCTGCCGTCGGTGAAGGTGAGCGACAGCGGGCGGATTCCGGGGACCCGGAAGGTGACCCGGGTGCGTG
The DNA here is from genome assembly GCA_020161845.1 of Actinomycetota bacterium. GTDB lineage: Bacteria > Actinomycetota > Actinomycetes > Actinomycetales > Dermatophilaceae > Austwickia. The sequence continues at coordinate 81,417 of JAIUNK010000003.1, forward strand.
CGGTCGCCACGATCTGGCGCGCGACCGGGTCGAGCGCGACCAGGTCCTCCAGGTCGCGCAGGACGGCGTGCAGGTTGATGGCCGCGGCCACCGGTGGTTCGATCACGGCGTCCTCCCTCCGCGCGGCGTCGCCGCGCACGGATCTCGTCGACACCAGCGTAGCTACTCACCAGTAGCCCTGTCCGGGACTTTGGTCGGACGTACCGTGATCGGGGGCCGAACCTGTCGAGCCGAGCGGGGCCCGATCAGGGCCCGAGCGGGGCCCGAGCGGGGCCCGAGCGGGGCCCGAGCGGGGGCTGAGCAGGGCATCGACGCGGGACGTCCGGAGAGGAGCACCGGTGCATTTCCGCACGCCGCGGCTGGAGATCCACGGCGACCGCATCGCGGCGAACGCGCGGGCGGTCGTCGATCTCGTGCATGCCCACGGCGGCCGGGTGGCCGGTGTGGCCAAGGTAGCGTGCGCCCACCCCGCCGTGGTCGGCGCGTTGGTGGCCGGCGGCGTCGATGAGCTGGCGGACAGCCGGATCCTGAATCTGGTGGAGACGGGGGAGCGGGGCACCGGGCTGCGGCAGATGCTGCTGCGCATCCCGGCGCCCAGCGCCGCGCCGGACGTCGTCCGGTCCGCCGATGTCACGCTCAACTCGAGCCTGCCCACGCTGCGGGTGCTCGATGCCGCGGCCGGCGCCGCGGGGCTGCACCACGAGGTGATCGTCATGGTCGACGTCGGCGATCTGCGCGAGGGGGTCTGGCCGGATCGCGCCGTGGACCTGGTCCGCGCCGCGGCGGACCTGCCGCATCTGGACGTGATCGGGTTGGGGGCCAATCTGGCGTGTTACGGCGGCGTGATCCCCAGCGAGGAGAACATGCGGGCCCTGATCGGGGTGCGCGACGCCTGCCGGGCCGCGACGGGCTTGGAGCTGGCCACCCTCTCCGGCGGCAATTCCTCCGCATTGCCGCTGCTGGCCGACGGTCGGATGCCCACGGAGGTCAACCACTTCCGCATCGGGGAGGCGATCGTGCTCGGACGCAACGTGCTGGATCGCCGGCCGTGGCCGGGCACGCGTCAGGACACCTTCCGGTTGGTCGCCGAGATCGTGGAGCTGGAACGCAAGCCCAGCGTCCCGATCGGCACGCGGGCGCAGAACGCCTTCGGGGAAAGTCCCGACTTCCCGGACCGCGGCCTGCGCTGGCGGGCGATCGTCAACATCGGCCGGCAGGATGCGGCCATCGAGGGTCTGACCCCGCAGGACGAGGGGGTCCTGCTGGTGGGCGCGAGCAGCGACCACCTCATCCTCGACGTCGAGGACGCGGCGGGCGATATCCGGCTCGGCGGCGAGATAGGGTTTTGGCCGAACTACGCGGCGGTGCTGGCGTTGTCGACGTCCCGCTACGTGCAGAAGGTGGCGATGCGCGGATGACCCCCACCGAAGACCTCGACGCCGCGACGGCGGGCCCGATCGGGCTGCCCCGCGATGAGGATGGCCGGCCCCTGCTCTATGCCTCGCACGCGGTCGTGCACCTCGACGCCGTCGCCGACAACCTCCGGGCGATCCGGGCGCACGTGGCCCCCGCGCAGGTGCTCCTGGCGATCAAGGCCGACGGCTACGGCCACGGCGCCATCCCGATCGCGCGGCTGGTTGCGGAGCTGGGCCTGGCGGAGCGGCTCGGCGTCGCGACCCTGCCCGAGGGGATCGCGCTGCGCGAGGCCGGGATCACCCTGCCGATCCTGAAGTTCACGCCGGTCTTTGCGCACGAGGCGGCGGCCGCCGTCGCCCATGGCATCGATGTCACCGTGGTGGACGAAGCGTCATTCCGATGCGTCGAGGCCGCGGCAGCCGCAGCCCACCACCGGGCGGCGGTGCATCTCAAGGTCGACACCGGGATGCGCCGGATCGGCTGCGAACCCTCCGACGCGCCCAAACTTGCCGCGATGATCGAGGCCGACGGCCACCACGTGCATCTCGAGGGGATCTGCACGCATCTGCCGGTCAGCGACACGCCCGAGCAGGACGCCTTCACCGCCGCCCAACTCGCGCGGTTCGCGGCGGTGCGCTCGGCCGTCGAGGCCGTCCTGGGCCGGCGGCTGCTGGCGCACGCCGCCAATTCCGGGGGGGTGCTGGCGCATCCGTCGTCGTGGCTGGACATGGTTCGTCCCGGGGTCATGGTCTATGGCAGCTACCCCGACCCCGCCGTACCGCGAACCGTCCCGCTGCGGCCCGCCCTGTCCTGGCGCTCGCGCGTGGCGTTCGTCAAGCGGGTCGCCACCGGCGAGACGGTCGGCTACGGACGCACCTGGACCGCCCCCGCCTCGACCCGCATCGCGACGGTGCCGGTCGGCTACGGCGATGGCTACAACCGGCGCCTGTCCAACCGCGGCCGCGTCCTCATCGGCGGCCGGTCCTGCCCGATCGTGGGGCGGGTCTGCATGGACCAGCTGATGGTCGACGTCGGCACCGGCGCCCACGTGGCGGTCGGTGACCCGGTGACGCTCCTGGGCCGCGACGGGGCGGGGCAGATCACCGCGGCCGATCTGGCGGCCTGGCTCGAGACGATCCCCTACGAGGTCACCTGCGCGATCGCGCCGAGGGTGACTCGGCTGTACGACGGGGGCCCCGGCGAGCCCTGAGCGTCGGCCGGTCGGCGCCTGTTGCGGATCGCGCGCACCCGATCGGTGTGGCAAAGGGCGGTGCCGGCACCGCCTTTCGCCACAGTCTGTGAGGCGGGGTGCCCGGCGTCGGGGAGAACCCGTGGTCACCCCAGGTACGGCCCGGTAACCTGGCGAGAACCGCCCGACACGCCCTGAGGAGCCGTCGTGACCAACCTCGCCCGCCATCTCGCCGCCACTGCCGCCACGCACCCTGAGCGGATCGCGGTGAAGCAGGACGAGCAGGCCTACACCTACGCCGAGTTCGAGCACCTGACCCAGATCCTCGCCGGGCACCTGCGGGCCAAGGGATTCGTCCCCGGCGACCGCCTGGCCCTGTCCCTTCCGAACATCACCGCGTTCCCGCTGGCCTATTACGCCGCGCTGCGCCTGGGCTGCGTGGTCGTCCCGATGAACCCGCTGTTCAAGGCACGCGAGGTGGAGTATTACCTGCGCGACTCCGGCGCGAAGCTGCTCATCGGGCTGCCGAACCCGGACACCAGCGCGGGGGCCGAGGCGGCCGGGGTGGAGTATTTCGAGGTCACCGGCCTGCCGCAGCTGCTGGCGACGCCGGTCGAGAAGGTCACCGAGATCGTCGACCGTGACGACGAGGACACCGCGGTGCTGCTCTACACCTCCGGCACCACCGGGGCACCCAAGGGCGCCGAGCTACGCCACCGCAACCTGAACTCCAACCAGGAGGTGGCCTCGCGCACCCTGCTGGAAGTGACGCCCGAGGACACCCTGATGGGGTGCCTACCCCTGTTCCACGTCTTCGGCATGACCGCGGCCATGAATATCGCCGTCGCCACGGGCGCCTGCCTCACCCTCGTGCCGCGGTTCGACCCCGAGGCGGTGCTGCGCACCATCGAGCGCGATCGGGCGACGGTCTTCCTGGGCGTTCCGACGATGTACGGCGCGCTGCTGGGCGCCCAACCGCAGGTGCAGGCCGACGTCTCCACGCTGCGCCGGTGCATCTCCGGCGGGGCGTCGCTGCCGGTGGAGTTGATGCGCAAGTTCGAGGCGGCGTTCGACTGCATGATCTTGGAGGGCTACGGCCTGTCCGAGACCTCGCCGGTCGCGTCGTTCAATCACCCGCACCTGGAGCGCAAGCCGGGTTCGATCGGCACCCCGATCGAGGGGGTCGAGATGGACCTGCACAACGAGGACGGCACCCCCACGCCCAAGGGCGAGATCGGGGAGATCGTGATCCGCGGCGACTGCCTGATGCGCGGCTACTGGAACAAGCCCGAGGCGACCGCGCAGGCCATCCGCGAGGGCGGCTGGTTCTACAGCGGGGACCTGGCCACCCGCGACGACGACGGCTACTACTTCATCGTGGACCGCAGCAAGGACATGATCATCCGCGGCGGCTACAACGTCTATCCGCGCGAGGTGGAGGAGGTCCTCTACACCCACCCGGATGTCGTGGAGGTCGCCGTGGTCGGCGTGCCGAACTCGCACCTGGGCGAGGAGGTGGCGGCGTACGTGGTGCTCCGCGAGGGCGCCACGGCCACGGAGGAGGACCTGCAGGCGTTCGCCAAGGAGCAGGTGGCGGCCTATAAGTACCCGCGGGCCATCCACCTGATCGACGCCCTGCCCAAGGGCGCGACGGGCAAGATCCTCAAGCGCGAGCTGCCCCGCCCCGCCGTCGGCGACTAGGGGCCCGCGACAGGCGCCGTACGGCGGGTGAGCCGGCCGCCAGGACGCCGCTAGGAGACTGCTGAACAATCCGCGTGGCGGGGACGGCGTGTGGTGGGGACCTGAAATCCTGCGGTGATGCAGGGTGAGTTGGATCGGCAGCGAGAGTTGCTTGACGTTGAGTCGGTGGCCGGGCACCTCCTGGAGCCGGGCAGCGTGTTCGCGTTGCTGGCCGAGCATCGTGATCGGTTGTTCCCGAGCGAGTTGTTCGCCGACTTGTTTCCCTCGGGTCGTGGCAGGCCCTCGATCCCGGGTGAGGTGATTGCTTCGGTGATCGTGTTGCAGGCGCTGTACGGGCATTCGGACCGGGAAGCGGTCGATGCGTTGACCTTCGACCTGCGGTGGAAGGCGGCGTGTGGGTACGCGATCGACGTCAAGGGTTTCGACCCTTCGACGTTGACCTATTGGCGGCGGCGGTTGGCGGCCAGTGACCGGCCGCAGCGGATCTTCGAGGTGGTCCGCGAGGTCATCACCGAAACTGGTGCGGTCAAGGGGAAGGCCCGTCGTGCGTTGGACTCCACGATCCTTGATGACGCGGTCGCCCGGCAGGACACCGTGACCCAGCTGGTCGCTCAGGTCCGTCGGGTTGGCCGCGAGGTGCCTGGCGCCAAGGAGCTGATCGCCACCGTGTGCACCCGGCTGGCCGCGCTGACCGGTCAGGACTACAGCACGCCGGGGAAGCCGCCGATCGCCTGGGATGACGCGGCTGCCCGCGAGGAGTTGGTGTCCGCGCTGGTGGGCGACGCCCTCGCTGTGCTCGCTGCGCTGGATGTCGACGCGATCAGCACGGCTGGTGGGAAGCCGGCCGAGGCCCTGGCGCTGTTGGCGCTGGTCGCCGGGCAGGATGTCGAACCGGCCGAGGACTCCGATGGCACTGATGGCCGGTGGCGGATCGCCCGCAGGACTGCGCCGGATCGGGTGATCTCGACGGTGGATCCCGAGGCACGGCACGCGCACAAGACCCGGGAACGCCGTCAGGACGGGTTCAAGGCCCATGTGGTCGTTGAGCCTGACACCGGCCTGACCACCGTGTGCGCGTTGACCAAGACCAACGGTGCTGAGAACTCCGACGCCACCGTGGGCGCCGAACTCGTCGTCGCCGACTCCACCATCACCGCGGACCAGCACCTCGACGAGCCCATCGAGGTACCTGTCGAGGTGTTGGGCGACTCGGCCTACGCCAGCGGCGACATGCTCCACACCCTGAAGCAGAAGAGCTGGATACCGCTGGTCAAGCCGTGGCCGACCAGGCCGGCCGTCGAGGGCGGCTTCACCATCGACGACTTCACCTACGACACCGCCACCGACACGCTGACCTGCCCCGGCGATGTCACCCGGAGTCCTTCATCGAAGGGGACCGTCACCTTCGGTGCCGCCTGCCGTGGCTGTCCGCTGCGCGAGCAGTGCACGACGGCAGCATCAGGACGCACGGTGTACCTCGGCAAGCACCACCAACTGCAACGCGAGCACCGGCAGCGAGCCGCCGACGAAGGCTTCCAGGCCCTCTACCGACGCCATCGGCCGATGGTCGAACGCTCGATCGCCTGGCTCACCCGAGATGCTCGCCGGGTGCCCTACCGCGGAGTCGAGAAGAACAACAACTGGCTCCACCACCGCGTCGCCGCTCTCAACCTGCGCCGACTCCTGGCCCTGGGCCTCACCGTCCAGAACGGAACCTGGGTCCTGGCCTGAACTGGCCCCGCAGGGGCCTTGCCGGCCCCTGAGCCACATCGCGCACGGTGAGGCACAGGCGGGCGCAACGACCCCGTTGTCCCACCAGCGCGCTGACTCAAACTCGCCGCTCGACGGCCTTGGCGGCGTTCCGCCCGCCGCCCACGCCATCACTCACCCCAGGCAACGCCTTCTTCAGCAGTCTCCTAGGCGCGAGAAAGCGTTGTCGGACCGGGCGGCTAGGGTCGCCGTCATGACGATCGAGAGATCGACCCGCGGCGGGCCCGCGGTGGTGGCGGAGGCCTTGGCCAAGCGGTATGGCGACGTGGTCGCCGCCGACGGCATCTCCCTGGTGGTCCCCGAGGGCACCGTGCTCGGCGTCCTGGGTCCCAACGGCGCCGGCAAGACGACCACGGTGCGTATGCTCACGACGCTGATCGCCCCGGACTCGGGGCAGGCGCGGGTGGCCGGCGCCGACATCATTCGGGAGGCCGCGACGGTTCGGGCGCGGATCGGGGTGTCCGGGCAGTACGCCGCGGTCGATGAATACCTGACCGGGTTCGAGAACCTCGACATGATCGGGCGGCTCTATCACCTCGGGGCCGCGGCGTCTGCGGCGAGGGCCCGTGAGTTGCTGACGGACTTCCGCCTGGAGGACGCGGCGGACCGCCCCGCGAAGACCTACTCCGGTGGCATGCGCCGCCGCCTCGACCTCGCCGGCGCGCTGATCGCGCGACCGCCGGTGATCTTCCTGGATGAACCGACCACCGGGCTTGATCCACGCAGCCGGGGCGAGATGTGGGGGGTGATCGCCGATCTCGTGCGGCACGGCACGTCGGTGCTGCTGACCACCCAATATCTCGAGGAGGCTGACCGGCTGGCCGACAACATCGTGGTCGTCGACCATGGCCGGGTCATCGCGGAGGGGACCGCCGACCAGCTCAAGGCCCAGGTGGGTGGGGAGCGGTTGCACGTCACCGTGGCGGATCCGGCTGACCTGGCGCGCGGACGGGAGCTACTGGCGCGACTGGCCGGGAGCCAGCACGCCGCGCACGTGGAGGTCGAGGAGCACACCCGCACCGTGACGGTGCCGGTGGATGGCGGCACGACCGCGCTCCTGGACGCCGTACGAGCCCTGGACGACGCAGGAATTGCCGCGCAGGACATCGGGATTCGGCGCCCCACGCTGGACGATGCGTTCCTGGCATTGACCGGAAAGGGGGCCGGCTCGTGAGCACCTTGATCAGCGACAGCCTGACCATCGCCCGCCGCAACCTCATCAAGATCAAACGGGTCCCGGACCTGATCGTGTTCACGACGCTGCAGCCGATCATGTTCATCCTGCTGTTCGGCTACGTCTTCGGTTCCCTGGCCGGAGCCGGCAACGGCGCGGCCTATCGCGAGTTCCTGATGGCCGGGATCTTCGCGCAGACCATCATCTTCGGCGCCACGATCACCGGCTCCAGCATGGCCGAGGACATGCAGCGCGGGGTGATCGACCGGTTCCGCACGCTGCCGATGCACCAGGGCGCCGTCCTGACCGGACGCACCCTGTCCGACCTGCTCAACAACGTGCTGGTGCTGATCGTCATGACCATCACCGGGCTCGCCATCGGCTGGCGGATCCACGACGGGGTCACCGGGGCGCTGATCGCCTACGCCCTGCTGCTCTTCTTCTCCTATGCGGTGAGCTGGGTGATGGCCTTCGCCGGCCTCATGGTGCGCGTCCCGGAGATCTTCAACAACGCGGTCTTCATCATCATCTTCCCGATCACGTTCGTGGCCAACACGTTCGTGCCGAGCGAAAACATGCCGGCGCTGCTGCGCACCGTGGCGGGGTGGAATCCGGTGTCCACCCTCACCCACGCCGCCCGCGACAACTTCGGCAACCTCTTCGCGCTGGCCCCGTCGGGGACGGCGGAGGGGGTACGTCGCCAGATCGAATACACCTGGGCGCTGCAGCACGCCGAGGTCTACACGCTGGGCTGGGCCATCTTGTTGCTGCTGATCTTCGTCCCGTTGTCGGTGCGCACCTACCGGCGCTCCGTCGCCCGCTAGAGCGCTATGTAGCACGCCAAGTGCTACAGTTTGATGCATGGTGCAGAGCATCGGGATCCGCGACCTTCGACAGGCCGCCAGCGAACACTTGCGCGCCGTCAGTGGAGGTGAGCAGTTCATCATCACCGAACGTGGCCGTCCCGTCGCGCGGTTGGTGCCGGCTTCGATCCTCGACCAGAAGGAGGCCGAGCTGCTGCGGGATCAGCGACTCATCCCTGCGAGCCGACCCCGGCGCCGGTTCAGCGACACCCGACGCCTCCCCGGGACCGGACTGAGCGACCTTGTCGAGCAGGACCGTGAGGATCGGGCCGTGTACGGCGCATGATCTACGTCGATACCTCGGCCCTGGCCAAACTTGTCGTCGACGAAGCGGAGTCAGCCGCGCTTTCGGCCTGGCTGGACGAGCGCGCCGACGAAATCTTGGCCACGAGCATCCTGACGAGAGTCGAACTCGTCCGGGCCGCGACCCGGCATTCTGCCCAGGCGCGTCTCGCGGCGCTCGCGCTGCTGGGCGAGCTGGCGCTCATCCCGCTCGACCCCGTGGTCGCCGACATCGCGTGGGCGCTCGAACCCGCCACCCTTCGCAGCCTCGACGCCATTCACGTCGCGAGTGCGACGACGCTGAGCGGGGACGCGGTGATGGTCGCGTACGACGAACGGCTCTTAGCGGCCGCCCGAAACGCCGGTCTGGCGTGCGAATCGCCGCGCTGAGGGGCCCCGTCTACATCCCAGAGCCACATCGAGGGTCCTGGGGACACCCTTTTTGGTGGCCCCTCGCCTGCACAAGGTGCCCCTGGGACGCAGACGTGTCCAGGGGTCAGAGCTGAGCCGCGCGTAACGTGTTGCAGCTGTTGATGTTCTGGCTGTTGTAGCCGTTCATGAACCAGCGCATCCGCTGCTCCGAGGTGCCGTGCGTGAAGTTCTCGGGGCTGACCCGGCCCTGCGTCTTCTTCTGGATCCGGTCGTCGCCGACGGCGCTGGCCGCCGACAGGGCGTCCTTGATCTGCTGCTGCGTGATCGGCTTGAGCAGTGTCGTGCCGTTGGCGTCCTTGGTGGTGGAGGCGTCCTTGACCCACATGCCGGCCAGGCAGTCGGCCATCAGCTCGACCCGGACCCCGCCGCTGGCCGGGCCCTGCGGGTCCTGCTGGGCGGCATCCAGGACACCGAGTCGGTCCTGCACCGCGTGACCGTATTCGTGGGCCACGACGTACATCTGCGCGAGCGGGCCGCCGCTGGAGCCGAACCGCTGCTGCAGGATCTGGAAGAACGACGCGTCGATGTAGATCGACTTGTCCAGGGGGCAATAGAACGGGCCGACCTGGTTGGACGCCGTGCCGCAGGCGGACTGGGTCTGGCCGCTGTAGACGATGGTCTTCGGCGCCTGCCACGGGGGGTTCCCCTTCACCGAGGCCGGATAGACCTTGGTCCAGTAGTCGAACAGGCTGTTCTCGGTGGCGATGATCCGGCACTCGTCGTCGCGGTTGGCGTCGGCGCCGGTCTTGCACTTGGTGGCCAGCGCACCCGCATTGACCTGACCGGCGCCGCCGACGCGGGAGGGGTTCAGCGCGTTGCCGCCGCGGCCGAGGTCCCCGCCGCCCTGGGTCTGCTGGGGTTGCGGCGCCGGCTGGGACTGGCTGGTGGTATCGGGGTTGCCGCCCATCAGCAGGTACAGAATCAGGGCGATCACGCCGAGGATGCCGCCACCCCCGCCGATGACCATGCCCCCGCGGCCCCTGCCGCCGCCCCCGGTGCCGATCCGCGAGGTGTCCAGCTGGGCGTCGTCGTTGAAGGTCATGCGCGAGGTCCTCCTGATCGGCGCCCGATGCGGAGTGCAGGGGCCTGACCAGTAGAGTAGCCAGGCGTGCCGCACCTCGCATCGCGGCGGACCGACAGGAGAGGGCCCCGTGATCACCGCGACCGGCATCGAACTACGCGCCGGGAGCCGGCTGTTGCTGTCGGAGGCCACTTTTCGCGTCGGTGCGGGGGACCGGATCGGCCTGGTCGGCCGCAATGGCGCCGGAAAGACGACCCTGACCAAGGCCCTGGCCGGGTGGAACCAGCCCGCCGCGGGCACGGTCACGCGCACGGGTGACGTCGGCTACCTGCCGCAGGACCCCCGCGACGGCGACCTGCACGTGCTGGCGCGGCACCGGATTCTCTCGGCGCGCGGCCTCGATGAGATCGTCCGCGCGATGCACGAGACCGAAGGCGCGATGGCCAGCGCGGATCCGCAGACGCACGAGCGGGCGATGGCCCGCTACCCCAAGCTGCAGGCGCGCTTCGACGCCGCCGGGGGGTATGCCGCCGAGTCCGAGGCCGCGACGATCGCCGCCGCGCTCGGGCTCGAGGACCGGGTGCTCGGGCAGCGCTTGGAGACGCTGTCCGGGGGCCAGCGGCGGCGCGTGGAGCTCGCCCGGATCCTGTTCTCCGGGGCCCCCACGCTGCTGCTCGACGAGCCCACGAACCACCTCGACGCCGACTCGATCGCCTGGCTGCGGGACCATCTCAAGGTCTCCAAGGGCGGCCTCATGGTCATCAGCCACGACGTCAACCTGCTCGATGAGGTGGTCAACAAGGTCTACCACCTGGATGCCAACCGGGCCGAGCTGGACCAATACAACGTCGGCTGGAAGACCTACCTGACCCAGCGCGAGACCGACGAGAAGCGCCGCAAGCGCGAGCGCGCCAACGCCGAAAAGAAGGCCGGCGTGCTGATGGCCCAGGCCGACAAGATGCGCGCCAAGGCGACTAAGGCGACCGCGGCCCAGAACATGGCCCGCCGCGCCGAGCGGCTGCTGGCGGGCGTGGAGGGGGAGCGGCAGCACGACAAGGTCGCCCGGCTGCGGTTCCCCGACCCCGCGCCCTGCGGCAAGACGCCACTACGAGCCTCCGGCCTGTCCCGCAATTACGGCTCGCTGGAGGTGTTCACCGACGTCGACCTGGCCATCGACCGGGGCAGCAAGGTCGTCGTGCTCGGGCTCAACGGCGCCGGGAAGACGACGCTGCTGCGCATCCTTGCCGGCCTCGACACCCCCGACACCGGGCAGGTCGAGCCGGGCCACGGGCTGAAGATCGGCTACTACGCCCAGGAGCACGAGAACCTCGACATCGAGCGCACCGTGCTGGAGAACATGAAGACGGCGGCGCCGGACCTCGGCGAAACCGACGTCCGCAAGATCCTGGGCAGCTTCCTGTTCTCCGGGGACGACGTGGACAAGCCCGCCGCGGTGCTCTCCGGCGGGGAGAAGACCCGCTTGTCCCTCGCCACCCTCGTCGTGAGCAGCGCGAACGTGCTGCTGCTCGACGAGCCGACGAACAACCTCGACCCCGCCAGCCGCGCCGAGATCCTCGGCGCGTTGCGCACCTTCGCCGGGGCCGTCGTGCTGGTCAGTCACGACGAGGGCGCGGTGGCCGCGCTCGAACCCGAGCGAGTGCTGCTGCTGCCCGACGGTGTCGAAGACCTCTGGAACGAGGACTACCTCGACCTCATCGCCCTCGCCTGAGGCTCGCCCGGACGGGCATAGGCTCGGAGGGTGACCGAGCACCCGTCGTACGACGCCGCCGAACACCGCCCCCACCCGCACCTGGCCGTACGTCGGGAGGGGCCCGTCCTGCACGTGCGGCTCGACAACCCCACCCGCCTCAACGCGCAGACCCCCTCGCTGTGGCTGGCGCTGGCGGAGGTGGCGCGCACGATCCCGGACGACGTCCGCGTGGTGGACCTCACCGGGACCGGTCCGACCTTCTCGGCCGGGCTGGACCGGTCGATGCTGACCCCCGGCGGGGTGACCGGCGAGCCGGACCTCATCGCCATGTGCGTCACCGACCCGGACGGCGCGGCGACCACCATCGGGCGTTACCAGGAGGCGTTCACGCTCTGGCGGGACGCCAAACCTCTCGTCGTCGCCGCCGTCCAGGGTCACGCCGTCGGGGCCGGCTTCCAGCTCGCGCTCGGCGCCGACCTGCGCATCGTTGCCGACGATGTCCAGTTCCGGATGGCCGAGACGAGCTTGGGGCTGGTGCCGGACCTCGGTGGTACGGCGGCGCTGGTGGAGCTCTTGGGCTACCCGCGGGCCCTCGAGCTCTGCGTGACTTCGCGGTCGATGGGCGCGGCCGAGGCGGTCGCCACGGGGTTGGCCACTCTCGCCGTGCCCGCCGCGGAGTTGGCCTCGGCCACGGCCGATCTGGTCGCGGCCCTGTTGGCCGCGCCCCCGGCGGCGGCCGTCGCGACGAAGCTGCTGCTATCCCGCGCCGGCTCGACCCCGCGCGCGCAGCAGCTCGCGGCGGAGCGGTCCGCCCAGACCGTGCTCATCGGCACGATGGCGCGGGCGATGCGGGGCATGGCAACCGGCGGCGGCACGGACGACGCGGCCGATGCTGGGGGCGCTCGGTGACCGTTTCCCCCTTCATGACCATGCGGTCCATGTCCCGGGACCGCCTGTCCGGCAAGCGGCTCAAGGACGGCACGATCCGTCGCGTGGTCGGCTACGCCAGCCGCATGCGCGGCCGGATCGCGGCCTTCCTGGTGCTCGTCGTGGCGGACTCGCTGCTGGTGGCGGTGCCACCGCTGCTCCTGAAGTCCATCGTGGACCGCGGCGTGCTGGGTGGCGACAGCGGACTCGTCGTACGGCTGTCCCTCGTCGTCGCCGTCGTCGCCGTCGCGGAGGCGATCCTCACGGTGGCGCAGCGCTGGTGCTCCAGCACGATCGGCGAGGGCCTCATCTACCGCCTGCGCACCCAGGTCTTCGACCACGTCTCCAACCAGCCGATCGCGTTCTTCACCCGCGCCCAGACCGGCGCGCTGGTCTCGCGGCTCAACACCGACGTCATCGGCGCCCAGCAGGCGTTCACCTCGACGCTGTCCGGGGTGGTCAGCAACTCCGTGGTGCTCGTGGTGATCGTCGCGACGATGGCCACCTTGTCCTGGCAGCTCACGCTGGCCTCCGTCCTGCTCTTCCCGCTGTTCCTGATCCCGGCCCGGCGGATGGGCACCCGGCTGTCGGAGCTGACCCGGCAGTCGATGAACCTCAACGCCGACCTCGGCAACCGGATGACCGAGCGGTTCAACGTCGCCGGGGCGCTGCTGGTGAAGCTGTTCGGTCGGCCCGCGCAGGAATCGGGGGAGTACGCCGAGCGCGCCGGGGCCGTCCGCGACATCGGCGTCCGGATCGCGATGAACCGGTCGGTGTTCATGGTGCTGCTGACGCTGCTGGCCTCGCTGGCGACGGCGCTCGTGTACGGCGTGGGGGGCGTGCTCGCCGTGCAAGGCGGTCTCACCGTGGGCACCCTGTTGGCCCTGACCGCGCTGCTGGCCCGGCTCTATTCCCCCCTGATCGCGCTCTCCAACGTGCGGGTCGACGTGCTGACGGCGCTGGTCAGCTTCGAGCGGGTCTTCGAGGTGCTCGACCTGCCGCCGCTGGTCGCCGAGCACCCCCATCCCGTCGCGTTGCCCGATCGGGTGCTGGACGTCGAGTTCGACGCGGTGTCCTTCCGCTACCCCAGCGCCGACGAGATCTCGCTGGCCTCGCTGGAGGGGACCGCGACGGGGGACCGGGCCGGCGGCGGCGAGGTGCTGCGGGACGTCGCGTTCCGGGTCGCACCCGGCCAGCTGGTCGCCCTGGTCGGGCCGAGTGGCGCCGGCAAGACGACGATCACCTCGCTGGTGTCCCGGCTCTACGACCCGACCGGGGGCGCGGTGCGGATCGGCGGCGTCGACCTGCGCGAGGCGTCCTTCGCGAGCCTGCGCGCCGGCGTCGGAGTGGTCACCCAGGAGGCGCACCTGTTCCACGACACGATCGAGGCGAACCTGCGGTACGCCCGACCGGAGGCGACCGAGGCCGAGCTGGTGGCGGCCCTGCGCGCGGCCCAGGTGTGGGAGCTGGTCGCGAGTCTGCCGGAGGGGCTGGCGACGGTGGTCGGGGATCGAGGCCATCGGCTGTCCGGTGGGGAGAAGCAGCGCCTGGCCATCGCGCGGCTGCTGCTCAAGGGGCCCGGGGTCATCGTGCTCGATGAGGCCACCGCGCACCTGGATTCGGAGTCCGAGGCCGCGGTCCAGCAGGCCCTCGACGCGGCCCTGTCCGGGCGCACGGCCCTGGTGATCGCCCACCGGCTCTCGACGGTTCGCGATGCCGACCAGATCCTGGTGGTGGCCGGCGGAAGGATCGTGCAGCGCGGCACCCACGAGGAGCTGCTGGCCACGGGCGGCCTGTATGCCGACCTCTACACCACCCAGTTCCGGGACGCACCCTCGACGACCGAAGCCACAGGCGTGGCCGCGGGGGGCGTCCACACCTACAGCGGGCGGCCCCGGGTCCGGATCGACACGCCGACTGCCGATCTCTTAGACGACCTGCGAGGCGACCGGTGAGCCTCTGGCACCTGCCTCGTCGCGAAAAGTCAGCGCGACGTGGGCTGGGTCGTGACGAGTTCGATGCTGCACAACGGACCTGGAGCCCGGGCAATCCGGCGGTCTCCCGTGATGAGCGCTGCCTGCATGGCCTCGGCTAACGCGACATATGACGCGTCGTAAACCGTGAGGTCCTCTCGCAGCTCCCAGCAGCGCTCGATCAGCACGGTGGGGTCGACGCGCTGCAGCGGCAGCACCCGCAGATCGTCCACAGCAAGTGCCGCCCGGCGAGCGTCCAGCTGACCGCTGCGGGCAAGGCCCCGCCAGACGGAGAGCACCTCGAGGTCGATGATGCTCGGGGCCGCGAGGTCCTCACCACGCAGCCGGGCCCGCAGTGCGTCGCCATTCGCGCCGTCATCGAGAAGCGCGACGGCGAGGATACTGGCGTCAACGACGAGCACGCTCGAACCGCAGCGCGCTCACTGCGTCCGTCAGGGCCAGCTTCCCGCCCGCGCGGCTACCGGCCCGGTCGAAGATCTCCTCCAGCGTCGGCTGCGAAGCCTCCCGGATGAGCCGCGACCGCAAGTACTCCTGCAGCGATTGGCCCGCTGCAGCAGCTCGCGCTCGGAGCACGGCGTGAGTCTCCTCGGGGACATCCTTGATCTGAACGTTCGGCATGGCTCCATCATGGCTCCGTCCCAGCCAGAATGGAACCACACGGCCACCGCTACGGGCCCGGGCGCATGCCCAGGCGCAGTTGAGTGCGACTTTCGTCGAGGGGCAGGTGCCCTATGGCGGGTCGCCGACGCGATCGACATGGATGTGCCCGGTGGTTCCGTCCATCGTGACCAGGGTGCCGTCGGGGTAGCGGGTGGTGGCGTTCGGGACGGCGAGGATGGCTGGGATGCGGAGTTCGCGGGCGACGATCGCCGCATGAGAGAGCGCCCCGCCGGCCTCGGTGATGATTCCGGCGGCGTGAGCGAACAGGGGCGTCCAGGCGGGGTCGCTGGCCTGACAGACGATGATGTCCCCTGGTCGCATTCGGTGGAAGTCGCGCGGTCCGGTCAGGACGCGAGTGGGGCCGGTCGCCGAACCCGGGCTTGCCGGGACGCCCGCGGTCGGTGAGCCGAGCGAGCATGGCCGATCGGCGTGCCGTTCCGGCCCGGTGAGGTGGGCGGTGATGGGTCGGGCCTGGAGGGTATGGATGCGCCCGCGGGAGATGGCCCACTCGATGTCTGCGGGGTAGCGGAGGACCGTCGTGATGTCAGCTCCGAGGCGGTCGAGCTCACGCACGGTGACGTCGTCGAGGCATGGTCGTTGTGCGGCCGGTAGCGGTGTGAGCCGAAGGGTGTCGCCGCACCGATCGAGCCTGCTCCTGATGGTCCCCGCTCGGCGGCTCGTGATGCCGGTGTCGTCGAGGGTCCACGAGTCCGGGGTGATGGCCCCGCTGACGAGAGGGTCGCCAAGGCCGTGGGTGGCTTCGATGACGCGCGGGTGGTGGGTGAACACGACGCCTGAGACGTCCGCGTCGATGAATCGCTGGACCAGCACCGCCATCGCGGGCGGACCGCTTGCCGGGGTGGATTGGTGGTCGCGGTAGGCCATGGCTCGCGGCGACCGCAGCGAGGCCCAGCACCGAGCCACCGCCGCCGCGACGGCGTGGGTGCCCCGGACGGCCAAGATGGTGTCGTGCTGTCCGGCCCCCGAGGAGTGGGACCCGTCTTCCGTCGTACTCGAGGAGCGTACGGCCACGAACCCCTCGTCGGCTCCGCCCAGAAGGCGGGACAGGTGGACCTCGATGGCGGCCTGCAGCGCCGCGTCCGGTCGGTGCAGCGGGCGGGGCTCGGCGGTGTGGTGGCGTCGGTACTCGCTGAGCGGGATGACGAATCCGTCGGGGACATCGAAGCCGGCCCGCTGGAGTTGTGCCAGGGCGCTCGCTTTGCGACCGCTCGTGGCCGGCGTGGCCTCGCGCAGCGTCAGGAGGGTCATGGCGGGGCCGTGTGGCTCGGGTCGGCGTCGGCAGCTGTCACGAGATGGCTCCGATCGTTGACGCAGACGACCGCCGCCGGCTCGCCCTCGACGTACTCGATGATGGTCAGCCCGGTATTGGCGATCCGCGCGAGGGAGAGCCACGCCCGAGGTGGCGCCTCGAGCGCCTCGCGAACCAGCCATCCGACCGGGTAGGCATGCGTCACGAGCAGCTCGTGGGTGGAGCGTTGCCCCGGGCGAGGCGGCCGAGCAAACCTGCGCGTCAACCGGTGCGCGACAGCCGCATCCGCGGCGGCTTCGTGTTCGGAGTAGCCGTCGAAGAAGCCGGCCCACTCCGAGCTCCGGTCGGCGACCTTCGGCACGTGCGGGACGTGGTCGACCAGCTCGGTCGCCTCGTCGAGAAGAGCGCGCGGGAAGGTGGCGGCGATGATCGCGGCACTGTCGCGGGCTCGGGGCAGCGGTGAGTGCCAGATCGCATCGAGGGGGACCCGGCGCAGGCGATGGGCCAGCAGCTCGCACTGGACCCGGCCCTCATCGAGCAGGGTGCCGAGGGCGTCGGCCGCTCCGTGCCGTGCGATGTAGAGCGTGCGTACCGGCAAGGCGCTCACCATCCGGCGTCGCGATGGCGATCGCGGCCCAGGCTACTGAGCAGATCCTGGTGCAGCTCCGCCCACAGGATGTGACACGACAGCAGCCCCACTCCGGTGACCCAGCGCAGCCCGTCGTCCCTGGCGCGCTCGATCGCAGCCTGGAACTGGGCGGGGTACCTGCCGAACCTCGGCAACGTCACGATCAGCGGTGCAAGGACCTGCCGAAGCTCACCACCCATCGAGGACAACGAGCTGAGCAGCGCGGCGACGTCGTCCGTCCCGGAGGTTCCGAAGCCAGTGGTCGCCGCCGAGGTGGACTGCAGCTGCCATCGGGAGACGGTGCCCACGAACCGGTCGTTGAGCGGATCGAAGGCGTCGAGTGTGGCCCCAAGCACTCGCCCGGCATCACCACGGGCGGCCTCCGCGCGAAGGAGGGTCGCAAGCCGTAACGAGCCGGATTCGGTGATGATCCAGCCCGAACTGTCCCCGAAGGTGAACCGCTCGATGTGTCCGGCGGCCTCTGCGCGGCTCAGGGTGCGGTCGAGGACCGCATCAGCGACGAAGGCACGATCCACGATCGCGTCCCGGTCGGCGACCCCGGTCAGCCGGACCGACTGGAGCACCAACAGCTCCGGCTGGCCGGCCCGGTCAGGCACGAGCCGCACCGCTGGAGGCGTCGGTGGCCGTATCCCGGGGGCGGTCCGACGTCCGCTGGAACCGCTGCTGGGCCGCCTGGGGGGATCGCAGGCCCATCGCCTGGGCGACCTGGCCCCAGGTCATCCCCTCCGCCCGCGCAGCGAACACCAAGGCCGTCTCCAGCGCGTCGAGATCGCAGCGAGCGGCGTCCACCAGCGCCAACCCAGCCTCGAGCTCCTCCTGCCGGATCGGCTGCCGCTGGTCCATCGCTCTGGAAAGGGCAAAGCGCACCAGCACCTCATCGACTGGCGCTTCCTTCGGATGCTGCCACGGCCAGCGGGGCAGCGCCCGACCACCGGCCTCGAGCAGGATTTCTCGAGCCCCGGCGCGCCGCTTCTCCATGTCCGCCGTCATGGCCTCACAGCACACCATCAACAGATCGTTGTCAATGACTTGTTGATTTCGGCGGTCGCTACCACAGTGGCTCGCCCGTCGCGGCGACGCGCTCTGGGACTCTCCTCCTGAGTGCCCAGATCGCGGCCGGGGACAGGACGAGCTCGCTGGGTGCTTCCGGGGCCGACCGCGAACTGATCCGCAGGATCTGTCAGCGTCTGCTGTATGCGTCGCGGCGATGCTCGATGCTGAGCACCACGACTTCACGGCGGGCTTCGTTAATCCTGTAGAGGATGCGGTAGGTGCCTCGTCGAGCGGAATGGATCCCGGCAAGGTTGTCACGCAGCATTTTGCCGACGCGCTGTGGGTTGTCGATCAGCGCCCCGGTCACGAACTCGAGGACAGCTGCGGCGACGGGCTCTGGGAGCCTTCCCCGGAGTGCTCGGATCGCCGGCGGGGTCAGGACGAGTTCGTAGGGCGTCACGGGCGAAGAGCTCGGACAGCCTCGACTCCTCGAACGACATCCCCTTCCCGATATGCCTGGTCGCCCTCGCGGATGTCGGCAAGAGCCTCAGGATCGCTGAGCACAGCGAGGGTCTCCTCCAACTGCCCGAGGTCGTCGGGACTCAGGATGATGGCCGCGGCCTTCCCGTTGCGTGTGACGGTGACTCTGTCGTGCTCGCGCTGGACGCGGTCGATGACGTCGCTGAAGTGGTCGCGGACCTCGCGGAGGGACTCGATGCTCATGGCCACAATTGTGGCCCGCGCAGCATCGAGAGCGCAACGGGGGCCCTCATCCGGTCGTACATCTCGCCTCAGCCGTCTTCCTCGTCCCAGATCCGCTGCTTCTTCGGGCGCCGCTCCTTGAGCTGGGCCCGGCCCTCCAGGACCGCCCGGTCGTGCAGTTCCCGACGCAGGTAGACGATCGTGATCACGAATCCCACGACCGACCCGCCCCACCACTGCAGCGCGTAGGCGAAGTGCGGCCCGGTGTCGGTGTCGGGGGGGAGTAGGGCGGCCGGTCGCGGCGGGGACGTGCCGCTGCCGTCGTCCTCGCTCTGCAACACCAGATAGGCGCGCCGCGGCGTCGTACCGGTCGCCTGCGCCGCCTCGTCCAGATTGATCGACGCCAGCTGCCCGGAGGGCAGCGTGCGGTCCAGGCTGTCCTCGCCCTGCCGCAGCCAGCCGGTGACGGTGACGGGTCCGGACGGCGCAGGCGGTACGTCGGGAAGGGTGGTGGCGGTCTCCGCATTGCGCACCCACCCGCGATCGACGAGCAGGGCGGTCCCGTCCGGGAGCCGCAGCGGGACGATCACCTCGTAGCCGTAGACGACGTTCTGGGGACGATTGCGCACCAGCTGCTGGGCGCCCCGGTCGTAGCTGCCGGTTGCGGTCACCCGGGTCCACAGCCGGTCCTCGGCGAGCGGGGCCCCCGCGGGAAGCACCCGGTCGAGCGGCACCGGCGCGGCATCGTAATTGCGGGTGACCGCCGCCGCATAGGCGCTGCGGTCCTCGTGCCGGCCCCACTGCCAGCGGCCGAGGAAGAGGCACACCACGAAGAACGCGGTCGCCGCCGCGAACGCCGCCAACCAGCGCCGGGTTAGCAGGGTCCGCATCACAGGCTCGACGCTATCGTCCTACGCTGGGCTCATGTCCGCAGACCCGACCCGGCCGCCCGAGACGGCCAGCGAGCACCCCGACGCGGTCGGGCCTCAGCGTCTCGTCGCGGTCGGACGTCGTCCGGTCACCCCGCGGGTGGGCCTGGTCGACTCGTTCGGTCGGGTGGCGACGGACCTGCGCGTTTCGCTGACCGACCACTGCAATCTGCGGTGCACCTATTGCATGCCCGCCGAGGGCCTGCCGTGGATGGCCCCGCCGCAGATGCTCTCGGACGACGAGATCGTCCGGGTGGTGGGCCTGTTCGTCGGGCTCGGCGTCACGAAGCTGCGGCTGACCGGCGGCGAGCCGCTGCTGCGGGCCGGGCTGCCCGAGCTGATCGGGCGCCTGGGCGCCCTGGAGCCGCGACCGCACCTGGCGATGACGACGAACGGGCTGGGGTTGGCACGGCTGGCCCCGGCGCTGGCGACGGCCGGCCTGGACCGCGTCAACGTCAGCCTGGACACCGTGGACCGGGCGGAGTTCGCCGCCCTGACCCGCCGGGACCGCTTGCCGGACGTCATCGCGGGTCTGGCCGCCGCCGACGCCGCCGGACTTCGCCCGGTGAAGGTGAACGCGGTGGCGATGCGCGGGGTCAACGACCACGGCGTGGCCGACCTGCTCGACTGGTGCCTGGAGCGCGGCTACGAGCTGCGGTTCATCGAACAGATGCCGCTGGACGCGCAGCACAGCTGGCAGCGCTCGGCCATGATCTCGGCGGCGGAAGTCCGCGAGCGACTGTCGACTCGGCACGAGTTGACGGCGCTGCCGGACGTGGCACGAGGCAGCGCTCCGGCCGAATTGTTCCTGGTGGACGGGGGCCCGGCGACGGTGGGGATCGTCGCCTCGGTGACCGCCCCCTTCTGCGGGGCCTGTGATCGGGTGCGGCTGACGGCCGACGGGATGGTCCGCAACTGTCTGTTCGCCCGCGGCGAGGTCGACCTGCGCGGGCCCCTGCGCGACGGCGCGGACGACCAGGAGCTGGTTCGGCTGATCCGCGGTGAGATGTGGCGCAAGGCCCGAGGCCACGGGATCGGTGCCCCGGACTTCACCCAGCCGGCCCGTCCGATGAGCGCCATCGGCGGCTGATCGTCCTCTCGACGCGCCAGCGCCACGGAGCCATCGCTGGGTCGCCGGCGCCGGCGGGGACGCGGCTACCAGTGTTCCCCGGCTCCGGGGGACCGTTCCTGGTCTTCCGTCGTGCCGATCTGCTGAGTCGGGGTCGCGGGAACGATGAAGTGGGACTGCCGGTTGCCGCTGTTGTTCGCGAGCACGACCGCCGGATACGGCAGGATCACGGCGGCGACGGACAGCACCAGGGTGAGCCAGACCCAGCCGGTAGCGACGAAGGCGACGGCAGCGGCGACGAAGCAGAGGGTGCGAATCCCCATCGAGATCAGATAGGTGCGCATGCGGGCGCTCTGGTCGTCGGCGATCGACGTCGGCACCGTCGAGATCGAGTGCACCGGCTTGGTGGGTTCCTTTTGGCGGCGGACCACAAGCTCAGGGTAGTTCCTTCGTGCGCGCCCTCCGTGGGGGGTCCCTGCTTCTTTTCGTTACGTTCGCTGCAGGGCCTCCCGGTGCACCCCGGCAGCACGCTCGGCGTGCTTGCAGAAGTTCACTGCGCGCGCGTCGCACGAGTTCGCTGCGCGCGGTGAACCCGCCGGCGACGCGGGGTCCGCTTCGGTCGTGCCATCCCGGTGCGGCAGGGTTTCGTGGAAAGGACATGGAGCATCCTCATGGCGAACGATGACACGACGGCGCGCACGGCGTTGGTGACCGGCGGCAATCGCGGCATCGGCCTGGCGATCGCGAGGGCGCTCGCCGCGGACGGCGTCCGGGTGGTGGTCGGCAGCCGGTCCGGGCAAGCCCCGGACGGGCTGGCCGCGGTGCCCCTGGACGTGACCGACTCGGCGTCGGTGGACGCCGCCTTCGACGCGGCGGAGCAGCTGCTGGGCGGGCCGGTGGAGATCCTCGTCGCGAACGCCGGGGTCACCCGGGACCAGTTGCTGATGCGCCTGTCCGACGACGAGATCGACGCGGTCGTGCAGACCAACCTGGTGGGCGCGATCCGCTGCGCCCGCCGGGCCAGCCGCGGCATGATCCGACTCAAGCGGGGCCGGATGATCTTCATCTCCAGCGTCGTCGGGCTCAACGGGTCGCCGGGCCAGGTCGGCTATGCGGCCACCAAGGCCGCCCTGGTGGGCGTCGCCCGCTCGATCACGCGCGAACTCGGGGGCCGAAGGATCACCGCGAACGTCGTCGCCCCCGGGTTCATCGACACGGACATGACCGCCGAGCTGGGCGAGGACCTGCGCACGACGTACCGCTCCCAGATCCCCGCCGGGCGCTTCGGCGACCCCGCCGACGTCGCCGCGGCCTGCGTCTTCCTCGCCTCGCCCGACGCGGCGTACGTCAGCGGTGCCGTGCTGCCCGTCGACGGTGGGCTCGGCATGGGGCACTGACCGCCGACCCGCCGGGGCTACGGTCGCGGTCCCGCCGGGACCGCCACCCGATCTCCGAACCGTCGCCCCGGACCGTCCGGTGCGACGCACTTCCTGGAAGGACGTCCATGGCTTTGCTTGAGGGCAAGAGGATCCTTGTCACCGGCGTGCTCACCGAATCCTCGATCGCGTTCCACGTGGCGCGGCTCGCGCAGGAGGAGGGTGCGACGGTCGTCCTGACCTCCTTCGGGCGGGCCGCGAAGATCACCTCGGCGATCTCGCGGCGGCTGCCGGACGCCGCGCCTGTCGTCGAGCTCGACGCCGCCAGCCAGGACGACTTCGACGCGCTGGCGGGTCGCCTGCGCGAGCACATCGACGGCCTGGACGGGGTGCTGCATTCGATCGGGTTCGCGCCCCAGCCGGCGTTCGACTTCACGGCGGCGACCTGGGAGGACGTGGCCCCGGCGCTGCAGATCTCCGCGTACTCGCTCAAGCCGCTGGTCGCCTCCTGCGCCCCCCTGATGCCCGGCGGGGGAGCGGTCGTCGGGCTGACCCTCGACGCGAGCGTGGCCTGGCCGGGCTACGACTGGATGGGGGTCGCCAAGGCCGCGTTCGAGGCGACGAACCGCTATTGCGCGCAGTCGTACGGCGCGGCCGGGATCCGCTGCAATCTGGTGGCGGCCGGGCCGATCAGCACCACCGCGGCGAAGTCGATCCCGGCATTCGGCCGGTTCGCGGAATGGGGCCAGCACGCCCCGCTGGGCTGGAACCAAACGGACCCGACGCCCGCCGCCAAGGCGTGCGTGGCATTGCTCTCGGATTGGTTCCCGGCGACCACCGGCGAGATCGTGCACGTCGACGGCGGGTTCCACTGCACCGGAGGCTGAGCGTCCTGGACGGGATTGTCTTCAGCCCCAGCGCGGGTCGCCGATGAGGAGGGAGACCGGGCGGCGGCGTACGCCGTGTCCGGCTGCCACCGACGGCGCAAGCCACGCACGAGGAGTCCCGATGACCGCCACCGCGACCGAGCCCTGGACCACGGCCCGCCACCCGCTGGCCCGGCTCCTGCGCGGCGTCGCGGCGGGCCAGTTCCCGCAGGCCGACGGCGCGTGGACGCGGGTGTCGCCGTGGATCCCGACCCTGCAGGCGATCGTCGGCTTCACCGGGCACACGATCCTCGCGGTTACCTACGACGTCTCCGACGATGCGCTGATCGACATGGGCGCCACCGGCAACGAGGGCCCCTTCTCGGCACGCGTCGTGACCGGCCTGGCCGGGGCCACGGGGTGGATCGGGCCGCAGCAGGTGCTCCTGTCCGCCCTGGGCACCGGCTCGGGGAACAGCGGTGAACTGGTGGCGCGACCGGACCTGGCCCGGCACCCGTTCGTGGAGAACGCCAAGCGCATCCGCCAGGACATCCAAGTGCTCGGCACCACCGACGCCGAGCCGGACATCGTCGTGCTCGGTCGCGGCGTGGCCGGGGTGCGTGAGGTCAGCGTTCACGTGCAGCGCACCGGCCACGGCCGAGGAGCCTCCCTGTTCACGGCCGCCCTGGCGACGGTGCCGGAGGCGGAGGTCGTGTTGGCGACCACGCCGGTGAACGACGGGCACATCCTCAGCAGCGCCATCGCCGGGGGATTCCGCCCGATCGGCGGGGTGCAGCTGTTCAGCAACCGCCCCGAGCACAAGCTCTAAGGAAGCGCTGACTTCTGGTGATGAGGCAGTTGGGCTGCCCATCTGGGCTCGCCCTGGCCGGTCGGGAGTCTTCCGCATGCTGACGGGAGCCGCGAAGCTCATCCATGTCGGCGCGCCGCAGTCCAGCCATCGACGATTGACCTGCGCGTTCACCGTCCAACATCAGGGCTCCGACATCGATAGGGATGGGGTTCGTGCCGCTGGGCACGTCGCATCATGGGCACTCGACAGCATCCGGCCACACCGACCGTTCGTGACCTGCCCTTTTGGCACCATGGTGCCAAAAGGGCAGGTCACGAACGGTCGCCCTGTGGATAACCGCGGGTGACGTACGACCACAAGCATTGGGCGGACTCAGCGTGGGCCTGGTCGAGCGTCGACCAGTCAAGGTCCCAGGTGTGGCTCAGGCCCCAGATGTTGAGGCGAAAGGGGGTGCCGGCACCGCGTTTCGCCTCAGCCAACGGGGTTTTCGGCCCGGATGATTCGCCACACCGGCCGAAAATCAGTGCCCCCCTAAGCCCCGCGCCGGCCCTTTGCGCCGGCCCACCGCAGCGGCGCACTCGGCACGCCGACCCAGCGGACCCCACTCACTCCAGGGGGCTGAGCCCGGTCCCGGCCAGCGCCGTGGCGATCTCGACATCGGTAACCCCCAACAGATGCAGCACGAGGTCCAAGCGCGGCACGGAGATCGTGGCGTCGGCCGCCGCCCGCACGGCGGGCTTGGCGCAGAACGCGATGCCGAGGCCTGCGGCCGCGAGCATGTCCAGGTCGTTGGCTCCGTCGCCGATGGCCACCACATCGGCCAGGGCCACCCCGTCCTGCTCGGCCCAGCGGCGCAGCGCGGCCGCCTTAACGGCGCGGTCGACGATCTCGCCGTCGACGCGCCCCGTCAGGCGCCCGTGCTCGATCTGCAGCCGGTTCGCCTGGGCATGGTCGAGGCCGAGGTCGGCCGCCAGCGGGTCCAGGATCTCGTGAAATCCGCCGCTGACGACGCCGACCCGATGGCCACACGAGTGCAGCACCGCGACCAGGATGCGGGCGCCCGGGGTGAGCCGAACCGCACGGCGTACCTCCTCCAGCACCGCCACGTCGAGCCCCGCCAGCATCGCGACCCGCGCCGTGAGGCTCTGAACGAAGTCCAGTTCGCCGCGCATCGCCGCCTCGGTGACGGCGGCGACTTTCGCCCGGGCGCCCGCGTGCTCCGCGAGGAGCTCGATGACCTCCTGCTCGATCAGCGTGGAGTCGACGTCGAGGACCACCAGACGTCGGGTGGTCGGCCCGCCGACCCCGATGGCGCAGGCGTCCACGGCGTACGACCGCGCCAGCGCAGCCACCACCGGACGCACGGCGTCGACGGGAGCAGCCACGATGCTCTCCCATGCCGACGGCGACCCACGGCGCAGCCAGCGCTCGCCGAGGGCGAGCCATCCCCGCTCATCCACCGCGGCGAGCACCGCTTGCCGAGTCGCGGCCGGGAGTTCGCCGGCGGCGACGACCCGGATGGCGGTGCTGGTCGGTGCGGTCATGCGGCGCGCTCAGGCGCTCAGCCGTTGCGGATGTGCGCGCCCTTGGGCACGACCACGATGCCGTTGTCGCTGATGTAGAGGCCACGACGCCGGTCGACATCGTGGTTGACGCCGATCTCGACGCCGTCGTCGACGATGACGCCCTTGTCGAGAATGGCCCGGTGCACCAGGGCCTTGCGGCCGACCTGAACGCGGTCCAGCAGCACCGAGTCGGTCACCTGGGCGTAGCTGTGAATGAAGCAGCGGGGGGACAGGACCGAACCCTCCACGTGCGCGCCGGAGACCACGGTGCCCGCGGACACCATCGAGTTGACCGCGGTGCCCAGGCGGCCGGTCTCGTTGTGCACGAATTTCGCCGGAGGCTGGGCGTGCTCGCCCATCGTGTAGAGCGGCCAGTCCTCGTTGTAGAGGTTGAACACCGGGTGGATAGAGATGAGGTCCAGGTGCGCGTCGTAATAGGCGTCGATGGTGCCGACATCGCGCCAGTAGGCGCGGTCCCGATCGGTCGCCCCGGGGATCGAGTTGCCGTTGAAGTCGTAGACATAACCCTCGCCCTTGGCCACGAAGTACGGCACGATGTCGCCACCCATGTCATGGCTGCTGCTGTCGTCGTCGGCGTCGGCCGTGACGGCCTCGCGCAGCACGTCGGCGTCGAAGACGTAGTTGCCCATGGACGCCAGCACCTCGTGGGGAGCGTCGGGCAGCCCGATGGCGTCGGTCGGCTTCTCCCGCCACCGACCGATCTTGCGAACGTCGGTGGGGTCGACCTCGATCACGCCGAACTGGTCGGCCAGCGCGATGGGCTGCCGGATGGCCGCCACCGTGATGCCGGCGCCGGTCTCGATGTGTTGGGCCACCATCTGGCTGAAGTCCATGCGATAGACGTGGTCGGCCCCGACCACCACGACGATGTCGGGACGCTCGTCTTCGAGGGCGTTCAAACTCTGATAAATCGCGTCGGCGCTGCCCATATACCACTGCTTGCCGCGGCGCTGCTGCGCCGGGATCGGCGCGACGTAATTGCCCAGCATCGTCGACATCCGCCAGGTGCGCGTGACGTGCCGGTCGAGGCTGTGCGACTTGTACTGCGTGAGCACGACCACCTTGAGATAGCCCGAGTTCACGATGTTGCTCAGCGCGAAGTCGATGAGGCGATAGATGCCACCGAACGGCACTGCCGGCTTGGCGCGGTCGGCGGTCAACGGCATCAGGCGCTTGCCCTCGCCGCCGGCGAGGACGATGGCCAGGACCTTGGAGGAACGAGGGGATCGCGGCATACCCCGCAACGTACTCGGGGCGACGGCCGGAAGGTACCCAACAGCA
Organism: Actinomycetota bacterium; assembly: GCA_020161845.1. GTDB lineage: Bacteria > Actinomycetota > Actinomycetes > Actinomycetales > Dermatophilaceae > Austwickia. Next base: position 108,089 of record JAIUNK010000003.1, read on the forward strand.
CCCTTGATTGGCCCGTTCACCGGATATTTTCCGGCGGGTCGACGCCGACCGCCGCGCAGTGCTCCGGAGCGCCGCCCGGAGCACTAGATTCGCTCTCGTGCGAGTCGACATCATGAGCAAGGAATACCCTCCGAACGTCTACGGCGGCGCGGGGGTGCACGTCGCCGAGCTCGTCAAGGCGCTCCGGGCGCGCGGGGACGTGGACGCCCAGGTGCGGGCCTTCGGCGAGGCCGCCAGTGAGCCGGGCACCACCGGCTACCCCGACCTACCTGAGCTGGCCGCGGCGAACGCGACCCTGCAGACCTTGGGCGTCGACCTGACCATCGCCGCCGACTGCGCGGGCACCGATCTGGTGCACTCGCACACCTGGTACGCCAACATGGCCGGGCACATCGCCGCCCTGTTGCACGGCGTGCCGCACGTCATCTCGGCGCACAGCCTGGAGCCGCTGCGGCCGTGGAAGGCCGAGCAGCTGGGCGGCGGTTATCGAGTGAGCAGCTGGGTGGAACGTACGGCGTACGAGGCGGCCGCCGCCGTCATCGCCGTCAGCCACGGCATGCGCGCCGACATCCTGCGCTGCTACCCGGCCATCGACCCCGAGACGGTCCGGGTCGTGCACAACGGCATCGACGCGGACCTGTGGTCGCCGGACCGCAGCGACGCCGCGAAGGACGTGTGCCGCAGCCACGGCGTCGACCCGGATGGGCGCTCGATCATCTTCGTCGGCCGCCAGACCCGCCAGAAGGGCCTGCCCTACATGCTGCGGGCCGCCGCCGAGCTGCCCGACGACGTCCAGCTGATCCTGTGCGCGGGGGCGCCCGACACCAAGGAGATCGGGGCCGAGATCCAGGGGCTCATCACCGAGCTGCAGCAGACCCGCAAGGGCGTGGTCTACATTCCGCAGATGCTGCCGCGGGCCCAGGTCATCGCGCTGGAGTCGCACGCGACGGCGTTCGCCTGCCCCTCCATCTATGAGCCGCTGGGCATCGTGAACCTGGAGGCGATGGCCTGCGAGGTGGCGGTCGTGGCCACGCGGACCGGGGGTATCCCGGAGGTCGTCGTCGACGGCGAGACCGGCTGGCTGATCGACATCGAGCAGGTCCAGGACGGCACCGGCACCCCGCTGGACGACAAGAAGTGGGTCGCCGACCTGGCGGCCGCGATGAACGAGGCGGTCAGCGATCCCGAGCGGGCGCGGGCGTACGGCGTGGCCGGGCGCCAACGGGCCGTCGAGCAGTTCAGCTGGACCACCATCGGCGACAAGACCATGGAGGTCTACGCCTCGGTGCTCGGGCGCTGACTGAACCGATGCCGCGCTGACCGATCAGCGCCGGGCGCGTCAGTCCCGGTCGGGGCCGCGCCAGCCGGCCAGGTGCAGCGCAGCGACATTGGTGGCCGCCGCGAGGGCGTGATCGCCCTCGCGGCGCAGCCGCAGCAGCTCCTCACGCCGCCGGGCGGTGACCTCGAGGCTGTGCGCGTCGCGGAGCTGGTCCAGACCGAGGTCGGCCACGGTGCCCAGCGTCGCGGCGCGCGCGATGACCCGCCGCGCCCGCTCCGAGAGTCCGTCCGGCAGCCCCCATCGCCCGCCCGCCAACCGGGCCTCGGCCAATTCGCGCAGGCCGTCGGTGGGCCAGGAGCGCGCATCCAGCGCCTCCAGCGTCGCGGTAGCCGTGACCAGGGTCTCGCCGAGCCCACGTTCCACCTCGCGCAGATCCAGCGCATCGACCTCGTGCACCGGCACCGGATCCCCGGAATAGGCCGCCCAGCGCACCGATCCGATGCGGTCCAGCGGTGCCGCGTCGACCGGGCCGAGCTGGGCCAGGGTGGGCACCAGGGCATCGCCGAGCCCGGGCACGAACACGCATTCGCCCGCCTCCACCGCGGCGGCCAGCACCTCCCGCCCCCGAGGCAGCAACCCGGGCGCCCCGGGATGCGGCAGGGCCACCAGAACGGCGCGCTCGCCGAGGTCGTGCCAGGTCTGCAGCCGCTCGGTGCGTCCCCCGACGAGGTCCAGGTCGCCGGTGGCCGTGCGCAGGGCATCGGGCAGGGCCACCCGGCCGGCGTACGCGGCCGTCACCCACAGCGCGAGGCGTACGCTCACGGGCAGCTCGGACATCCGGCCATCGTAGGGGTCTTGCGCGAATCGACGCGGGACGTGCCCTAGGGTCGAAGTATGAACGCCGAGGAAGCGCGGGGCCGGCATGAGTGACGTGCTGGAGTTCGCTGGGGTCGGCGTCGTCCGCGGTGGGGCCTCGCTCCTGGACGGCATCGACTGGTCCGTCGAGGAGGGCGAACGCTGGGTCGTGCTGGGCCCGAACGGGGCCGGCAAGACGACGCTGCTCCAGCTCGCCGCCGCCCGGATGCACCCGACCCGAGGCGTGGCCTCGGTGCTCTCGGAGATCCTCGGCGCGGTCGACGTCTTCGAGTTGCGGCCGAGGATCGGCCTGGCCAGTAGCGCCCTCGCCGACCGGGTGCCCGGCAGCGAGCTGGTGCGCGATGTCGTGCTCACCGCGTCGTACGGCGTGGTCGGTCGCTGGCGCGAACACTACGAGCGGCTGGACGTCTCCCGCGCCCGCCGGCTGCTGCGTTCCCTCGGGGCCGAGCACCTCTCCGAACGGACCTACGGCACCCTCTCGGAGGGGGAGCGCAAGCGGGTCCTGATCGCCCGCGCCCTGATGACCGATCCCGAACTGATGCTGCTCGACGAGCCGGCGGCCGGGCTGGACCTGGCCGGTCGCGAAGACCTGGTCGCCCGGCTCGGGGAGATCGCCCGGGATCTCGAAGCGCCCGCGCTGGTTCTCGTGACGCACCACGTGGAGGAGATTCCGCCCGGATTCACCGACGTGCTGCTGCTGCGTGGTGGCCGGATCGTGGCGGCCGGCCCGATCGGGATGACGCTCACCCAGGCCAACCTCGAGGCGACCTTCGCGATGCCGCTGCACCTGGAGCGGTACGACGACCGGTGGGCCGCGCGCTCCCGGGTGCCGGAGCCGGGGGAGCAAGGGCCTTGGACCCACCCGACCCCGGCGTCGTCGGGCGCTGCGGCGGAGCCCGCGCCGGGGGTTGCAGCGGGGCCCGCGTCGAGGCCCGTGTCGGGGCCGACCTCGGCCGACGGAGAAGTCGCCACCGGCGCCGACGTACCGTCCGGTGCGTCCGACAGGGAACCCCAGGGCGTCCCCGAACGTCGATAAGGACAGGCCCGGGGGTGCACGGCGCCCCCGAGCATCATTGCGAGAGAGGGGAGCTGCCGGTGGATTGGCTCGAATCCAACTCGTGGGCGGCCTGGCTCGCCCTGGCGCTGGCCCTGGGCGCGATCGAGGCCGCGACCGTTGATTTCGTCTTCATCATGCTCGCCGGCGGCGCCACCGCCGGGGCCGCAGCCGGCGCGCTGGGCGCCCCCTTCCCGGTGCAGGTCGTCGCCGCGGTCGCGGTGGCGGCGGCCCTGCTGGTGCTGGTGCGCCCCGAGATGAAGAAGCGCATGCTGGCCAGTTCCGCCCAGGTCGCCCTCGGCACGGAGGCCTATCTGGGCCGGTCCGGTCGGGCCACCACCGAGGTGACCAGCACCGGTGGCCGCGTCAGCATCGGTGGTGAGGAGTGGTCGGCCCGGCTCGTCGAGGGCGCCCTGCCCGTCGCCAGTGGCGGCCAGGTTCAGGTCGTGTCCATCGACGGCGCCACCGCCGTCGTCGCTCCCGCGACCACACCAGAGGACGTCATCGGCCCGGCCAGCTGACGCTGGACCGCAGACCATCGGGGAAGAGGAAACATGAATCTCACGCTCATCCTGCTGTTCCTGCTCGTCGTGTTCGGGGTGACGGTCATCAGTCGGGCCGTCCGGATCGTGCCCCAGCAGACGGCGCTGATCATCGAACGCCTGGGTAGTTATCACGCCACCCTGCACGGCGGTATCCACCTGCTCTTCCCGTTCGTGGACCGGGTGCGCGCGAGCATCGATCTGCGCGAGCAGGTGGTCAGCTTCCCGCCGCAGCCGGTGATCACCTCCGACAACCTCGTGGTCAACATCGACACGGTCATCTACTACGCGGTCACGGATGCGAAGTCCGCGGTCTATGAGATCGCCAACTTCATCCAGGGCATCGAGCAACTCACGGTGACCACGCTGCGCAATGTCATCGGCTCGCTCGACCTCGAGCAGACCCTGACCAGCCGCGACCAGATCAACGGTCAGCTCCGCGGCGTCCTTGACGAGGCGACCGGCCGCTGGGGCATCCGGGTGGCGCGCGTCGAACTCAAGGCCATCGACCCGCCGCACAGCGTGCAGGACTCGATGGAGAAGCAGATGCGCGCCGAGCGCGACCGGCGCGCCGCGATCCTGACCGCCGAAGGCGTCAAGCAGTCGGCGATCCTGACCGCCGAGGGCGACAAGCAGTCCCAGATCCTGCGCGCCGAGGGTTCGGCGCAGGCCCGGATCCTGGAGGCCCAGGGCCAGGCCCGCGCCATCACCTCGGTGTTCGAAGCGATCCACCGCGGCAAGCCGGACCAGAAGCTGCTCGCCTACCAATACCTGCAGGTGCTCCCGCAGCTGGCCCGCGGCGACGCCAACAAGATGTGGATCGTCCCCAGCGAACTCACCGACGCGTTGCGCGGCATCAGCAGCGCCCTCGGTGGGCAGCAGCCGGCCCCGGTGGACGACAGCGAGCCGTGGGTGCCGACCCCGGAGCAGGACGACGCGTTCGCCAACACGATGCTGCAAAGCCCGGAAGAGGCCCTGGCGGAGGCGCGCAACGAGGCGGCGCGAACCTCCTCGGAGGCCGCCAACACCAGCGCTCAGGTGCGGGGCACCCATCGCGGTGAGGGCGCCGCGGGAGGCACCCGGCCCGCCGACCAGGGTTCGGCCCAGCCACGCCCGGCCCAGCCGCAGGAGGTCGCCGGCATGCCGGCCCCGGCGGGTCTGCCGCCGGCGCACGACGTACCGCCGCCCCCCGGTCCCAGCTCGGCGCCGCGGGTGGAGCAGCAGATGCCCGCGCGTCCGCCGTACCCGCCCCAGCAGGGTGACCCCGGCGCCTGGGGTCGGCCGCCGCAGGGGCCCCAGCAGGGCTGACTTCCGAACCGGCCGCGAATCGGCACCCGCCCACCGTCTAAGGTGGGCGGGTGCCGCTGCTCGAGATCGTCGCCATCACGCTGGCGGGCGTCGCCGCGGGCACCATCAACGCCATCGTCGGATCCGGAACCCTGGTGACCTTTCCGACGCTGCTGATGCTCGGCTACCCCCCGCTGACCGCGAACATAAGCAACAGCCTCGGGCTGCTGCCCGGCGGGCTCGCCGGGGCCTATGGCTACCGTCGCGAACTGGCCGGTCACGGCGCGCTGGTACGCCGTCTGGTGCCGCCCGCCGTGCTCGGCGGGGTGGTCGGGGCCCTGCTGCTGCTGGTGCTGCCGTCCTCGGTGTTCGCCGCGGTGGTCCCGGCGCTGGTGCTCTTCGGGCTCATCATGGTGGTCGCCGGGCCGCGGTTGCAGCGGGCCAGCGCGGCCCGGGCCGCCCGCGCCGAACAGGCGGCCAGGGACGAACTGGCCCAGCAGGCGCACCAGGCCGAGCCCGGCCCCGCCGCCGATCACGCCGCCGGCCACCCCCGCCGCAGCCCCGCGGTGCCCACCGTGGTGTTCCTGACCGGCATCTACGGCGGCTACTTCGGCGCGGCTCAGGGCATCATCCTGGTGGGGCTGCTCAGCGTGCTGTTGCCGGTGGGTCTGCAGAGCATCAATGCCGTCAAGAACGTCGTCGTCCCGCTGGTGAACCTGGTTTCCTCGATCCTGTTCATGGCCCTGCGCTGGGGCGAGATCTCCTGGGCGGCAGTGCTGCTGATCGGCATCGGCAGCGCCGTCGGGGGGCTGCTCGGCAGCGCCATCGGCCGGCGGCTGCCCCCGGCGGCGCTGCGCGGCGTGATCCTGGTCGTCGGCCTGGTCGCGTTGGCGCGCCTGACGATCTGGCCGGCGTGAGGTCGGCGTGACCGGCCCCGATGTGCCTGGCGTGAGTGGCCGCTGCCGGTGAGGGACCGACCGTGACCATTCCCGTCACCGACAGCCGCGACGAGCGCCTGGCGGACTACTTCGCGCTCACCGACGTGGCCCTGCGCCGCCGCCTCGACGTCGAGCGGGGGCTCTACCTCGCCGAGAGCGACAAGGTCATTCGCCGCGCGCTGGGGGCAGGACACCGGCCCCGTTCCTACCTGATGGCGCAGCGCTGGGTGCGCGAGCTCGCCGACCTGGTGGCCGCGGCGGAGGCGGCGGACGTGCCGGTGTACGTCGGCAGCGACGAGGTCATCACCGCGATGACCGGATTCCACCTGCACCGCGGCGCCATCGCGGCCATGCACCGGCCGCCGCCGACGCCGCTGGCCGAGGTGTTGGCCGGGGCGCGGCGCGTGGTCGTGCTGGAGGACATCGTCGACCACACCAACGTGGGCGCGATCTTTCGCAGTGCCGCCGCCCTCGGCACCGACGCCGTCCTGGTGACCCCGCGCTGCGCCGACCCCCTCTACCGGCGCAGCATCCGGGTGTCGATGGGCACGGTGTTCCAGGTGCCTTGGGCCCGCATCGACCCGTGGCCCGGCGGGGTGGCCACCCTCGCGCAGGCGGGCTTCGTCGTGGCCGCGTTCGCGTTGGCGCCGGACGCGGTGCCGCTGGAGCAGCTGGCGGCCGACCCGCCGCAGCGACTCGCCCTGGTGATGGGCACGGAGGGGGACGGGTTGGGGCGCCGGACGGTGGCCGCCTGCGATCTGGTCATCCGGATCCCGATGGCCGGCGGCGTCGACTCACTCAATGTCGCCGCCGCCAGCGCCGTCGCGATGTGGGCGCTGCGGACCTGACCTGCCGGTGGCGGGGGCCGGACCCGAGAGCGCGCGAGCGCCAAGGTCAGGCGGCGTACAGTCCCGTCAGGAACGCCCGGCCCACGACGTGCTGCAGCATCATGAAGCTGGCCTTGGCCGCGTGCGTGTCCGCCTCCAGATCCAGACGCTCCACGTCGAGGGCGGCGACGACGAACATGTATCGGTGCGGCCGATCGCCCTGGGGCGGCGCGGCGCCGCCGAAGTCGCGGGTGCCGAAGTCGTTGGCCAGCTGGATCGCCCCGTGCGGCAGCGACCCACCGTGCTCGACGCCGGCGCCGGCGGGCAGCTGCGTGCAGTCGCCCGGGACATTGGCCACGAACCAGTGCCAGAACCCGGACGGCGTCGGAGCATCGGGGTCGTAGCAGGTCACGGCGTAGCTCTTGGTGCCCTCGGGGGCACCCGACCAGCGCAGCGCGGGGGAGGCGTTGCCCTTGGCGTAGACCTGGTCGTCGGGCAGTTGGCCGCCGTCGGCGAAGTCGCCTTCCAGGCTGAACGTGGCGACCTTCGGCAGGAACGAGTACGGGTCCGGGGGAGTCGGTCGGTCGAGGTTCATGGGGGCAGCCTAGCGAGCCGGTCACCGCACCAGCAGGTCGACCAATCGGGACAATTCGGCGTCCGGATCTGCGCAGACCCCGCCGTGCACCGGGCCCGGCTGGACGATCGTGCTGCGCGGGGCGGCCAGCCATCCGAACCGGGCGCCGTCCCGACCCAGCCGGGGCCGCCCGCCACCCTCCCGGCCGGCACACACGTCGTCGATCACGGCGAGGGCGCCGCGCAGCTCGGCGGTCGGCAGGCCCGGGGCCAGGGCGGCCAGGCGGGCCTCGTCGACGGCCCACGCGCAGCGCAGGAAGCTCGCCTGCTGGCAATACAGCACCACCCCGACGTTGACGAATTCCTCCCGGTCGACGCGCGGCACGGCGCGCACCACGACGTACTGGTAGGGCAAGGTCGTCACCGGGTCGCCCCCCGGTTCGGCAACCACGCGGCGGGCGCGGCCAGGCGGGCGGTGAGGTGTTGCAGGTACGCCGTGCGCACGGCGGCCGCATCGGGCAACCAGTCGGTCGGCTCCAGCCACTCCTGCGGCACATCGGCCACCACCGACTCCAGCACCGCCGCCGGGAGCCGCGCGGCGAGGCGGTCGTGCGCGGCGCTCACGTCGGCCGACACCTCGGCCAGCACATGCCCACCGGCGTCGTACGGCTGGGCCGCGAACCGGGCCGCGTCCGGCGCCCGCCGGGGCCAGGAGTGGTGGAAATACAGGGCGGCGCCGGAGTCGATGGCCCAGGTGTGCCCGCCCCAGACCAGCAGGTTGGGGTTGGCCCAGGTGCGGTCCACGTTGGCGGTGAGCGCATCGAGCCAGACGATCGCCGCGGCCTCGTCGGGGTCCGGCGGCCGGGCGCCGTCGTAACCGAACGCCCCCGGCAGGAAGTCGATCCCCAAGTTGCTGCCCGGGGAGGCCGTGAGCAGGTCCTGGACCTCCTCGTCGGCCTCGTACCGCGCGATCGGCTCCGGCAGCGTGATCGTCACCAGGTCCGGGGTCCGCACCTGCAGGGCCCGGGCCAGGCCCGCGCAGATGACCTCGGCGACCAGCACCTTGAGGCCCTGGCCGGCGCCGCGGAACTTCACGACATACATGCCGAGGTCGGTCGCCTCCACCAGGCCGGGCAGCGAGCCGCCCTCCCGGAACGGGGCGACATACCGGGTGGCGTCGACATGCGGGAGCACGGCGTCAGGCTACTCGCGCCCGCGGACGCTAGTTTGGTCGCCATGGATCGCTTCTACCGGGCCGTGGTCGACACCGGGCACGCCGTCTTCGCCATGCAGGGGCTGCGGTTCCGCATGACCGGCGTCGGGAACATCCCGCGCACCGGCCCCGCCGTGATGGTGCTCAACCACACGAACTATCTGGACTTCATGTTCGGCGGGCTGGTCGCCGACGCCGCGGGCCGCTACGTGCGGTTCATGTGCAAGGAGTCGATCTTCCGGCACCCGATCGGCGGGCCGTTCATGCGCGCGATGAAGCACATTCCCGTCGATCGCGACGCGGGGGCGGCGTCGTTCGCCACGGCGCTGCGCGCGCTCAAGCAGGGCGAGATCGTCGGGGTGTTCCCGGAGGCCACGATCAGCCGAAGCTTCGAACTCAAGGAGTTCAAGTCGGGCGCGGTGCGGATGGCGCAGGCCTCCGGCGCGCCGCTGCTGCCCGTGGTGTCCTGGGGCGGCCAGCGGATCTGGTCCAAGGGCAAGCCCAAGCGCCTGGGTCGCACCAAGACGCCGGTCGGCATCCGGATCGGGGAGCCGTACGTCGTGCCCAAGGGCCAGTCGCCCGAGGACGCCAACGCCGAACTCAAACGCCGCATGCAGGAGCTGCTCGACGCCGAACAGCGCGACTATCCGGCCCTGACCGGCGCGGACCTGCAGTTCCTGCCGCACCGGCTGGGCGGCACCGCGCCGACGCTGGAGGAGGCGCGGGAGTTGGAGACCCGCGACGCCGAGCGGCGCCGGCAGGAGCGGGCCGCTCGGATCGCCCGCAAGGGCCGCAGCTGAGCTCCTTCGGCGACCCATCGCAGGGCCTGGCCCCGGAGGTCCGCGCCATCGCCGATGCGGTGTTGGCGGCGCTGGCCGGTCCGGGCGCCCGACTGCGCCCGGATCAGGAGGAGGCGGTCGCCGGGCTGCTCGCGCCGGGCGCGCGGGTGCTGGTGGTGCAGGCGACGGGCTGGGGCAAATCCGCGGTGTATTGGGTCGCCGCGGCCGTCCTGCGCTCCCGAGGTCTGGGACCCGCCCTGGTCGTCTCGCCGCTGCTGTCGCTGATGCGCGACCAGGTCGCGGCGGCGCGCCGCGCGGGGCTGGTCGCGCAGACGCTCAATTCCGCCAACCGGGACGAGTGGGACCTGGTCGAGGCGGAGCTCGCCGCCGACCGCGTGGACGTGCTGCTCGTGTCGCCCGAGCGGCTGGCCAACCCGGTGTTCGGGCGCCGCGTGTTGGACCGCCTGACCGGCCGGCTGGGGCTGCTGGTGATCGATGAGGCGCACGCGGTCTCGGACTGGGGGCACGACTTCCGGCCCGACTATCGTCGGGTCGCCGACGTGCTGCGCCACCTCAACCCGCAGACCCCGGTGTTGGCCACGACCGCCACCGCCAACGCGCGGGTCACCACGGACGTCGCCGCCCAACTCGGCCCCTCGACCCTGGTGCAGCGGGGGCCGCTGGCCCGCTCCAGCCTGGACCTCGCGGTGATCGGCGGGCTGGACCCGCTGGCCCGGTACGCCTGGATCGTCGAGCACCTGCCCGCCCTGCCCGGATCGGGAATCGTCTACACCCTCACGGTCGCCGACGCCGAGCGGCTCACCGCGGCGATCACCGCACGGCACGGCGAGGCCCTGCCCGTCGCGGCGTACACGGGTTCCCTCGACGGGGGGCTGCGCGAACGGCTGGAGGACGACCTTCGCGGCAACCGCCTCAAGGCGCTGGTGGCGACGTCCGCGCTGGGCATGGGTTACGACAAGCCGGATCTCGGCTTCGTCGTGCACGTCGGCGCCCCGCCGTCGCCGGTGTCCTACTACCAGCAGGTGGGTCGCGCCGGTCGGGCCATCGACCGCGCCCTGGTGGCGCTGCTGCCGGCGGCGGCGGACGACCGCGTCTGGGAGTACTTCGCGACCGCCACGCTGCCGGTGCCCGCCGAGGTCGACCGGCTGCTGGCGGCCCTGCCGGGGCCGGGCGAGCCCGCCGCGTCCGGCCCGGCCCTGGAGGCGGAGACGGGTCTGCGCAGGACCAAGGTCGAGCTCCTGCTCAAGCAGCTCGCGGTCGCCGAGGTGGTCGACCGGGACGTGGACGGCTGGCGCACCACCGGCCGCCCCTGGCACTACGACGCCGAGCACTACGCCGCGATCCTGGCCACGCGGCGCCGCGAGGCCGACCTGATGCGGCAGTACGTCGCGGGCCGGTCCTGCCTGATGGCCTTGTTGCAGACGGCCCTGGACGACCCGAGCGCGGCCCCGTGCGGGCGCTGCTCGGTGTGTCGGGGGGAGCTGCTGCCGGGGTGGTCGGCGGCGCCGGCGCCGGCCACGGTCGAGGCGGTACGCCGGGTGCTGCGGGAACGATCGCACACGCTGGAACCCCGCAAGATGTGGCCGGGCGGGGCGTTCGGGGCCCGAGGCCGGATCCCCGCCGATCTGGGCGTCGAACCCGGCAGGGTCCTGGTGCACGCCGACGCGCCGGAATGGCAGGCCGCGCTGACCGGCAGCCTGGCCGGTGCCGATCCCGCCGTGCCCGCCGAGCCGGAGCTGTTGGCCGCCGCGGTGGCCGCGCTGGTCTCCTGGCGACCGCACTGGCCCCAGCGCCCGGGGGCCATCGTCGCGTTTGACGCGGCCAGGGTGGGCCAGGTGGCCGCCCAGGTTGCCGAGCATCTCGGCGCGGTGGGTCGGCTCCCGGTGCAGCGCTGGACGTGGACCGGCACCCCGCCGTCGCGAGAGGCGTCCTCCGCAGACCAGGCGGCCGCCTGGCGCGACATCGTGCAGGCCGATCCGCCGCCGGCCACCGACGCCGACAGCGTCCTGCTCGTGGTCGATGCGAGCGCCTCCGGGTGGGCGATCACCCTGGCCGGTGCGGCGCTGCGCCGGGCCGGCGCCAGGGTGGTGCTGCCGCTGCTGGTGCATCGTCCGCTCTGAGGCTTCGACTGGATCGCTGTGACGCTTCGGCTGGGTCGAGTGACGCAGCAGACACCCGACTTACTTAGGTGAGCCTTACCTCGTTGTGTAACCTGGTGACATGCCGAGTCGCACCGTCGCCGATGCCCCGCTCGGGGCCACCCTGAGCGTTGCCTCCATCGCCGCCGAGGGCCCGGCACAACGCCGGCTCGCCGAGCTCGGCATCCGACCCGGCGCCCGAGTGGCCGTCCTGCGCCGGACCGCCGGGGGCGGGCGCATCCTCGGCGTCGCCGACTCCCGGGTGGCCCTCGATGCCGGGACCGCACGCACGATCACCCTGCTCGGAACGCCGGAATGAGCGCCCCGGAGGAGGCTCCCGCCGCCCCGGTGCGGCGGGCCCAGCGCATCACCGAGCCGCCCTGTTGCGCGGACGGCGCCCAGGACTGGGCCGGGGCGGGCAGCCCCGTCATCGCGCTGGTGGGTGCCCCGAACGTCGGCAAGTCGACCCTGTTCAACGCGGTCACCGGGGCCCGACGTACCGTCGGGAACTGGCCCGGCACCACCGTCGAGGTCGGCTCGGGAATTTGGCCCGCGCGCAGCGGTCTGGCCGGCGATGCGACGGTCTTGGACCTGCCCGGCGCCTACAGCCTGGACCCGCTCTCGCCCGATGAGGCCCTGACGCGCAACCTGCTCCTGGACACCCCGCCGGCGGACCGTCCCGATCTGGTCGTCGTCGCGGCCGACGCGGCCAATCTCGCCCGGAGCCTGCACCTCGTCGCCCAGCTTCGGGAGCACCCCTATCGCGTCGTCGTCGCCCTGACCATGGTCGACGTGGCCGCGCGGCGTGGCGTCGAGGTCGATCCAGCGGCCCTGGCCGCCGCCCTCGGCACGCCGGTCGTGGCGCTCGACCCCCGGCATCGTCGCGGGCACGACGCCCTGGCCTCGACCGTCGCGCACGCCCTGCGCCACGGCGTGCCCACCCCACGGTTCACCGGGTCCGGCGCGCAGCCCGCCGCCGACGCGGGCATGGCGGGCATGGCGGGCATGGCGGGCATGGCGGAGAAGCCAGGCGACGACCTCGGCGTCGACGACGAGCGGTTCGCCTGGATCGAGGCGGCGGTGCGTGCCGGCACCCGACGTACCGGCACCGCCCGCCGCAGCCGTTCGGACCGGATCGACGCGGTGGTCACCCATCCCGTCGGCGGCCCGCTGGTCTTCCTGGCCGCGATGTGGCTCGTCTTCCAGATCACCACGACCGTCGCGAGCCCGCTGCAGGACCTGCTGGACGGGCTGTTCACCGGCCCGGTCTCCGACGGGGCCCGGGCGCTGCTCGACGCGGTCGGCCTGGGCGGCACCCCGGTGGTCGGCCTCGTGGTCAACGGCCTGATCGCCGGCGTCGGGATGCTGCTGACCTTCGTCCCGCTGATGGCGCTGATGTTCCTGCTGCTGGCGATCCTGGAGGACTCCGGCTACATGGCTCGAGCCGCCGTCGTGACCGACCGGCTGATGCGCCGGCTCGGGCTCCCCGGCAAGGCGTTCCTGCCACTGGTGGTGGGTTTCGGCTGCAATGTGCCGGCCATCGCGGCCACCCGGATTCTCGGCCAGGCGCGGCAGCGCATCCTGGTCGCCCTGTTGGTTCCGTTCACCTCCTGCAGCGCGCGGCTGACCGTCTACGTCATGCTCGCCACGATCTTCTTCCCCGATCACGCGGGCACGGTCGTCTTCGCCATGTATGTGGTCTCGATCGTCCTGGTCCTGCTGGTCGGGATGGCGCTGCGGCGTACGCTCTGGCGCACCATGGGCACCGAGCCGCTCATCCTCGACCTGCCGCCCTATCAGCGGCCGACCCTGCGGCTGTCCCTGGCGGTGATGTGGGTGCGGCTGCGCGGCTTCCTCAGGACCGCCGGCGGCATCATCGTCGCGACCGTCGTCGTCGTGTGGGCGTTGCAGTCGTGGCCCGCCCATGGCGGCCAGTTCGGCGAGGTGGCGATCGAGGACAGCGCGTACGGCGTCGCCGCGCAGGCCATCGCGCCGGTCTTCGAGCCCGCCGGCTTCGGGCAGTGGCAGACCGGCAGCGCGCTGGTCGTGGGATTCATCGCCAAGGAGGCGGTGATCTCCTCCTGGGCACAGACCTACGCCGTCGCCGACCCCGAGGGCGGGGGAGCGGATCATCTGGCCGAGCACATCACGACGGCCTTCCAGACCTCGTCCGGGGGGCACCCGACGGCGGCGGTGCTGGCGTTCCTGGTGTTCCTGTTGGCCTATACGCCCTGTATCGCGACGCTGGCCGCGCAGCGCCGCGAAATCGGCGGGCGCTGGACACTTCTCGGGGTGGGCATCCAGCTCGTGGTCGCGTGGACGTTGGCCGTGGCCGTCTTCCAGATCGGTCGCCTGGTGACATGACCGGGCCACTGTCGGCCGTCCTGGCCGCTTTCGAGGCGGGCGCCACCAGCCTGCCGGAGGTGCAGGAGCGCACCGGGCTGAGCGCGGATCTGGTCCGGGCCGGCGTGGACCATCTTGTGCGGATCGGGCGCCTGCAGGCCCAGGAACTGGCCCAGGGCTGCCCCTCGGGCGGCTGTGGCACCTGCGCCTCGGCCACGCTGGCGGGCGAGCCGGGGTGCGGGGCCGGCGCCCCGGGGCCACGGCGTACCGGCCCCGTGCTGGTGGCGCTCACACTGCCACCACGCTCTGCGGACCTTGCGCCCTCTGCGCGCCCTGCGCGCCTTCCGCACACTCCGCACCCCTCGCGCGGCTGAGCCGAGCCGATGCCGGCGGTCCTCAGGCCCCTCCCCGGGGTGCCGATGAGGTTCCTGAGGAGGTGGCACGGTTGCCGCGACGTCGAACGATCGGCCTGTCCGCTCGGGACAAGGCCGTCATCGACCTTGAGCGCGAATGGGGCCAGAGCCAGCAGGTCCAGGAGTACAAGTACGAGGCCGCGATGAAACAACTCGGGTTGAATCCGAGCGGCTACGCGCTGGTGCTGAACGGCGTGATCGCGGACCCCGCCGCCTTGGCCTACGACCCCGAAACCATCCAGCGCCTCCGCCAGGTTCGCCAGAGCCGGCGATCCGGCGACTAGTCCCACCCCACCCAGAGCCGTTCGCGGCCCCTCACCCAGGAGCACACCCCATGAGCATGATGCAGGTCCGGTTGATCACGGTCGACGGAACCGAGTGGCTGACCAAGCCGTTCCAGGGCGACCCCAACGATCACCTGCAGCGGCTCATCCACGACGAGCACATCGACAGCTACGAGATCGTGGTCACCGGGACAACCCAGCGCACCTTCGCCGAGGCCGCCACCGTCAGCTTCACGCGCGACCACATCGTGGCGCTGTGGGTGGAGACCGTCGCCGCCTGACATCTGTCGCAACATCGCAGCGCCGGCACTGCCGTACGGCGGCGCTGTGCCCGGGAGTCCGCGAAGCCCGTGACACTGATGTCATATTGTCTTAACATCGTGAGGTGCGGCGATGACGTCGCCGCCGGAGCCGCCACCCGGCCCCGCCCGACCCGCGAGGAGACCCCCGTGCGCATCGCGACCGCGCCCTGCAACTGGAACAACGGCGACGTCCCGGAATACCGGCCCTACACGCCGTACGCGCAGATGATGGACGAGATGGTCGAGGCGGGCTACACGGCCACCGAGTGGGGCCCGGGCATGCCCGACGATCCGGCGACCGTGCGCGCGGAGTGCGCGAAGCGGAACCTGTCGATGGTCGGCGCGTTCGTGCGGCTGGGCTTCCGCGACAAGGACCGGTGGGAGCAGTCGTTCGCGGACGCCCTCGCGGTGGCCGAGCGGGTCAAGGCCGCGGGCGGCACCCTGATCGTCGCCGCCGAGCTGGGCGACGAGCGCCGGGACAACGAGGCCGGTCACGTCGATGAGGCGAACGGCCTGACCGACGATCAGTGGCGAAACTTCGTCGACGGTCTGCACGAGTGCGCCGACCGCCTGGCCCCGATGGGCATCACGGTCGTCCTGCACAACCACGTGGGCACCTACATCGAGACCCAAGCCGAGACGGTCCGGTTCCTGCAGATGAGCGACCCGACGAAGGTGGGCTGGTGCATGGACGTGGGTCACCTCGCCTACGGCGGCGGCAACGCCCTCGATCTGCTGCCGGAGTACGGCGACCGCGTCGCGCACGTCCACCTCAAGGACGTCGACCCGGCCGTGCTGCAGGCCGCCAAGGCGGAGGAGTGGAGCTTCGGCCGCGCCCTGAAGACGTTCATCTTCCCGGCCTTGGGGAGCGGGATGGTCGACCTGCCGGCGATCGTGCGCGCGTTGCAGGCGCGGTCGTACGACGGCTGGGTCGTGCTCGAGCAGGACACCACCCCGGACGACCCGAAGGACGTGGCGAAGGCCAACCGGCTCTACTTGGAGGGCCTGCTCGCCGGCTGAGCCTGGCGGCTGGGCGGCCGGCGGCGAATGAGTGCCTTACTGCCCGAACGTCATCCGCAGATGGCCTGTCGCGCCGCGGGGCGCCCCGACAAGATGGGGCCCATGCGCCGTCGTACCTTCCTCGCCGCCACCGCCGCCGCCGCGGCATCCCCGCTGCTCACGGCGGCCCCGCGAGCCCTCGCGGCGGGCGCCCCGACCGTCCTCGGGGCGGCGACCGAGCGAGGCCTCACCGACGCCATGAACGCCTACGGTGACACGGGCGGGCGCTGGTCCGGCGCGGACGGTGCCTACAGCCTCCCGACGGACTACGGCACGCTGTGGCTCTTCTCCGACACGATCATGGGCACGGTCGCCAAGGACGGCTCCCGGCCGTGGACCAGCCCGTTCATCCACAACAGCATCATCGTCGACCGCGGCGGGGTCCTCACGACGCTGACGGGCGGTACGGTCGCCGCCCCCCGCTCGCTCTTCGCGCCGGAGGGCGCCGTGGAGGGGCAGCGCTGGTACTGGCTGGGCGACGCGACCGCGCAGGGCCGCCGGCTCGACGTGATCCTGTATGAGTTCTTCCGCACCGGCAACGGCGTCTTCGACTTCGCCTATCGCGGTTGCGCCGTCGGCACCGCGGACCTCGCGACGGGGCAGATCGTGCAGGTCACGCCTCGTGCGGTGGTCGGCGTCCACTGGGGCGCGGCGATCATGGAGCTCGGGGACTGGCTCTTCATCTACGGCGTGGACGATCAGGTCTGGCGCAAGTTCCTGCACGTGGCCGTCGCCCCGAAGGGCGCGCTGGCCGACGCGCGGCAGTGGCGCTATTGGACGGGTTCGGCCTGGTCGAACGACGAGGCCGCCTCGCGGGCCGTCGTGGAGGGCGTGGGCAACGAGTTCTCGGTGATGCCGTTCCGCGGCGAATACTGGCTCGTCTCCAGCGACGCCCGCGAACCGCTCAGCGCGAAGATCCAGCTCATCCGCGCCGACCGGCCCCAGGGGCCGTTCTCCTCACCCACGCTGCTGGGCCGCACGCCGGAGTCCGGCGGCAACCTCTTCACCTACAGCTCGAAGGCGCACCCGCAGTACTGCACCAACGACAGCCTCCTCGTCAGCTACTGCGTCAACAGCACGCAGGTGGCCGACGTCTACGCCGACGTCCACAACTACCGTCCCCGGTTCGTCCGGGTGCGGTTGGGCTGATCCGCCGTCATGGTGAGTGTCCGGAGGGGGACTTGAACCCCACCAGAACGGCACGTCGGCCACGACTTCGCAGGTCGCAGCGGTGCCCCACGGTGACTCGAACCCACTCGCGGACGCAAAACGCCTAGATGTGGTCCCCGGCGGGGACCACGCGAGAGCAGGGGGGAGAGGACGCCATGACGCTCGAACAGCTCGCCGTCTCGCAGCGGATCGCTCGCCGGCTCGCCGAGATCGAGGCTGAGCGCCGCGATCGTCGCACCGCGGACGCCGCCCGCCTCGCGAGGGCCGCGCGGTTGCGGGTGTTCAGCTGTAGCCACCGGGCGGCCATGTCGGAGTCGACCAGTACGACCGAGGTCGTGACCTTGCTGTGCGTGAGTGTGTCCACTTGCTATCCTTCCTGTGTGGCCGGGAGGCCGTCTGCGACCTGTTGGAGCAGGTCGATTGCTTCCAAGAGGCGCTGGCGATGAACCGCCAGCGCCTCTTGCGCTTGGGGGTCACTGCTCGCGGCGGCGAAGATCCGCGCGGCGGTGTTGCCGAGGACGACGAGGGTGCGATTGATCTCGCCGAGGTAGGGCGCGATGCTGCCGCCGTTGCGGGGCAGGCGGTCGTCCTCGCCGAGACGCTCGACGCGGGCCGCCGCCTTGCTCAGCTCGAAGGCGGCGCTCCCCATCGCGTCGGGCAGCGGCCGGCGCCGGCGCTCGCGCGGCGCGTCGAGCACTTCGCCGGTGGCGGCGTCGACGACCTCGGGCGCGGGGCGCGGGGCGTAGGTGGCCGGGCGCTGCTGGCCGCGGGCATTGACGATCGGGGCGGCAGGAGTGAAACCCGCATTTGCGGTTTTCAGATCGCGGTCGACGGCCCTGAAAGGAACATTTGCGCCTTTCAGCTCCCGCTTGACGGTCTCCCGACTCACCCCGACCGTGTCGGCCACGCCCTGCTGGGTCATGCCCAGCGCCCGGAGGCGGCCGACCAGCTCGGGGCGGTCGGCCCGGGGGACGATGACCGCCACGCCGCCGTACTCGGCCTCGCGCATCTCGTCCCAGCTCGCGTACCCCAGCGGCTCCCATGCGCGGTTCGCGACCTGCCAGACGATCTCGTCGGCCGCCGCCTCCAGGTGCGTGCGCGCCCTACTGATCGAGTCGCGCACCTCGGTGGCCGAGGGGACGATCTCGGCGTCGACGATGGATAGCTCGCTCATGCTGCCGATCCCTGGCGACTGGCAGACCGACAGGCGCTCGCTGTCGTTCGCGCCATGAAAAGGTCATCGGTGCCCACCTGGAGCGCCGCCGCAATGCGCACCGCAGGCTCCGGCTCCAGCGTGTTCGCCTGACCGCGCATGAGGCGCCCCAAGTAGGCGTGGCTGCGCCAACCGGCCGCCTTCGCGAGCTGCCGTTGCGAGACGCCCTGAATCGCCATGAGGCGCAGGAGGCGCTTTCGATCGACGAGGATCATCCAGACCGCTCCCATCTCGATGTTGGCTGTCATTACCGTACTCGCTCCTTGTCGTAGTGTCCACTGCTAGCTGTCATTAGGCGCCGATGAGTGCCCACCTGTCAAGTCACATCGGAACGCGAATGCACCTATGCGGCAATTCACCTGCGGATATATGCCCGCATGCCACCTGTATCTTGGTGCCCACACTCGCGGCGGCCGCTGGCCATGGCGGTAGCCATGGCAACTAGCGTCGGGTCACTGCCGCGCGCACCATGGCGACATGACGACGAGCGAACGGGGCCCACCATGGCGATGCTCTGGGACCTACTGCAGCGACACCGCGACGAGCAGCGCCCCTATGTTCCCTCCGAGGCTCAGGTAGCCGCGCAGGTTGGCTACCGGTCTCGGCAGGGCATCGCGACGTGGCAAGACCCGAAGCAACTGCCCGAGCCGGCTCGACTCCGGGCCTTCGCGCGGATCTCCGGCTTCCCTTACCGTCTCGTCCTTGAGGCCGCGCTGGCGGACTGTGGCTACTTGGTCCCCGGCGAAGTGGCCCCGGCCGACGACCAGGTCGCGAATGACCTGGAGACCGTCCGAAAGACCGACCCTGCCCTTGCTGAGGCCATCGAAAGAGACCTCGGCATCCATCGAGAGACTGACGAGACGGACGTCCGACTCAAGAGCCTGCGGCGCGCGGCCGAGAGGTAGGTGTCAGCACACGCCAGCTCGGGGGAGATGGGGGATCGCGTGATGGGAATGTGGGCAGTGGGGGCGGCAACGCTGTGGGGGATCGCAGTGGGAGGGGTGAGCTTCGGCGCGCCGATGGCGATGGTCAGCGTCGTCCTGGCGGCGGCCGGGACGGCCACGGTGTGCGCCACCCTGCGCAGGTTGGTGCCACCAGTGGCAGCGGCCTATCGATTGGGCCGGGCCGCCGCCGGAGGTCCGAAGGAAGGCCTGCGCCTGGTGAAGTGACGTATAGGGGGGCTTGACGTTGACTGTCAAGCCCCCCTATACTATGGTCATGGCCAAGCCGATGAAATACCGCGACCTGACTGCCCGACTGCGGGCGCTCGGCTGCACGCCCAAGCAGGGCCGCGGCGACCATGAGAAGTGGTACTGCCCTTGTGGGGAGCACATGGGCGTCATCACGCAGACCAATGAAGTGTCTCCTGGAGTGGTCGGCGACACGATCAAGAGGCTGTCATGCCTGCCGGAAGGATGGGTTCGATGAGCGCGAAGAGCCTGGACGTCACCGCCAAGCGTTGGTCCGGCGGATGGGAGCTGCACGTCGACGGCCACGGTGTGACCCAGTGCCGCATCCTCGACGATGCCGAACGCCAGGTGCGCGACTACATGCACACCCTCACCGACGAGCCGTGGACCGGCCCCATTGAGCTGAGCATCGACCTCGGCGGGCTTGAGTGCGAGGTCGATGAGGCGCGGGCATCTACCGCGGCGGCGGCTCGCCTCCAGGAGGAGGCCGCCGCGGAGTCCCGGCGTGTCGCCCTGGCGCTGCGCGGACTCGGGCTGTCGGTCACCGATTCGGCCACCATCCTCGGGGTCTCCCGGGGCCGAGTGTCTCAGCTCGTCAAGGGCTAAGCCTCGATCGCCGGGGTGGCGGCCGGCATGGCTAGCACCTCGGCGAACGCGTCGCGATCGGCCCGGAACAGGTGGCCATACGTGTCCGAGGTCGTCTGGATCGACTCGTGCCCGAGGACCCGCTGAATCGCCGTGAGGCTGCGGCCCTGGGCGATGCACCACGAGGCATAGGAGTGCCGCAGATCGTGGACCCGTGGGCGCTTGCCGTTCTCCTGCGCGAACACCTCGACCGTTGGCCCCCAGACCATTTCGTGGAACGCCGAACTGCGCACCGGCGCCCCTGCCGTGTTGACGAACAGCCAGTCGTCGGGCATGAGGCGCCCGACCCGCTCGGCAAGGTCGGCCCGGCAGGCCGTCGGGATCGGGATGGTCCGGTTCCCGCGCCGCGTCTTAGGCAGGCCGACCCGACGCCCCTGCCCGCGGGTCTCCTTCCACGCATGGGTGATGTGGATCTGACCGCCAGCCACATCGACGTCCCGGGCGCGCAGGGCAGTCACCTCGCCCCAGCGCATCCCGGTCGCCCCGATGAGGAGGATGAGCGGGCGCCAGAACGGCGGCGCGAGGCCGACCAGTGCAGCGAACTCCTCCTGGCCCAGCAGCGTCATCTCGGGGCGGTCGCGGCGAGGCAGGCGGACCCCCTCGGCCACGTTGCGATCGACCAGCCCGTCCCGGTGCGCCGAGGTGAGGGCAGCCGACAGCAGCGCGTGCCGGTTGCAGATGGTCTTGGGCGCCACGCCGCCGCGCTCCATGGCGTTGATCCAGCCGGTCACGTCGTTGCGGTGCAGCGCAGTCACGGGGACCGCCCCGAGCGCCGGGACAATGACCTGCGCGGCGATGCGCCGGTAATCGCGACGGGTGCCCTCCTCGATTCCGCTCAGGGCTTCGATGTGGCGGGCGAGCACTTGGGCGACGGTGTCGGCCACCGCAGCCTGCTCGGTCTCCAGGACGCGGCGAGCGACCTCGCTGCCGGCCTGCTCCAGGATGGTGCGCCAGCGGACGGCGTCCTCCTCGTTGCCGAAGGTGACCCGCTGCCGGGCCCGGTCGCCGGGCTCGCGCCAGATCACCCGATAGGACGTCGTCCCGTCAGCGTTCGGGCGGGCTTCGATGCTGGCCATGTAGCCCAGCATACGGGCAGGTCAGGCCGTTTCTGTCCCCTTTGTGTCCCCATGGGTTTTCGGGAACCCCTCAACCCCGGGCCTGCACTGCCGATATGAGGAGTGTCCGGAGGGGGACTTGAACCCCCACGCCCGTTAAGGGCACTAGCACCTCAAGCTAGCGCGTCTGCCATTCCGCCACCCGGACCGGTGGTCTTGCCTACTGCTCAGGGCCGCTGCGGGACGCCCCGATCCGGCCCTTGGGAAAGCCGTGGTCAGCCCTGCAACCGCACGAAACCATAGCACGGGCGCCAGGGCCGCCGAAATCATCGACGCGGGCGGCACGAGCCCGCGCCAGCACCGCGCGAACCGCGGCGACCAGGCCGATCGACAGCCGATCAGGAGATCGATGCGCAGATGACCAGGCTCACGGCGAGCTGCGAGGCGGCCGCCACCAGAGCCCCTGGGTGGAACCGGTCGTCCACGGCGATCTCGCGCAGCGATCCGGGCGTCACGGCGTCGAGGATCAGGAAGCTGATGGCCTGCAGCAAGATCCCGACCACGCCGAATCCGGCGGTCCAGCCGAAGGCGCTGCCGAAGTTGGCCGCCCCGTTGGTGTAGATCGCCACCGCCTCGATGGCCCCCAGTCCCATGAAGATCGCGGCCACGATGATCGCCGCGTTCATCGACCTGGCCTCGTAGATGCGCGACCCCAACCGGCCGGGGGTCAGCGCGTCGAAGACGAAGAATCCCGCCACGAGCAGCACCACCCCGAGCAGGGCATACGCGGCACCGAACAACAAACTCGTCACCATCAGCGGGTCCTTCTCTCGGGGTCGTACGGCGCGTCCTGTACGCCGGCGCCGTACGGCTCGTCCTGCACGTCGGCGCCGGCATCGGCCAGCCAGGCCCGGCGAACCGCCTCGCTGGGCCGACCGCTGGTCATCAGGTGGGGCACGAAGCGGGCGTAGTCGTCGGTCACCCAACCATCGCTCTCGCGGATGCCCAACCCCGCGGCCAGCCCGTCGACGACCCAACAGCCGAGCACGGCCTTGTTGCCGTCGAACTCGGGCAGCGGCGCCCACTGCTGGTAGCACCAGCCCTCCGCGCCGTAGTCGCCACCGTGCTCCTCCCGCACCCCGTCGGCGTGGATGCGGATGTTGTCGCCCTCGCGGCCGTGCAGCGGCTTGGCGACCCATTCGGTCAGCGGGCCCGGCTGGTCCAGATAGGCGGGGAGCAGCAACTCGTCGTTCGGGTAGAGCTGCCACAGGACTGCCAACAGTGCCTTGTTGGACAACAGCACCTTCCACAGGGGCTCCAGCCAGGTCGTCGACTGCGGGCCCTGCGGCACCGCCTCGACGTACCGCCCGAACTCCTCGGCGAGCATCAGTTCCCAGGGATAGAGCTTGAACACCGTCCGCATGGGGGCGTTGTCGAGGTCGACGAAACACAGCAGGTCCCGGTCCCAGCCGATGTCCCCGATCGTGAGGGCCGCGGTGCGCAGACCCGCCTGCTCGGCGGTGTCGCGCAGGTAGCCGACGGTCATCTCCTCCTCGCCGCTGGTCTCGTCCTGGTGGTGCGCGAAGTGGACCGGCGCCGGGGCCAGCCTCGGGGCCATCTTCTGCCAGGCCAGGATCAGCCGTTCGTGCAACGAGTTCCACTGGTCCGAGTCCGGATGCGTGTCTTCCAGCCAATACCACTGCGCCACACTGGACTCCACCAGCCCGGTGGGGGTGTCGGCGTTGTATTCGAGCAACTTGGGCGGCCCCTGACCGTCGTAGCGCAGGTCGAAGCGGCCATACAGGCTCGGCGGGTTGCTCGCCAACGACTGACCCGCGCGGCGCAGCGCACCGACCGGCAGGCCCAGGTTGCCCATCGCGCCGGTGGCCAGGAACCGGGCCGCCTCCAGGCACATGCCGTGCAGCCGCTCGGTGGCGGCCTCCAGCAGATCGACCTCGTCGGCGGTCAGCACGTAGCAGGCCTCTTCGTACCAATACGGCCGCTCAACGCCGCGCTCGTCGCGGGTCGTCGGATAGACCAGGCCCTGTTCGACCACCCGCTCGCGCCAGTGCGGACGCGCGGGCAGGCGGTAGCGCTCCATCAGCTGCCGCCCTTGCTGCCCGAGCTGCCGAAGCCACCCCGTGAGGTGGACACCTTGCCGCCGCTGACCGTGGACTTGGTGACGGTTCCGCCGCTGCGGGTCATGCCACCGCGGCTGTACGTCGTGCCGGTGGGCGGGGCATAGCTGCCGTAGGTGGCCCGCTGCCCGATCGGCGGCGCCCACAGGCCCCACGGGATGAAGAACCAGCCGTGCGAGGTCGAATGCCGATAGACCGTGGTGGTGGCCGGTGCCGGGGTTCCCCCCGATCCTGCGGGCACCTGGCCGGGCGGGCACGCGCCCTCGAAGGTGGTCGGCACCGCGGTAGGCGCGGTCGTCGGGGAGGCCTCCAGCGGCAAGGTCGCCGTGACGGTGGCCGCGGTCGGGCCGGTTTCGGCAGCCGGCACGCACGTGGGGATCTCTGCCGCGCCGGAGGTGGGCGTCGCGCCGGAGGTGGGCGTCGCGCTGGAGGTGGGCGCCGTGCTGGACGTCGGCCCCGTGCTGGACGTGGGCGCCGTACTGGACGTGGGGGTGCTCGGCGCGACAGCCGGGTCGGCGCCGGCGTTGACGGCGGACTGGGCTTGGAAGTCGGCCTCGTCCGGGAGCGGATCGTTCTCACAGACGGTGTCGTCGAGCCGCACTCCGGTCGCCCTGTCGACGCAGATGCCGGTGTATTCCGGGTCCCCGCCGCCGGCGTCCTCCTCGGCCCCACATCCCGCCAGGGACGTCGCCAGGACCGCGGTCAAACCCAGGCAGACCACCGTGCTGCGGCGCCGTCTCATCGATCCTCCTCCGCGGCGGCCCTGCGGCCCGCCAACCCCCTGCTCCATGGTGACTGCGACGATGCCACCAAGGCCACCGTTCCCGCGGCCCGTACGGCGAGGCTGGTCACGCACGGCCGGTAGCCCACGTCACGCCCGGGCGGCATCGACCCAGCGGCGCGGCACCCGGACGATGCGCCGCCGCAGCCAGACCCGCCGCGCGCCCCCGACGTACAGCCTGGTCCGCGCCAGCTCCCACCCGTCGTGCTCGGCCGCATCGGCCAGGGCCCGCCGAGACTCCTCCCGGCTGACCTGGCGCCCGAAGGTCACCACGCGGTATTCGAACTCCATCATCACCGTCATTGTCGCGGGCGTTCTCGCCGCGAACCAGCCCGGCCCGGACCCGTGACCAAGTCGGGCGGCAACCCGGGTGACCAGGCGGCGTGGACACGATAGCGTGCGGGCATGAGCGCAGATCCCCGAGCCGCCCTCGCCACGTTCGTCTCCGCCCTCGAGCGGCACCTCGAGGCGGCCTCTTCGCGACGCGGCGAGAACGACCCGGCGGTGGTTGCGGCATACCAGGATCTCGCCGAGGCGTTCGACGCCTACGACGACGCGCTCATGGAGGCCTTCGGTGAAGTGACGCCCCTGGAGATCTACAGCGGCGACGACGAGGACGACGACATCGACGATGACTTCGACGACGACATCGATGAGGACGATGACGACGACGATGAGGACGACGACGACGATGACGAGGATGACGACATCGACTTCGACGATGACGACGACGAGGCGGACGGGGCGGCCACCCCGACGCTCTGAAGCCTCCCGCCGACACGCCGAACGCCCGCATCCAGGCCCTTGGAGCGGGCGTTCAGGCTGCCGGATTAGGATCCCCGCTCGGCGGACCGCACCGGCCGCTGCCGTCCCTCGGTCCGTTCCGGCCGCGTAAGGGCGCCGGCCACCGTCGTTGAGAGGCAGTTCGTGGAGCTCAGTTATCTGGACGCCGTGATCCTGGGAATCGTCGAAGGAATCACGGAGTACCTCCCGATCAGCTCCACCGGACATCTGACCGTCGCGGAGAAGCTGCTCGGCCTGCAGATCGATGACCCGGCCGTCACCGGCTACACCGCCACGATTCAGATCGGCGCGATCGTCGCCACGCTGGTCTTCTTCTGGGGCAAGATTGTTCGGCTGCTCAGGGCGTTCGTCGCGGGGCTGCGTGATGCCGAGGCGCGGCGCAGTCACGACTGGACGCTGGCCCTGGCCGTCATCGTCGGTTCTCTGCCCGTCGGGATCGTCGGCTTCCTGGGCCGCCACATCATCTCCGGACCGCTGCGATCGCTGTGGGTGGTCGCGGGGGCCCTGGTGCTGTGGAGCGCGGTGATGTGGGTCGCCGAGAAGCGGTACGCCGCGACCGTGGCGGCTGGACGGGTCCGCGCCGAGGACGACGTGACCGTGCTGGACGGCGTGAAGCTCGGGCTGGTCCAGTGCCTCTCCCTCATCCCGGGCGTGTCCCGCTCGGGCGCGACGATCTCGGCCGGCCTGTTCGGCGGGATCAATCGGGTGGTGGCGACGGAGCTGTCGTTCTTCATGGCCATTCCGGCGCTCACCGCCGCCGGCCTGTTCGGCCTCAAGGACGTCAATCTCTCGGTCATTCCGCTGGGACCGATGATCGTCGGTCTGGTCATCAGCTTCATCGTCGCTTACGCCTCGATCGCGTGGCTGCTGCGCTTCGTGGCGACGAACTCGCTGCGCGCCTTCATCTACTACCGGGTGCCCGCCGGCCTGCTCCTGGCGGCCGCGCTGGGGGCCGGGTGGATCAGCGCCCACTGAGCGGCGCCGTGCAGAGCCAGGTCGCCGTGCAGAGCCAGGTCGCGGTTCAGAGCCATTTCGAGCGGCGGAACGCGACGTACAGTCCCAGACAGACCGACATCATCACGGCGACCAGCACGAAATAGCCGTACTCCGTGTGCAGCTCGGGCATGTTGTCGAAGTTCATCCCGTAGACGCCGGCGAGCATCGTCGGCACCGCGGCGATCGCCACCCAGGCGGAGATCTTGCGCATGTCCTCGTTCTGCTGAATGGCCTGCTGGGACAGGTGCGCCGACAGGATGTCGGTCAGCAGCCGGTCGTAGGACTCGGCGTGGTCGCAGACCTGCAGCAGGTGATCCAGCACGTCGGAGAAGAACGGCCGCAGCTTCTTGGGCAGCAGCACGCGCGCGTCGCCGAGCAGCCGGCGCATCGGCGCGACCAGCGGCAGGGCCCCGCGCTTGAACTCCAGCACCTCACGCTTGAGCTTGTAGATCTCCGTGCCGGCCACCTCGCGGTCGCCGTCGAAAACGGCTTCCTCGATGTCTTCGAGGTCGCGGCTCAACTCGACGTCGATGGCGCGGTAGGTGTCGACGATGTGGTCGACCACGGCGTGCATGACGGCCATCGGGCCGTGCGCGAGGTGCTCGGGGTTGTCCTCCAGCCTGCGGCGTACTCCGGCGAGCGGGTTCGCCTCGCCGTAGCGCACCGTCAGGACGAACCGGTCACCGACGAACATCATCAGTTCGCCCGTCTCGACATCGCTGGTCGCCTCGATATAGCGCAGCGTCTTCAGGACGACGAAGACGGTGCTCTCGTAGATGTCGATCTTGGCGCGCTGGTTGCCCTTGAGCGCGTCCTCGACGGCCAGATCGTGCAGCTGCAACTCGTCGTTGTGTTCGGCGAACTCGGTCGTCGTCGGGTCTTTGATGCCGATCCAGAGGAAGCCGCGCTCGGTCGAGGCGCGCAGCCGCTCCAGCTCGGTCGATACGTCGCCGCACTCGGTGCGGATCCCGTCGCGGTAGACCGCCTTGTCCACGATCACGGCGCCATTGTTGCAGGAGGGGCGGCGCGGCCCGGCCCACCTCGCCCGAGGCCGCGCCCCCGTACGATGGCGCCCCCGTACGATGGCGCCCATGGCCACGGTCCTGCTGATCCGTCACGGACGCACCGCCGCGAACGCGGCCGGACTGCTCGCCGGCTGGACCCCCGGGGTCGACCTCGACGACAAGGGTCGGGACCAGGCGCGGGCGCTGGGTGCCCGGCTGGTCGACGTACCGCTGGCCCTCCTGGTCAGCAGCCCACTCACCCGCTGCCTGCAGACCGCCGACCTGGTGCTCACCGGGCGCGGCGTACCGCGGCGGGAGGACGAGCGGCTGGGGGAGTGCCGGTACGGCGCGTGGACCGGGCGCCCCATCGCCGAGCTGGTCACGGAGCCGCTGTGGCGGGTCGTCCAGACTCAGCCGAGCGCGGCCCGGTTCCCGGACGGCCCCGAGCACCCCGGGGAGTCGATCCGGGCGATGGCCGCCCGCGCGGTGGCCGCGGTGCGGGAGTGCGACGCGGCCGTCGAGGCGGAGCACGGCCCGGGGGCGGTGTGGGCCGCGGTCAGTCATGGCGACGTCCTCAAGGCCGTCCTGGCCGATGCGGCCGGGTGCCCGCTGGACCTCTTCCAGCGCTGGCACGTCGATCCCGCCAGCGTGTCGGTGGTGCGTTACACCGACCAACGCCCGTTCGTGCTCCGGACCAACGACACCGCCGGCACCTGGTCGGCGCTGCCTGCCGTGGCCCCGCACGCCGCGGCCAGTGGCGATGCGGTGGTCGGCGGCGGCGCCGGGGCGGACTCCTGATCCCGCTGCCGTAAGGTCATGCCATGGCGCTCATCTCCTACGATCCGCCGGCACGGTTCGTCGCGGGCACGGTCGGCCCGCCCGGCCAGCGGGAGTTCTACCTGCAGGCCAGCGACGGGCAGCGGACCACGTCCGTCGGCCTGGAGAAGACGCAGGTCGCGATCCTCGCCGACCGGGTGAACGATCTTCTCGATGAGTTCGCCGGGGGCGAGGCGACCGAGCAGGCCGCCCACGCGTTCGTCGACGACGGGCCGTTGGCGATGCCGGTGGAGGAGGAGTTCCGGGTCGGCACCATGGGGTTGTCCTGGGATCCCGAGGTCCGTCGTCTGGTGCTGGAATTGCATGCGGTCGGTGACTCCTTCGACACGGCCGACGCCGAGGAACTCGCCGAGGCGGGGGAGAACGCGATCGACCCGGCCACCGATCCCACCCAGCTCGTGTTGCGGGTCAGTCTGCCCGGGGGGATGGCCCGCGCCTTCGCCCGCCGCGGCCGCCGCGTCGTCGCCGCGGGACGGCCGCAATGTCCGTTCTGTGCCGGTCCGATCGACGCCGAGGGACACATCTGCCCCCGGGCCAACGGGTACCGGCGCTGAGCGCCCCCCAACCCTCGACGCACCCCGTCCCGCTCGACGCAGCCGACGGGGCCACCTTCGCGGCGCTGGCGGCGGGTGCGATCGACCCGGTCGGCCAGCTCACCGATGCCTCCAACGGCGTCTTCCTCGTGGCGGTCGACGGGGTCCGCGCCGACGGTGGCCGTGGGTACGCCGTGCTCAAGCCGGTCCGCTACGAGCGACCCCTGTGGGACTTTCCGGACGGCACCCTGGCCGGTCGGGAGGTGGCGGCCTGTCTCGTCGACCGCGCCGGAGGGTGGGGCCTGGTGCCGGCGACCGTGCTGCGCACCGACCCGCCCGCTGCGCTGCAGCGCTGGGTCGGCGCCCTGCCGCCGGGGATCCCGGACGATCCCGATGCCCCGGAGGACTCGGCGGGCCCGGCCCCCGCTTCGGCCCGTGACCGGCGGCGGGACGGCGCGGCACAGCGCCGCCGTCCGGGCGGGGCCGCCGAATTGCACGACCCGGAGGATGCGCACGTCGTCACGCTGGTGGCCGCGGACCGGCCCACTCCCGGCTGGTTGCCGGTGTTGCCCGCCCAGCTCGCGGACGGCACCGACGTCGTCGTCGCGCACGCCGACCTGCCCCGGCTCGCTTCCCTGGCCGTGCTCGACGCGGCGCTGAACAACACCGACCGCAAGGGCAGCCACGTGTTGAAGGACAGCACGGGCGCCCTGTGGGGGATCGACCACGGCGTGAGCCTGCACGCCGAGGACAAGCTGCGCACCATCCTGTGGGGGTGGCAGGGCGACCCATTGCCGGCGGTGGACGTCGAGCGGCTGCGGCGGCTGGAGGCGTACTTGCGCGCCGACGGCGCCGACTCGCTCGCCGCCGCCCTGGCGCTTCACATCACCACCGCCGAGATCGCCGCGCTGCGTCGCCGGGTGGAGCGGCTGCTGTCCGCCGGGGTGTTTCCCGCGCCGTCGGGGGACTGGCACTCGATTCCGTGGCCACCGCTCTAAGCACGCCCGACCAGGCCCGTCATCGACGGGGCAGACCCGCAGGTAGGCTGCCAGCGTGATCGCCTGGGAAGCCCCCGAACTGCCCGAGCTGCCCGGTGTCGGCATCGTGCCGACTGTGTCCGACGCTCGCCGGCGCGCCGTTCGGCTGACCCCAGGGCCGGTGGCCCGGATCTACGTCTGCGGGATCACGCCGTACGACGCCACCCACCTGGGCCACGCGGCGACCTACGTCACCTTCGACCTCCTCGGCCGGGCCCTGCGGGACGCGGGGCACGAGGTGACCTACGTGCAGAACGTCACCGACGTCGACGACCCGCTGCTGGAGCGGGCCCAGCGGGACGGCATCGACTGGCAGGACCTGGCCCAGCGGGAGACCCAGCTGTTCCGGGACGACATGGCGGCGCTGCGGGTGCTGCCGCCGGACCAGTACGTCGGGGTGGTCGAGTCGATGGAGCTGATCGAGGCGCGGGTGGCGGAGTTGTTCCGCTCCGGCGCGGCGTACCAGCTCCCGCTACCCGACGGTGAAGCCCCGGGGCCAGGGGCGCACGGCGACGTCTATCTGGACCTGTCTCGACGGCCGGACTTCGGCGAGGTCAGCGGGTGGGACGCCGGGGCCATGGACGCCGTCTTCGCCGAGCGCGGCGGCGATCCGGATCGCTCCGACAAGCGCGGCCGCTTCGATCCGCTGCTGTGGCGGGCCGCCCGGCCCGGCGAGCCGTCCTGGCCGTCGGCGCTGCTCGGCGCGGGTCGGCCCGGCTGGCACATCGAGTGCACCGCGATCGCCATTGAGCACCTGGGGATGGGCTTCGATGTGCAGGGTGGCGGCACCGACCTGATCTTCCCGCACCACGAGATGAGCGCGGTCCAGGCGGCGGCGTTGCGGCCTGGGCCCGGCATGGCTCGGGCAGCTGAGCCGTTCGCCCAGGCCTACGTGCATCAGGCGATGGTCGGCTACGAGGGCCACAAGATGAGCAAGTCCCGCGGCAACCTGGTGTTGGTCTCCCGGCTACGGGCCGACGGCGAGGACCCGATGGCGATCCGGCTCGCGCTGCTCGCGCACCACCACGGCCGTGACTGGGAGTGGACGGACGCGCAGCTGACGCAGGCGCGGGAGCGGCTCGCGAGGTGGCGGGCGGCGGTGGCCCGGCCGGCCGGGGCGGCGGCGGGTCCGGTGCTGGACGCCGTACGGCGTGCGCTGGCCGACGATCTCAACAGCCCGGCGGCACTCGCGGCCGTCGACGCGTGGGCCAGTGCCTCGGGGGACGACGCTGGTGCACCGGCCCTGGTCCGCGCCCTGGTGGACGCCTTGCTGGGTATCGCCCTCTGACGCGCCCCGCCGTCGCCAGCCCTGAGCGCGGCGGATCATGCCAGTGGGGCGCCGGTGTCGGCGAGGAACTCCCGCAGGACTCGGGCCAGTTCCTCCGGCTGGTCCCACGGAACAAGGGTCGCCGAGTCGTCGATCTCGACGAGCCTGGCGTTGGGATAGTGCCGCGCCAGCCGGGGGCCGTGTTCGGGCGGCATCATCGTGTCCTGCCGGGCCCACACCACGAGGACCGGAACGCGGACCGACCGGAGCGGCTCGAACCAGCTCGACTGTGCCTTGCGAGAGGGTGCCGAGCGGGAGAACTTCGCGAAGTCCCGGCGGATCGCGGCGCTGCGCGTCGCCGGTGCGAACCAGTCGATGAGCACCTCGTCCGGCAGCGGCCGAACGGTCATCGCCCGGTATCCCCACGGCGCCCGACGTACCGCTCCCAGCCGCATGAGCTGCACGAACGGCCAGAGCCCCCCAGGTACGCGCGCCAACTGGGCCATCGGCCGCGCCGGCGGGGGCGGGAAGTTGTCGAACGCTTCGCAGGCCACCAGGACGAGTCGGGCGACACGCGCCCCGGCGGGTTCGAGCAGGAGAAACTGCCCGCCGCCCCAGTCGTTGAGCACGAGGGTGACCTCGTGCAGGTCGAGTCGCTCCAGGAACTCGCCGAGCAGCCGCGCGATGCCGTGGTGGGTCAGGTCGGCATCGGGGCGCATCGGCTGCCGATGACCACCGAGCGGCAGCGTCGGCCGGAGGCACCGGTATCCGTCGAGGTGCGGTACGACGGGATTCCACTGGGTCTCGTTCATGGGTACGCCGTGCCCGAAGACGAGCACCGGACCGGGGCCTCCCGAGTCGACATAGTCGATCGGGCCGGCCGAGGTCTCGACCTGTCTCAGTTCGGTTGCGGGAAGCACCATTCCGACACGCTAGGTGGTCTTCACTGCGGAATCGACCGGAAGGCAAGTCGCCCGCCGCTGGGATCAAGGTCTGCTGCGTCGGACGGCAGATCACTCGCAAGGCCTGGCCCGAAGCTCCAGCCGATGACCGCCTCGCCGGCCCGCCGGCCGGCCGAGAACGCACCCATCGACGCAGGGTTGTGGTCGTGATAGCAGCCCCAACCCTGCAACGACACCTGCATTCTTGAGCGCTGACCACCTCACCCCCATGGGCCGCCACCGCCCTGGCGATTCGCCGGCCGCACATCGGACCGGAGCCCGCCTTTGGCGACACGAGTGAGATCCTGGCGTCCGTGGATCACTCCGACCTCGCGCGGGCCCTTGACGCCACGTGCCGCCTCACCGGGGAGTTCACCCTCCGCTCCGGTCAGGTCGCGCACGAGTACTTCGACAAATACCGCTTCGAGTCCGACCCTGCCCTGCTGCGAGCCGTGGCCGAGCAGATGGTGCCTCTTGTGCCGAAGGGAACCGAGCTCCTCGCGGACTGGAGTTGGGCGGCATACCCATCGCCACGATGCTCAGCGCCCTGACCGGGTGGCCCGCCGTCTTCGTCCGCAAGCAGGCCAAGACCTACGGCACGTGCCGCCTCGCGGAGGGCGCGGATGTTGCGGGCCGCCGAGTCACCGTGATCGAGGACGTGCTGACCACCGGTGGAGCTGTGCGTGAGGCCACCGCGGCGCTGCGCGTCCTGGGCGCCACGGTTGACGTCGTCGTCTGCGCCATCGACCGGAGCGGGCAGCCGGGCGGTCCGGTCACCGACGTCGGGCTCGAAACCCGGTCACTGTTCACGAAGGCTCACCTCGATGCCGCCCGGGCAGCCGCCAGGGTCGTGGCGACATAACAGATGCTGCGGACGAAGCCCTGACTGCCGGGTCGGCCGAGAATGCATCCGGCGGCGCAGGGTTGGGGTCGTGATAGCAGCCCCAACCCTGCAACGACACCTGCATTCTTGAGCGCTGGCCACCTCACTCGCCGCGACTACCTCACCCGCCGGCGTGCGTGAGGCCTCCACGGCGCTGTGGCTCCTGCTGCAGGCACGGCATCGAGCGGGCGGTCCATCGCCCCCATCGAGCGGGCGGTCCATCGCCCTCATCGAGCGGGTGGTCGTTCGACCGCCTATTCGGCGCCCTATTCGCGGTGCCGAAGGACGTTCACGACCTGGCCGTCGGGAGTACGGACGAAGAACCGGCGCACCCCCCACTCCTCGGTCGTGAGGGGGTGGACGATGTCGTACCCACGGCGTACCACGTCTCGGTAGGCCTCATCCACGTCATCGACCGCGATGGAGATCACGGGCACGACGGGTGCGGAGGCATCCCGGGTCACGAGTTGCAGGGTGGCACCCGAGGGGGCCAGGTAGCGGGTGACCCAGTCGAGGCCGAGGTCCTCTCGGCGCAGGCCCAGGTAGTCGCCGTAGAACTCCTCGGCCGCGGCAAGGCTCTCCACGGTCAGGTCGGGGATGATGCGCACGACTCGCATGCCCCGACGCTGCCAGTGCTCCCGCCGATGAGCAAGGTCGAGCGGTCCTACCAGGGCGCTTCGCGCGTCGCAAGTCGCGGCCCGCGCCGGCGCGTCACGACCCCGGGGACAGGTGCCCGGGCAGCCACAGCGCCTCCCAGGCCGGGATCTCCTGCATCAGGTGCGCCGGCCGAATCGGCGGCGTCGAGGCCAGCCGGTAGATCCCGGCGTCCCGGTGCAGATAGCCGTAGTTGACCAGCTCCCGCCGCCAGAACGCGACATCGGCGTCGAACGGCCGCAACAGGTCGTTCACCTGCGGCTCGGGGTAGCTGCGGCCCGGCTCGAAGAGGGCCACGAGATGCAGCAGCACGGCAGCACGGGCCTTGCGGCGCTGCGGGAACGTGACGAGCCGACCGTCCCGGACGAACCGGCTGACCACCAGCTCCTGCTCGCGCTCGGCAGCGGTCCAGTCGGCCGACACGGTTGCGGCGTCCGCGCCGGTCTCGGCGGCCGGTGCGCCCTGCCGACCTGGACCGGCAAGCCCCGACGGCCCGTCGGTCTCGAGCCGGCCCGCGAGCAGGTCCGCTCGGGCCGCGGTGTAATTCTGGCCGGTCCGCGCCATCCGGTCGCGGATCAGTCGCTTGACGTCGCTGTCTTTGGTCATCTCGCACCTCGACCGCGCGGCGCACCCCCAGCGTGGCGACGCGGCCCGAAGTGTCGGGACCACGAGACGTACGACGCCCGAGGATGCGCTCCCCTTCGCCGCACCGCGGGAGCTGGGGTCCACGCGCGGGCTGGGCGCCAAGCGGCGCCGCTGCGCTCACTGTGCCACAGATCCATGCCGTGTCACGGGGGTTTTTCGCTGCGATGAGGGCAGTACGTCATGAGGTCATGCGAAAATGCTTGCATGGCCGTCACCATCCAGATCCGTGATCTCGACGAGGGGACTCGCGACCGGCTCAAGGCGCGCGCCGCGGCCGGTGGGGACTCGTTCAACACCTACCTCAAGAGGCTTCTCACCCAGGAGGCGGAGCGGCCCACCCAGGACGAGGTCTTCGCCCGGGTGCGGGCCCGATCCGAGAGAGCCGGCGTCTCCTCGGTGGACCTGATCCGCTGGGACCGTGAGTCCCGCAACGACCACCCGGCATGAGTCGCCTGGTCGTTGACGCTTCCGTCGTGGTCGACGCCCTGGTGGCCGAGGACGCCGAGAGGGTGCAGGACGGGATCCGCGGACGGCGCATGGTCGCCCCCGCGCACCTCGACGCCGAGGTCCTGAACGCCCTGCGAGGGCTTCGACGAGGTCGGCATCTGTCGCCCCGCCGGTGCGCCGAGGCCGCGGTGGACCTCGCCGACCTTCCGCTCGAGCGGTGGCAGGCAGAACCCGCGATGCTCGTACGGGTGCTGGACCTCGCCGACGCGATGACGGCGTACGACGCCCTGTACGTCGTGCTCGGCGACGTGGTGGACGCTCCCTTGCTCACCCGCGACCGGCGCTTGGCTAAGGCCGCCGAGCGACTGATCGCCGTCGAGATCCTCTGACCGACAACGGATCAGCGCGGCGCGTCGGGCTCCCCACGCCCGCGCAGGTAGCGCTCGAACTCGCGCGCGATCGCGTCCCCCGAGGCGGCGGGGGAGTCAGCGGCGTCGGTGGCGGCCTCCAGGTGGCGCACGTAGTCGGCCACCTCTTCCTCCGTGCCGGCCAGTTCGTCGACGCCGCGCTCCCAGGCCCGGGCGCCCTCGGCGAGGTCGCCGTGCGGCAGCGTCCAGCCGAACAGGTCCTCCAGGCGGCGGATCATCGCCAGGGTGGCCTTGGCGGAGTGGGCGCCCGCCGCATAATGCGGCACCGAGGCCCAGACGGAGACGGCGGGCAGATCCCGGTCGTTGGCCGCGTCGGCGAGGATGCCCACGATCCCGGTCGGCCCCTCGTAGGTGCTGCGCTCCGCGGTCAGGCGCTCACGCAGCACCGCGTTCTCGGAGGTGACCAGCACCGGCAGCGGCCGGGTGTGCGGCACCTCGGCGAGCAGGGCGCCCAGGCAGACCACCAGTTCGGCGTCGTTCTCCTCGGCGAACGACAGCAACTCGCCCACGAAGCTGCGCCAGCGCATGGACGGCTCGATCCCGTCGACCAGGATCACGTCGCGATCCATCCCGGGGGGCGTCGCGACCAGGATCGTGGTGGTCGGCCACGTCACTCGGCGTACGCCGGTGTCCTCCTCGACGGCCACCCGCGGCCGGTTCACCTGGAGGTCGTAATAGTCCTCGGGGTCCAGGGCGGCGACCGGCTGGGCGTCCCAGGCGTCCACCAGGTGGGTGATCAGTGTCGAGGCGGCCTCGGCGGCGTCGTTCCAACCCTCGAAGGCGGCCAGCACGATGGGGCGGCGCAGCGGCGGTACGTCGTCGAGGTCGATCACCGCACCAGCCTACGACGCCGCCGCCCGTGGGCCCGCGAGGAGGCCTGACGGGGGACGTCGAGGGCGTCCGCACCGCGCTCGATATCATGGCGATATCCCCCGCAGGCGCTCCGGCGCCTCGATATCTTCCCCGAGGAGAGCCGTGAGCAGCCGCTCCGAGCACCGTCGTGCCGCGCAAACCGCCGCGCAATTCAAGGCCCGGTTGGGCCACACCGTCATCGTCGCCGACGGGGGCATGGGCACGATGCTGCAGGCCCAGGAGCCGAGCCTGGCCGACTTCCAGAACTACGAGGGCTGCAACGAGATCCTCAACGTGACCCGGCCGGACATCGTCCGCTCCGTGCACGACGCCTACCTGGAGGTCGGCTGCGACGCGATCGAGACCAATACGTTCGGGGCCAACCTCGCCAACCTCGGGGAATACGACATCGCCGAGCGCACCTACGAACTGGCCGAGGCGGGGGCGCGGGTGGCGCGGCAGGCCGCCGACGCCTGGGCCACGCCGGAGCGGCCCCGGTTTGTGCTGGGCTCGATCGGCCCCGGCACCAAGCTGCCCAGCCTGGGGCACGCGCCGTACGCCGACCTGCGCGACGCCTATCAGCAGTGCGCCCTCGGACTCATCGACGGCGGCGCCGACGCCCTGCTGATCGAGACCTGCCAGGACCTGCTGCAGGCGAAGGCCGCGGTGGTCGGCGCCAAGCGGGCCCTCGCCGAGCGAGACGCCGACCTGGCGATCATCGCCCAGGTCACGGTCGAGACGACCGGCACCATGCTGATGGGCTCCGAGATCGGCGCGGCGCTGGTCGCGCTCGCTCCGCTCGGCATCGACGCCATCGGTCTCAACTGCGCGACCGGCCCGGCCGAGATGAGCGAACACCTGCGCCATCTCTCGACGTACAGCCCCATCCCGATCAGCGTCCTGCCCAACGCGGGACTCCCGGTGCTGACCAAGGACGGCGCGCACTATCCGCTGTCCCCGCAGGAACTCGCGGCGGCCCACCAGCGGTTCGTGCGCGAGTACGGCGTGGCCCTGGTCGGCGGCTGCTGCGGCACCACCCCGGCGCACCTCAAGGCCGTGGTCGAGGCGGTCGGCGGGGCCCCGGTGCCGGCCCGCGAAGTGACCCGCGAGCCCAGCGTCGCCAGCCTCTACACGGCCGTGCCGTTGAGCCAGGACGCCAGCTACCTCTCCATCGGTGAACGCACCAACGCCAACGGCTCCAAGGCGTTCCGGGAGGCCATGCTGGAGGGCCGCCTGGACGACTGCGTCGACATCGCGCGCGACCAGACCCGCGACGGCGCCCACCTGCTCGACGTCTGCGTCGACTACGTGGGCCGCGACGGCGCCGCCGACATGAGCGAGATCGCCTATCGGTTCGCCACGGCCTCGACGCTGCCGCTGGTCTTCGACTCCACCGAGCCGGCCGTCGTCCAGGCCGGGCTGGAGCGGATGGGCGGCCGCGCGGTCATCAACTCCGTGAACTACGAGGACGGCGACGGCCCGAACAGCCGGTTCGCCCGGATGATGGCGCTGGTGGCCGAGCACGGCTGCGCCGTCGTCGCGCTCACCATCGATGAGACCGGGCAGGCGCGCACGGCCGAGCACAAGGTGTCCGTGGCCAGCCGGCTCATCGATGCCCTGACCGGGCAGTGGGGCATGGCGGTCGAGGACATCATCGTCGACTGCCTCACCTTCCCCATCGCCACCGGGCAGGAGGAGACCCGCCGCGACGCCATCGAGACCATCGAGGCGATCCGGCAGATCACCGCCCGCTACCCCGGGGTCAGCACCACTCTCGGCGTCTCCAACGTCAGCTTCGGCCTCAAGCCCGCCGCCCGGCAGGTGCTCAACTCCGTGTTCCTCGACGAATGCGTCAAGGCTGGCCTGACCAGCGCGATCGTCAACTCTGCCAAGATCGTGCCGGTGGCCCGGATCGAACCCGAGCAGCTCAAGGTCGCCCTCGATCTCGTCTACGACCGCCGCGAGTACGACGAGTCCGGCAACCTCACCTATGACCCGCTGGCCCGCATGCTGGAGCTCTTCGAGGGGGTCGACTCGGCCTCGGTCAAGCAGTCCCGGGCCGCGGCGCTCGCGGCGCTGCCCCTGAACGAGCGGCTCGCCCAGCGGATCATCGACGGGGAGCGCACCGGACTCGACGCCGATCTGCAGGAGGCCCTCGACGGCGGTCAGGACCCGCTGGCCGTCATCAACGACCATCTGCTGACGGGCATGAAGACCGTCGGGGAGCTGTTCGGCTCCGGCCGGATGCAGCTGCCGTTCGTGCTGCAATCCGCCGAGACCATGAAGGCCGCGGTGGCCTACCTGGAGCCGTCGATCGAGGCGGCCGCCCAGTCCTCCGGCACGGCCCGGCAGGCGAAGGCCAAGATCCTGCTGGCCACCGTCAAGGGCGATGTGCACGACATCGGCAAGAACCTCGTCGACATCATCCTGTCCAACAACGGCTATGACGTCGTCAACCTCGGCATCAAGCAGCCCATCACCGACATCATCGCGGCGGCCGAGGCCAACGATGTCGACGCCATCGGGATGTCCGGCCTGCTGGTGAAGTCGACCGTCATCATGAAGGACAACCTGACCGAGCTCAACGAGCGCGGGCTCGCCGCCCGCTGGCCGGTGCTGCTCGGTGGGGCGGCGCTGACCAGGGCGTACGTCGAGAGCGATCTCGCCGAGATCTATGCGGGCGAGGTGCGCTATGCCCGCGACGCCTTCGAGGGCTTGCGGCTGATGGACGCGGTCGCGGCGGCCCGGGTGCCCGGCGGCCCGACGTTGGCCGAGACGCTGCCGCCGCTGCGAGCCCGCCGGGTGAACACGCGCGGGGCCGCCGGCGGGGACGACGGGCCGGACCTGTCCGACACCACCCGCTCCGACGTCGCGCGTGGCGCAGCGGTCGCCGTACCGTCTCCGCCGTTCTGGGGCACCCGCGTCGTCAAGGGGATCGCGCTGGCCGACATCGCGGCCTATCTGGACGAACGGGCCACCTTCCTCGGGCAGTGGGGGCTCAAGCCCGGCCGCGGCGAGGGCGAGGGACGCGAGAGCGCGACGTACGACCAGCTCGTCGAGACCGAGGGCCGGCCCCGACTGCGGATGTGGCTGGACCGGATCGCGGCGGAACAGATCATGGAACCGGCCGTGGTCTACGGCTACTTCCCCTGCTATTCCGAGGGCAACACCCTGATCGTCCTCGACCCTGCCGGGATGCCCGAGCCCGGCGCGTCTGCCGGCCCCGACGAGCTGCCGGCCGAGGTGGGCCGCTACACGTTCCCGAGGCAGCGCCGGGACCGGCGGCTGTGCCTGGCCGACTTCTTCCGTGACGAGGCCGAGGCGCGGGCTGCGGGGCCGGACGTGATCGCGTTGCAGCTGGTCACGATGGGCAACCACGTCTCCGAGGTGACCGCCGGACTGTACGCCGACAACGCCTACCGCGACTATCTGGAGCTGCACGGCCTCTCCGTCCAGCTCACCGAGGCCCTGGCGGAGATGTGGCACGCCCGGGTGCGCGAGGAGCTGGGACTGGACCGGATGGGCGCGCTGCCGCTGGCCGACGTGCTGGATGTGAAGTTCCGCGGCTGCCGCTACAGCTTCGGCTACCCCGCCTGTCCCGACCTGGAGGACCGGGTCACCTCCGTGCGGCTGCTCGATCCCGCGCGGATCGGCGTCGAGCTGTCCGAGGAACTGCAACTCCACCCCGAGCAGTCGACCGACGCGATCGTGCTGCACCACCCGGAAGCGACGTATTTCAAGGTATGAGCATCGACGAAGACCAGCTGCCCGCGCCGAACACCCAGCCGACCGCCTTGACCGCGCTGCCGGCCGGCGTCCTGTGGGACCTCGACGGCACCCTCATGGACACCGAGCCCCTGTGGTTCGCCCAGGAGCGGGCCTTGGTCGAGGAGTACGGCGGGGTCTGGACCCACGAGGACGCCCTGAGCCTGGTCGGTCTGGCGCTGCTGGACTCTGCGGACCTGATCCGGGCCCGGACACCCGTCACGTTGGACCGGGAGCGGATCGTGGACCGTCTGCAGGGCGGGGTCGTCGACGGGCTGCGCGGTGCGGTGCCGTGGCGCCCGGGGGCGCGGGAACTCATCGACGAACTGAGCGCCGCCGGGGTGCCCCAGGCGCTGGTGACCATGTCGTGGCGCCCGGTGCTCGAGGTGGTGCTGCGGGCGCTGCCCGAGGGCACCTTCGCAGCCCTGGTCACCGGCGATGCCGTGACCCGCGGCAAGCCGCACCCCGAGCCCTACCTGACCGGACTGGAGCTGCTCGGCCTGGCCGGTCGGGCCTCGGACTGCGTCGCGGTCGAGGACTCCAGCACCGGGGCGGCCTCCGCGGTGGCCGCCGGGATCCCGACGCTGGTGACGCCGTGCGTCAAGCCGGTCGACCCGGCCCCGGGGCTGGTGCTGGTGGACTCGTTGGCGGGGGTGCGGGCCGCCGACCTGCTGCCGCTGGCGGCGCCCGCCGCCCGCTCCGGGATGGCCCGATGAGCCGATGGCAGCTGCGCGACCCCACGTCGGCGGTCGGCATGATCGCTCTCGCCGTCGTGGCCCTGGTCGTGCTCAGCGTGCTGTTCAGCCCGCAGGATGCGTTCACCATCGTCGCGGTCTCGGCGCTCGCGGCGTACGTCGTACGGCGTGGGCAACGGCGCGAGAAGTGAGCCGGCGACCGAACCTGCCGCGCACCCGGCGTACCGAATTCCGAGACAGCCGCGCACCGTTCGCCGGGACCGTGCGAGCCTGCGACCATGTCGCGGGCAACCCTCATTATCGACTAGCGCGACGACGCTTCCTCGTCGCGCAGACCTCCCGTACCCGGGGGGTCTTTTTGTTGGCCCCCACCCGGGGCCGGCACAGCGATGCGGACGGCCGCGGCAGACCATCCACCCCGATCGGGTGCGGCCCGCCGCGGCGCAGCGAGAATCCCCGTGCCGTGGCACGGACGCCGAACCAACCCCAGCGGAACGGAACCCGACGATGACCACCGACGTGCACGTCTACGACACCACGCTCCGCGACGGGGCGCAGCAGGAGGGGCTCAACCTCTCCGTCTCCGACAAGCTCGTCATCGCCGCCCACCTCGACGATCTCGGGGTCGGCTTCATCGAGGGCGGCTGGCCGGGCGCGAACCCGAAGGACACCGACTTCTTCGCGCGGGCCGCTACCGAACTGCAGCTGGCCAATGCCCAACTGGCCGCCTTCGGCGCGACCCGCCGAGCCGGGGTGGCCGCGGCGGACGACCCGCAGGTCCGCGGTCTCCTGGAGGCGCAGACGCCGGTCGTCACCCTGGTCGCCAAGTCACACGTGCGGCACGTGGACCTGGCGCTGCGCACCACCCGCGAGGAGAACCTCGCGATGATCCGCGACACGGTGTCCTACCTGCGCGGTCAGGGCCGCCGGGTGTTCCTCGACGCGGAACATTTCTTCGACGGCTACCGAGCCGACCGGGACTACGCGCTGCAGGTCATCCGGGTCTCCGCGGAGGCCGGCGCGGAGGTGGTCGTGCTGTGCGATACCAACGGCGGGATGCTGCCCCACGAGGTCGGTGAGGTCGTCGCGGACGCGTTGGCCGCGACCGGTGCCCGGCTCGGCATCCACTGCCACAACGACACCGGCTGTGCCGTGGCGAACTCGCTCGCGGCGGTGGCCGCGGGGGCGACCCACGTGCAGGGCACCATCAACGGTTACGGCGAGCGCACCGGCAACGCCAATCTGCTCACGGTCGTGGCGAATCTGCAGCTCAAGATGGACATGCCGGTGATCCCGCCGGAGCGGCTGCGGCAGGCCGCGCACATCTCCCGCTCGATCGGGGAGGTGACGAACGTGCCGGCGACGTCGCGGCAGCCGTACGTCGGGGCCAGCGCCTTCGCGCACAAGGCCGGCCTGCACGCCTCGGCGATCAAGGTCGACGCCGACCTCTACCAGCACCAGGACCCGGCCGCCGTCGGCAACGAGATGCGGATGCTGGTCTCCGACATGGCCGGCCGGGCCAGCATCGAACTCAAGGGCCGTGAACTCGGGTTCGACCTGGCCGACCAGCGCGACGTGCTGGGCACCGTCGTCGAGCGGGTCAAGGACCTGGAGTCGCGCGGATACACCTTCGATGCCGCCGATGCGAGCTTCGAGCTGCTGCTGCGGCGCGAGCTCGCCTCGGACGACCTCGACTACTTCGACGTCGAGTCGTGGCGGGTGACGACGGACGCCAGCGGCGTGGACACCGGAGCCCCGGCGATGTCGGAGGCGAGCGTGAAGCTGCACGCCGGCGGGCGTCACGTCGCGCTGGGGGAGGGCAACGGTCCCGTCAACGCGCTGGACCACGCGCTGCGGCTGGCGCTGCTCGGGGTGTACCCGGAGCTGGACGACATCGAGCTGACCGACTACAAGGTGCGCATCCTGGATGCCTCGCACGGCACCGACGCCATCACCCGGGTGCTCATCGAGCACACCGGCACCGACGAGACGTGGAGCACCATCGGGGTGGCCGCCAATATCGTCGAGGCGAGCTGGATCGCTCTGGTCGACGGGATCGTCTACGGCCTGCGTCGGATGGGCGTACCGCCGCGGCGCTGACCGTTCGTCGCGGGACTCTCCATACCGTGGTACGAGAACGCGCACGCGAAACGACCGTTCGTCGCGGGACTCTCCATACCGTGGTATGAGAACGCGCGCGGCGATCGGCGCGCGGGCCAGGCGGGGGTCAAGTCGCCAGGGTGCAGGGGGTCAGGTCGCCAGGGGGGCGAAGACGGCGATGGTGGTCACGGCGCCGATGACCAGGCCCGCGATGACCTGGGCTCGGCTGTGCCGGCCACCGCGGACGCGGGCCCAGCCGACCACCGCCGCCGCGAGCACCGCCAGCGCCCACCACCAGCCGCCCTGCAGGATCGCGACGACGCAGGCCGCACCCGCGGCGACGGCGGTGTGCAGGGACGCCTTGCTGCGCAGCGTCACCAGCGAGATGGCCACCAACCCGGCCAGCTGGGACAGCACCAGGATGAGCAGCGGCCAGGGCGCCCCGAGCAGATCCAGCAGACCCAGTCCGATGAGCACGCTGACGACGGCGGTGATCGAGGGCCACAACCGCTGCTCGCGTCGGACGACGTGCCGGTCCGCGACCACGCCGCCGCGCAGCAGCACGAACAGCACGCCGTACGGCAACGCCACGCAGAACAGCACCGCCAGCGCGGCCCAGCCCAGCCCGGCGAGCCAGCCTCCGGCGGAGCGGACCGCGACGTACGTCGTGACGGCGGCCACCACCAGCGCCGGGTCGGTCGCCTCGGAGATGATGCGGGCCACCCGAGATGGCCGGGCGGCGGCCAGCCGGACCAGGTCGGGGTGATCCTCGTCGGGGTGACCCAGGTCGGCAGGGCCGGTGGGCGGGTCCACGGGGGGCTCGTTCGGCGGTGGGGGAGCGGACATGGTGTCGGCCGGCCTCAATCCACCCCGACCTCGACCACGCCGGCGGCGCGAGGATCGAGTGCCAACAGCGCCGCATTCTGTGGCAGCGGCGGCGGGGTGCCACCCCAGGCCGGGCACAGCGCACGGTGGTCGCACCAGTCGCACAGGCGGCCCGGGCTGGCCCGGAACTCCCCGGTCGAGGCGGCCCGCTCGATGGCGGCCCACAGGGCCTTGACCTTGCGTTCCACGGCAAGCAGGTCGCGCTCCTCGGGCTCGTAGCGCACGATCTCCCCGTTGCCGAGATAGACCAGCTGCAGCAACGTCGGGATCCGGCCGCGCAGCCGCCACAGCACCAGCGCGTAGAACTTCATCTGGAACAGCGCCTTGCCCTCGAACAGCTCGCTCGGGGACCGGCCGGTCTTGTAATCGACCACCCGCATCCGGCCGTCGGGCGCCACATCGAGACGGTCGACGTAGCCCCGCAGCAGCAGACCATCGAGGTCGGCCTCGACGTACAGCTCGCGCTCGGCCGGTTCCAGTCGGGTCGGGTCCTCCAGGGTGAACCAGCGCTCGACCAGCCGCGTCGCCGCGTCGTACCAGCTCTCCTCCGCGCGTGCCTGCTCATCGTGGCCACCCTCCGGCCCCGCGACGAGTTGCAGCAGGTCCGGGCGCTCGGCGACCAGGTTCGCCCACACCGACGGGACCAGCGCGACGGCCTCTTCCACGGTGCGCTGGTGCGCGGGCAGGTCAAACAACCGTTCCAGCACGGCGTGCACCAGCGTGCCCCGGGCCGCGGCCGGGGAGGGCTGCTCGGGGAGCCGGTCGACGACCCGGAAGCGGTAGAGCAGCGGGCACGTCATGAAGTCGCTCGCGCGACTGGGGGACAGGGCCGGTGCCATAGCGTCCACTCTACGAAGGGGCACCGACAACGCACCGACGACACAGCGGCGGCCAGCGGCGGCCCGGTCCGCGCGGCGGCCGAGTCGCCCAGTGACGTACGCTGCCAGCCATGTCGACCAGCACCGACGCCCCTGGCGACGCGATCCCCCGGGACGGGGACAACCC
The DNA here is from genome assembly GCA_020161845.1 of Actinomycetota bacterium. Taxonomy (GTDB): domain Bacteria; phylum Actinomycetota; class Actinomycetes; order Actinomycetales; family Dermatophilaceae; genus Austwickia. Next base: position 151,987 of record JAIUNK010000003.1, read on the forward strand.
GGGCATCCGGCTGGCCCGAGTCGGCGGGGTACCGGTCTATCTGTCGCCGAGCTGGTTCGTCATCGCCGCGATCATCGTGCTGACCTTCGGCCCCAACGTCCGCTCCGCGATGCCGCAGCTGGGCGCCGCCGGTGCCTATCTGGTGGCCCTGGTGTACGCCGTGCTCCTGGCCATCAGCGTGCTGTGCCACGAGGCCGCCCACGCGGTGGTGGCGCGGTTCAGCGGATACGCCGTGGCCCGCGTCGTGGTCAATCTCTGGGGTGGGCACACCGCGTTCACCACCCCTGCACCGTCCCCCGGCCGTAGCGCGCTGGTCTCGGTCAGCGGGCCGGTCACCAACGCCCTACTGGCGCTGCTGGGTTGGGTGCTGCTGGACGCGGTCTCGGCCGGGGTGGGCTGGCTGTTGCTCTTCGCCTGGACCATATCCAATGCCTTCGTCGCGGTGTTCAACCTGCTCCCGGGCCTGCCCCTGGACGGCGGATTCCTGGTGGACGCCCTGATCTGGAAGCTCACCGGGCGCCGCAGCGCGGGGCTGGTGGCCGCGGGCTGGGGCGGCCGGATCGTCACGCTGGCGGGGGTGGCCTGGTTCGTCGTCCTGCCGCTGGCGAGCGGCGACCGGCCCAGCCTGTGGACCGTCGCCTGGTTCGCGTTCATCGGGGCGTTCCTGTGGTCGGGCGCGAGCTCGGCGATCGCGGCCGGCCGCTCGCTGGCCGTCCTGGAGCGCATCCCGTTGCCGGCGGTGGTCCGTCCCGTGACGGCCGTCCCCGTCGACGGTCCCGCGGGGGCGGTCCTGGCCGCGCTGCAGGCCCGACCCGGCTCGGTCCCGATCCTGGTGGACCAGGCCGGCGCGCCGTGCGGGCTGGTCGACCCGCAGGCCTGGCAGCGCGTCGCGCCCGACCAGGCGGCCGACGCGCCGGCGGCCGCGCTGCTGCTGCGGCAGCCGGCGGGGTGGCTGGCGCCGTACGACGCACGCCCCGGCGCGACCGTCGCGCCATATCTGGCCGCCCTCGTCGAGAACCCGTATGGCGTGGTCGTGCTCACCGACCCGGCCGGACGCCCGGTGGCCGCGCTGACCTCAGCCGACGTCGAGCGGGCCGGGGCGGGGGAGCCTCCAGGGGGCGAACCCGCCGGCACCTAGACTGGGTGCCCATGAGCCGTTGTCCCGCCCCTGCCGGAGCCGCGCGCCGTCGGGGCCTCTTCGCCGCGGGGGACCGAGTCCAGCTCACCGACCCCAAGGGCCGCCTGCACACGATTACTTTGCAGCCGGGCGGGCGGTTCTTCACCCACCGCGGCAGCCTGGCGCACGACGACCTGATCGGCCGTCCCGACGGCAGCACCGCCACCAACACCACCGGCGTCGAATACCTCGCCCTCCGGCCGCTGCTCGCGGACTATGTCATGTCGATGCCGCGGGGCGCTGCCGTGGTCTATCCCAAGGACGCCGGGCAGATCGTGGCGATGGCCGACATCTTCCCGGGCGCGACCGTCGTGGAGGCGGGCGTCGGCTCGGGGGCGCTGTCGATGTCGCTGCTGCGCGCGGTCGGCGACGACGGCCGATTGCACAGCTTCGAACGGCGCGCGGAGTTCGCCGACATCGCGATCGCCAATGTGACGGCCTTCTTCGGCGGACCGCACCCGGCCTGGACGGTCACCGTGGGGGACCTGGTCGAAGCGCTGCCCACGGTCGTGGCGGCGGGCACCGTCGATCGGGTCGTGCTGGACATGCTCGCCCCCTGGGAATGCCTGGACGCCGTGGCCGACGCGCTCACCCCGGGTGGCGTCCTGATCTGCTACGTCGCGACCGCCACGCAGCTGTCCCGGGTCGCCGAGCTGGCCCGGGCGCACGGCGCGTTCACCGAGCCCGTCGCCTGGGAGTCGCTGGTGCGCGGCTGGCACCTGGAGGGTCTGGCGGTCCGCCCCGAGCATCGGATGCACGGACACACCGGCTTCCTCATCAGCACCCGGCGGCTGGCGCCGGGAGTCACCCCGCCGCTGCGCAAGCGGCGGCCCGCGAAGGGCGCGTACGCCGAGACCGAGGCCGACGCCGTGGGGGCGCCGGCCGAGGGGATCGATGCGGTGGACGCCGAGTTCCTCGCCGAGGAGCTGGGTGAACGCGGCGTCTCGGCCAAGAAGCTGCGCAGGCTACGCCGTACGGCGCAGGAGATCGCCGCAGGCACCCCGGCGACGGCCACCGACGACACCCCACTGCCCGCAGGAGACCAGGCATGACGCAGGAGAGCCCGCACCCGCCGAGCCGGGCCCCGCACCTGACCGAACCGCCGGCCTCGATGGCCCGGCTGCAGACGACGGTGAGCCGGCTCTCGGCCAAGAACGAGCAGCTCAGCCAGGCGCTGGCGGCGACTCGGGCCCAGCTGGTCGACCTGAAGAACCAGGTGGCGACGCTGGCGACGCCGCCGTCGACCTACGCGCACGTGCTGCACCGCCACCCCGACGAGACGGTCGACGTCATGCACGCCGGGCGCAAGATGCGGGTCAGTGCCAGCCCGGAGGTCGCGGCGGCGGCCCTGGTGCCGGGCGCCGAGGTGCGCGTGAACGATGCGCTGGCCATCGTGGAGGTCGTCGCCGCGCCCGCGCTGGGGTCGGTGGTGACGGTGCACGAGACGCTCGAGGGCGGCCGCGTCGTCGTCAACGTCAACGACGCCGAGCAGCGAGTCGTGCTGCGCGCCGCCGACCTGGCCGACGTCACGCTGCGGCAGGGCGACACCGTGCTGCTCGACGGGCGTGCCGGGTTCCTGCACGAGATCATTCCGCGGGCCGAGGTGCAGGACATGATCCTGGAGGAGGTCCCCGATATCACGTACGCGGACATCGGCGGCCTGGCCGGCCAGATCGAGCAGATCCGCGACGCGGTCGAGCTGCCGTATCTGCATCCGGAGCTGTTCCGCGAGCACCACCTGCGCCCGCCGAAGGGCGTGCTGCTCTACGGCCCGCCCGGTTGCGGCAAGACCCTGATCGCCAAGGCGGTGGCGGCCTCGCTGGCGCGGCAGAGCGCGGTGCTGCGCGGCGAGAGCTCCCCGACCAGCTATTTCCTCAACGTCAAGGGTCCGGAGCTGCTGAACAAGTACGTCGGCGAGACCGAGCGGCAGATCCGGCTGATCTTCGCCCGCGCCCGGGAACACGCCACCGGCGGCGCGCCGGTGATCGTGTTCTTCGACGAGATGGACAGCCTGTTCCGGACCCGCGGGTCTGGGCGCTCCAGCGACGTCGAGACGACGATCGTGCCGCAGCTGCTCGCCGAGATCGACGGCGTCGAGCGGCTCGACAACGTCATCATCATCGGCGCCTCCAACCGCGAGGACATGATCGACCCGGCCATCCTGCGGCCCGGGCGGCTCGACGCGAAGATCCAGATCGGACGGCCGGATGCCGGCGGCGCGGTCGACATCTTCGGCAAGTACCTGACCGCCGACCTGCCGCTGGACGAGGCCGAGCTGGCCGCGCACGACGGCGACCGGGAGGCCACCGCGCGAGCCCTGATCGGGACGGTGGTCGAGGCTATGTATGCCGACCGCCCCGAGAACCGGTTCCTGCGGGTGACCTACGCCAGTGGTCGGCAGCGGATGTTCGACTACGCCGACTTCGCCTCCGGCGCGATGATCCAGAACGTCGTGGACCGGGCCAAACGCGCCGCGATCAAGCAGCTGATCGCCGGCGGCGCCAAGGGCCTGTCGACGCGCTTGCTGTTGGAAGCACTCGACCTGGAGTTCGCCGAGAACGAGTCGCTGCCCAACACCTCCGACCCGGACGAATGGATGCGGGTGTCCGGCCGCAAGGGCGAGCGGGTCACCCACATCGCCCGGGTCCGAGCCGACCGCGGGCACGGTGGCCACGCGGTCGACGACGGCGCCGAAGCCGAGCCCGTCGACCCGGCAGGTGCTGGGCCGGCGGCCGGGGGCGGGTCGCGGCACCGACCGATCGAAGCGGTGCCCACCGACGGCGAGTACCTGTGACCGATCCTGTCGCGCCGGGCGATTCGGCCGGTTCCCCGGCTGGTCCGGATGCGGTGCCGCTGGACGAGCTGCCCGGCGCCGACGGGCCGTGGGCGATGCAACTCGCGGTCCGCTACGACAAGGCGGCGCTGCCCAGCCACGCGGCGGTCTGCGCCGCCGCCGCCCGGGCCGTGGTCACGCTGTTGGCAGACGAGCGCGCCCGGAGCGAGGGGGAGTGGGCGGCGGCGGTGCGGCGGTGGCGGGACGGCCGGATCCGCAAGCTGGTCCGACGGGCGCGGGGCATCCGCTGGGACCGCTGCCACGAACTGCCCGGCGTCACCGTGGATCAGGACGGCGCCTACGTCCGGGCGTTCGTGCCGCTGCCCGCTCGACCGCTGCCGCCCGCCCTCGACGAACTTCAGGTCTCAGGCACCGAGTTCCCGCGCAGCACGGACGCTGAACCGGCGACGACCCCCGACGGCACGGGGAACGCGCCGCGTCCCGTCGTCACGGTCGCGCTCCGGCCGGGGCTCGCGCTGACGACGGGCAAGGCGGCGGCGCAATGCGCCCACGCGGCGCAGCTGGCCTGGGAGCACCTGGTCCTGGCGGGGGAGTCGACGCTGTTGCGGGCGTGGTCCGAGGACGACTGGCGGGTGGGCATCGTGGACGACGCCACGCCGGCGCAGTGGGCCGACCTGGCCGACGCACCGATCCACGTGGTGGACGCCGGCTTCACCGAGGTCGACGGCCCGACCGAGACGACCCGCGCCTGGTGGTGATTGGCTAACCTGCTCGGCGTGACCACCCCACCGGAAGGCGCCGCCGTCGGGGTCTCCGCTCGTGCTCATCCTCGAGCCGCTGCGGCATGTCGACGTGCCGGACTACACGGAGCAGGAGGCGGCCCGGCACGGGGTGCTGCTGTCGGCGCTGATGAGGGCCGTGGAGGCGCTGCCGAGCGTCGGACGCTGCCAGATCCTGCGGTCGGGCGACGGAGCCGCCCACGGACACACGTGGCTCGTGGCGCGCCCGGCGCGGCTGCCCCAGGTCCGCGGGTCCTGGTTGATCCTGTGGGACGAGCTGTTGCCGCCGGTGCCGGAGGCGGTCCGCGACGCGAACGCGGCCTTCGTGATGGAGCGGCTGGCGCAAGCCTGCGGAGGTACGGTGCCACCACTCGATGCCACCGGGTCGGCTCGCTTGTGGTGGTGAGTACGCCGGGACGTCCGGTGCTGCCGGCAGCGACGGCGCGGCTGCGGTTCCGCGAACTGACCGCAGGGGACCTTGATGATGTCGAGGCCGTCCTCTCCGCGCCCGATCCCGCGCGGCCGCAGCGGCGGCGACGGACCCGCGCGGATGCTCAGCGCTGGATCGCGTGGAACCTCCAGAACTACGCGACCTGGGGTTTCGGCCTGTGGGCGATCGAGACCCACGACGGGGGATTCGTGGGTGACTGCGGCCTGACGGTGCAGGACGTCGAGGGCGAGGAGCACGTCGAGGTCGGCTATCACGTGCGCCTCGAGCTGCGCGGCCAGGGCCTCGCCGCCGAAGCGGCCCTGGCTGTGCGTGAGCTCGCCCGATCACTCGGCATGCCACACCTGGTGGCGATCATCCGCGCCGAGAACCGCCCGTCGCTCCGCGTCGCCGAGAAGCTGGGCCTGCGGTTCGAGCGCGAGATCGTCAAGAACGGCGGGCCGGCCCTGGTCTACGGCATAGATCTCTCGAACGCCGCAGCCCCGGGCGGCGAGTCCTGCTGCCCATCCCGGTGACCAGCAGGCGCGGCTGACACAGACGCGCCCGCTGCGAGGTTTGGGGTCAGGACGACGATCGCCTCGGGGCTGTCATGCTCCACGACCCGCTCGGGGCTGTCATGCTCCACGACCCGCCAGTCACCTCGCACCGGCAACAAACGGCAACCACGACCGCTCACCACCTGCACGGATAGCACCATGGTGCCAAAAGGGCAGGTCGATGAACGGTCGCTTGTGGACAACTTGGCGTCCATCGGACGGCCGACTGCCTGGAGCGGGCCGGGCTGGCTGCGTGACGGGGGCGAGCGAGCTGCTTGACGGGGACGAGCGAGCTGCGTGACGGGGACGGGCCGGCGGCGTGGCGGAGGCTGTGTCGGCAGGGGGGTACCGCGGTCAGCGGGGTGTCGTGGTCAGCCGGGTGCCCTGGTCAGCGGGCGGTGCGGCGGACCAGATAGGCGCCCAGTGCGCGCCAACCGATCAGGAACAGAGCGGTGACCGTGCCGGCCACCAGGATGAAACTGAGCGCAACGCCCTGGCCGGTGATCGCCCGCAGCAGCATGCCGACCACCAGGGTCGAGGCCCAGACCAGCACCCCGGCGGCCACCCCGGCCGGACGGGGACGCCCACGCGTGGCCAGCACCGCCCAGGCCCCCACGGTGCCGGCCAGGAACGGCGACGCGGTCGTCACGAGCCCGCCGAAGGTCAGACCCTCGGCGTGGCTGAGTCGCCCGATCAGCGCGAAGAGGACCACGAGCAGGACGTCGAGCACGAACGCGCCCCAGGGCACGGCCGCAGCTCGGGAGCGGGGACGGGGGCCCTGCTGACCGGCGTCGTCGGGCGCGGGGACGCTCACGGCACGACCTCGGCGGGATTCTCCACGGCCTGCCCGGAGCTGTGCTGCTCGTGACCGTTAGCGGGCCCGATCCGACCCCCCGAAGACCCCGGAGCACCCCGCGCGGTCCTGGGATCGTCCAAGACCTCCAGCATGTCGAAACCCTCGTACCCGTCATACAGCGGCAACTGCCGCTGCGGGGAAGCGTGCGCGGGATCCACCCCGTCGAACAGGCTGCTCACCGACTCACCGACATGGATTCGGGCGATCGCTTCGGCGAACAATCGCGACACCGAGCGCACCTTGAGTCCCGGGAAATCGTCCGGTCGGGGCACCGTGTCGGTCGTGACCACCTCGGTGATCATGGGGTGGTTGGTCAAGCGCTCGACGGCCCGCCCCGCAAACAGGCCGTGCGTGCAGGCCACCGCCGCATCGGGGCAGCCCGCCTCGGTCAGCTTGTCGAGGAGCTCGATGATCGATCCGCCGGTGGCGATCTCGTCGTCGATGACGATGGCCCGCTTGCCGGCCACGTCGCCGACAATGGCGTCGATGACGACCTTGTCGTCCGCCAGGCGCTGCTTGCTCCCGGCCGCGACCGGCAACCCGAGCAGCCGCGCGAACAACGTCGCCTGCTTGGCATTGCCCAGGTCCGGAGACACCACGACACAGTCCGAGAGGTCCCGCTCGCGGAAGTGGTCGGCGAGCGCCCCAATCGCGGTGAGGTGATCGACCGGGACCGAGAAGAAGCCGTGCACCTGCGGCGCGTGCAGCGCCATCGTCAGCACCCGGTTCACCCCCGCGGTCACGAGCATGTCGGCGACGAGGCGCCCGCCCAGAGAGATCCGGGAGGCGTCCTTCTTGTCGGAGCGGGCGTAGGCGTAATGCGGGATGACCGCCGTGATCTGCGCGGCCGAGGCGCCCCGCGCCGCATCGATCATCATGAGCAACTCGACCAAGTGGTCCTGGGTCGGCGGCACCAACGGCTGCACGATATAGACGTCCCGCTGTCGGCAGTTGGCCAGCAGCTGAGCCTGGAGGCAGTCGTTACTGAAGCGCTTGATATCCGCGCCGGACAACGGAACTCCCAGATGCCGGCAGATGCGGCGTGCCAACGGTTCGTGGGCGGAGCCGGAAAAGACGATCACGTCGCGCACGGGTGGCAGTCCTTGGCCGAGACGGTGGGCGTGAGGTCAGCATAGTCACCCCGTCGCGACGTGCCGCGCAGCCGCGCCCGACGACGCCCCCCAAGCAGGTACCGTTTGGTCTTGGGAGGGTAAATCACCATGACAGAGCCGTCGACGCAGGAGCGCATTCGCCGCAGCGCCAGCAGACTGTTCCATGAGCTGGGCTACACCGGAGTCACCATCCGGGGCGTGGCCGACGACGCCGGCGTCTCACCTGCGCTGGTGATGAAGCTGTTCGGGTCCAAGGCCGCCCTGTATGCGGTGAGCACCCCCGAAGTGGGCATGCCCTCCACCGAGAATGTCCCGTTCGAGGAACTCGGCCACTACCTGGTCTCCCGGGTGGTGGCGCGGATCCGGACCGGGGAGAACGACCCCTGGGCGCAGGCCGTGTTCCTGACCTGGCAATCCCCCGATCCGGACGTCGAGCGTCGCCGGTTCGTGGACCAGGTGGTCACCCATCTGCTCCGGCACCTTCCCGACGACGACGATGGCCGGGCCCGCGCCCACGCGGCCAGCTGCCAGCTCGTCGGGCTCGCCTTGGGGTTGCGCACCCTGGGCGTGCGCGACGGCGCGCCGCAGTCCGCGCAGGACGCGTTCGTGGAGCGCTACTGCACCCTGGTGCAGGCCGCGCTGGACGGCGAGCGCGTCTGACCTGCCCGGCTCAGCCCCGCCGGAACAGCTTCCGCAACCCGCCGCGCCCGTCCTGTTCGGACCGCTGGGACCGCTCGGGCCCCTTGGACTGCCCGGACTGCGACCCCTCCGGGTCGTCGGCGGACCGGCGCGACCTGATCCGTCCCGCCGGCAGGATCCCGCGATCCCCCGTTGAACCCCCGACCAGCCCCGCCGCAGCCCCGCCGTCCTGGGTCGGCGCGCCCGTCGGCCCGCCGACCGAGGTGCCCACTCCCGGCTCGGTGGACGCCACGCTGACGCGCGGCGGCCGGGGTTGATCGGTGCGCCGGTGCACCGACACGGCGTACCGCGCCTGCTCCCCGAACTCCTCCCGCCCCCACCCGGCGTACCGGCCCGCCAGGACCAGCCCGGCCGCCTCCGCCGCGGCGTCGTACTCCACCAGCGACGGCGCCGGCAGCCCGGCGGGTAGGTCGGCGGGGTGGATGCCGAACCCGGCCACCACGGCCCCGTCGCGCTTGGTCACCCGCGCCAGCTCCAGCAGCACGGCCGGCAGCGTCCCCTCGGCGAGATAGGGCACCACGTTCCCGGCCAGGACGACGACGTCGAAACCGGCGGCGATGGCGGCCTGCGGTACGTCGAGGTCGGCGAGGTCGGCGAGCCAGAACGGGATCCGCGGCTCCAGCTCGGCGGCGACCCGCAGCATCGACAGGTCCGCGTCGACGCCCATGACCGGGTGCCCCAGCGCGTGCAGCGCAACCGCGACCCGGCCCGTCCCGCAGCCGGCGTCCAGGATGCGACCGCCTTCGGGGGCCAGCTCGTGGACGAACCGGGCCTCGCCGTGTGCGTCCTCGCCGGCCTGCGCAGCCTGTTGCTGCGCGGCGGCCATCCGGCGGGCGTAGTCTTCGCCGGCCTCGCCGCCGGTCGCCTCCGACCAGCGGGTGCGGATGGGCTCGGGGGACTCGTGGAACATGCGGCTCACTGTAACGGGACGTCCGTGGCTGGTTCGGGCGGCGGCGGGTAGGCGTCGGGTACGTCGTGGGCGCCCGGCAGCCGGTGCGGGCCGTGCGTAGGCTGGCGCGCATGAGCGTGGTGCGGATCATGGGCACGGAGACGGAGTTCGGGATCTCGGTGCCGGGCCGCCCGGACGCCAACCCGATGGTGAACTCGGGGCGGGTCGTCCAGGCGTACGCGCAGGCCCACGGCCACCGGCACCTGGCGCACCAGTGGGACTATGCGGGCGAGGCGCCTCTGGACGACGCCCGCGGGTGGTCGGTGGCCCGCCGCGCCGCCCACCCCAGCATGCGCACCGACGAATGGGCCGACGACCCGACCGTCGCGAATGTCATCCTCACCAACGGCGCGCGGCTCTATGTCGACCACGCGCACCCGGAATACAGCGCGCCGGAGACCCGCACCCCGCGCGACGCCGTGATCTGGGACCGCGCGGGGGAGCTGGTCGCCTCCCACGCCATGGAGCTGCTGGCCGGCGAGGCCCCGCACGACGCGCCCGGAAACGACCCGCGGCACGGCGACCCGGTCGTGCTCTACAAGAACAACACCGACGGCAAGGGCGCCAGCTACGGCTTCCACGAGAACTACCTGATGACCCGGGAGACCCCGTTCGAGCGGATCGTCACGGACCTGACCCCGTTCTTCGTCTCGCGGCCGCTGATCTGCGGCGCCGGCCGGGTCGGGATCGGAGCCGAGTCGGGGGTCGCGGGCTACCAGATCTCGGCGCGGGCGGACTTCTTCGAGCAGCGCGTCGGGCTGGAGACGACCTTTCGCCGGCCGATCATCAACACCCGCGACGAGCCGCACGCGACGCCGGAGCGCTACCGGCGGCTGCACGTGATCGTCGGCGACGCCACCTTGGCCGATGTGGCCGCTCTGGTGCGGATGGGCGCGACGAGCCTGGTGCTGGGCCTGATCGAGGCGGGCGGGCTCGCGGCGTACCGGGTATCGGCCGCCGACCTGACCCCCGCCGATCCGGTCGCGGCGATGCACCAGCTGTCCCACGACCCGACGCTGCGGGCCACGGTCCGCACCGACAGCGGCCGCACGATCACCGGACTGCAGCTGCAATGGGCCTACTACCAGCTGGTCCAGTCCCATCTGGCGCGGGTCTACGGCGGCGAGATCGACCCCGCGACCGCCGAGGTGCTGCTGCGCTGGGAGGATCTGCTCACCCGTCTGGAGGCGGACCCGATGAGCGCCGCGGCCCTGGTCGACTGGGTCGCCAAACTGAAGCTGCTGCAGGGCTATCGGGACCGGGACGGACTGGCCTGGGACGATCCGCGGCTGGCGGCGATCGACATCCAGTGGTCCGATCTGCGGCCCGGCAAGGGCCTCGCGCGCCGGTTGGAGGCGGCGGGGCGGATCGAGCGGCTGGTCCCGCAGGACGACGTACGCCGTGCGGTGGACCAGGCGCCGGAGGACACCCGGGCCTGGTTCCGGGGGGAGTGCCTGCGGCGGTACGGCGACGCGGTGCTCGCCGCGTCCTGGGACAGCCTGGTCTTCGAACTGCCCGGCCGCAGCGCGCTGCAGCGCGTCGCGACGCTGGAGCCGCTGCGGGGAACGAAGGAGCGTACGGCGGCGCTGCTGGACCGTTGCCCCGACGCGGCCACCCTGCTGGCCGAGCTGACCTCGCGCTGACCGGCGTACCCTGGCTGGCATGGCGGTCGAACAACAGGTCGACTGCAGCCTGGATGCCGAGGGGACCCGGCTGCCCATGGATGCGCGGGCACCGGCGCGGCGCGCGGTGCAGGGCGCCAACACCGAGGTAGTTGCCCGCCTCCGTGACCTGGACCGATCTGGGGGCGCTTCCTCCGAGGACATCCTGGCGGCACTGAAGGCCGGGCGGCGCTGATTCGGGTGTCGAGCGGGACGCGCGACGTCGGTGCGCAGACTAGCTTGCAAGGTAGGCGTCGACGGCACGCAGGGCAATCCGATCGAGTCGTCTGATCCCGTGCCACACACTCGTCGAGTTTCGCCAGCTGGGCGGGCGTCAATCGCACCGGGACCACCTGAGCCGGTCCGCTGAAGTCCGTCGGCAACGGGCAACTAGGGTGGGCCGCAGCGATTCGTCAGGAGGACCCCATGGCAGGCCAGGAGCAGATCCGCCCGCAGCACGACCGCCCGGCACCCGAGCCGCCGATCGACCCGGCGCCGCCGGCCCCGCAGGCCGCCGCGCGCAAGGCCGAGTTGGACGCGGACATCGACGCGGTCCTGGACGACATCGACGCGGTCCTGGAGGCCAACGCCGAGGAGTTCGTGCGCGGCTTCGTCCAGAAGGGCGGCCAGTGACGGCGTACCGCCCCGGCATCGCCACGGGCGCGCCGTCGGACCGACCGGGCCTGCCCGCGGCGTACCTGTCGGCCACCACCAGCAGCTTCACCGCCTTCCTCGGCGCGCACGCCCCCGAGTTGCTGCCGCCCACCCTGACCGAGGTCCCCGGCGTCGGCGACCTCGGCGCCAGCCACGGCGCCGCGCACGGCACGACCATCGTGGCGGTCGCGTTCCCCGGCGGCGTCGTGATGGCGGGGGACCGGCGGGCCACCGCCGGCCATCTGATCGCCAACCGCGCCATCGACAAGGTCTTCGTGGCCGACGAGAACTCGCTGGTCGGCATCGCGGGGGTGGCCGGCATCGCCACCGAACTCGTGGCGCTCTACCAGATGGAGCTGGAGCACTACGAGAAGATCGAGGGCGCCCCGCTGAGCCTGGAGGGCCGCGCCAACCGGCTGCGCACGATGATCCGCGGCAACCTCGGCCTCGCGCTGCGCGGGCTGCCGGTGGTGCCGCTGTTCGCGGGGTACGCGCAGGGCCGCGGCCGGATCTTCTGCTACGACGTGGCCGGCGGCTGTTACGAAGAGCGCGACCATGCCGGCGTCGGGTCGGGCAGCCTGTTCGCCCGCGGCGCCCTCAAGAAGCTGTGGCGCCCCGGCCTGGACGCGGACGGCGCGCTGCGGATCGCGGTCGAGGCGCTCTACGACGCCGCCGACGACGACACCGGCACCGGCGGCCCGGACCTGGCCCGCCGCATCTACCCGACCTGCGGGATCGTCGATGCCGACGGCGCGCGGCTGGTCGGGGACGACACCCTGGCGCAGGTGGTGGCCGCCCTCGTCGACCGGCGCCGCGCGCAATCCGGAGCCGGCGGATGAGCATCCCCTTCTACGTCAGCCCGGAACAGCTCACCAAGGACCGCGCCGAGTTCGCCCGCAAGGGCATCGCCCGCGGCCGACCGGTCCTGGTCGCGAGCTGCGCCGAGGGCGTGCTGTTCGTGGCCGAGAATCCGAGCCCGAGCCTGCACAAGATCGCCGAGATCCACGACCGGATCGGGTTCGCCGGGGTGGGCAAGTACCACGAGTTCGAGACGCTGCGGGTGGCCGGCGTCCGGTACGCCGACCTGCGCGGCTACGCCTACGACCGGGCCGACGTCAGCGCCCGGGCGCTGGCCGGGGCCTACGCGCAAACCCTGGGCAGCACGTTCGCCCAGGAGAGCAAGCCCTTCGAGGTCGAGATCCTGTTGGCGCAGGTCGGCCGGGCGCCGCAGCAGGACGAGATCTATCGGGTCGGCTACGACGGATCGGTGCTCGACGAACCCGGGTACGCCGTAGCCGGCGGGGCACACGACGTTCTCGCCACCGCGCTGCGCGACCGGCTGGATCCCACGGCGCCGTTGGCGCAGGTCTACGCCGTCGCGACGCAGGCGCTGCGCCGCGATGACGTACCGCCCGCCCCCCTCGAGGTCGCCCTGCTGGACCGGACCCGCCCGCGCCGGACGTTCCGCCGCCTCGAAGGGGACCTGCTCGCCGCGGGCGATCTCGACGCCGCGCCGGAGCCGGAGGATCGCCGGCCGCGCAGCAGCAACCCGCAGACCCAGCACCCGGACCACCCCCGGCCCGACGATCGGCAGGCGTGAGCGATGGACCGGCGGATCATGGGTCTGGAGACCGAATACGGGGTGGCCTGCACCCGCGACGGAGTCAAGGCGCTGACGCCCGATGAGGTGGCGCGCTACCTGTTCCGCGGCATCGTCGCGGCCAGTCGCAGCAGCAACGTCTTCCTCGCCAACGGCGGCCGGCTGTATCTCGACGTGGGCAACCACCCGGAGTACGCCACGGCCGAGTGCGACACCCTGCCCGACCTGCTCGCCCAGGATCGGGCCGGCACCGAGATCATGGTCGACCTGGTCCGGCAGGCCCAGGAGCGGATGCGCGGCGACGGCGTGGTCGGCGACGTCTATCTGTTCCGCAACAACGTGGACTCGGCCGGCAATTCGTATGGCTGCCACGAGAACTACCTGGTCGCGCGCACCTCCGACCTGCACGTGCTGGCCGACGCCCTGGTTGGTTTCCTGGTCAGCCGGCAGCTGATCTGCGGCGCGGGCCGGATCGTGACGGGCAAGGACGGCGTCGAATACTGCCTGTCGCAGCGGGCCGACGTCATGTGGGAGGGGGCCAGCAGCGCCACCACCCGCAGCCGACCGATGATCAACACCCGCGACGAACCGCACGCCGACGCCGCGCAACACCGCCGGCTGCACGTCATCGTCGGGGACTCGAACATGGCCGAGTCGAGCACGCTGCTCAAGGTCGCGACCGCCGACCTCGTGCTGCGGGCCCTGGAAGCGGGGGCCGCCCCGCCGCCCGTCGCCCCGGCGAACACCGCCACCGCGATCCGCGCCGTCGCCCGCGACCTCGCCGGCCGAGCCAGTTATGTCACTGTTGACGGCCGCACGATCACCGCGCTGGACGCCCAGCGGGCCTACTTCGCGGTGGTCGCGGAGCATCTCGACCGGCACGGCGCCACCCGGCCGTGGGATGAGCAGGTGCGCGACCTCTGGGACGAGGTGCTCACCGCCCTGGAGGCCGGCGAGCCAGCCCGGGTCGCGCGGCACGTCGACTGGATCGCCAAGCACGCCCTGCTCACCCGCCAGGCGCAGCGACACGGCCTGGCCTGGGACGATGCCCGGATGCTGCAGCTGGACATGCTCTACCACGACATCGACCCGGCGCGCGGGCTCGCGATGCGGCTCGAGGCCGCCGGGGCGTTGCACCGGTGGACGACTCCGGAGGCGGTGGCGCACGCCGTACAGCACCCTCCCGCCACCACCCGCGCCGCCCTGCGAGGGGCCTTCGTCGCGGCGGCGCAGGAGCGCCGCCGCGAGTACACGGTCGACTGGACCCACCTGCGTCTGGACGGCACCGAGGGCCGTACGGCGATCTGCAAGGACCCGTTCGCCTCGACCGACGAGCGGGTCGAGGCCCTGCTGGCGATGATCGCTTCCGGACACGGCTGAGCGGGCTGTCAGGGAGGGCCCAGGCGGGCGGGTTAGGCTGTGCCGTCCCGCCGTTCGCGTCGTGGGCGGTCCCGGCGGTCGGCGTCGGTGAACGGGCCCCGCGGCGCGGTGAGTCGAGAAGGTCATCCCGTGCCTACCCTCCAGCGTTCCCTGCGCTCGCGCCTGCTCGTCGGCGCCGTCCTGCCCGCCGCCCTGCTCACCGGCACCCTCGCCGGCTGCGCCGACGCCCCGGCCAACTCATCCGGTGGCACCGCCACGACACAGGCCGCGTCCGCCTCCGGCGACTTCGCGAAGATCACCGTGACGCCGGGCAAGGACGCCGCCACGGCGCCGACGATCTCGCTGCCCACGAAGCCGTTCCGGGTGCAGGAGACCCAACACCGGATCCTCAAGGAGGGCACCGGCGCCGTCATCGCGGAGCCGTCGGCGGTCACCGCCAACTGGGCCCGCTATTCGGGGGTGGACGGTGCGGCGATGGGGTCCTCGTACGGGGCGAAGCCCGCCAGCTTGCACATCGAGCCGAACAGCGACGCCGTGCCCGGCTTCATCGACGCGCTCAAGGGTCAGAAGGTCGGCACCCAGGCCCTGGTCGCGGTCCCGGCCAGCAAGATCCTGACCGAGTCCCAGCTCGCCAAGGGCATGACCCTCGATGACACGGTGCTCTTCGTGCTCGACGTCGTCTCCGCCCGGCCGGTGCTGACCAAGGCCACCGGGACCGCCGTACCGCCCAAGGCCGGCCTGCCGACCGTCGACGTGCCGGACGATCCCACCAAGCCCGCCACGTTCACCGTGCCCAGCCCGACGCCGATCAAGGAGACGCTGGTCCAGCCGCTGATCGTCGGCACCGGTCCGAAGGTCGAGAAGGGCCAGACGATCCGGGTGCGCTACACCGGCGCGACCTGGCGCACGCCGGACAAGCCGTTCGACTACTCCGGCAAGACCCCCAAGACGACCGCGGAGTTCCCGATCGGCGTCGGTCAGCTCATCAAGGCCTGGGACAACACCATCCCGGGTCAGACGGTCGGCTCGCGGTTGCTGGTGATCGTCCAGCCGGCCGACGGCTACGGCGCCGACGGCAACCCGCAGGCCGACATCAAGGGCGACGACGTGCTGATCTTCGTCATGGACATCCTCGACGCCTGGTCCGATTGAGCCGCCCGCCCACCGGGTAGGGCCAGCACGTCAGCCCACGTCACCAGGTCACCCCACGACACCTCGAGACCCTAGGAGCAGCCCGTGCCCTCCGATGCCTTTGGCCGCAGCGCGCCCGATGCCTTCGGCCGCAGCAAGCCCGAGATCGACTTCCCCGGCGAGACCCCGCCCGCCGACCTCGTCATCGAGGACCTCGTCGAGGGCGACGGCGAGCAGGCCCAGGCCGGGCACACCGTCGACACGCACTACGTCGGGGTGGCCTGGTCGACCGGTGAGGAATTCGACGCCTCCTGGAATCGCGGCGAGTCGCTGCAGTTCCCACTCGGCGCCGGCCGCGTCATCCGGGGCTGGGACGAGGGGATCGCGGGCATGAAGGTGGGCGGCCGACGCAAGCTGGTGATTCCGCCGGCCATGGCGTACGGCGACCGTGGCGCCGGTGGGGTCATCGCGCCGGGGGAGACCCTGATCTTCGTGGTCGACCTGCTCGGCGTGCGCTGACCGCGCCACCGCCGCCCGACACCGCCGCCCGACACCGCCACTCGGCGCGGGTCGCCACGCGCTCCTGCCGATCGTACGGGTGATCGGGTAACGTCGCTCCTATGAAGGCCCCACCGATGGTCGCCGCCAAGACCGAGCGGCTGCTCAACCTGGTGATCTGCCTGCTCTACACCCGGCGCCCGCTGACCCGGGCGCAGATCCGCACATCGGTGGCGGCCTACGCCGCGACCACCTCCGACGAGGCCTTCGAGCGGATGTTCGAGCGGGACAAGGAGGAGCTGCGCGAGCTGGGCATCCCGCTGGTCACCGAGCAGATCGACACCCTCTTCGAGGACGAGCCCGGCTATCGGATCGACCGCCGCGAGTACGCCGTGCCCGAGCTGCGCCTGGCCCCCGACGAGCTGGCCGTTCTCGCGCTGGCGAGCCGCACCTGGGCGCAGGCCAGCCTCGGCGGCCCGGCGGCGCAGGCGCTGCGCAAGCTCGCCGCCGACGGGGTGGAGCGCGATGAGTCCTCGATCATCGGCATCGAGGCCCGGGTCCGCACCATCGAGCCGGCGTTCGATGCGGTCCGCGCCGCCGTCGTCGAGACCTGCCCGATCGCGTTCACCTATCGCACCAACCGCTCCGGGGAGGTCCGCGAGCGGCACGTGCAGCCCTGGGGCCTGGCGAGCTGGCACGGCCGGTGGTACCTGACGGGCTACGACACCGACCGGGCCGACACCCGAGTCTTCCGGGTGGGCCGGATCGAGGGGGAGGTCCGCCGGGACGGGGTGCCCGGCTCGTACGCCGTACCGGCCGACCACCAGCCCCGGGCCCTGATCCGGCTGCAGGCCCGCGACGGCGAGCCAGTCGAGGCGACCGCCCTGGTCCGGCCGGGCGCCGGTCATGCGTTGCGGCGGCGCGCCACCTCGGTGGCCCCCGGTGCCGGTCGGGTGGCGGACGCGGCCTGGGACGTCGTCACGCTGCCTACCGCCGATGTCGAGGCGTTGGCGGACGAGTTGGCCGGGTACGGCCCGGACCTGGTCGCGACGGCGCCGCCGGAACTGGTGGCGGCCGTGGTGCGGCGGCTGCGGGGCGCGCTCGCGGCCCACGAGGGCGGTACGCCGTGAGCCCGCGCCCGGCCAAGCCACCCGGCGACAAGAGCCGACCCGACAAGGCCCTGGGGGACCGGGCGCGCAAGCGACCCGCGCCGGAGAGCGCGACCGACCGGCTGGCCCGATTGCTCACGATGGTGCCCTGGCTGCTCAACCGGCAGGGCATCGACATCGAGCAGGCGGCCGCCGAGCTGCAGGTCAGCCGCGAGCAGCTGGAGGCCGATCTGGCGCTGCTGTTCCTGTGCGGCACGCCGGGGGGCATGCCCGACGACCTCATCGAGGCGGACTGGGAGGACGGCCGGGTCTATCTGGGTAATGCCGAGGCGATCTCGCGGCCGCTGCGGCTCGGGCGCGACGAGGCGTTGGCGCTGATCGTGGCGCTGCGCACGCTCGGCGACATACCCGGCCTGACCGAACGGGACGCCCTCGACCGGACCCTGGCCAAGCTGGAGGACGCCATCTCCTCGGCGGCGGCCCCGGCCGTCGCGGCCGCCAGCGACCGCATCCAGGTCGACATGGCCGAGGGGGCGCAGGGCGAGATCCTGGCCGCGCTGCGCGATGCGCTGCACCGGCGCCGCCGGGTGCACCTGCGCTATCTGGTCCCGGCGCGCGACGAGTCGACCGAGCGCGACGTGGATCTGATGCGGCTGACCAGCGCGGAGGGCCGCTGGTATGTCGAGGGGTGGTGCCATCGCAGCGCGGCCGTCCGGCTGTTCCGGCTGGACCGCATCGAGGCGGTCACCGTGCTCGACGTACCGGGCGAACCACCGCAGCAGGCCCGGCCGCGCGACCTCGACGCCGGCATCTTTCAGCACTCGCCGGACGACCTGCTGGTCACGCTCGCGCTCGCGCCGTCGGCGGCGTGGGTGGCGGACTACTACCCGCACGTCTCGCACGAGCCGGACCGTCGCGGTCCCGACGCGCCGGGCGCCGGTGCCGGTGCCGGCGCCGGTGGCACGATCCTGCGGTTGCACACGGCCGACGTGGCCTGGTTGCGGCGCCTGGTGTGGCGGCTCGGCGGGCAGGCCGTCGTGCTGGAGCCCGCCGCGCTGGCGGCCGAGGTGGCCCAAGGGGCCGCCGCGGCGCTGACAGCCTATGGTCATGCTGAGCCCGTACACTGACGCCCGCCAGCACAGTCCGCGCTTCAGTGGGCCGGGCCGGCACCGGCGCAGACCCTGACGCGGGTCGCACCCGGACCCGCAACGACCAGCAGCGGAAGGTACGCCATGCCCCAGTGGCTCGGAGGCCCTGAACTCATCGTCATCCTCCTCATCGTCGTGGTCCTGTTCGGCTGGAAGAAGTTGCCGGATGCCGCCCGGAGCCTGGGCCGCTCGATGCGGATCTTCAAGGCCGAGGTCGAGGAGATGAAGCGGGACGACGCGCCGAGCGCCGCCAGCAAGGACACCGTCAAGGGCGCGACGGTCAGCCCGCCGCCCGCAGCCTCGCCCCAGCCGGGCGCCGCCCCGTCGCAGCCGACCCAGCCGGCGGGCGAACCGCTGCGCACCCAGCAGGACGAGACCCCCGCCGAGCGCGAGGCGCGGCTGCGCCGCGAGGCCGAGGCCCGCATCGACGCCGAGGACGCCGAGCGGGCCCGCATCGAGCAGCAGCTCCGCGCCGAGCGCGCCGCGAAGGCGGCCCGCGAGGCCGGGGCTCCGCGCGACGACACCGCGCTCTGACGCGTGACCGCCGTGGCCCGACCCCGCCTGCCCCGGCGCCGCACGAAGCGCGACCCCGAGGGTCGGATGGCCCTCGTCGAGCACCTCCGGGAGCTGCGCAACCGGTTCCTGATCGCCGCGATCGCCATCATCGTCGCGGCCATCCCCGGCTGGAATCTCTACGAGCCGGTGATCAATGCCCTGGTGGAACCCATCCAGGCCCGCGGCGGCCAGGTCAACTTCCAGGGGCTCACCGATCCGTTCGCGCTGCAGCTGCAGATCGGCGTCATCATCGGCATGTTCATCTCCAGCCCGATCTGGCTCTACCAGATCTGGGCGTTCGTCGTGCCCGGGCTGACGAAGAAGGAGAAGCGGACGGCGGCCGCCTTCATTCTCACCGCCGTCCCGCTCCTGTTGGCCGGGGCCTATCTCGCCTATCTCACGCTGCCCAAGGCCGTGGAGATCCTGCTCAGCTTCACCCCCGCCCGAGGCAGCAACATCATCGCCGCCGACCTCTACCTCAACTTCACCAGCAAGTTCCTGCTCGCCTTCGGGCTGGCCTTCCTGCTGCCGATCTTCCTCGTCGCGTTCAACCTCATCGGGATCCTGCCGGCCGCCGCCATGCGCAGGGCGTGGCGGTTCGCGGTCATCGGGATCTTCATCTTCGCGGCGGTGATGACGCCGACGCCGGACCCGGTGACCATGTTCACGTTGGCGCTGCCGATGTGCGCCCTGTATTTCCTGGCCTACGGCATCGCCGCCCTGAACGACAGGCGCCGCCGCCGCAGCCGCCCGGACTGGGCAGACACGGTCGCCGACGACGAAGCCAGCCCGCTCTGATCCCGCCCGGTGGGGGAGCTGCGCCGGCACCCGTGACGTAGCCTGGGGTCCATGCCCAGCCCCGCCGAACGGTACGCCGCGGCGCGGGCCCGAAACTCCTCCGCGGTCTTCGCCGATTTCCAGGCCGGCTTCGACTTCGCCCTGGACGACTTCCAGGCTCGCGCCTGCCGGGCGGTGGAGGCCGGCACCGGCGTCCTGGTCGCGGCGCCCACCGGCTCGGGCAAGACGGTGGTGGGCGAGTTCGCCGCGCACCTCGCCCTCGCCCAGGGGCGCAAGGCGTTCTACACGGCGCCGATCAAGGCGTTGTCGAACCAGAAGTACGCCGACCTGTCCCGCCGCTACGGCGCCGCGAATGTCGGTCTTCTGACGGGGGATTCGGCCATCAACGGGCATGCCCCGGTGGTCGTCATGACGACCGAGGTGCTGCGCAACATGCTCTATGTCGACAGTCCCGCCCTCGACGGCCTGGCCTATGTCGTGATGGACGAGGTACACTATCTCGCCGACCGGTTCCGTGGCGCGGTCTGGGAGGAGGTCATCATCCACCTCCCCGAGCACGTCACGGTCGTCTCGCTGTCGGCGACCGTGAGCAACGCCGAAGAGTTCGGGGCCTGGCTGGGTGCGGTCCGTGGCGCGGTCGAGGTGGTCGTCGAGGAGCATCGGCCGGTGCCGCTGTGGCAGCACATGATGGTGGGGCGGCAGCTCTTCGACCTGTTCGTGGAGGGCCCGGGCCACGGTGGCCGGGGGGACAATGGCCGGGGTGGCCAGGGGGCTGGCGGGCCGACGCCCACCGCGCAGGTCAACCCCGACCTGATCGAGGCCATCGACAAGGTCCGGCGCGGCACCGACCGACGGGGTCGGCTCCTCGACGACGGCGGTCCCCGTGGCCGGCGGGGGAAGTCCCGTGGTGGCGGGCGTGCGCTGGAGGAGGCGACGTATGGCGGCGGCACCCGGCGTACCGGCTCCCGCGGCGCCCGCACCGGCGGCGACGGGCGCCGCGGGGCCCGCACGGAAGCGCTGGCCGCGGGCGGCGAGACGCGCGCGGACCTGCCCGTACGTCGTGCGCCGCTGGCCTCTCGGGCCGAGGTGATCGACCGCCTCGACCGCGAGGGACTGCTGCCCGCCATCACGTTCATCTTCAGCCGGGCCGGCTGCGATGCCGCCGTGAGCCAGCTGTTGGCCTGGGGGACGAACCTCACCTCGGATGTGGAGTCCCGGCGGATCCGGCGCCTCGTCGAGGACCGCGTCGCCGGGCTGGCCCCCGAGGACCTGGACGTCCTCGGCTACTGGGACTTCCTGGAAGGCCTGACCCGCGGGTTCGCGGCGCACCACGCGGGGATGTTGCCGACGTTCCGGGAGATCGTCGAGGACCTGTTCACGGCCGGGCGGATCAAGGCCGTCTTCGCCACCGAGACCCTCGCGCTGGGCATCAACATGCCGGCCCGCAGCGTGGTCCTGGAGAAGCTCGTCAAGTTCAACGGCGAGGCGCACGTGGAGATCACACCGGCCGAATACACCCAGCTCACCGGCCGCGCCGGCCGCCGCGGGATCGATGTCGAGGGGCACGCGGTGGTGCTGTGGAATCCCAAGCTCGACCCGATCGCGGTGGGCGGGCTGGCCGCCACCCGCACCTACCCGCTGCGCAGCAGTTTCCGCCCCAACCCCAACATGGCGACCAATCTCGTCGCGACCGTCGGACGGGACCGGGCGCGGGCCGTCCTGGAGACGAGCTTCGCCCAGTTCCAGGCCGATCGGGCGGTGGTCGGCCTGACCCGCTCGATCCGCCGCAACGACGAGGCGCTGGCCGGTTATGTCGAGGCGATGACCTGTCACCTGGGCGATTTCGAGGAGTACGCCGCGATCCGGCGGGAGATCTCGGACGTGGAGAAGGACGCGGTCCGGGCGCGGACCGCCTCGCGGCGGGCGGAGGTCGCCCTGGCGCTGGAGACGCTGCGCCCCGGCGACGTGGTGCTGCTGCCGGAGGGCCGCCAGGCGGGCCGGGCGGTGGTACTCACCGCCGCCGCGGCCCGGGGTCGTGACCCCGTGATCACCGTGCTGACCGAGGATGCGCGGGCACGCCGGGTCGGTCCGGCCGACCTGACCGAGCCGCTGACGCCGATCGGGCGGCTGGCCATCCCGAAGGCCTTCCACGCCCGGGTCGCCAAGGACCGGCGCGACCTCGCGGCGACCATGCGGGCCAGGGTGTCGCCGGATGCCCGACCGGCGCAGGACGGCCGGGAGGGGGAGCGGGTGGCGGCGAGCCAGGTGGAGCGCCGGGTGGCCGAGCTGCGTCGGCGGCTGCGCGAACACCCGTGCCACCGCTGCCCCGACCGGGAACAGCACGCGCGGTGGGCGGAGCGGGCCTGGCAGCTGCGTCGCGAGACCGACGGGCTACGCCGCAAGGTCGAGGGTCGGACGAGTTCGGTGGCTCGGACGTTCGACCGGATCTGCGACATGCTGACCGAGCTGGGCTATCTGGATGCCGGCGGCACCGCCGTGACGGCGGCGGGGCAGCGGCTGCGGCGGCTCTACACCGAGCGTGATCTGTTGGTGGCGCAGTGCCTGCGGCACGGACACTGGGTGGGGCTGACCGCTGCGGAGTTGGCCGCGGTGGTCTCGGCGCTGGTCCATGAGCCGCGCCGCGAGGAGGTCGGCGGCGCCTTTCCCCGGATGCCGAGTGAGGCGGTCGCTACGGCGTACGAGGCCATGATCCGGTCCTGGAGCGAGCTCGACGACGAGATGGCGGCGCGGGGACTGCCCCGTACGCCTGCGCCCGACGGCGGCATCGCCCAGCTCACGCACCGCTGGGCCGCGGGCGCCCGGTTGGAGACCGTACTGGGCGATACGGACCTCGCGGCGGGCGACTTCGTGCGGCGCTGCAAGCAGCTCGTCGACCTGCTCGACCAGATCGCCGCCGTGGCGGCGCAACCGGCGCTCGCGTCGACGGCCCGGGCGGCGGTCGCGGCGGTGATGCGCGGCGTGGTGGCGGCGGATCGCCTGGACTGATGTAGGGCTGCTCTTTCACGTGGGCAGGTGACGGCCGGCGAGATTGCAGTCGTCGGCGCAGCGTTGGGGTCGTGATAGCGACACCAACGCTGCATTCATGCCTGCAACCTCGGGGGGAGGACCGGCTCGTCCCGCATAGCGTCTGACCGACCCCCACCGGCCGGGCGATCCCCACCTCGCTAGGCTGGGCCGTTCTGGCGGGCGGACAGCGGCGTCCCGGTGCCGGTGAGGGGTGTGGCGATGCGGGCGCGAGGGTTCCACTACGGCTGGGTCATCGTCGGGGTCGGGGTCGTCGTCTCGATGGCCGTGCTCGGGCTCGCGCGTTTCGCGTTCGGGATGGTGCTGCCGTCGATGCAGCGGGCGCTGGACCTGTCGTATGAGCAGATGGGCTGGATCGGGACCAGCAACTTCCTCGGCTACCTGCTCGGCGCCTCGTCGTCCGGCGCCCTGACGGCCCGGTGGGGGCCGCGCCGCGTCATCGTCGCCGCCCTGGCCCTCATCACGGTGGCGCTGGCCTGGGTCAGCATCGCGAGCGGGTTCGGGATGGTCCTGCTCGCGTTCACCGTCACCGGGCTCGGCAGCGGCGCGGGGAACGTGGCGATGGTCGGGCTGGTCTCGAGGTGGTTCCTGCGCAGCATGCGCGGGTGGGCGGCGGGCTTGGTGGTCGGCGGCATCGGGCTGGGCCTGATGCTGGCCGGGCTGCTGGTGCCGGCCGTTAACGTCTCGGCCGGGGCACTGGACGGGTGGCGCGTGAGCTGGCGGATCCTCGCGGCGGTGATCGCCGTCGTGGTGGTCATCGCGGCGGTGCTGTTGCGGGACAACCCATCCGAGGTCGGGCTGAGCGCGGCTGGGCACCCGATCCGCGACGCCGTGGTGCCCGAGCCGGTGTCCCTGCCGGAGCAACGGCGCACGACGATCCGGCTGGGCCTGATCTACGCGATGTACGGCTTCAGCTATGCCATCTATGCGACCTTCATCGTGACCACGCTGGTCCGCGAGCGGGGCATCGCGGAGGGCTCGGCGGGGCTGATCTGGGCCGTCGTCGGCTTCCTGTCGCTGTTCTGCAGCCTGTTCGGCGCCCTGTCCGATCGGGTCGGCCGCAAGCTGGGGCTGGCCACCGTCTTCGGTCTGCAGGCGGTCGCCTTTCTGATCGTCGGGCTGCAGCTGCCGGGTGGGCTGGTCTATCTGTCGGTGTTCCTGTTCGGAATCTGCGCCTGGAGCGTGCCGGGGATCATGGGCGCGACCGCGGGCGATTACATGCCGCCCGAACAGGCGATCAAGGCACTCGGCGCGCTGACCGTGTTCTTCGGGATCGGCCAGGCCGCCGGACCCGCCATCGCGGGCATCCTGGCGGAGCGGACCGGCCAGTTCGCGATCGGCTACCTGCTGGCCGCCGCGGCGGCCGTGCTGGGGGCGGCGGGCTCCCTGGCGATGCGCCAGCCCGGCACCCACGCATCCCCACATCCGACGCCGACCGGCAGTCCCGCCGCCGACCGCTAATTGCGCACTGCTGGCTGCTGATGAGGGCCGGACGTAGGCCGGCCAGAACGCGGCTCAAGCGGGTCGGATCCCGCCAACCGGGTCAGCCGAGCTGCAGCGCCGCCAGGAGGCGGTTGAAGTTGGTGGTCAGGCGATACTCCACCGCCAACTCGGACAGCAGCCGCAGATCGGCGACCTGCCGGGGCAGCGCCGTCGCGGCGTCGAGATCCGCGTCGATGTCGGTGGGCAGCGGGCAGTCCCGGGCCACCCGCACCACCGCCGGCGCGACGTCGAGATAGGCCCGCGACGCGGCCAGCTTCTTCGCGACGGCGCCCTTGAGCCGGATGTCCACCGCGTCGATCGCGGCGATCAGCCCGCCCAGGTCGCCGTACGTCCCCAGCAGGCTCGCCGCCGTCTTCTCGCCCACGCCGGGCACGCCCGGCAGCCCGTCCGAGGGATCGCCGCGCAGCACGGCCAGGTCGGCATAGAGATCGCCGGTACCCACCCCGTACGTCGTCCGCAGGTAGCCCTGATCGACCACCGTCGCGTCCCGCACCCCGCCGCGCGCGGTGTAGAGCACCCGCACCCGCGCGGCGTCGTCGACCAGCTGGAACAGGTCCCGGTCGCCGGTGACGATGTCGACCGGCCGGCCCGCGGCAACCGCGCGGGTGGCCAGGGTGCCGATGACATCGTCCGCCTCGTACCCCGCCGCGCCCACCCGCGCCAGCCCCACCGCGGCCAGCGCCCCGACGATCGCCGGCACCTGCGGCGCCAGGCCATCCGGGGTCTCCTCGGCGTCGACGCTGCCGTCCGCGAGGCGGTGGGTCTTGTACGTCGGGACCGCCGCGACCCGAAAGGCCGGGCGCCAGTCGTCGTCCCAGCAGGCCACCAGCCCGGTGGGGCGGTGCGCCGAGATCAGGGTGGCCAGCATGTCCAGGAACCCGCGAATCGCGTTGTTCGGCGGCTGCGTCGGGTCCTCGCGCCGATCGGGCACGCCGTAGAAGGCGCGGAAATACAGGCTGGCGGCGTCGATCAGCATCAGTGGGCCGGGCCCTTGGCCTGCGGCGTCGTGGGACCGGGCAACGGGGGAGGGGGTCGGTTCGCTCGGGGTCATGGGGTTCGCTCCGTGGGGGGTCGGCCGGCGCGGCGGTGCGCGTCAGCGGGCGATGGGGGCGTACGTCGCGGCGGTGAGCCGGGCCAGGTCGGCCGGGGCCAGGGAGATGTCGAAACCACGCCGACCGCCGGAGACGTACGCCGTGGCCAGCGCACGCATCGACGTGTCCAGCACGGTGGGCAGCCGGCGGCGCTGACCGAGCGGGCTGATGCCGCCCACGACGTACCCGCTGCTGCGCTGCGCCGCCGCGGGCTGCGCCATCGCGACCGACTTGACCCCGAGCGCCGCGGCCATCGCCTTGAGGTCGAGTTGCCGATCGACCGGCACCAGGCCGACCGCCAGGCCGTCGGGGCCGGTGACGACCAGGGTCTTGAAGACGTGCGCGGACGGTACGCCGAGCGCCGCCCCGGCTTCGGGCCCGTAGGCGGGGGCCGCCGGGTCGTGTGCGTAGAGGTGTTCCGCAAAGGGCACCCCGGCCGCGGTGAGCACGGCCGTGGCGGGGGTCGCGCCCGCGTTCTTGGTCGCCATGCGCCCATGCTCTCAGGCGCTGGGCGGCCGTCGTACCGGAGCCGCGCGGCGCCACCCGAGACAGGGCCACTGGCGGCATGGCTGGCGGCGTCAACTCGGGTCCGCGGGAACTGAAGAAGGGGCGGACCCCCGCCATCACGCGCAGATTGCCGCGCTGACCTGCAGGGTTGCCCGTCGGGACCAGTCGGGGACGGATTGACACCGCTCCGCTGCGGGCTAGGTTGGAGCAGTCGCGCGGCGAGCAAGCGCACCTCGTGGCGGACTCGAGGTCGCAAACGCCCAGTAGAAAACACCCTGCTACCGGGGAAGGTACCAACGGCGTTCGCGGCCCGGCCCTGTCCGGGGCCCTCGCCCCGGGCAGGGCGCGTCCATGCAGGCCAGGTAGCCTGTCCGATGTGCCGGCCCGCCTCCTCCTCTGCCTGGTCGGCGGGCTCGCGCTCTGGCTGTCGCAACCCGGCATCGACCTGTGGCCCGCGGCCCCCGTAGGGGTCGCGCTGCTCGCGCTGGGCGCGCATCGCGCCGGAGCACGCCGCGGCGCGCTGGTCTCGTTCGCCGGCGGCCTGGCCGCCTTCCTGCCGATGCTGTCCTGGACCGGTATCTACGTGGGCCCGCTGCCCTGGGTGGCGTTGGCCGTGCTGCAGGCCCTCTACGTCGCCCTGCTCGGGGCGCTGTGTGGCGGCCTGCGGGTGCCGGACCGGGGCTATCCGCTGCTGGTCGCGCTGGCGTGGGTCGCGACCGAGTTCGCGCGCAGCACCACGCCGTACGGCGGCTTTCCGTGGGGCCGCCTCGCCTTCGGGGTGGTGGACTCGCCGTTCGCCAGGGTCGCCGCCCTCGCGGGGGCCCCGGGCGTGGGTTTCGTCGTGGCGTTGTGCGGCGGCTCCCTCGCCCTGGGCGCTCTGGCGCTGGTCGACCGGCTGCGCACCCGGGGCAGCCTCGACCGACGCCGCACGACCCCTCGCCCGGTCGCGCTGGTCCAGGGCGTTCTGATCCCGGTCGCACTACTCCCGATCGGCGCGGCCGCCGCCACCGTTCTGCTCCCGCTGCTGATCCCGCTGCCGACGCAGGGGCCGGCCGCCCGCGTGGTCGCGATCCAGGGTGACGTTCCCACGGCGGGCCTGGACTTCAACGCCCAGCGTCGGGCCGTCCTGGACAACCACGCGAGGGTCACCGCGCAGGCGGCGGCACAGCTGCGGCAGCGGGGTGAGCGCACCCCGGACCTGGTGCTCTGGCCGGAGAACGCCTCCGACATCGATCCGCTGCGCAATCCGGACGCTGCCGAGGTGATCCGGCGCGCTGTCGCGGAGATCGCCGCCCCGACCGTGGTGGGCGCGGTGCTCGCCGAGCCGGTCGGCTACGTGACCAATGCGGCGCTGCTCTACGAGCCGGGGGTGGCGGATCCGACGCAGCGCTACGACAAGCGGCACCCGGTGCCCTTCGCCGAGTACATCCCGCAGCGCTCGTTCTGGCGGATGTTCTCCGACAAGGTCGACCTCGTCGGGAAGGATTTCGTCGGCGGCACGCAAGTGGGGGTGTTGCAGGTGCCGCGGGCCGGGGGAGACCCGCCGATCCGGGCCGGGATGAACATCTGCTTCGAGGTGGCCTACGACGACCTGGTCCGCGATGGGGTGACGCACGGCGCGAACCTGATCGTCGTGCAGACCAACAATGCGACGTTCGGCCGGACCCACGAGTCCGTGCAACAGCTGGCGATCTCCCGACTGCGCGCGATCGAGCACGGCCGCAGCGTCGTCCACATCAGCAACGTCGGGGTGAGTTCGCTGATCACCCCGGACGGCGCCACGCACGGGTGGACCCCGCTGTTCGAGCCGGCGATCCTGTCGACGGACCTGCCGCTGCGGTCGGAGGCCACCCTGGCGACGCGTCTCGGTGACCTCCCGGCGCTGCTGGCGAGCGCCGCGATCGGCGCACTGGTCGTGCGGGGCGCGCTCGTCGGGCTGCGGGGGCGGCACCGTAGGATGAAGTGACCCGCGTCGTGACCGCCCCCGAGCCGAGGATGAGATGCCAGCCTTCTCGCGTTTCCGTCAGGCCAGCCCGTCTCGTCCCGATCGGGACCGGCCACCGTTGGAGCGGGTCGTCGTGCTGATTCCCACCTACAACGAGCGCGAGAACCTGCCGCTCATCGCGGCGCGGATCCGCGCGGCGGTGCCGGAGTGCGACGTGCTGGTCCTGGAGGACAACTCCCCGGACGGCACCGGTGAGGTCGCCGACCGGCTCGCCGCCGAAGACCCCAAGATCCAGGTCCTGCATCGGGCCGGCAAGGAGGGCCTGGGCAAGGCCTATCTCGCCGGTTTCGAGTGGGCCCTGGAGCGCGGCTACGACGCGGTCGTCGAGATCGACGCCGACGGCTCGCATCGGCCCGAACACCTGCCCGCGCTGCTGGCCGCCGCGGAGAACGCCGACGTCGTGATCGGCTCGCGCTGGGTGCCGGGTGGTTCGGTGGTCAACTGGCCGGCGCACCGCAAGGCGCTGTCCGTCTATGGCAATCTCTACATCTCCGTGCTGCTGGGCATGCCGGTGCGCGACGCGACGGCCGGATTCCGGGTCTACCGCACCGAGGCGCTGCGCGCGATGGGCCTGGAGCGGGTCGAGTCGCACGGCTACTGCTTCCAGACCGACCTGACCTGGAAGGCCGTCAAGGCCGGCCTGCGGATCGTCGAGGTGCCGATCATGTTCGTGGAGCGGGAGATCGGGGACTCCAAGATGAGCGGGGACATCTTCCGGGAGTCGCTGCTCAACGTGACGTCATGGGGCGTGAAGTACCGGGCGGAGCAGGCCCGTAGCTGGCTGCGGCGGACGTCGCACCCGGCATCAGCGTCGGCATCGGGTGATCCGGCCGGTCCCCGGCGCCGGCGCGGGCGCCGCGGTCGCTGGCAGTCCCTGGACGGCTGAGCCGCTCGTGGGTTCGGTGCACTTCCCCCCGCCCGGCTCCTCGGGTCCGTCCGGTCCGGGTGCGCGGGCCCGCCGGCGCGGGCCGGGCTGGCCGGTTCTTCTGGTGCTGACGTTCATCGTGGTCCCGTTGGCGGAGATCGCCGCCATCCTCGCCGTCGGGCGGACCATCGGGGGGTGGCCCACGGTAGGGCTGCTGCTGGTCGTCTCGCTGGTCGGTGCGTGGCTGATGAAACGCGAGGGCCGTACGGCGTGGCGGGCGCTGACCGAGGCCCTACGGACCGGACGCATGCCCGCCCGGGAAATCGTCGACGGGGCGCTCATTCTCATCGGCGGCACGCTGATGCTGACGCCCGGGTTCCTCACCGACATCGCCGGCCTGCTGCTGATCGCGCCGCCGACCCGACCGGCCGCCCGACGACTGCTCCAGGGCGCCGTGGAGCGACGGTTGCTGGCCGGCGCGGGATTCGGGGGTGGGCCGCCGTTCGGTGGTGGACCGTTTGGCGGCGGCCCGTCCGGTGCCGGCCCCTCCAGCGGCCCATTCGGGGGCGGCCCTGATCGACCCGGGGACGGGCCCGACGTCATCCCCGGTGAGGTCCGCTAGCGCCGCACGGCCGCCAAGAGTTCGGTGCCGCGCGGAGGGCGGTGCTCAGGCGGAGTTCGGTCAGGCCGTCTGCTTGCCGGAGGTTTCGCCGCGGGAGGCGCGCAGCAGCGCCAGTCGCTCCTCCAGCAGTTCCTCGAGCTCGGCGATGGAGCGACGCTCCAACAGCATGTCCCAATGGGTGCGGGCGACCTTGACCGGCTTTTCCTCCGGCACGGGGCCGTCGATGAGCTTGGCCACCTGACCGCATCGGCACTCCCAGGTGGCGGGGATGTCGGCCTCGATCGAGAAGGGGAGCTCGCTGACGTGCTCGTTGGCGCACAGGTAGCGCACGAGCTGACGTTCGGAGAGCACGACGTTCGCGTCTGTCTCCATGCTGAGGGCGGAAAGGTTGGTTCCGCGCAGCGATCGTTCTGCCATGACTCCTCCGTAGGGCTGGCGTGATCCAGACGTGCGTGATCGTCTGGTGTGTGTCGGCGACTCTGCCGGGCCGTGCTGGGCGCGCCAACGCGCGAGCTCACGGCGCATTCCCCCCACCGGCGACAGGTCCGCGCTCGGTGACCTACGAACTGTAGCGGCGGGACGTCCTTCAGGGCGAACGACCTGAAGCGTGCGCGTGTTCCCGTGATCTTCCCCTCAGCCATCGCGGGCCGCCGCACGTTTCCCTGACCGCACGACCGGGTACCAGTGACCCGACAGACACCGACGCGATCAGGAGGACGATATGGGTTTGGGCGACAAGATCAGGAACGCTGCCGACGACATGGGCGGCAAGGCGAAGGAGGCCGCCGGCAAGGCGACCGACGACCGGGACCTGGAGGCCGAAGGCAAGGGTGACCAGGCCGTGTCGGACCTGAAGCAGGCCGGCGAGAAGGTCAAGGACGCCTTCAAGCACTGAGCAAAGCTGCGCACTGAGCAGCAAGCGTGACGGCGAGGGGGCGCTAGCTTCGGCTAGCGCCCCCTCGTCGCATGTCCGGCCGATGCCCGCTAGGCGAGCATGGGGCCGATGTCGTCTCCCGAACCGGGCGCAGCAGGAGGCGCTCGGTACGGCGGGGCCAGGAGACATCGGCGCGGGTCACCAGCCCTGTCTACCCGTCGAGGGGGGCCGACGCCAACGATGACCGGGCCGCTGCCGGTCGCATCGCGGCGCCGGGCACGCCACAATCGGGGGCGTGGAACACCGGATCGCGTTCAAGGTCTATTACGAGGACACCGACAGCCTGGGGGTCGTCTACTACGCCAACTACTTCAAATACCTGGAGCGGGGGCGCTCGGAGTTCATCGCCACGACCGGGCGCGAGGTCGCCGAGTGGAACGACGCGGGCTACCTCTTCGTCGTCCATTCGCTCGAGGCTCAGTTCCGGCGCTCGCTGAAGCTCGGCGAGACCTTCGACGTGGTGACCACCCTGGAACTGCCGTCGCCGTATCGGTGTCGATTCCAGCAGCGCGTCGAGCGCGACGGGGAGGTCTGCGTCAAGGCTCAGGTGGACTGCGCCTGCCTCGACGCGGCGGGGAACCTCATCGAGGTCCCGGACCGGTTCCGCGAGATGGCGGTCGAGCCCGCGACGTCGCCGCGGCTCCGCCGGCCCTGACCGGCGCCGCTGAGGGCTGGGGCTGCTTGCAGCAGCAAGCGGGCTGGCGCGGCTGGCGGCTCACGGGACGAGTGCCAACGTCAGCATGCGGCGTACCGCCTCCGTGTCACCCTCGACGGCCAGCGCCCGCGCCGGGTCGCGCCGCCCCCACAGGGCCAGCAGCAGGTCGGCGGCGGTGCCGCGGGCGGTGCCGGAGACGGGTCCGGTCCCGATGAGCCAGTCCTGCCCGGTGTCGGAGGCGATGAAACGTACGGCGTACGGCGGCAGCGTCACCGCCCGGCCCTCCCTCAGCGGCACCATGACCTCGACGATCTCGCCGATCCCGTCGGCGGCGAGGTCAGCAGCGAGCGGCGTCGGGCAGCCGAGCGTCGTCTCCGCGTCGTACCGGTGCACGAGGTGCTCCTGCGCCTGCCGGCGCTGCCAGAAGCCGACGGTCTGGTCGGGCCGGAAGAACGACCAGGCGGGGTCCGCGGGGTCGGCGCGCAGCAGCTCGAGCATGCGGCGACCGCCGTCGTGGAGCCAGCCCCTCAGCTCGTCCTCGGCGAGGGCGCCGGGATCGTACTGACCGGACTTCGACGCCTCCTGCCGCTCGATGGCCGCGATGAC
Source organism: Actinomycetota bacterium (assembly GCA_020161845.1). Classification (GTDB taxonomy): domain Bacteria; phylum Actinomycetota; class Actinomycetes; order Actinomycetales; family Dermatophilaceae; genus Austwickia. The sequence continues at coordinate 183,704 of JAIUNK010000003.1, forward strand.
CATCCGATGGACCCCGCCGAGATGGCGGATCAGGTGCGCCAGATCCCAGCCGGGGCAGGCGGGAACGGGGGAGCGCCAGGTCCGCTCGCGCACCCCGGCGAGGAGGGCGTCGAGGCGATCAAGGTCGCCCTCGAGGTGGGTCAGGTACGTCGTGGGGGAGAGGCGGCTGGTCGTCACGGGACCTGCCTACCGCTCGGCGGGCTCGCCGACAACCGTGCGAGGCGGCTCGGGGCCCACTGACGGGGCATAGTGGCTCGTGACGGCCCCGACACCAAGGCCTTGGCCATGCTTGGCCAAGGCCGATATCATGCGGTCGTGCCCACGGTGAATATCGGACAGGCGAAGACGGAGCTGTCGCGGCTCATCGCGCTCGCATTGGCCGGTGAGGATGTGGAAATCGCACGGGACGGCGTCCCGGTCGTGCGGCTGGTTCCCGTCGCGCTGGTCAACCCCGGCGCGCGGTTCCTGGCGGCGGCAGGTTCTCTGGGGGACGAGATCCGGATGGGTGACGATTTCGAGTTCACCGACGCCGAACTCGACGAGATGCTCGACCAGTGAGGCTGCTGCTCGACACCCATGTCGTGCTCTGGCAGCTTTCGGGCACACGGGCGTTGTCGCCGTCGGCGCGGAAAGCGATCGCGGAAGCCGACGATGTGCTGCTCAGTGCCGTCTCGTACGCGGAGATGGGCATCAAGGCATCGGTCGGAAAGCTGACCGTGCCGGATGATCTGCAATCCCGCATCGAGAACATCGGCGTGCGGACCCTCGCCCTGTCGCCGGCCCATGGTCTTGCGGTCGCGCGCCTTCCGGTGCATCACCGCGACCCGTTCGACAGGTTGATCATCGCCCAGGCGACGGTCGAAGCCCTGACGTGCGTCACTGCCGACGCTCGCTTCAGCGCTTATGGGATCACGGTCCTGCAGGCGTGATGGCGACGCGCGACAACAAGCCGGTCGGGGAGCTCCGGCTTGCGGGGCGGCGCACCGGACGAGATCTGCGCGCGGCGCTCGCGGAGCTGCCGGCGCCAGACGACCGCCTTTTGACCGACGTCAACGAGGCTGTGGCGCAGGTCAACCAGGAGGTTCCGGATTCGTGGCCCAACTGCTGATCCTGGACACGATGCCTACCACCGCTGAGTTCCTGCGATGCCATCCCTGGACTGGTGTTGACGGGGAGCCCGCGATATGTGAGCCGCGGGACGAGTCTGGACACGAGTGGTACCGTAAACCTGTACCTATAAAGGAGGTTTGGCGTGTCGATCACAGCCACCGAGGCCCGCAAGCAGCTCTTCCCGTTGATCGAGCGGGTCAACAGCGACCGCATCGCCATCGAGATCACCTCGCGCCGGGGCAACGCCGTCCTCATTTCGGCCGAGGAGTTCGCCGCCCTGGAGGAGACGGCGCACCTCCTGCGGGTGCCCGCAAACGCGAAGCGGCTCCTCGAAAGCCTGCAGCAGGCCCAATCCGGCGACCGGCACGAGCGCGAGCTCGCCGAGTGAGGCTTGTCTTCACCACCAACGGCTGGGAGGACTACACGTTCTGGCTCCAGGCGGATCGTCAGGTGCTCAAGCGCATCAACAGGGTCATCGACGACGCCCTTCGGGATCCAACCGACGGCATCGGCAAGCCAGAACCACTGCGGCACCTGTTCGCCGGAGCATGGTCACGGCGCATCACCGACGAGCATCGGCTTGTCTACCTCGTCGATGGCGACGACCTGGTGATCCTTCAGGCGCGCTTCCACTACAGCTGAAGCGTCTTCCGCCTCAGGGCGTTCCTGCAAGGATCGGCCCGTGTCGGCGCTCACACCATGGCCCGTCCCGAGTTTGCCCCTTACACTCGTGTAAGGAGGTGCATGATGAGCATCGGAACCATGACGAGCAAGGGACAGATCACCATCCCGAAAGACGTCCGACGTGCCCTGGGGCTGACCGCGGGCGTCAGTGTGACCTTCACCCGAAACGCGGAGGGGGATTACGTGATCCGAGCCGCCCAGCGATCAGCCGCCGACTTGGCCGGGGCATTGAAGTACACGGGTTCGCCGCTCAGCCTCAACGAGATGGACGATGCCGTCACAGCGGGGGCTCTGGGGACGTGATCGGCCTGGACACCAACGTGGTGGTACGCCACCTCGTGCACGACGATCCCAACCAATCCAAGGCCGCCACTCGGGCTTTCGCCGGGCTGACACCCGGAGAGCCCGGCCTGCTCACCACGGTCGTCCTCATCGAGACCTACTGGGTCTTGACCCGCGGCTACAAGCTGGCGGTCGCAGACGTGGTTTCCGCCTTAGAAGCCCTCGTGGACTCGAGCGACATCCAGACTCAAGACGAACAGCACGTGCGAGCCGCATTCAACGACGTCAGGTCGGGGGCGGACTTCGCCGACGCCATGATCGCCCAGACCTGCCGAGCATATGGTTGCGCCGCCGTGCTCAGCTTCGACCGCGATGCACAGCAACGCCTGCGCTTCCAAAGGCCTTGAGGCAAGCAGAGCGTTGGCCGCTGGGCAGCGGCTCGTGGAAGGCTGCTCGACGTGACGAGTAGCGAAGTCTGGGACGAAGAGACCGCCGCGAGGTACGACGCTGATGCCGCTGAGTACTTCACCGCGGATGTTCTGGATCCGACGGTTGACTTCCTTGAGCGGCTCGCTGAGGACGGTCCGGCGCTCGAGTTCGCTATTGGCACAGGCCGGGTTGGTATCCCGCTGGCGGCCCGCGGCGTCCCGGTCACGGGCGTCGAACTGTCGGAGCCGATGGTGGCCCAGCTCCGACGGAAGATCGGCGAGGACGAGTTGCCGGTCGCCGTCGGCGACATGGCGACCACCGTGGTCGAAGGCGCAGGCACGTTTTCTCTCGTCTTCTTGGTGTGGAACAGCATCTCGAACCTGCGTACGCAGGCCGAACAGGTGCAGTGTTTCAGGAACGCCGCAGCGCACCTTCGGCCCGGCGGGCGGTTCGTGATCGACCTCTGGGTGCCCCCGATCCAGCGCCTCCTGCCGGGCGAACAGGCGGTCCCCATGAGCGTCGAGGATGGTCACCTGGTCTTCGACACCTACGACCTCGTCACGCAGGAGTGCGCTTCGCACCACTATCGTCGCGACGACGATGGCAGCATCCGCTACGGGTTGGGCCACTTCCGCTACATCTGGCCGGCCGAATGCGACCTGGTGGCTCAGTTGGCGGGCCTCGAACTCGAGTCCCGGTTTGCCGACTGGAAGGGAAGCCCGTTCCTCGCGACCAGCGGCAACCACGTCTCGGTCTGGCGCAAGGCCCATCCCGGGTTTGATAGCCGATAATGCACATTATGTCATTTTCGCTATGGACGATCTCCCCTGTCGCCGTCGGGAGGATCCGCACGTCAAGAGTCGCACGCCTTGCTCGGCGTCGATCCGCGCGCGTTTGACTAGCGTGGACGGTAGGCGTGCGCTCGGCGGGTGACGTCGATGACGTAGATGAGCACCTGGTCGTCATCGATCGTGTAAATGATGCGGTAGTCGCCGCGCCGGGCCGACCAGTAGCCGGCCAGCTCGTTGCGCAGCGGCTTCCCTCGGATCTTGGGCGCCTCGGCCAGGGAGCCGAAGATGAACGCCACCAGCGGCTCGGTGACGCGTGGCGGGAGCTTCGCCAGGGCGCGCTGGGCGCGGCCAGTGAGTCGCGCCCGGTAGACGGGACCGCCCGCGTCGGCGGCCGATCCGGTCGTCACGAGGCGCGGCCGCGGCGGGCTGGCCGCGGCCGCGCAAGGCCCAGCGCCTCACGGGTCTGGGCCTCGTCGTAGACCCGCCCCGCGTCGACATCGGCGCGGGCCTCCTCGATCGCGTCGAAGATGCCGGGCTGGGACAGCCAGAACAGGGTCTCCTGGATGGACTCCCACTCATCGGCCGAGATCATCACAACGGCCGGGCGACCGTTGCGGGTGATCGTGTATTGCTCATGCTCCCTCTCGGCGCGCTCGACGTTCTCCGACAGGTGCGCCTTCAGGTCGGACAACGAGATCGTCAGCATGACAATAGGGTATCAATCGGACCAAATTTAGGTCTATAGCTGACCTTAAAACGGCCCTACGGCACCACCGACACGTCGAGAGGGCGGGCGTGGTGGGCTAGCCGAGCGGCGAATCGCGCTGCGGCCGCTACGAATTCGGGCGGTTCCTCGATCGTGAAGTCTGCGTCGAGGAACGCCAGCGTCAGGATCAGCCAGCGCCAGTCATCGAGCCGAAGCTCCACGCGAGTGGTGGAGGCGTCGATCGGCGTGAGCTCCGCGTGCTGGTATGCCAGCGCCACGGCGACGTCGTCACGAGGCGCCGCCACGGTCACGACGACGCGCGTCCGGTCTCGGGTGAACCCCTGCGCCAGGTAGGCGCTCGCGGACTCCTCGGGCAGCTCGCGCGCCGTGAACGTGCAGGTCAGAGCCGTCAGGTCGGCGATCCGATCGAGTCGGAAGGTGCGCCAATCCTCGCGCGCCTGGTCCCAGGCGAGCAGGTACCAATTCAGGTGCCGGTGCACCAGTCGGTGCGGCTCCACCGTGCGCTCCACCGTGCGCTCCACCAGGCGCTCCCCCGAGGGCTCCCCCGACCGATACCCCGTGCGCTCGCCTGACCGACCCCCCGCGCCGGCCGCTACGGCGTACCGGAAGCGCACGACGCGGCGCTCGTGGCATGCCTTGGCGAGCGTCGCCAGCGCCTCGGGGGCCACCACAGCGGCGTGCTCCGGGCTGGCCTCGATCGCCGCACGCCACGCGGCCACCTGCGGCCGAAGCCGCTTCGGGAGAAACATCTCGATGCGGCTATAGACGCCGGCGGCCGACTCCCCCAGCCCACCCGGCATCCGCGTCGCGGAGAGCACGGCCAGGGCGCCGAGGATGGCCACCGCCTCGTCATCGGCCAACACCAGTGGCGGCAGCTGGGTGCCCCGGTCCAGCTGGTAGTAGCCGGCCGGGCCCGGCTGCGCGGCCACGGGATAGCCGTAGGAGCGCAACCGCTCGACGTCCCGGCGCAGCGAACGCTCGCTGACGCCGAGCCTGGCGGCAAGGTCCCGCCCGGGGTAGCGCCCCCTGCTCTGCAGCAGCGTCAACAGCTGCAGCATCCGCCGGGTCGTATCCGCCATGACACGACGGTACGTCGTATCGCGGCCAGAAACTGACCTCGATACGACGTACGGTCCCGCCCATGGCGCACATCAGCATCCGCGGGGCCCGGACCAACAACCTCCAGGCCATCGACGTCGACATCCCCCGCAACCGGCTCGTGGTCATCGTCGGGGTCTCCGGATCAGGCAAGTCGTCCCTGGTCTTCGACACGATCGCCGCCGAGGCGGGGCACCAGGTCAACGAGACCTTCCCGCCCTTCGCGCGCAACCGGCTGCCGCAATGGACGCGGCCGGACGTCGAGGCCATCGGGGGCCTGTCCCCCGTCGTCGTCATCGATCAACGGCGCATCGGCGGCAACGCCCGCTCGACGGTCGGGACGATCACCGACGCGTGGACCTACCTACGCCTCCTGTTTTCCCGGCTCAGCGATCCTCACGTCGGCGAGTCGAATGCCTTCTCCTTCAACGACGCGGCCGGGATGTGTTCGACCTGCGCCGGGCTCGGCGAGGTCGAGCACGGCCACACCGCCGTGATCGTCGAGCATCACCTCGACGTCATCCGCCGGGCCGACTGGGTGGTCGACCTCGGCCCGGGACCGGGGCGGCACGGCGGCCGGGTCCTCTATGAAGGTCCCGTCGCCGGCCTGAACACGGGTCCGACGGCGCAGGCGCTGCTCGCCCCGGAGTGAGGGCGGGCGGCCGTGAGATGCTCGGGGGGTGGCGGGCGAGGAGGCGCTGAGCGGCGGCAATACCTCGATCGTGGTTCGGGTCGGGGACACCGTCCGCCGCCCGGTCGGCCACTGGACCCCCGCCGTACACCGCCTCCTGAACCACCTCGCCCGCGCCGGCTTCACCGGAGCGCCGACCGTGCTCGGCATCGATGGCGATGGCCGGGAGATCCTGGCGTACGTCGAGGGCGAGGTGGGCACGCTCGACGCCACCAACCCCCTGGCCCCGTGGTTCCGCACGCCGCAGGCATGCCGGGCGGTCGGGGCGTGGATCCGGAGTTTTCAGAACGCGCAGGCCGGCCTCGTGCTCGACCCCGCCGAGCCGTGGCGGCGGGCCCCCGGCGCGACCCTGGCTCCCGGGAGGGTGATCGTGCATCACGACGTGTCGCCGTACAACACCGTGCGCCGATCGGACGGCTCCCTCGTGGTCCTCGACTTCGACTTCGCGCGCCCCGGCGACCCGATCGAGGACCTGGCCTGGGCGGCGTGGCGATGGGTCCCGCTGATGGCCGGGTCGGGCTGGCACGGCGAGTACGGCGTGGCGCCGGCCGAGGACATCGAGCGGCGGCAACACGCCAATCTGGCCGGGCTGCTGGCCGGATACGATCCCTCGCCCGACCAGTGTCGCGCCCTGGCCGACGCGATCCACGAGGAGATGGTCCGGCACGCCGCCGACCTAGACGACATGGCTGCGACCGACGCGGCGTTCGCGGACCTCGTCGAGCGCGGGTATGCGCGGGCGGCTCGCGCGGACGCCGCCTGGTGGCAGAGCCAACGGCTACTCCCCCGGTGGTGCACCCTGCTCGAATCTCGGCCCCTGCTCGAATCTCGGCTCGGAACGCCCGCCCTGAACTCAGACGAGTGACGGACGAGATGACGTCACGAGGCGCGACCCGCTAGACCACCGCGTCCAGCCGAGTCGGGGCGGGCAGCTGCGGCCGTGGCCGGCGTAGGCCACGGATGGCCAGATGAGTGGCCAGGCAGATCTCCCAGGCGAACAACGGCACAGCGAGCAGCGGTTGCGCCGTCCCGAGGCCGAGCAACACCACCACGTTCATGCCCGCGACCAGCACTGCTCCCCCGATGCCCAGCAGCGGAATGAACTGCGGGACCAGCCCGCGCCGCAGCAACAACGTCGCGAGCACGACGGCATTGACGGGGTTCACCAGGCCGGGACCGACGAGGAAGGTCCAGTTGTGCAGCAGATGCAGACCTGCGACGACACCGGCCTCAAGTCCCGGGGCGGCGGTCGTGGCGGGCCGGGCCACCGCCGGGAGGATGGCCACCACTCCGGTCAGGATGACGGTCGCCTCCAGCGTCCGCAATGCCACATAGCTCAGCGCTGCTCCGCGACCGTGCGGCCGCAGCAGCGGGTAGAGCGCCAGGGCGGTCCCCACCACCGCGACCGCGAGCACCACCTCGAGCAGCGAGGCAAGCAGCACCGAGCTTCGCCCGGCCAGGGCGGCGCCGGCATCGAATGACGAGCCGCCATACAACGGCACCGCCGCGACGGAGGTCACCCAGGTGACCACGAACAGTGCAGCGGCGCCGCGGGCGAGGCGATCCGGTCTGGCCATTGAACGGTCCTTTCACGAAGGAGGCTCGGTCGCCTCCGTGACTCACTGAGGAGGCAAAGGCGTACGTCGTACACCTTGCCGTGCTCGACCATAGGCGTACGATGTACACCACGTCAAACGCCGTCCGGAGGAGCCGTCGTGTCCACCGATCCCCCACGTCGTCCGCGTCTCAACCGCAAGGCGGTGCTGCGTGCGGCCACCGCCCTGGCCGACGCCGAGGGTCTCGACGCGGTGACGATGCGCACCCTGGCCGAGCGCCTCGGTGTCGTACCGATGGCGCTCTACAAGCACGTGGCCGACAAGGAGGACCTGCTCGACGGCATGGTCGACACGCTGATCGACGACATGCCCAGGCCCCCGACGCTGCCCGCTGACCAGTGGCGCAGCGCCATCCGGGCGACACTCACCGGCGCGCGCGAGATTATCGCCGAACACACCTGGGCCCGCCGCGCCATCGAGACCCGGACCGAGCGGACCGGCGCCGTGCTGGGCCACATGGACCGCATCAGTGGAATCTTCATCGCCGCGGGATTCTCGACCGACCTCACGCATCACGTGATGCACCTGATCGGCAACCGGATCTGGGGATTCAGTCCCGAGTTGTTCACCGGGTCCGAGTCCGCCCCCAGGAGTGCGCGCAGGGACCCGTACGTCGAGGGCCGCCGCCCGCGGCGGCGGATCGCACCGGATCTCAACCCGACGGACTATCCGGCGATCGTCGCGATCGCCGCCGACGCCGCCGCGCGACGCCCCGGCGCCACCGGCTGCGACGAGGACTTCGAATTCGCGTTCGCCCTCGACGTGCTGCTCGACGGCATCGGCCGCCTCCACGACGCGGGCTGGTCGTCGGCGTGAGCCCGGCCTGACACCGTCGGGCTCGCTCGCGCTAGCGCACCGTGAAGCTCTTGGTGTCCCGCATCGGGCCTCGCCCCTCGCCGTCGGAGGGGTCGTCGGTGCGTAGCTCCACCGTGTAGGCGCCCGGAGTCAGCGTGGCCGCGAAGCTCACCTCGCCGAACCCACCAGTGCCAGTGCCCCCAGTCGCCGAGCCGCGAGACACCACCCGACCTGCCGAATCCGACACGGTCCACAGGAAGTTCGCCTCGAACGAGGTCCCATAGCCACCGAACGTCACCCGCCCGGCCGGCACGGTGGCGCCCTGAGCGGGCGAGATCACCCAGGCGTGCGACAACACCTCCACCTGCGCCGCCCGAGCGACCGGCGAACCCAGCCGCACGGCGCCCCAGGCGTCGCCCGCGGAGCCGTCGACGGTGATCGTGACGGTCGCGATCTGCGCCGGGGCTGCCGCCGCCGTGGCCGTATACACGAGCTGCTGGACGGCGCGCCCGGCGAACTCGCTGCCGACCTGGCGGTTGGCCAGGGCATCGGCGGAGAGGTCCACCGTCAGCGCCGACCCGCTCTGCCGCACGGAGACGCGAGACGCCGGCCGCCACGGGTTGACATAATCTGGATCTAGCGGGGACATCCGGGTCATCGCCGCGACGGCCGAGGCGACCCTGCCACCGACATCCGGCACGGTCCGAAACTCCCGGTAGAGCCGCAAGGACCGGGCCGTCTCCCCCACCCAGTAGATGGGAACACCAGAGACCGAGGACGTCCCGGCATCACCCGAGCCGACGGACGGTGCGGGTGCGGTCCCGGTCGCCGAAGCGGTCGCCGTGCCGCTCCACGTCCCCACGGCGCCGGGTGAGCTCGTCACCCCGTGGCCAGGGGTCGTGCTCGTCACCGACGATGACGGCGTGGTCGCCGCTGACGATGACGGGGCGCCCGCCCCCGTTGATGACGGCGTGGCTGGCTCTGACCCTCCCGGACCCACGGGCGTCGTCGGGATCGTCGGGGTGGCAGGAGGCGTCGCGAGGGTCGATGAGCTAGGGACGGACGGGCCTGAGGTCGCTCCCGACGCCCCGGACCCCGCTTCCGGCGCACACCCGGTCAGCCCGACGGCTACCACCGCCCCCACGATCACACCGGCGCGAGCCCCGGACCGTGTCCAGCGCATGATCATCGCCCCCTTCTCCGAGCCCCACCCGTGGCCGACGACCTCGACGCCTCAGCTCACGACACCCTTGCCTGCACCCATTCCACACCGGGTCGAACGTCCGAGCCACCCACGACCGCAGGACGATTCGATCACGACTCCAAACCCTGGCGACCCTCCCGCGTGAGGAGGCGTCGGTCCAGTCCAGCCGCGGTGTCGCGAGCGGGCGCTGGCCTGGCGTTCACCGTGCCACGTCGTACCAGCCGTATCCGAGGATCCGGCGCGTCCAGACCAAGCACGGCTGGGTGGACCCGGCCCGGACGCCGCGGCAGGGGCCCAACTCCGGCGGCGCTGCGCCCGGCTCGGCCACCGACGCCAAGGGCACGTAGGCGTTCATGAGGACCTCGCAGTCGCAATAGCCGCCCATCGCCGCGAGCCGTCGCTCCAGACTCGTTGCTCGCGGCGCGACGAGGTCGCGATATCGGCGTGCCCAGCGCAGCTCGCCGGAGCAGCCATGCACCATCATCCGGTCGAGATAGCACGCCAGACATTCCCCGCGTCTGGGGCCGGTCAAGGCCACCGACAGGTCACGCAGTTCCGCCTCGACTGCCGCCACGATGCTGTCCATCAGATGCCTCTCTCGGGTCGTGTCCACTAACGCCAGTCCTACCGCCGTGCACCGACAACGCTGTGACCAGCGAACCAGCAGGGAACCGCGTCGGGCCGCGCCGAGCGTGGGCCGCTCCCCCGCCCCGGCTCAGCGGCCGCATCGGGACCGGCTCAGGGCTGAATCAGGCCCGGACCAGGGGCCACTCAGGGACACGCCGGACGCGGTCGACCTGCGCGGACTCCTACCGTGAAGGCGTCACCAGCTCTCGGAGGGAAAGACCATGACCATCAACCTCGCCGAACCGACCACTGACACCCCCACCACGGCCACCCCCAGCACGGCCACGCCAGTCACCTCGGCGGCCGATGCCACGCACTGGGTCTCGGACGTCTCCGGCTCGGGTGGACTCGAGCACCGCCGGACGGCCCTGCCCACCCCGGCTCCGGTCCACGTCGATCCGCTGCTGCGTCAGGGCAACGCCTTCTATGTCGCTGTCCACGGCCTGGTGCACGTCTTGGCCGCCATGGTGGCCTGGACCGGCCTGTCGGTTGGGCTCCCGCTGATCTCGACCACCGCGCTCTCCCCCGGCGTGCTGGCAGCCCTGCTGGCCATCCTCGGTGGAGCCTTCGTCGTGGCCGCGGCCCTGCTCGCGGTCGGTCGCGGCTGGCGGCCGGTGTTGCTCGCGGCCACCGCCGTATCGACCCTGGCCTGCCTGGCGACGCTGCCGGAGTCGGCGATCGGCCTCGGTGTGAATGCCGCCATCGGCGTCGGTCTGCTCGCCAGCCGGCCCCGACGCTGACCGCCAGCCAGAGGCCGGCCACGTCGGACAGCGCCTCGCACCGGAACGCCGCGGGCGCTACCGCGTCGACTCAGCACCCAGCACCCGACGTACCGTTCGATGACTCCACACCCCGAGCAGCAGGCCGACGGCGACATCACTGGGATGGTGCATACCGCGGTAGAGGCGGGACCAACCCACCAGCGGCGGCATCGCCAGGCGCACCGCGCCGGCCGCAAACTGCGCCGGCCTGGAACCGTTCTCGGCGATGATGTCGGCGATCGTGAGATGCAGGGCCGTGGTCGCGCCGGTGTGTCCACTCGGGAAGCTGGACGTCGGGGCGGGCCGGTCCATCCGGATCACCTCGGGCCGGGGCCGACCGACCACCGCCGCGGCCGACATGAAGACCGCCGTCTCCAGCGCGATCACCGCCAGGGGCCGGGCGGCCGCCCGCAGGTCGCCCCCTCGCCACCACCGCCACCCCCCGAGCGCGGTGGCGACCACGATGGTGGGGACCGTGTCGGAGTACGTCGACAGCGCCCAGGTCACCCGGTCGCGCGCGGGCGTCCGATGGGACTGCAGCGCCACGTTCACGGCATCCTCCGCGGGAAATCCGCGCAGCGGTCCCATGATGAGGCGACCCAGCGCCGCCACGCCCAGCGCCACCGCGCCGGTCTCGGCCGCGACGGCGGGCAGGGAGCGGGCAGTCGACGTGCCGCGCGGCGGCAGGGACGGAGTCGGCACGACCCGACTGTAGCGAGCGCCCACGACGGGCAGCGTCGCGGCGGGAGACCCCACCGCGGACCGCCTGTCGCAGCACGGGTTTCGCGCGCTGGAACGACCGTACGGTCAGGGTCCGCCCGGCCACCGGATTGTTAGGCTCGGGCCATGAATCTGGGCATCGACTTCGGCACCACGCGCACGATCGTGGCGTACGCCGACCGGGGCAATTATCCGGTCGTCTCCTTCCTCGACGCCGACGGCGACGCCCACGAGTTCTTCCCCTCCGTCGTCTCGATCCGCGACGGACGGCTCGTCTGCGGCTTCGACGCCCTCGCCGCCGCGGCCGACGGCGCGCCGCTGGTCCGCTCGTTCAAGCGCCTGCTCGCCGTGCCCGATGTCAGCGCGGACACCGCGGTCGAGGTCGGCGAGGCGACCTATCGCCTGCTCGACGTGCTGATCGCCTACGTCGCGGGGCTGCGCGAGGCGCTGTGTGGTCGCAGCAGCATCGCCGAGTCGCTGACCCGCGCCGGGGCGGGGCCGGTCGTGATCGCCGTGCCCGCGCACGCCCATGGCGCGCAGCGCTTCCTCACCCTGGAGGCCTTCCGGCGCGCCGGATTCGAGGTCGTGGGGATGATCAACGAGCCGTCCGCGGCGGGTTTCGAATACACCCACCACCGCGCCAAGACCGTCACCTCACGGCGTACCCGCGTCATCGTCTACGACCTCGGCGGCGGCACCTTCGACGCCTCGCTGGTCTCGGTCGACGGCACCAGCCACGACGTGCTGGGTTCGCTCGGTCTCAATCAGCTCGGCGGGGACGACTTCGACGCGACCCTGGTCGAACGGGCCCTGGCCGCCGCGGGGAAGCGCCGCGAGGACCTGACGCGCCGCGGCTATCGGCAACTGGTCGATGAGTGCCGGGAGGCCAAGGAGCACCTATCCCCGCAGTCCAAGCGCATCGCGCTCGACGTCGCCGGCCAGGATGTCGTGGTGCGCACGGAGGACTTCTACGACGCGGCGGCCCCGCTGGTCGAGGCCAGTATCGAGGCGATGGCGCCACTGATCCCGGGTCTCGACGACGGCGACCCCGACCTCACCGACATCGCCGGGATCTACCTCGTCGGCGGCGCCAGCGGCCTGCCTCTGGTGCCCCGGCAGCTGCGCGACCGGTTCGGCCGGCGGGTGCACCGATCGCCGTACCCCGCCGCATCGACGGCCATCGGCCTGGCCATCGCCGCGGACCCGGACGCCGGCTACTCGCTGCACGACCGGCTCTCCCGCGGCTTCGGGGTGTTCCGGGAAGCCGGTGGCGGCCGGCAGCTGGCGTTCGATCCGATCCTGGACCGGCAGGTGGCGGTGCCCGCGACCGGTCAGTCGGCCCTCACCCGCAAATACCGGGCCGCGCACAACATCGGCTGGTTCCGGTTCGTGGAGTACGGCGACGTCGATGCGGCCGGCCAGCCGCGCGGCGACATCATGCCCTTTGCCGAGGTGGTCTTCCCCTTCGACCCGGCGCTGCAGGCCGGCGGCGATCTGACGGCGGTCCCGGTGGTACGCCGGGAGCGCGGCCCGCTGATCCAGGAGACCTACACCATCGACCAGCACGGCATCGTCCAGGTGCGGCTGGCCGATCTCGACACCGGTTTCGAACGCTCCTACCGGCTGGCCGCCGCGCACGCCTGACCCGCCCCGGCGCGTCACTGGGCCGGCCGGGTCAGCTCTGGTCCGGCTCCCGGATCGCCACCTCGGTGGGGAAGTCGTCGTACGCCCGAGGGTCCTCCAACGGCTCCAGGTGCACGGTCAATTGCACGCCCGGGAAGCGCTCCTGGGCCGCAGCCTCGATCTCCTCGACGACGTCGTGACCTCGCTGAACGGTCCACTCCCCCGGCACCAACACGTGCACCTCGGCGAACCGGTGGTGCCCGGCCTCGCGGGTGCGCAGCGCGTGGAACCGTACGTCGGGCCGGGTGAAGCCGGTCAGCAGCTCGGCGAACGCCGCGCTGTCGGCGTCCTGCCAGGCCTTGTCCATGAGCCCGTCCGTGGATTCCCGGAGCAACCGGTAGCCGGTGAAGATGATGTTGAGCCCGACGAGCATCGCCACGACGGGGTCCAGGCGCTCCCACCCGGTCAGGGCCACCAGGAGCACACCCACCACCACGCCCGCGGAGGTCCACACGTCGGTCATGAGGTGGCGCCCGTCGGCGACCAGGGTCAGGGAATGGTGCGCCCGGCCGACCCGGATCAGCACGACGGCCACCACGCCGTTCACCGCCGAGGCCAGCACGCTGATGCCCAGCCCGATCCCCACGTTCTCCAACGGCTGCGGGTCCAGAAAGCGCTGCCCGGCGGAGTAGATGATGAAGGAGGCGGCGACGACGATCATCCCGCCCTCCACGGCCGCCGAGAAGTACTCGGCCTTGGCGTGGCCGAACTGGTGCTGCTCGTCCGCCGGCCGGGCGGCGACCTTCAGGGCATACAGGGCGACCCCGGCGGCGACCAGGTTCACCACCGATTCGGCGGCATCGGAGAGCAATCCGACCGACCCGGTGAGCAGATAGGCCCCGGACTTCAGGGCGATGGTGATCAGGGCCGCTCCGACGGAGAGCCACGCGAAGCGGGCGAGACGGGATCGGTCGGAGACAGCGGCAGCGGCGGACACCTGGTCAGTATCCGCCGCTGCGCTGCCGTGCTAAAGCGAGGCCCGCCTCAGTTCAGCCGCCGAAGACGGTCAGGCCGGCGAAGGACTGTGCGACCTGCTTCCAGGCCACCGTGCCATTGCTGGCGCGAGTGCCGAACGAGGCCGTGCCGTCGGCAGCCACCCCCAGGACGCCGGACTTGCGGTCGCCGTACGCATTGGAGACGCCGGTCAGCACGCTGAACCGACTCCAATCGCCGGGCTGGTTGACCTGGTTGTAGAAGCCACCCTTGCCGGTGCCGGTGTAGACCACGCCGACGCCGTCGAAGGTGACCGCCACCAGGCTGGGTCGGCCGTTGCCGTCCCAGGAGCCGACGCCGGCGAAGGATTTGATCGAGCCCCACCCGTTGCCGATCTGGATCCCGGCCCGGGCGAAGCCGCCCTTGCCGTTGCCCGAGTAGAAGTACATGTTCCAGTTGGTGCGGTTGGTGGCGATGATGTCGGGCAGGCCGTCACCGTTCCAGTCGCCGGGCGCGACGATCGTCTGCATGTCCCCCCAGCCGTTGCCGATCTTGCTGGCGGCCTTGAACCCGCCATTGCCGTTGCCGGGGTAGAGCCACAGGTCACCGTTCCACCTGTTGCGGGCCAGGATGTCCGGAGTACCGTCGCCGTTCCAGTCACCCGCGACCGTCACCACGTCGAACTGCTGCCAGCCGGTGCCGCCGATCCTCTCCGGTTCGGTCATGTTCCCGCTGCCGTTCGGGCTGGACAGCATGAGCTGACCGGAGGCGTCGCGCGCCAGGATGTCGGTGTCGCCCATGCCGTCGAAGTCGCGGAAGATCTGCGAGATGGCCGGGCCGCTGACCGATCCCATCAGGCTCGTGACCTCGGTGCGCAACCCGGGAATCAACGGGTAGAGAGTCCCGCCGGGGCACGCCGTGTAGTAGGTGTCGCGGTGTCCGGTGATCGTCGACATGGTCTCGTAACGATCGGACTTGTTGTTGTAGAGCTGCATCGTCCCCTGCGGGTTGATGCCACGCAGGCTGGTCTCCCACGCCATCAGCTGGGTCAGCGAGCCGCGGGCCGCCGAGGACAGCCGCTCGGAGTCGTAGTTGCCCAGCATGGACACGCCGATGGTCCGGTCGTTGTTGCTCAGTGTCGCCGCCGGCCACACGGGCTGCTCCGGGTAGAGCCAAGCCCGGCCCTGCCAGATGCGGCCGTACCGGTCGATGATGAAGTTGTAGGCGATGTCGTCCCAGCCGAGGGTCTTGGTCGCGTAGCGGTACATCGCGCGCAGCATGCCGGGCACGTCGGCCGGGCCGTAGTTGTTGCTGTCGGCGGTGTGGTGGATGACGATGCCGCGCGGGGTGTTGCTCTCGGGCGTACCGGTCCGCCAGGACTCGTCGGCGCCCCACTGGGCCCGGGTGTAGATGTTCGGTCGGGCCGTCACGGCGTGCGCGGCACCGGCCTGAGCGGCGCCCACGGTCGCGTCGGCGTCCGAGGATCCGGGGTCGATGACCGTGAGCTTGGGGTCGATCGGCTGGTGGCCGGCCGCGCCGATCACCCGGCCCTGCACTTCGGTGGCCCCCGTGACCATGTAGAGCTCGCTGCCCTGGCGGGCCGGGGTGCCCTTGGCGTTCTTGCCGGCGTCCGGGCCGACGGAGGGGTCGACCTCCAGGTTCTCCCAGGCGCCCCAGTTGCCGTCCTTCTTGGTCCGCAACTGGGCCGCGGCCTTGCCGCCGGTACCCTTGGCCCAGGTCACGGCCACCGCGCTGAGCTTGCTGCTGATCGCCTGCGGTGCCGTGGCGCGCAGCACCTCGACACCGGCGTCAGGCAGGGTCTTGGTGCCCTGGGTGTCTTCCGCCACCTCGCGCCGGACGTCCGCGATCTCGCCCGAAGACAGGGGCGCGGCCGAGGCGGCCTCGGGCCGACTGACGTCGACCATCACGGTCTCCGACGCGGCCCCTTGCACCGGTTTTGGCGTCGGCTTCGCCGAGCTGATGTCTACCGGGAGGATGACGAACAGGGGCGTCAGGAGCACCCCCGCGAGCACAGGGGTGAGACGTCGCAGCCGCACTTGGAGTTCTCCTTGCCTTCGGTTCGTTCGACGGCACCGCTGCACCGCCACGTGCGGCGCTCGGTGCGCCGCTGTATCCCCTGAAATCCCCGGGTCAATTTCGTGACCACGGAGGACTCTGTAGGAGGTTCGGCACGGCCTCGCCAAACGTGAGCAAATGTAGGCCTGTCAGCTGTTCAGACAAGGAGGCAAATCCTGGTCAGCCGGGGGGCTGACTGCGAACGGTCGGTTTTTTCGACCAAGAGTCACATGCGAAAGCCCGGTGGTCAGAGACCACCGGGCTGCCGCAGAAAGTCGGACGTCCGTTCTAGGTGGGCGTCCAGTCCGCATTATTCATACGGAAGTACGACGCGTGGGGCGCGCCGATCACTGGCCGCCAGGGTGCTGCGCTTCCGGCCAGCCCTGCCCGATCTCCTGAAGCAGCGTGGTGAACCACTCCTGGCGGAAGTCGAAGGCCTTGTGCCCGGCGATGCGGTCGAACTCGATCGGGCGCAGCTCCTCACCGTGGTCCTCGTCGTTGCCGATCACGCCCGGGGTGCCGGCCAGGGCCGAGTCCACCGCGAGGTCGGTCATCTTCTTGATGAGCTGCAGGTCGAACTCGTTGGCCGGGGCCGAGCGCGAGAAGTAGCCGGACTTCTGCACCAGCACCTTCTCGGCGCCCAACTTCGCCGCGAACTGCTTGCCGAACCATGCGCCGGGGTTGATCTCGTCGAGGCGCACGTGGCCGAAGGCGTCGCGCGGCACGTCCTCCCCGGCCGCCTCCATCTGCTCGACGATGTCCGCGACGCCGGCGCCCTCGGAGATGAACAGGTTGACATTGCCGACCGTGTCCATGACCTGCTTGAGGCGTTGCGCCTCGGCGTCGATGTGCAGCTCGATCTCCGGCACGTAGCAGCCGTGGATCTCCCACGCCGCGCGCGAGAGACCGAACTCCGGCAACCACTGGCGGGTGTCCAGCCAGGCGCGGTATTCGCGGGCGGTCGCCGCGGTCAACCAGCCGCAGTTGCGGCCCATCACTTCGTGGATGATCAACATGCGCGAGCCGGCATTATGCTCCGCGATGACATTCGCGGCGAAGCGCGCGCCCTGCTCGGCCGCGGTCTGCGCGCCGAGGCTCTGCTTGATCGGCACGATGTCGTTGTCGATGGTCTTGGGCAGGCCGACCACCACGAGGTGGTGGCCGGTCTTCTCCAGGTGTGCCGCCAGGTCCGCCGCCGTCGTGTTGGTGTCGTCGCCGCCGATGGTGTGCAGCACGTCGACCCCGTCACTGGTGAGCCGCTCAGCCGCATAGGCGAGCGGGTCGGTGCCGTCATCGGGGACCAGCCCCCGCTTGATGAGGTCCTTGATGTTGGTCAACTTGACCCGCGAATTGCCCAGCGGTGAGCCGCCGTACTGGTGCAGCAGCCCCGCACCCTTGCGGACCTCGTCGGTCACCGTCATGTAGTCACCGGTCAGCAGGCCTTGGTAGCCGTGCTTGTAGGCGATGATCTCGACGTCGGGGGCCACCTCGGTATAGCGCTGGATCAGCCCGCCCACCGCGGAGGACAAACAGGGGGCAAAACCGCCGGCGGTGAGTAAAGCGACGCGACGAACGGACATGCGGCATCAACTCCCAGGTCGGTGAGGGGTCTCGCGGCCCACCTTACCGGTGCGCCACCCCGGGCAGCGGTTGTCGCGCGTCCCGTCCGCGGGCTCCCCGAGGCCGCCCCGCGGGGTGCCCCGCGAGGCCTCAACGTCGACGTGACGGTGAGTGCGTTAGTCCTGATCAGCCGGCAGTCCCCAGGTGTGCACCGGCTCGTTGCTCTCGGCGTACTCCAGATAGATCCGCAGCATCTCGCGCAGCGCCGTGGCGCGGTCCGCACCCGCCTCTTCCAGGCGGCGGACACAGTCCAGCTGCCACGATGCGCCGTTCTGTCGGGACAGACAGCGACCCTCGATGACCCCCAGATATCGGTCGGCCGACGTCGCCGAGACCCCCGCCTGCGCGAGACCGTCGTGCGCCAGGGGCAGCAGGTGGCGCAGCGTGAGTTCGTCGGCGGTGAGGGTGGAATACCCCGGCCAGTACATCCTGCCGAGGATGCCGTCCCGGGCCCCGTGCCGGAAGTTGGCTTCGGCGGCGGAGAAGCTCATCTGCGTCCAGACCGGCCGTTCGTCGGCGGCCAGCACCGCCACCAGGCCGTAGTAGAAGGCGGCATTGGCGAGCATGTCCAGCGGGGTCGGCCCAGACGGCAGCACCCGATTCTCGACGCGCAGGTGCGGTCGACCGTCGGCGGTGTCGTAGATCGGCCGGTTCCACCGGTAGACCGTGCCGTTGTGCAGCATCAGCTCCGCGAGTTCGGGGGCCTCACCGGCCTCCAGGACCGCGACGGGGTCCTCCTCGGAGACCTCCGGCAGCAGGGCCGGGAAGTAGCGCACGTTGTCCTCGAAGAGGTCGAAGATCGAGGTGATCCAGCGGTCGCCGAAGAGCACCCGGGGCCGAACCCCCTGGTTGGCGAGCTCCACCGGCCGCGTGTCCGTGGCCTGCATGAACAGTTCGATCCGGGTCTCGTGCCAGAGGGCCTTCCCGCAGAAGAAGGGGGAGTTCGCCCCCACCGCGACCTGCGGCCCCGCGATGGCCTGGGCGGCATTCCAGGCCGCGGCGAAGCGCTGCGGCGCCACCTGGAGGTGCAGCTGGAACGACGTACACGCCGACTCGGGCGCGATCGAGTCGCTGTAGAACGCCAGACGCTCCCCGGAGCCGCCCTCGAGGTCGAGGAAGATGTCCTCCCCACGCGCCCGCATGATGGCGTCGTTCAAGGCCAGATACCGAGTGTTCTCGGTCATCCAGCCGTCCCGCAGGTCGTCCGGCAGCAGCGTCGGCAGCACCCCGACCGCCGCCGGGCGGCAGCCCACCGCTTCGCCCGCCGCCCGCACCGCCGCGAACCGGTCCACCAGCTCCTGTTCGAGGTCCAGGGCCTGGTCCCCCACCAGCACCCGCGGCGCCACGTTCAACTCCAGATTGAATCGGCCCAGTTCGGGCACGAACGAGGCGTCCTGCAGGGCGTCGATGACCTCGGCGTTGCTGCGACTGGGCCGCATCTGCTCGTCGACGAGACTCATCTCGACCTCGAAGCCGGTCGTCGGAACCGTCGCATCGAAGCGATGGCTGGCCAGCATGCGCTCGAAGACGTCCAGATCCTGACGCACCTTCTCGCGGTAACGCTGCCGATCCTGGTTGCTCCACTCGGCGCCACCCACCTGCGCACCCATGCCGCCACCTCCCGATCGCCATCACCTGTCGGCCCTGTGCCTGTCGCAGCAAAGCACACGGCCGGACGCAGCGCGCTCCGGGTCACCCGCAGGGCGCCGGCCGACCCGAGGCGTGCGTCACAGGGATGCGGGGTGGCGACCCGCCGACCAGCGGACTTATTCCTGGTAGGCCTCCGGCGCCGGGCAGGAACAGATCAGGTTGCGATCGCCGTACGCCCCGTCGATGCGTCGCACGGGGGGCCAGTACTTGCGCAGCGGGTCCAGACCGCCGGGGTAGACCGCGGTGGCCCGGTCGTACGTCGCGGTCCACTCGCCCACCACGCTGGCCGCGGTGTGCGGCGCCCCCCGCAGGGCGGACTCGGCCACGGCCACCCCGCCCGACTCGATCGCCGCGATCTCGCCCCGGATCGCGATCATCGCCTCGCAGAAGCGGTCCAGTTCGAGGCGATCCTCACTCTCCGTCGGCTCGACCATCAGTGTTCCGGCGACGGGGAAGCTCATGGTCGGCGCGTGGAAGCCGTAGTCGATGAGCCGCTTGGCCACGTCGTCGACGGTCACCCCGCTGCGCTTGGTGATCTCGCGCAGGTCCAGGATGCACTCGTGGGCCACAAGCCCATCGGGGCCGGTGTAGAGGACGGGATAGTGCGGCCGCAGGCGCGCGGCGACGTAGTTGGCGTTCAGGACCGCCACCATGGTGGCCTTGGTCAGCCCCGGGCCGCCCATCAACCGGATGTAGGCCCAACTGATGGGCAACACCCCCATGGAACCGAACGGCGCCGCGGCGGCCGGACCGGGGCTGGTGTCCGGGCCTGCGGTGGCATCGAGGGGATGGTTCGGCAGGTAGGGCGCCAGGTGGGCGCGCACCCCGACCGGCCCAACCCCCGGCCCGCCGCCGCCGTGCGGAATGGCAAACGTCTTGTGCAGGTTGAGGTGGCTGGCGTCGCCCCCGAAGGCCCCCGGCTTGGCCAACCCGACCAGGGCGTTCATGTTCGCACCGTCGATATAGACCTGTCCCCCGGCGGCGTGCACCACCTCGCAGAGCTCGGTGACCGTGTCCTCGTAGACGCCGTGCGTCGAGGGGTAGGTGATCATCGTCGCGGCCAGGACGTCGCGGTGCTTGGCCACCTTGTCCCGCAGGTCGGCCATGTCCACGGAACCGTCGGTGGCGGTCTTGACCACGACGACCCGCATGCCGGCCATGGTGGCGCTGGCCGCATTCGTGCCGTGCGCGCTCGCCGGGATCAGGCAGACGTCGCGCTGCTCCTCGCCGTTGGCCTCGTGGTAGCTGCGGATGGCGAGCAGGGCGGCCAGCTCGCCGGAGGCCCCGGAGTTGGGTTGCAGGGTCACGGCGTCGTAGCCGGTGATCCCGGCAAGCCAGTCCTGCAGGTCGGCGATGATGCGCCGGCTCCCCCGCGTCTGGTCCGCCGGAGCCAGCGGGTGCAGCGAGGCGAACTCGGGCCAGGTGATGGCCTGCATCTCAGCGGCAGCGTTCAGCTTCATCGTGCACGACCCGAGCGGAATCATGCCCCGGTCCAGCGCATAATCGCGATCGGCCAGCAGCCGCAGGTAGCGCATCATCTGGGTCTCGGAGTGGTAGGTGTTGAACACGTCCGCCGTCAGGAACGCGCTGCCGCGGCGCAGCTCGGCCGGCCAGTTCGGCTCCGGGTCCTGGGGCGCCGCTGCCGCGGCGGCCGCCTGCGCCGCGACACCGAAGGCGCGCAGGACAGCGGCGACGTCGGCGGCCGTGGTGACCTCATCGAAGCTGAACGCCACGAGATCCGGCCCCGATGCCCACAGGTTGTAGCCCTCGTCGACCGCCGCCGCCAGCACCTCGTCTGCCCGCCCCGGGACCGCGACGGTCAACCGGTCGAAGTAGTGCTCGGTGCGCACCTCCAGCCCGGCCTGCGTCAGGGCCTGTGCCGCCGCCCGGGCATGCCCGTGCACCCGCAGCGCGATCCGGCGCAGCCCGGCCGGCCCGTGATAGACCGCGTACATCGACGCCAGCACCGCCAACAGCACCTGCGCCGTGCAGATGTTGCTGGTCGCCTTTTCCCGGCGAATGTGCTGTTCGCGGGTCTGCAGCGCCAGCCGGTAGGCGCGCGCTCCGGTCGCATCCACGCTCACCCCGACCAGTCGGCCGGGCATCGTGCGGGCCAGCTCGTCGCGAACCGCCAGATAGCCGGCGTGCGGGCCGCCGAAGGCCATCGGGACGCCGAACCGCTGCGTCGTACCGACGGCGACATCGGCGCCCCAGTCCCCCGGGGGGGTCAACAGGGTCAGCGCCAACAGGTCCGCCGCAGCGCTGACCAGCCCCCCCTGGGCATGCACCGCGTCCGCCAGCGGCCGCCAGTCGCGCACCGTGCCGTCGGCGCCCGGGCATTGCACGAGCGCCCCGAAGACCGGACGTCCCGCCGTCAGCGCCGCCAGCGCGTCCGCGGAGTCGACGTCTCTCAGGTCGGCCACGATGATCTCCAGGTGCAATGGCACCGCTCGGGTGCGCATCACGGCGAGGGTCTGCGGCAGCACCTGCTCGTCGACCACGAGCACGGCCTCCTTGGCCGCCTTGGTGGCGCGCCGCATCAGGGTCATCGCCTCGGCGGCTGCGGTAGCCTCATCGAGCAGCGAGGCATTGGCGATGTCGAGGCCGGTCAGATCGGCGACCATCGTCTGGAAGTTGAGCAGCGCCTCCAAGCGGCCCTGCGAGATTTCCGGCTGATAGGGCGTGTACGCCGTGTACCACGCAGGATTCTCCAGGATGTTGCGCTGGATGACCGGCGGGATCACCGTCTGGTGATAGCCGAGGCCGATGAGGGAGGTCTTGACGACGTTCTGCGCGGCGATGGAGCGCAGCTCGGCGAGCATGGCCTGCTCGCTGTCCGAGGGCTCGATCGCGAGCCGGTGGGTGTCGCGCAATCGGGCCGGAAGGGTGGCCGCGACCAGCGCCTCCAGGTCGGGCTGCCCGATCACGTCGAGCATCGCGGCGACGTCTTCGTCGCGGGGCCCGAGGTGCCGGGCGGCGAATTCGGGCAGGGGGCTGGTCGAGTGGGTCACGGGGCGCTCCTGGAGTCCGGTACCGCACCACGGCGGTTCGGCGTGCACTCCCCACTTGTCACCCGCAGCGGTTCCAAGGTGCCTAGTCGCCCGGTCCTGGTGCCTGAGAGGTTGTGGGGATTCTTGCCCCTTCGGCGCCCTGCTCGGTCGTGTCATTCCGACAGGGGCTCTCCCGCGCGACGTGGCGGCGATCGCCAGGCTAGCACCGACCGGCGGGCCGCACAGCGACCCCCCGGATCAGCCGGTACGCCGTGCGCGCCGCCGCTGAGCGAGCTGGTCACCCTCGTGCTCGACGGCGTCGGTCTCGTCCTCCAGGTGCTCGGTCGGCAGGTGGGCGAGCTCGCCCTCCACCTCGCGCCAGACCCGGCCGACGGCGATGCCGAACACGCCCTGGCCCCCTTGGACGAGGTCGATCACCTCGTCGGTGGAGGTGCACTCGTAGACCGAGGCGCCATCGCTCATCAGCGTGATCTGCGCCAGGTCGTCGACCCCCCGCTCCCGCAGGTGCTCCACGGCGACCCGGATCTGCTGCAGCGAGACCCCGGTGTCGAGCAGCCGCTTGACGACCTTGAGGACCAGCACGTCTCGGAAGCCGTAGAGCCGCTGCGAGCCCGACCCGGCCGCGCCGCGAATCGAGGGCTCCACCAGGCCCGTGCGGGCCCAGTAGTCGAGCTGACGATAGGTGATGCCGGCCGCGCGCTGGGCGGTCGGGCCGCGGTATCCCGCGGTGGCGTCGAGTTTGGGCAGGTCGTCGTCGAACAGGACACCCTGCGCGGAGCCGGCCGGACGCCCGCTCTTCGCTTCGTTCGTAGGGCCCACGGCCCCTCCTTCACGACTCCGCCCGGCCGTCTCCGGTCGAGCTCCGCACCGCGGACCGCCCGCGACACGTCCTGCCTGGCCCCGCCGCCTCGCGGAGCCTCGTCGTCCCGGAGAGTCCCCGGGACCGCCCACGACCTGCGGTGTTAGTGCGACCGTACGAGCGTGTGGACCCGAGGTCAACGACCCCAGCCGCGACACGCCGACGCGATCGCGTCACCGATTTCGCCATAACCCTAAACTTAACCCTTATGCTTTCCTTGCGGGGTTCCCGACCGTGCTACGTGGTCTCGTCCGGTTGGTCGAAGTCTTCCGCCGACACCTGGTCCAGGAAGGCGCGGAACCGCTCCACCTCGTCGTCCTCGTCGTCGGCGACCGCGATGCCGGCCTCCTCGATCAGGGCCTCACCGGCGCGGATCGGCGCTCCCGTGCGCAACGCGAGGGCGATGCCATCCGAGGTGCGCGAACTCACCTCCACGCCGTTGTCGAACACCAGCGCGGCGAAGAACACCCCGTCCCGCAGTTCGATGATGCGAACCTCCGCCAGGGCGTGACCGAGGGCTTTGAGAACGTCGACCATCAGGTCGTGCGTGAGCGGCCGGGGCGGGACCACTCCCTGCTGGGCGTAGGCGATGGCCGCCGCCTCCGCGGCCCCCACCCAGATCGGCAGGTAGCGATCGCCTTCGCGCTCCCGCAGCAGGACGATGGGTTGGTTCGTGGGCATCTCCACGCGGACACCGAGGACATCGAGATCCTTCACGTGATCTACGATACGTGCCGCCGCCGGAGTCGCTACCCCCGCATCGCGACCGTCTCGCGGCGGGCCGGGCGCGACACCCGCCTCAGCGCTGCGACAGTCCGGCCTTGACAAGAGCGGCGTGCAGGCCGAGACAGTGATGCAGCAGATCCGCCCGAAGCTGATCGGCCCGCTCGTCCCGCCGGCCGCGCAGCGGCGCCAGCGCCTGGTCGGCGAGACCGATCTCGCGGTCCGCGGCCGTCCGGAACGGCCGCAGATGGCGCGCTTCGATGCCGTACGACGCCAGCGCGGCCGCCGAAGCCGCGATCGGCAGCGCGGCGGCGTCGAACAGGCCCTCCGCGTCGGGCCGCAGCAGTCCATAGGTCACCAGTGCAGCCAGGGTCGAGGAGTCGAGGCCGCTGCTGCGGGAGACCTCCTCGGCAGTGAGGCGCAGCGTGGACAGATCAGCGCTGAAGTAGTCACTGGAGGGTACGTCGGAGTCGGCCGGCACCGCCGGGACGTGCGCGCGGGACTGCTGCGGGGGTGGCGCCTCCAGGCCGCGGTCCATCGCATCGAGGGCTTCCCGGATGACCTTCAGGGGCCAGAACCGCTCCCGCTGGGCGGTGAGGACGTAGCGCAGCCGATCGACGTCCTTGTCGGTGTATACCCGATATCCCGATGCCGTCCGCCCGGGGGCGAGCAGGCCCTCCGCTTCCAGGAAGCGGATCTTGGAGATGCTGATGTCGGGGAACTCCGGCTTCAACCGGACGAGCACACCCCCGATCGTGAGGCGGCCCGCCGGTGGGGTGTCGGCCACGATCAGCCGTCGTGCCGCGACGCCGTGTAGAAGACCAACCGGAACTTGCCGATCTGGACCTCGTCGCCGGTGCGTAGCCCGATGCGCTCGATGCGCTCCCGGTTGACATACGTGCCGTTCAACGAGCCCACGTCCCGCACCTGGAAGGCCTCGCCCTCCTGCTCGAACTGGGCATGTTTGCGCGAGACGGTCACGTCGTCCAGGAAGATGTCGCTGTCCGGGTGGCGTCCCACCGTCGTCAGCGGCGCGTCGAGCAGGAACCGGGCCCCGGCGTTGGGGCCCCGCAAGACCAGGAGCAGCGCGGTGCCAGGGCGCAGGGCGTCGATGGTGTCGTGGTCCTCCGTCGTCAGACCCCGGTCCATCTCCACGTGCGATTCCAGGTCCGCGAGCCCCGTGAAGCGCATCGTCGACGGATCCTGCCGGCGAGGTTCGTTCTCGCGGGGACGGTCGCTCACCGTCCTCACCTACTTTCATCAGGGGGAAGATCGGGCAGGCCTGCAGTCAAGCCTCGACGCCGAGTGGAGCCTAAGGGTAGCCGATGGCCGACCCCGGCCGGGACCGGATCTCGTGGGACCGGCCCGGCCGCCCGGCTCAAGACAGTTGCGCCGTGTAGCTGTCCACGTCCATGAGCTCCTCCAGCTGCGCCGGATCGGCCACGGTCATCTCGAACATCCACCCCTCGCCATACGGGTCGGAGTTCACCAGCTCCGGGGTCGCGTCGAGCGCGGCATTGACGGCCGTCACCTCTCCCGTCAGCGGGCTGAACACGTCGCTGACGGACTTGGTCGACTCGATCTCGCCACACGAATCGCCCGCGCTCACAGCGTCACCGGCGGTGGGCAGGCTCACGTAGACGACGTCGCCCAGCGCGTCCTGAGCGAAGCTCGTGATCCCGACGCGGACCGTGTCCCCATTGCCCGCCCTGACCCATTCGTGGTCAGAGGTGTACCGCAGCTCCTGGGGGTATTCCAGCTCGCTCATCTCGCTCCTCGTGAGTCGCCTGTCGGCCGCATCGGCCCCGTTCGGGAGTCCCGTCGTGGCATCCGACGATATCGGGCCACCCGGGGATCGGCCGCCTCGAGACTAGGTGCGACCCATCGGCCGTGCAACGAGTTCGACCAGGTCGATGCGCTCACCCGGCTGAGCTCGGTGCGGGCCGGGGCGCAGCCAGCATGTCCCGCGCCTGGACGACGTACATGATCAGGGCCAACCAATAGAGCAAGACCCCCCACAGGGCGAACGCCCACGCGATCGGCAGCGCCCCGCCGGCCCAGTCCGGACGCCACTGCGCGAGCAGGAGCAATGGGAAGGCGTACAGCAGGTTGAACGTCGCGGCCTTGCCGACGAAGTGCACCGGGAATCCGCGATAGCCGGCGCGGCGCACCCGCTGCACGAGCACCGCGCCGATCACATCGCGCAGGCCCAGCGCCGCCGCGAACCACAGCGGCACGACGCCGCGGACCACCAGGCCCACCAGGGTCGTCACGATGTAGAGCCGGTCGGCGAGCGGGTCGAGGATCTGTCCCAACCGGGTCACCGTCCTGGTGCGCCGGGCGATCTGGCCGTCGAGATAGTCCGTGACCCCCGAGAGCACCACCACCAGCAGCGCCGCGCCGTCCTCGCCACGCAGGATGAGCCAGAGGAACAGCGGCACGCCGAGCAGCCGGGCGAAGGACAGGGCATTGGGCACCGTCCAGACGCGGTCGGACGGTGCCAAGGCCGGGTCGGTCCGTTCGGGCACGGCTCCGAGCCTACGTTGTCGCCGCAACGGCGCGGGCCGGCCGCCAGAGCGCTGACGGGCGCTGACGGGCGCTGACGGGCGCTGACGGACCCAGACACCACAAAGGGTGGACCCGGCAGCCCGGGTCCACCCTCGCGTCGTTCGACCGTCGGGACGACAGGATTTGAACCTGCGACCCCTTGACCCCCAGTCAAGTGCGCTACCAAACTGCGCCACGTCCCGGTCACCCCGGCTTGACCCCGGCGGGGGCTGGGCTGAAGCGACACCGAGATTACCGCACCGATGCGGTGCCACACGAATCCCCGGCGGCCCGCTCCGAGGCCCCGGTCAGCCGTTGCGCCGGCGCTTCTCTCGCACGCGCACCGAGATCTCGATCGGCGAGCCGACGAAGCCGAACTCCTCCCGCAGGCGACGCTCCAGGAACCGCCGGTAGCCGGCCTCGATGAAGCCGCTGGCGAAGATCACGAACCGCGGCGGCCTCGTCGAGGCCTGCGTGGCAAACAGGATCCGAGGCTGCTTGCCACCGCGGACGGGGTGCGGGTGAGCTGCCACGACCGAACCGAGGAAGGCATTCAGGCGCCCGGTCGGCACCCGCGTGTCCCAGGACTCCAGCGCCGTCTCCAACGCCGGAACCAGCTTGTCGGTGTGCCGACCGGTCCGCGCCGAGATGTTGACCCGCGGCGCCCAGGGCACCTGGACGAACTCGCGCTCGATCTCCCGCTCCAGGTAGTAGCGCCGCTCCTCGTCCAGGGTGTCCCACTTGTTGTAGGCGATCACCAGGGCTCGACCGGCCTCGATGACCTGTTGGACGACGCGCACATCCTGTTCGGCGATCGAGTCGCCGGCATCGACGAGCACGACCGCGACCTCGGCCTTCTCCAGGGCGGTCTGGGTCCGCAGGGAGGCGTAGAAGTCGGCTCCGCGCGCCTGGTGGACGCGCCGTCGGATGCCGGCGGTGTCCACGAACCGCCAGGTCTTGCCGCCGATCTCGACGTCCTCGTCGACGGGGTCGCGGGTGGTGCCGGCGACGTCGTCCACGACGACCCGCTCGGCGCCCGCGAGCTTGTTGAGCAGACTCGACTTGCCGACGTTCGGGCGACCCACCAGGGCCACGCGCCGCGGGCCGCCGCGGGAGTAGGCACCGGCGATGGCCGAGCGTTGCGGGAGCACGGCCAGGAGCGCGTCGAGCGCATCGCCCGTTCCGCGGCCGTGCAGCGCCGAGACCGGGAACGGCTCCCCCAGCCCGAGATTCCACAGCGCGGTCGCGTCGGCCTCGCCGCGCTGATCGTCGACCTTGTTGGCGACCAGTACCACGGGCCGCCCGGCGCGCCGCAGCAGACGCACCACGGCCTCGTCCGTGTCGGTCGCCCCCACCACGGCGTCGACGACGAACAGCACAGCGTCGGCCAGCTCGATCGCGACTTCGGCCTGCTCGGCGACGCGCAGGTGGATGCCGCTGGCATCGACCTCCCAACCGCCGGTGTCGACGAGGGTGAAGCGCCGACCCGCCCACTCCGCGTCGTAGGCGACCCGGTCCCGGGTCACGCCGGGCACGTCCTCCACGACCGCCTCACGACGTCCGATGATGCGATTGACCAGGGTGGACTTGCCCACGTTGGGCCGGCCGATGATCGCGACCACGGGCACCTCGGTGAGGTCGTCCGGATCGGCGCCATCGCGCATCGGAATCGTCAGCAGCGCGCGGTCCTCGTCCTCCAGTTCGAAGTCCTCCAGGCCGGCCAGCAGGGCCACGGCCACGGCCTCGTCCTCGTCTGGCCGAGGATCGGGGCGTCCGTCGGCGGCGTCGTCGCCGGGAGCTGGTTCGGGATGGACCGAACTCGTCTCGGCGTCGGGCTGGGCCTCGTTCACGTCGTCCTCGTTTCTGGCGGATGGTGGCACCGGGCAGGCGTCCCATTCTGCCCGGTGCGACCGACGCCGACCCGGGCGGTCTAGGACGCGCTGGTTTTCTGGTGGTGACGTAGATCGGCGGTGCCCTGG
This sequence comes from Actinomycetota bacterium, assembly GCA_020161845.1. Taxonomy (GTDB): domain Bacteria; phylum Actinomycetota; class Actinomycetes; order Actinomycetales; family Dermatophilaceae; genus Austwickia. The sequence continues at coordinate 212,320 of JAIUNK010000003.1, forward strand.
GCCGGGCAGGGCTGGGGTGGTTGGGCCGCCGGGGCGGAACCCCTCGAAATGGCAGGGCTCCTGTCGTTGTTCGTGCCGCTGGGAACATCGCCCCAGGGGCACTCGACAGCATCCGGCCACACCGACCGTTCGTGACCTGCCCTTTTGGCACCATGGTGCCAAAAGGGCAGGTCACGAACGGTCGCACTGTGGATAACCGCGGGTGACGAACGACCACAAGCATTGGGCGGACTCAGCGTGGGCCTGGTCGAGCGTCGACCGGTCAAGGTCCCAGGTGTGGCTCAGGCCCCAGACGTTGAGGCGAAAGGGGGTGCCGGCACCGCGTTTCGCCTCAGCCAGCGGCGACCGACCCGGATCATCTCGCCCTCACCGGCCGAAATCAGTGCTTTCCTAGCGCTGCCGGCCGGCCACGAGGTCGAGGACAGCGTGCACGGACCCCTCGAAGTCCAGGTCCGAGGTGTCCAGCAGGGTGACCCCCGCGGCCGGCTCGGTGAACGCCGCCACGGTCGAGTCGTCGCGGTCACGGCGTACCACCTCGTCGCGCATCTGCTCCGCGCGTTCCGAACCGGCCGCCCCGAGCAGCTGTACGGCGCGGCGCCGCAGCCGCGCGGCCTCGCTGGCGACCAGCAGGATCCGCACGTCGGCATCCGGCGCGACCACCGTGGTGATGTCGCGGCCCTCGGCGACGATCCCGGAGCCGGCGGACGCCGCGACGATGGACGCCCGCTGCCGGGCGACCAGTTCGGCGCGGACCGCCAGGTTGGTCGCCACGGTGGACACCACGCTGGAGATCGCGCTCTCTCGAATGGCCGCCCCGATGTCCAGCCCGGCCACCCGGACGGTCGGTGCCGCCGGGTCGGTCCCCATGACCAGCGGAAGCCCTCGCGCGGCCGACGCCACGGCCGCGCCGTCGGACAGGTCGAGACCCTGGTCGGTGCACCACCAGGCCAGGGCCCGATACATCGCCCCGGTGTCCAGGTAGGCCAGCCCGAGGCGCAGCGCCACCTGGCGCGACACGCTGGATTTGCCCGACCCAGAGGGGCCGTCGATCGCGACGACCAGCCCGGGGCCGAGCGGTTCAGCATCGGCGGGCGGCTGCGCACCGGCGCGGCCGACGCATCGCCCCGGTGGAGTCTGGGCCGGGGGGGTCTGGGCAGGTGGGATCGGGGCCTGGCTCACGGCCAGCCAGCCTATCCGGCGCCGGCGGCGCCGCCCTGGACGGAGGACTCGTGCACCGCCCAGCCCAGACCCCGAAGCACCTCGGACAACGGTTGCACCGCGCTCGGGATCACGAACACCTCCACGACGCCGCGTTTGCGGCCCAGCTGGTGCTCGATGCGCAGGTCCTCCATGTTGACCCCGGCGGCTCCCACGTCCGCCAGGAGGCGCGCCACCGTGCCCGGCTCGTCACGCACGACCACCGTGACCACCCCGTATTGAGTCGGCGCCGCGCCGTGCTTGCCGGGGATGCGGGCCCGCCCGACTTGCCCCGCGGCGACGCAGCGCGCCAACACGGCCCGGGCGCCGTGGGCCACCTCCGGGTCGACCGACAGATCGCGCAGGGCCTCAAGCACCCCGGCGAGGTCCTCCTGGAGAGCCTGGAGGACATCGGCGACGGCGCCGGCGTTGCCGGCCAGGATCTGGGTCCACAACGCGGGATCGCTGTCGGCGATGCGGGTCACGTCGCGGATCCCCTGGCCGGCCAGTCCCACCGCGTCGACCGAGAGGTCCCGCAACCGAGCCGCCACCAGGCTGGCCGCCACCTGCGGCGCATGCGACACCGACGCCACCGCCACGTCGTGCTGCTCGGGCGGCATCTCGACGACCGCCGCCCCCGCGCGTCGGGCCAGCCACGTGACGGCCTCGACGGCCGCCGGGGTGGTCCCCTGATGCGCGCAGATCACCCAGGGCCGGCCCTCGAACAGGTCGTCCCGCGCGGCGACGGCGCCGCTGCGCTCGCGTCCCGCCATCGGGTGCCCGCCGACGTACCGCGCCAGCGCCGCCGGGGGCAGCTGCCGCGCCGCGGCGGCCCGGACGACCCCGGCGAGGATGGCGGACTTGACCGAGGACACGTCGGTGACGACCGCCTGCGGCCAGGCCGCGAGCTGCTCCACGACCACGGCCGCGGCCACATCCGGTGGGGCGGCCACCACCACGAGGTCCGGCACGTCGTCCGGCTCCGCGAGTCGGCCGGCGCCGAGATCTCGGGCGAGGGCGGCCGCGGTGGGCGAGGGGTCCGCCAACGTCACGTCCTGTCCCGCCCGGACCAGGGCCAGGCCGATGCTCGTCCCGATCAGGCCGGTGCCGACCACCCGGACCTGCCGTTGCGGCCCAGCGGCCGGGGGGGTCGTCGCAGGGGCGCCGTTCGGCTTCCCGGCTGGGGTGCCAGCAGAGCTCACAGCCCGGCCGCCCGGTACAGTTCCGCGATCTCCTTGCCGTTCAGCGGCCGCGTCTTGCCGGGCTTGAGGTCCCCGATTCGCACCGGACCCACGTTGGTCCTGGTCAGCGTCTCGACGGGGTGTCCCACCGCCTCCAGCAGGCGCCGTACGACGTGCTTGCGGCCCTCGTGCAGGACCACCTCGACGATGGCCCGACCCGGCAGGGAGTCGATGAGGCGGAAGCCGTCCACGGCCACCCTGCCGTCGGCGAGGTCCACCCCCGCGCGCAGGGTGCGTCCCACATCGCGCGCCACCGGTCCGGGCACGGTGGCGATGTAGGTCTTGGGCACGCCGTACGACGGGTGCTGCAACCGGTTGGCCAGTTCCCCGTCGTTGGTCAACAGGAGCAGGCCGTCGGTGTCGGTGTCCAGCCGACCCACGTGGAACAGCCGCTCGGTGCGCCCCTGGACAAGATCACCCACGCAGGGCCGACCGCGATCGTCGCTCATCGTCGACACCACGCCGAGCGGCTTGTTCAGGGCGAGGTAGACGCGGCCCGGATCCAACACGATGCGTTCGCCGTCGACGCGGACGACCGATCCGACCGGATCAACCCGTACGCCGAGCTCGGTGACGATCTGACCATCGACCTCAACTCGACCGTTAGTAATGAGGTTTTCGCAGGCCCGGCGGCTCCCTACCCCCGCGTCGGCGAGGAGCTTCTGCAGGCGCACCCCGTCGGGATCGTGGACGTCCACCTCAGGCGGAGCCACCGCCGGCCGCTGCGGCCGCGCCGGCGCCGGCGTGTTGCCCAGGCTCCGGGAGGCGCGGCCACCGCCGCCCGACGCCGACCGCGGCCGGCCCGCGCCCCTCGAGCGTGGCGCCCCCTCGCCCGCTCTCGGCCGTCGGCCGCGCCCCGCGCCATCTCGACCTGCGCTGTTCATGCCCCACCCTCCCGTGCGATCTCTTCGATCAGGTCTGCGTCCGGCAGATACGGCGCCAGCGGCGGCAACTCATCCAGCGAGCCGATCCCCAGCCGGTCCAGGAAATAGTCGGTGGTGCCATACAGCACGGCCCCGTGCTCCGGGTCGGTCCCCACCTCGTGGATCAGGCCGCGGGTCTGCAACGTGCGCACCACGCCGTCCACGTTGACCCCGCGAACGGCACCGACCCGGGCTCGCGAGACCGGTTGGCGGTAGGCGATCACGGCGAGCGTCTCCAGCGCCGCCTGGGACAGCCGGGCCCGCTGACCATCCAGCACGAACCGCTCCACCAGGGGCGCGTAATCGTGCCGCGAATAGAACCGCCACCCGCCGCCGACGAATCTCAGGGCGAAGCCGCGCCGGTCCCGGTCGTACTCCTCGGCCAGGTCCAACAGCAGCCGTCGGACCTGCCCGTCGGGCAGCTCGAGAACGCCGGCGAGGTCTTGCTCGCTGACCGGCTCCTCGACCACCATCAGCACGGCCTCCAGGGCCGCCCGGGGACCGCCGGGGAGCTGCCACACGTCGACACTGGCCTCGTCCGACACCGGCTCGTCCGAAACCGGCTCGTCCGACACCGACTCCTCCGAAACCGGCTCGTCCGACACCGCCTCGTCGGAAACGGACTCGTTCGGATCAGTCATGCTCGCCCTCCCCCACTCCCGAGCGCTCGGGCTCCGCGGCATCGCCGGCCCCGGCCGACCCGGTGGCCTCCGACGGGACCCCGCCGTCGTCCGGCGCCTGATCCGAGTCGTCCGGCAGGTCGTACTCCGTCGCCAACCGGTCCTGCAGCGCCGCCTCCACCGCGGCGTCGTCGGTGGCGGTCCACCGAATGGTCAGCGGTCCCAGCGATTCACCCTGGACGACGTCGACGGCGCCATCGCGGAACAGCTCCAGCACGACCAGAAAGCGGGCGACGATCACCAACGTCGAGTCCGCGTCCGCGACCAGCTCGCGGAAGGCGATGGTTCCGGCCGCCCGCAACGTCGCCGTCACCAGCACGGATTGTTCGCGCACGCTGACCTTCGCGGCATGCAGGTGCGCCAGGCCGACCGTCGGGGGCAGTTTGGGAATCATCGCCAGGGCGGCCAGCCGGGCGAACCGGTCCGGGTCGATCCCGAGGTGCAGTTCCGGCAGGAGCCCGGCAAAGCGTTCGTCGAGCCCGGCGAGCCGGGGCACCACCCGCCCCACGGTCTCCATGCGCCCGGCGAAGACCGCCGCGACCTCCTTGAAGGCCCGGTATTGCAGCAACCGGGCGAACAGCAGGTCGCGGGCCTCGATCAGCTCCAGGTCTTCGTCCTCGCCATCCAGTCGCGGCAGGAGTCGCGCGGCCTTGAGATCGAGCAGCGTGGCGGCGACCAGCAGAAACTCGGTGGTCTCGGAGAGATCCCAGTCGCCGCCCTCGCCCTGCTGGGCCCGCAGGTGGGCGATGAACTCGTCGGTGACCGCGGCGAGGGCGATCTCGGTGACGTCCAGGCGGTGTTTCCCGATCAATCCCAGGAGCAGGTCGAAGGGTCCGTCGAATTGCTCCAGGTGCACCTCGAACGGGGAACTCGACCCCCGGCGGGTCAGGACGCCCCCTGGGGTGAGGCGCTCCTGCGGCGGGTCGGCCGCGGTCAGGCGGCACCCCCGCGCGAGATCAGCTCGCGGGCTAGCTGCCGGTAGGACTCCGCGGCGGCGGTGCCCGGGGCGTACGCCGTGATCGGTTCGGCGGCGAGCGTCGCGTCGGGGAACTTCACCGTCCGGCTGATGACCGTGTGGAAGACGCGCTCCTGGAAGTGGTCGACCACGCTGCGGACCACCTCGCGGCTGTGCAGCGTGCGGCCGTCGTACATGGTGGCGAGAATGCCATCGAGCTGAAGTCGAGGGTTAAGGCGATCGCAGACCTTGTCGATGGTCTCGACCAGCAGCGCCACACCCCGCATCGCGAAGAACTCGCATTCCAGGGGGATGACGACCCCGTGGGCGGCGGTCAGCGCGTTGACCGTCAGCAGGCCGAGCGACGGCTGGCAGTCGATGAGGATCACGTCGTACTCATCCAGCACCGGACGCAACGTGCGCGCCAGCACCATCTCGCGCGCCACCTCCCCGACCAGCTGCACCTCGGCAGCCGCCAGGTCGATGTTGGCCGGGACGACGTCCAGGCCCGGCACCCGGGTGTGCACCAGCACGTCGTGAATGTCGTGACCACGCTCGACGAGCAGGTTGTAGACCGTGATGTCGAGGTCGTGGGTGCGGATTCCCAGCCCCACCGAAAGGGCGCCTTGCGGATCGAAGTCGACGAGCAGCACCTTGCGGCCGAGCTCGGCCAGCGCCGCACCCAGGTTGATCGTCGTGGTGGTCTTGCCGACCCCACCCTTCTGATTGCACATCGCGATCACCCGGGCCGGGCCGTGCCCGTGCAACGGCGCCGGCTGGGGGAAGGTCGGCATCGGCCGCCCGGTGGGGCCGAGGGCGATCGACTCGGATCCGGGAAGGTGCTCGGGGAGCAGGGCGTCGCCGGCGTCCGTGTCGAGGTCGACTGCCTCGGAGCTCATGATCGGCCCTTCGGTCGTGGGGGACGGTCGACATCGCGCCGATCGTCACCCGCGAGGATATCAACCCGGGCGGCCGACGAATTCTGCTCAGCGGGCGCGCGGGTGGGTCTGGGCGTAGACCTCGCGCAGATGTTGGACCGTGACGAGGGTATAGATCTGGGTGGTGGCGACCGAGGCATGGCCCAGGAGCTCCTGGACGATGCGCACGTCGGCTCCGCCCTCCAGCATGTGCGTGGCGAACGAGTGCCGCAGGGTGTGCGGGCTCACCGAGTTCTTCAGGCCGGCCCGCTCGGCCGCGCTCTGCAGCAGCGCCCAGGCGCTCTGCCGGGACAGGCGCCCGCCGCGCTGGTTGAGGAAGACCGCTGCTCCCCCGCCGCCGCCACCTTCCCGGGTCAGCTGGGGACGGCCCCGCACCAGGTAGCCCGCCAGGGCCTCGCGGGCGTACTGCCCCAGCGGCAGCACCCGCTCCTTGCCGCCCTTGCCCCGCAGCCGCACCGATCCCGAGTTGACGTCGACGTCGTCGACATCCAGGCCGACGGCCTCGCTGATCCGGGCTCCCGAACCGTAGAGCAGTTCCAGCAGCGCCCGATCGCGGAGCGAGACGGGCGTGTCGCCCACGCTGGCGGCCGCGAGCAGCCGCTCCACCTCTTCGGTGCTGATCGCCTTCGGCAGCCGCTGCACAGGACGCGGCGGGGCGACGTCGGCGCCGGGATTGCCCGGCGTGCACCCCTCGGCATGCAGGAACCGGTGCAGCCCCCGCACCGCCACCAGCGAGCGCGCGGCCGAGGCCGCCGACAGTGGCACGCGACCCTCCCCGCCGTCGCGAAGTTCCATCAGGAACGCCGTCACGTCATCTTGCGTGACCTCGCGCATGTCCGCGACCCCCCGGCGGGCCAGGAACTCCTTGTAGCGACGAAGATCGCGACCATAGGACAGCATGGTGTTGCGCGCGACACCCTTCTCGACGCGCAGATGATCCAGCCACATCCGCATTCCGACGTCGAGTGCCAGCGGCTCGTCTGCTGTCACCGTGGTTCCCCCTTGATTGGCCAGCCCCCCGGCTAGTCGGTCGATCGTCCTACTCATCGAGAAATATGTCATGTCCGTTCCGGCGGTCGGCACCGGGAGTCCGCCGACGCGGCCGGCCAGGGTCCGAGCGGGCCGCGACAGGCCGACCGGACGGCATCGTGGCGGGATGTCGGGACATCGGGGAAAGCCCCGGTGGGCAAGGCAATTGGCGCGGCAGTGGGCCCGTTTATCTGGCCCACCTCACAGAACGAACGATCCGTCGGCGGCGTCTTTGTGATCTCAATCACACTGGTTGAGTGTGCCGACCGGCCACCCCGGGTAACGTCGTCGCGGGGCATGCCACCCCGTCAACCACCGTGGAGGTCCCCCGTGCCCTGGTACGCCGTAACGCCCGCCTGGCGGGCCCGTCAGGTCGCTGCGGATCTGTTCGTCCTGGGGTGGGTCGTGCTCTGGCTGCTGGCCGCGCGCTGGGTTCATGCCACCGTGCTGCAGCTGACCCGCCCGGCGTACGGTCTGCGCTATGCCTCCCATCGCGTCGACGACGGGCTGGACCAGACCAAGGCGCGCCTGGACGACGTACCGCTGGTCGGCGACCGCCTCCGCATCGCCCTCGACCCGCTCTCGGGCGCCACCACGGATGTCGACCGCGCGGCCGCGGATTTCATCACCGGGGTCGAGCGGCTCGCCCTGGTGGGCGCCACCCTGACGGCGCTCCTGCCGATCCTGGTCGTCCTGGTGCCCTGGCTGTGGGCTCGGAGCCGGTTCGCGCGCCGGGCCGCCGCGGCGCGCCACCTGGCAGGCTCGGCGGCCGACCTGGACCTGTTCGCGTTGCGGGCCCTCGCTCGCTGCCCCCTGCCCGCCCTGGCCCGGATCGACCCCGACCCGGCGGCGGCCTGGCGCCGCGGGGATGCGCGGGTGATCCGGCGCCTCGCCGCGCTGGAACTCGCCTCGGTCGGGCTGTCAGCCGACCGGTACGACCCGCGGCCGTAGGTCGAGCGCGGGCGGGGTCCAGCTCTCGGGGTCCGCGGCGACCTGATCGCCGGTGCGGATGTCCTTGACCGCGTGCGGGTGCCGCACCCCCTCGCCGTCGGTCCACTCCGGGAACCACACGTAGGGGATCCCGCGCCGATCCGCGAACCGGATCTGCTTGCCGAACTTGGCCGCCGCCGGCGCCACCTCGCAGGGCACCCCGCGCGAGCGCAGCGCCGCGGCCACCCGCATGGCGCCCGGGCGGTCTGCCTCCGCCGCGAGGGAGACGAGCACCGCCGAGGGGGTACGTCGGGTCGCGACGAGACTCGGCATCAGCTTGGCCACCAGGCGCGAGACCCCGATCGAGATGCCCACCCCCGGGTACGTCGTGCGCCCGTCGCTGGCCAGGGCGTCGTAGCGACCGCCCGAACAGATCGAGCCGTAGGACTCCTGCCCGACCAACTGCGTCTCGTAGACCGTCCCGGTGTAGTAATCCAGCCCCCGGGCTACCTTGAGGTCCGCCACGAGCAGGCCGGGAGCATGCTCGGCGGCGGCCTCGACGACGGCCGTCAGTTCGGCGAGACCCGCATCCAGGGTGGGGTGGGACACCCCCAGGGCCCGGACCCGGTCGGCGAACGAGCCGTCGGGGGCCGAGATCTCCGCGAGCGCCAGGGCGGACCGCGCCTGCTCGGGGGTGCGGCCGGCCGCCAGCAGCATCTCGGTGCATGCGTCGGGACCGACCTTGTCGAGCTTGTCGACGATGCGCAGGACCGTCACGATGTCCGCCGCGGGAATGCCGGCCCCCAGGTAGAAGCCCTCGGGGATCTTCCGGTTGTTGACCTGGATCCGGAACGGACCCATCGGGATCCGGGCGAACGCGTCCGCGATCACCAGCGGCAGCTCCACCTCGTAATGGAACGGCAGGTCCCCGGCGTCGATGATGTCGATGTCGGCCTGGATGAACTCGCGGAACCGGCCGTCCTGCGGTCGCTCCCCGCGCCAGACCTTCTGGATCTGGTAGCGGCGGAACGGGAACTGCAGCTTCCCGGCGTTCTCCAGCACATAACGGGCGAATGGCACGGTCAGATCGAAGTGCAGCCCGAGGTCGTCGTCCGCCTCATCGCGCTGGCTCGCCCGGGCGGCCAGCCGAGTGACGCCGTAGATCTCCTTGTCCGCGTCGCCGCCCTTGCCGAGCAGCCGCTGCACCGGTTCCACGGCGCGGGTCTCGATGCCGGCGAAGCCGTGCAGTTCGAAGGTGTCCCGAACGACGTCGAGCACGAGTTGCTCGACGATCCGCTGCTCCGGCAGCCATTCCGGGAATCCGGACAGGGGGGTGATCTTCTGCTGGCTCATGTGCTCGGGTCCCGTTCAGAGGTGCTGCAGGAAGGGGTTGGCCGCCCGTTCCCGGCCGATCGTCGTGGCCGGCCCGTGGCCCGGCAGGACGAGTGTCTCGTCGCGCTGGGTGAGGACCGTATCGCGCAGGCTGGTCGTCATGTCCGCGTCCGAGCCGCCCGGCAGATCGGTCCGGCCGATGCCGCCGGCGAAGAGCACATCCCCGGCGATCAGGGTGGCCTCCAGGCCGGAGTCGGCCCCGATCGCGTCCGGCACGCCGTCGAGCCGGAACATGGCCGAACCCTCGGTGTGACCGGGCGCGTGGATCGCGTGCACGGTCAAGCCCGCCAGGAACAGGTCGACACCGGAGCCGAACTCGACCACATCGTCGGGATCGCGCCAGGTGGCAGGCTTGCCGAACTGCTGGCCGAGCATGAACAACAGCTCCGGATCCACGCGGGCGAGCGCGTCGCTGAGCCGGTAGCGGTCGGCCCCGTGAATGTGCGCCGCCACCCCGTGCGCGCCGCAGACGGGCGTCACGGAGTAGGTGTGGTCGATGTGCCCATGAGTCAGGAGCACGGCGGCGGGCCGGAGCCGGAACTGCGTCACGAGTTCGGTCACCCGCTCGGCCACCCCGATGCCAGGGTCGATGATGAGACACTCCTCGCCCTGCGCCGCAGCGACGAGAAAACAGTTGGTGCCGAACGACGCGGCGGGGAATCCGATGACCAGCACCCGGACAGCCTAGTGGGGGTGCCCTGGCACGGCGTGCAGCCGAGCCTGGCGACGAACTGAACCGCCTGGTGGCAACCCTCTCCCGGGGACGCGGGTGCATTGGTTAAGGTGCAGGCACGCCACTTTGAGCTGGGCCCCACCGCATTCGGGACCCGGTGTCCACCAGGAAGGCCCCGCCCGTGTCCGAGCCGATCTCGCAGCCCGCAGCCGCCCCGAACGCCCCGGGCGAGGACCAGGTCCGCGGACCGGACGCGGCGGCTCCCCTCCCGGTAGCGCCCCTCGAACTCGAGGACGCCGTGCCGGTGGCCGCGCCGGACGCCTCGTCCCTGCCGCCCGAGCCGGACGATGAGCCGGCTCCCGAGCCCGCCCCCGAATCCGCCGTGGAGGCGGCCCCCGAGCCCGCCCCCGAATCCGCCGTAGAGGCGGCCGAGGTCCCGGCCCCCGCCCCGGCGACCGACCAGCCGGCCGCTCCCGCAGCGCCGTCACCGGCCGCGATGCGACCTCGTCCCCCGACGCCGGCAGCCCTGGCCCGGCCGACCGCCGCGCCGACGCCGGCTCAGGTCGCCGGGCGGTTGCATCCGGTCGTGCCGGGAGTGCGATCCTCGGAGTTCGGTCGGGTGGCCGAGGACGGCACGGTGTACGTGACCACCCCCGAGGGCGAGAAGGAGGTCGGCTCCTACCCCGGCGCGACGCCGGAGGAGGCGTTGGCCTACTTCACCCGCAAGTACGCCGAGGTCGACGCGCAGGCCGATCTGCTGCTGCAGCGCGTGACGCAGACCGACCTGTCCGCGAAGGAGGCGGCCGAGCCCCTGGCCAAGCTGCGCGAGAGCACCAAGGACCTCCGCGCCGTCGGCGACCTGGTCGCGCTGGCCGCGAAGGTGGAGAACATCGCCACGGCCCTGGAGGCGCGTCGGCAGGTCGAGGCGACCGAGCGGGCCGCGGCCCGGGAGGCGGCCCGGGTCCACCGGCTGGAGATCGTGGAGGCGGCGGAGAAGATCGCCGGGCAGCCCGAGGAGAAGATCCAGTGGAAGGCGAGCAGCGCGCAGATGCGGCAGCTTCTCGACGACTGGAAGGCGGCCCAGAAGAGCGGCCCCAAGCTGGATCGGGAGAACGAGCAGGCGCTGTGGCACCGGCTCTCCACCGCGCGCAACAGCTTCGACAAGCTGCGCCGGGTGCACTTCGCCCAGCTGGGCAACGCCCAGTCGGCGGCCCGCTCGGCGAAGGAGGACCTGGTCGAGGAGGCCGAGCGACTGGCGCAGAGCACCGAGTGGGGTCCCACGGCCGGGGCCTTCAAGCGGTTGATGGACCGCTGGCGGCAGGCCGGGCGGGCCTCGCGGGGCGACGACGACGCCCTGTGGGCGCGGTTCAAGGCCGCCCAGGACAGCTTCTTCGCGGCCAAGGACCAGGTGGTCGCGGCCGAGAACGAGGAGTTCACGGAGAACCTCAAGGTCAAGGAGCAGTTGCTCAAGGCGGCTCAGGCGCTGGTGCCGGTCAAGGACTTGGAGGCGACCAAGGCCAGCCTCCGGCAGATCCAGGAGAAGTGGGACGCCGCCGGAAAGGTCCCTCGCGCCGACATGGACCGGATCGAGAAGGCCATGCGTCGGGTCGAGGCCGCCGTCCGGGAGGCCGAGGACCGCAGATGGCAGCGCACCAACCCCGAGGTCGCAGCGCGCGCCCAGAGCCTGGTGACACAGCTGGAGACGGCGTGTGAGGGGTTGCGGAAAGACTTGGCGAAGGCCGTGGCCGGCGGTGATGCCGGCAAGATCGCCAAGGCCACCGAGGCGCTGGAGGCCCGCGAGGCGTGGCTGGCGCAGGCCCGCAGCGGCCTCGCCGAGTTCAGCTCCTGAGCAGAGCCGCCCGGCCGTGACTCACGGCCGGGCGCACGACGTGCCCCGGGTTCTGACTCAGGTCCTCGGCGTGCCGTTGATGCGGAACACGTCGAAGACGCCGTCGATGCGGCGGACCGCCTTGATGACGTGGTCCAGGTGGGACGGATCGCCCATCTCGAAGGTGAACCGCAGGCTCGCCACCCGGTCCCGCGAGGTTTGCGCGGTGGCGGACAGGATGTTGACGTGGTGGTCGGCGAGCACCCGCGTGACATCGGAGAGCAGCCCGCTGCGATCGAGGGTCTCGACCTGGATGGCGACCAGGAACAGGCTGCCGGCGGTCGGCGACCATTCGACGTCGATGAGCCGTTCGGGCTGCTGGGTCAAGGTTTCGGCGTTGGTGCAGTCGCTGCGGTGCACGGAGACGCCGCTGCCGCGGGTGACGAACCCGATGATCGGATCGCCCGGCACGGGCATGCAGCAGCGCGCCAGCTTGGCCCACACATCCGTGGCGCCCACCACCAGCACCCCGGGGTCCGTCTGTTCCTTGCGCGGCCGGCCGCGGCCCGGGATGGTCGCCTCGGCCAGATCCTCGCTGGCTCCGTCCGCCCCACCGTGCGAGGCGACGACCTTCTCGACGACGCTGGCGGCCGAGACGTGCCCCTCCCCGACCGCGGCGAACAGGCTGTCGATGTCGACATAGCGCAGCTGTTGCACGACGGCGTTCATCGTCTCGCTGCCCATGAGTCGTTGCAGCGGCAGGTTCTGCTTGCGCAGCGCCTTGGCGATGGCCTCGCGGCCGGAGTCGATGGCCTCCTCGCGGCGCTCCTTGCTGAACCACTGCCGGATCTTGTTGCGGGCCCGGGGGCTCCGGACGAACAGCAGCCAGTCCCGGGACGGTCCGGCGCCGTCGGCCTTGGAGGTGAGCACCTCGACGATGTCGCCGTTCTCCAGCACCGACTCCAGCGGGACCAGCCGGCCGTTGACGCGGGCACCGATGCAGAAATGCCCGACCTCGGTGTGCACGGCGTACGCGAAGTCCACCGGAGTGGACCCGGCCGGCAGCGCGATCACGCCGCCCTTGGGGGTGAAGACGTAGACCTCGCGGGTGTTGATCTCGAACCGCAAGGATTCCAGGAACTCCCCCGGGTCGGCGGTCTCCCGCTGCCAGTCGAGCAGTTGGCGCAGCCACGCCATGTCGGTGGCCTCGTCGCGGGCCGAGGACCGCGAGGACTTGCCGTCCTCCTTGTACTTCCAGTGCGCCGCGATGCCGTATTCGGCCCGCCGGTGCATCGTGTGGGTGCGAATCTGAATCTCGACCGGTTTGCCGCCGGGGCCTACGACCGTCGTGTGCAGCGACTGGTACATGTTGAACTTGGGCATCGCGATGTAATCCTTGAACCGCCCCGGCATGGGCTTCCATCGCGCGTGCATCGCGCCCAGGGCCGCATAGCAGTCCCGCACCGAGTCCACCAGGACGCGCACCGCGACGAGGTCGTAGATGTCCTCGAAGTCGCGGCCGCGCACGATCATCTTCTGGTAGACGGAGTAGTAGTGCTTGGGCCGCCCCGAGACCACCCCGGTGATCCGGGCCACCCGAAGGTCGTCGGAGACCTGCTGCTTGACCTGGGTCAGATATTCGTCGCGGGCTGGGGCCCGCTCGGCCACCATGCGAACGATCTCCTCGTACACACGCGGATACAGCGTGGCGAAAGACAGATCCTCCAACTCCCACTTGATGGTGTTCATGCCCAGCCGGTGCGCCAACGGGGCGTAGATCTCCAGGGTCTCCTTGGCCTTCTTTTCGGCCGAGGTCGCGGAGACGTATTTCCAGGTCCGGGCATTGTGCAGCCGGTCGGCCAGCTTGATGACCAGAACCCTGATGTCGCGGGCCATCGCCACGACCATCTTGCGCACCGTCTCGGATTGCGCCGCCTCGCCGTATTTGACCCTCTCCAGCTTGGTGACGCCGTCGACCAGCATCGCGATCTCGTCACCGAAGTCATGACGCAGGGTGTCCAGGGAGTACGCCGTGTCCTCGACCGTGTCGTGCAGCAGCGCAGCCGCCAGCGTGGGCGGCGTCATACCCAGCTCGGCGAGGATCAGCGTGACGGCCAGCGGATGCGTGATGTAGGGGTCGCCGCTCTTGCGCACCTGGCCCTCATGCGCGCGCTCCGCGACCTCATAGGCCCGCTCCAGGATCGCCAGATCCGCCTTGGGATGGGTCTGCTTGACGACCCGCAACAGCGGTTCCAGAGCCGGATGCGCCTGATGCCGAGGACCGCCGAACCGGGCCAGCCGGGCCCGGACCCGGGAGGAGGAGGCCCCCGAGGGAGCCGCGGTCCGCATCACGCCGACGGGGGCCGGCGCGTCCGGTTGGGAGGGTGCCGGGGCGGCGGCGATCGGAGTGCCGGTTCGCCCGGGAGGCAGCCCTGAGCTGCCTGCGGGAGTGACGGCTGGATTGACGGTTGGAGTCAGCGCGGCTGTCGGTGCGGATTCCTCCGGCTTGGCGAGCCGGCCGCCGCGCCCAGAGCCCTCACCGGGGTCGATCGCGCTCTGGCTGGCTGGCTGCGGAGCGGGCACCGCGTCGGCCGGTGGTTCGGCGGTGGACGCGCCGAACCGACCACGCGGGGCCTCGGCAGCGTTCATGCACAGATGATAGGCGCCCGGCCGCTGGTTGCGGTCACAGGGTGAGCATGGCGCTGACCGTGCGCGCCGATAACGGCGCCCGTCCGTTCAGAGCGGCCAGCTCGATCACGACCTCGACGGCGACGACCTGGCCGCCGGCGCGTTCGACCAGCTCGCAGGCTGCGGCGGCCGTGCCGCCGGTCGCCAGGACGTCGTCCATGACCAGGACTCGCGGCGTGCCCTCGAGGGCATCGGTGTGCATCTCCAGGGTGGCCTTGCCGTATTCGAGGGTGTAGCTGACGGCGTGGACGTCGTGCGGCAGCTTGCCCTCCTTGCGGACCGGCACGAAGCCGACCCCCAGGGTGTAGGCGACGGCGGTGGCCAGGATGAACCCTCGAGCCTCGATCCCCACCACCGCATCGATCCGGCCCCGATACCGGTCCGCGATGTCGTCCACGACGGCCGCCAGGGCGGATCCGTCGGCGAGCAGCGGGGTGAAGTCCCGGAAGAGCACGCCCGGCTCGGGAAAGTCGGGGATCTCACGCAGCTTGCCCAGCACGAGTTGGGCGACAGGGGTGTCAGTCATCGTTTCGACCTCGGGAGACGCCGGGGCTGGTTGCGCGGCCCGGACTGCAGGGACGGGTGGATCGGTCGACCGGTCGCGGTGCGCGGGACGTCGACCACGTCGTCATCCTGCTCCGCCGCCGAGCGCTCGAGGTCGCCTACGGGCACCCCATTCGCCGGCGCCCCCTTCGCCGCAGCGCCAGAGTCAGCGCCAGAGTCGGCGCCTGAGTCAACGGCGGGGCTGGCATCCGAGGCAGCGGCGTCGTCCGGCTCGCCGGTCGGGCCGCTCTCCGGTGCGGCCTTGCCCGCTTTGGCCGCAGCCTTCTCGCGGCGGCGCTGCACCCGGTGCGCGAGCTGCTTCATCTCGGGCTCGCCCTCGCGCAGGTGGGCATACATCGGGGTGGCGATGAAGATCGAGGAGTAGGCGCCCACGGCGATCCCGACGAACAGGGCCAGGGCCAGGTCGGTCAGCGTGCCGGGTCCGATGACCGTGATGCCGGTCACCAGGATCGCGGCGACGGGCAGCAGCGCCACGACGGTGGTGTTGATCGACCGGACCAGGGTCTGGTTGACGGCCAGATTGGCGGCGTCGGAGAAGGTCCGCCGGCCCGAGCCGAGCGCCTCGGCGGTGTTCTCCCGGACCTTGTCGAAGACCACGACCGTGTCGTACAGGGAGTACCCGAGAATCGTCAGAAAGCCGATCATCGAGGCGGGGGTGACCTCGAATCCGGCCAGCGCGTAGATCCCGACGGTGATGAAGATGTCGTGGAACAGCGCCACCATCGCCGCGGCCGACATCTTCCAGGTGCGGAAGTAGACCGCCAGCAGGATCGAGACCAGCAGCAGGAACCAGGCCAGCGCCTGCAGGGCCTGCTTGCTGACCGAGGCCCCCCAGGACGGACCGATGACGCTGGTCGTCACGGAATCCGCCGGTACCCCGAATTCCTTGGCCAGCGCCCCGGAGACGCTCTGGGCCTGGTCCGCCTCGAATCGCTCCGTCTCGACCCGCACGGTGTCCTGGCCGACCCGAGTGACCTTGGCACCCTCGGCCCCGCCGCTACGGGCGATGACGTCGCGGGCCCGCTGCTCGAAGTTGTCCAGATTGGCGACCTTGGCGACCCGGAAATCGGACCCGCCGGTGAACTCGATGCCGAGGTTGAGGTGCCGGACGCCGAGGCCCAGCACGGCCAGCAGGAACAGCACCAACGACACGACGTACCAGGTCTTGCGCCGTCCGACGAAGTCGATCGAGCGCTGGCCCGAATAGAGGTCGTTGCCGAACTGTGCGAGTCCGCGGCTCACTGGTCCACCATTCTCGTGTCGGCGTTCTCCGATGGAGCGCTGATGCACCCCGGGTGCCACCAGGTCACTGCCCTGCTCGCTTGACGCCGAGGACGTCCAGCATGAGATCTGCAGGATCTGGTGGTGGCCCGGGACGTGTGGACCGTCGA